>SCKX01000006.1 GCA_004100325.1 Candidatus Microsaccharimonas sossegonensis | reverse complement strand
CGCGTGAGGCGTACTGGGGAGCCTCGCGCGACCTGTTCGCGGCGGACGGATTCGTGTTCTGCGCGACGGAGTCAGCCCTCTTTGTGCTCTCCGCCGACCTCGGCACCGTCGCTCAACAACTAGTGTTTCGACACATAAGTCATGATAATATAGCCTCCACCACAGGGTCGGAGGTCGAGGGATGGCCGCAGCGGCGCTCGTGATCACGCTCAGCGAGGCGGACAGGAGGGAGCTCGAGCGTCTCCAGCGCGCAAGCGCAGGGCCGGCGGGCCTGGCGCGCCGCGCGCGGGTGGTGCTGTTGATCGCCGGCGGTCTCGGGGGCGTCCAGGTCGCCGAGCGCACCGGGTACACGCCAGTGCAGGTGAGTCGCATCCGGCACCGCTTCGCCGCGGCCGGCGTTGGCGCGCTGCGGGACCGCCCGCGCTCCGGACGCCCGCGGGTGTATGGCGAGCGGATGCGGGCGAAGATCGTCGCGCGCACGCTCAAGCCGGCCCCAGCGGGCCAGACGCACTGGTCGACGCGGGACCTCGCCAAGGAGGTGGGCGTCTCGCACGAGACGGTGCGCCGCATCTGGCGCGACCACGCCCTTGCGCCGCACCGCAGCGAGACCTTCAAGTTCACCAGCGATCCCCGCGCCGCCGAGAAGATCGAGGACATCGTGGGGCTGTACCTCGCCCCACCGACGAGCGCGGTCGTGCTCTGCATGGATGAGAAGACCCAGATCCAGGCGCTCGAGCGCACCCAGCCGATCCTGCCGCTGCGAACGGGTATCCCGGCGCGGCAGACCCACGACTATCGGCGCAACGGCCTCACCGACCTGTACGCTGCGCTCGAGGTCCGAAGCGGCAAGGTCACCGGCGAGCTCGCGACCTCCCACACCGGGGCGGACTTCCTGCACTTCCTTGAGACCCTCAGCCGCCGCTACCGCCGGCGCGAGCTGCACATCGTGCTCGACAACAGCTCGACCCACTCGGTGCCGGCGGTGCAGCGGTTCCTCGCCGCCCATCCCGACATCCACTTCCACTTCACGCCGACCGGCGCCTCCTGGATGAACATGGTGGAGGCCTGGTTCGGCATCCTCACCCGCAAGTCCATCCGCCGCGGCTCCTTCCCGAGCGTCGGGGCGCTCATGAGGCACATCAAGGCGTACATCGCGCGCTGGAACGAGCACCCCACTCCGTTCGTCTGGACCAAGGATCCCTCCCAGATCATCCGCAAGGCGGTCCGGCGCGGTGTTAACAAGACTTCGCAGACGGCGCACTAGCG
>SCKX01000005.1 GCA_004100325.1 Candidatus Microsaccharimonas sossegonensis | reverse complement strand
ATCCGGAAAAAGTTGTGGGTTTAGGGTTTTGACGTAGCCTAGGTTTTACGTTCACTCTCCGGAAAAAGTTGTGGGTGCTGCCCCTCTGCACGTTTGACGATTGAGGCATCAAGCCGGAGGGGCGCTCCCTCGCCATCCCCAACCCGTCGCATCAAGATAGTCTTGGGTTTGCTGGTTAGTGAAGTCAATCATCTTGCTCAAAATTTCTACAGGGTCAGTTCCCTTTTTTGTCTCAGTTTCATAGATGGATTGTCGTTGAGCATCAATTCCCGACGCCGCCTCACTGAATCTCTTGATGTAGTCGTCACTCACGATTTCACCAGTAGTAGATAGTTTTCTTACGGGGGCACCACCGTTGCCTGCACCCAGTTGGTCGCTAATATCAAAAAAGATGGTGCTGTGGGTATTCGCTAGGTCGTAAGCAATCTTCTCGGCACTGGCCCGGTCGGATTTTGCTGCGTTCAGTAATTTTTGCTGCGCCGGGGTAATTGTTTGAGTCGCTCCGGCCGTAGTGTCTGCTGGCTTGGCCCGCTCCCAACCAATTTTGCTGAGGTAGCTATCCGACTGCGTGTCGGTATAGCGGAATAATTTTTCCAGAATTGCAGCGTCAGAAGTGCCCTTTGCTTTTTCCGCTTCGTATAGCGCAACTCTACCTGTGCGCGCCGTTGCCGCCTCAGCCTTGAAAGCAGTGAGATTAGAGTCCGTCACCAACTCACCTGTGTAGGTGTAGCGAATCGTGGGAAGGTTTGAAATATCTACCAACGGCCCTGTGGTCTCAAATCCCTTGTCATAAGCAAAATCTTTGGTGAATTTTTCACCCCACGAAGGATATTCTTTGACGTTTTTTATTGAGAGTTCCTGATAAGCAAGATTTGGCCCTACTGACGACTTGGTATCTCCTGCCGCCAACGCTTTTGCCGTATTGGAAATACTTACCTTATCGGCATAATTTGCCGCTGGCGCCGGTGATGTTTGCCGCTCAACAGCCAAGTTGTTGGTCGCACTGTAGGCAGAAGCAATCTTACTGAAGCCTTGGATAATCATTATTTCACTTCTTGATATACCTCGACCAGTCAATGCAATAGGCATGCCAGTGAGCGATGAATACGGGAATTTTCCACTGCAGTAAGGAATGTAGGAGGCATTTTTAGTTGTTGCTGACACTGCACTACAATCATGCTCTTTCGCTTGGAGCACCGCATGACTGGCATCCTGAACCTTCCCGGCCTTAACGAGCTTGGCATGAAGGAACTGGACGCCGAATACCACGTCAAGGCAGAGCCAGCAGCTATCTCCCGCCTGTGCCCGCACTGCGGCGAATTGCATCGTGTCCAGAAACACGGCAGTCGCTCTATGTTTATCCGCGACCTGCCGACTCACGGCAAGACAATGATGATTCACCTCGATGTGCCGCGCCTGATTTGTCTGGCATGCCGGAAGACCTTCATGGCAGTGGTGGCCGAGGTCGATGCCGACCACTCCATGACTGAGCGCCTGGTGCGCTGGACGGGTCGGCAGTCCATCGAATACACCTACGCCGAGGTGGCCAAGCAGGTAGGTGTTGATGAGAAGACTGTTCGCAACATTTTCGATGCCTACGTAGCCAGTCTGGAAAAGCAGTTCCAGCGCGAGACCCCTATTTGGCTGGGGGTCGATGAAATCAAGTTGGGCCGCTTCCGTGCCATCTTCACGAACATCCATGGCCGCACGCTGATTGACATGCTGCCAGACCGCTACAGCACGTCGATAGAGCGGTTCATGAACAGTCTACCGAACAAGGAGCAAATTACCCATGTTGCTTGCGACATGTGGCGACCGTATCGGCAAGCCGCCCAGCGCGTGCTGCCGCAGGCCAAAATCGTCGTCGACAAGTTTCACGTCGTCAGCAAGGCCAATGCTTCCTTTGATGCGGTCAGGCGGTCAATTGGCAAGGCAGACCAGAAGAAGCAAGGCGCTGGATTGAAGAAGGCACACAAGCTGTTCGCCAAGCGTGCCGCCGACCTGGACGATGAGCAATACCTGACTGTCTCTGGGTGGCTCAATTGCTTTCCACTGCTGGCGACAGCCTACGACCTCAAGGAACGGCTCTACAAGGTCTATGAGGTGGAAACCAAGGAAGAAGCCTGGGCCGAGTATCTGAACTGGGAGGCGAGCATTCCTGATGAGCTTGCAAAACCCTTCCGCCCCGTGAAGACAGCCTTCCGCAACTGGAAGGAATGGATACTGAATTACTTCGACGACGTGCGTATAACCAACGCCTTTACGGAGAGTTTCAATTCCAAGGTGCGGCGGGTGTATCGAGACGGTCGCGGCTACACATTCGAGCGGCTGCGAGCCAAGGTGCTGTTTACCGACCGGTTACAAAAGCGAGTCCCCATCCAGGAGAAGGTCAAGGTCAAGAAGAAACGCTTCGAGGAAATCTCGATGGGCCGGATGACCTACTTCATGATGCCGGGCATGCTTGACGACGAATGCGAAGTCAAAACCAAGACACGGCAGGGTAACCTCGGAACCGACCTGCCCACACTGCTCGCTATTTTGGACACTGACGGCTTTTAGGCGTCTACCCACAACTTTTTCCGGAT
>SCKX01000004.1 GCA_004100325.1 Candidatus Microsaccharimonas sossegonensis | reverse complement strand
GGCACCTATGTGGAAAAGGTCTATCTACGTTGATGGTTATTGAGATAGGCCCATTGTTCGATAAAGACACAGTGGGCTTACTCTGGTCCGGCGACCAGCTGGTCAAGCAAAGCATCAGGCCGACTATAAGTTGGTATTTTCTAATAAATTTTTTCATTCTTATTCCTTTCAAAAAAGTGTGTAGCAAACACGCTTACCCACTTGTTTATTTAGTTTTTTGGCAATTCAAACCTTGCCGTCACGACCTTTTTTGGTGGCGGGTTTTTCAAGCGTCTGGATTCGTACGCGAACCGGCCAGCGAAGGCCTGTAAGGCCAAGCGTTAGCCCGGCACGCGCTTCAGGCTTGCCTGAAGCCGTGTCCAGCGTTGGGGTCCACACAACCCCAACCGCTCAAAGAGCGGGAAGGGGTCGCGATTTGTATTTAGGGATTGGGGTTTAAATTGGTCGGCCTAGGCTTTTGGTGGACTTTGCGCAGTTATTTTTGAGTTTTGAAGGGCTGAAACCCTCGTCCAGCTTGGGTTTGATGGGTTCAATTGCAACAAATTCCTTGTTCTATCCACAATCGAAACAACGAATCGCCTCTGCCTCTCAATAGGGTTTACAGGGAATTTGCCGCAATTCACCAAACAGGGAATTTGTCAGAGCTGGTTCAGTGAGTCGCCGTTCCAATCGTTTTTAAATAGTTTTTATAGTTTTTAAAGGGCTGAGAGCCTTATTTGGCGCGGGTTTGCGGGAATCAATTGTGCCAAATTCCCTGTTTACTGTGCCAAATTCCCTGTTTGTGTGCCAAATTCCCTGTGCCATCCACAATTGTGCCGTTTGTTTTTGTTGCTATAAATCAAGCATTGCGCCATTATAAGCAACGCAATAAATACAGGGAAGTTGGCACAAATGAACACTCTAAGTAAAAAAGAGTTGCAAATAGAGGCTAAAAAGTCCGCATTAAAAGCAAAACAGAAAACAGCACTCCGCACTGCTGACGAGCTTTCTGCCCTTGATTGGCGTGATCGAACAGTCAACATGAGTAATGCCCTTGTGAGCAGCGCACAGGCTTTGAGCTTGCGAGAAAAGCGTGTCATGGCCTTGGCTGTGTCTAAACTCGACTCAATGCGGCATCCAGGTGCAGCACCGCCGAAGGTGCGAATTGAGGCCACTGAATATGCCGAACTGGCTGACATTGCTCTCAATGACGCCTACAAAGAGTTGGCCGAAGCCACCGAACACCTGCGCAAGCGAACAATCACGTTCGCGCACGAATGGAAGAAATCACCCGACTCCAAAAAGACGTACAGGGCAGTGACCCGAACAGGATGGGTCGATGCAGCCACCTACGTTGATGGCCAAGGCGTGGTGGACATTCTTTTTACGATGACAGTGACCCCGCACCTGACGCTTCTAAGGGAGCGTTTCACCAGTTACAAATTGCAGCAGGCAAGCGCTCTGCGGAGCCTGTACTCATGGCGACTGCTGGAATTGTTGACTCAGTTTGAGTCCACGGGGTGGAGAGAATTTGAGGCCGAGGATTTCATCAAAACCTTTGAGCTAGGCTTGACCTATCAAAAGAATTTTGGGCAAGTAAAGCGGCGGGTTATCGAACCCGCAGTGAAGGAACTCGAAGCAAAAGACGGCTGGATCATCAAAGTCACCTACAAGAAGGCGGGTCGGAAGGTGGCTCGGATTCGGTTTGACTTTCAACGAGATCCTCAAGGCGATCTTTTCAGAACTTGATGTACCGAGAATATTGGCTCTATCTCAGCCAAACAGCTCGCTGTGGGAACCGAGCCTGGCCAGACGAAGCATGTCGTCGGATTTTCGGTAAATCAGCAGCAAATCGGGTTTGAGGTGGCACTCCCGATAGCCCGCCCAATCACCAGAAAGATCATGATCGCGGTAACGAATATCCAGCGCCTGATCGACCGCCAAAGCTAGGAGAACTACGCGCAAAACCTCATCAATCGTGGCACGGTGCTGACCCTTAGATACGCGCTTGTAATCGCGCTTAAAGGCCGACGAACGCTCAATCGTCCGCATGCAGATCGGCCATCAGGGCATCTACGCTAGCAAATTTTTTGCCTTTGCCTGATTCAAGCTCAGAAATCGCCCTTCTGGTCTTCGAATTGGGAACTCTGATTTCAAAAGGGATGCGCTCTTCTTTGGCAATTCTCATCATCAGAAGACGAATCGCATCGGAGATCGACAAACCCATGGCGTCAAGTGCACTTTCTGCACGCTCTTTGACTTTCGTATCAATACGGGCTCGCACATAAGTGTCAGCGCTTGTGCTCATAGCAATTTCCCCAAAATGGTTAATGGTTCAATTGTAGTCACAATTGAACTTCTTGACCAACAAATGATTTTTGGGCAGAATGAAATTTCTTGTTAGTCACGGTTCGCCGTGCAAACACACGTAGCCGTGTCGTTCGACCACGTTAGAGCTTTCAAAAAATGCCACCCAGAGGCTATCTTTCTGGGAACAACGGGAAAGATGTATCAAAAATTTCCCAGCACTCATCAGAACTTCATTAACCCGCAAGTCCTCGACAGCTCACGTGCAGTCAGTTTTCGCACGTTCGTCGCTCGTACCAGCTCTTGCTGCTCTTCATCCCTCACCTCTGCTGCATAAAGTCCCCGCCCTAAACCCTCAGGGCAAGTCACGGAGCCTCGCGTCACTTCAAAAACCGTAGGTTTTTGGAAGTGACGCGAGCCACAGCGAGCGTTCTAACCAGCACCAGCTTTAGCTCTGGTCATTTTTTTCAGCAGTGACGCTGCATTTTTAACCCTACCCATATCCAGGAGAAACTCCATGTCAGAGCCTTTTTTTTAGTTTTCAAGTACGCGGAAGAGCCGTTCTTTTAGGCAGAACGGCTGCCCCTTTCCAC
>SCKX01000003.1 GCA_004100325.1 Candidatus Microsaccharimonas sossegonensis | reverse complement strand
TTAGTAGACCACGAAGTGTGGAAAGGGGCAGCCGTTCTGCCTAAAAGAACGGCTCTTCCGCGTACTTGAAAACTAAAAAAAAGGCTCTGACATGGAGTTTCTCCTGGCTATTAAATTGGTTAAAAATTCAGAGTCGCTACTGAAAAAAATGACCAGAGCTAAAGCTGGTGCTAGTTAGAACGCTCGCTGCGACTCGCGTCACTTTGTAAACCTTCGGTTTATTAAAGTGACGCGAGGCCCCGTGACTTGCCCTGATGGATTAGGGCGGAGACTTTATGCAGTAGAGGTGAGGGATGGGAAGCAGCAAGAACGGTTGCGAACGAACGGACGAGCCGAAGCGAACACACGTGAGCTGTCGATAGAAATTGCGTGCTAAGGATTTTTGATGACCACTGGGAGATTTTTGATACATCTTCCCCGGGGGTTTCAGAAGAGGTGGCCTCTGATCGGCATCTTTTGAGAGCCATAACGCAGGTCGAGCGACACGATTACGTGCGTTTTGCACAGCGAAGCCGTGACTAACTTGAAATTTCATTGTGCCAATGTACAAATTATTCGTCAAGTAGTCCGTTTGTGACTACAATTGGACAATTAACCCTTTTGGGGAAATTGCCATGACTACAACTGCTGATACCTACGTGCGTGCCCGCATTGACACCAACACCAAAGAGCGCGCGGCCAGCGCACTCGAAGCCATGGGCTTGTCGATCTCTGATGCGATTCGACTGTTGATGCTGAGGATCGCTGACGAGGAGCGATTGCCCTTTGAGGTAAGAGTCCCTAATTCGCTGACAAAAAAGGCGATTGCTGAGCTCGAATCGGGCAAAGGCAGGAAATTTGCCAGCGTGGAAGACCTGATGGCTGATTTGCATGCGGACGATTGACCGATCGTCCGCATTTAAACGCGATTACAAAAGGCAATCCAAGGGGCAGCACCGCGTAACGCTTGATGACGTGTTGCGATCCGTTCTAACGGCATTGGCAACCGATCAAGTCTTGGATGTTCGTTATCGCGATCACGACCTTTCTGGCGATTGGGCGGGGTATCGGGAATGTCACCTCAAGCCTGACTTGCTGCTGATTTACCGAAAATCCGATACCGACACCCTTCGTCTGGCAAGACTAGGTTCGCACAGTGAGCTTTTTGGCTAAGGGTTACTGGCGATATTTGGCGTATCAGGCCCTGAACAGATCACCTTGAGGATCTCGCTGAAAGTCGAATCGGATACGGGTGATTTTGCGCCCCGTTTTCTTGTAAGTGACCTTGATGATCCAGCCGTCCTTGGCTTGAAGCTCCTTCACCGCGGGCTCGATTACACGTTTCTTGATATGGCTGAAATTTTTTAAATATGTTTCGGGTAGCTCAAGCGTTTTGGAAAAATCCTCGACGGTGAACTCGCGCCAACCAGTGCTTTCAAATTGGCTCAAGAGCTCCAGGAGCCGCCAACTGTAAAGGCTACGAATGGCCGCGGCCTGGCTGAGTTTGTAGCTGGTAAACCGTTCTTTCAGCAAGGTCAGGTGGGGCATGATTTCCCACCAAAAGGCCAGCTCAATATGGCCTTGCCCTTCGATGTATTTGGCGCGACCAACCCATCGCATGGACACCTTTGCGGTGCTGATCTTGTTGCGGGTTGGGTGTTTCCAAGACGATTCGAAGTGGATACTTCGCTCGTAAAGCCGCTTCACGCCTTCTTCCAGTTCCTTGTAGGCGTTCTCGGGTTTGATGTCCGCAAGCTCGGCGTAATCGTTGGCATTGACTGTTACCACTGGCGCTTCTTGCCCATAGTGTCGACGACTGTCCAGCCCAGCAACAGCCAGGCACATGATGCGTTTTTCGACCAGACTCAAGCCCTGAGCGCTACTGATCAGCGCATTGCTCATATTTACCGAGCGGTTCATCGTAGTCTGCTCAACCACATCAGTGTGCTTGGCAACGAGCCTACGCTTAAATGCCTCAGAAGCCTTGATTGACGTACCTTCTGCTGTTTTTTGTTTGGCCAATTGCAACAATCCCCCCGAAAGTAAAACACCTTTATAGCGCGTTGCATTATCTAATTACAACACGTTGATAGCTTGTTGTAAATGTGGACAGCACAGGGAATTTGTTGCACTAACAGGGAATTTGTTGCAATTAACAGGGAATTTGTTTTAATTGCTGCCGGCAGAACGAGCACTGGTGCGGGTTTCAGCCCCTTAAAAACTATAAAAACAATTTAAAAACTCAAAAACAGCAGCGCAAAACAGCCGAAATCTCAGCCCCAACACTCAGACCACAAATCCTCCAACAAACCAAGCGCGACCCCTTCCCGCTCTCTGAGCGGTTGGGGTTGCACGGACCCCAACGCTGGACACGGCTTCGGACTGGAGGTCCGAAGCTCGTGCCGGGCTATCGCTCGGCCTTTTAGGCCTTCGCTGGCCGGTTCGCGTACGAATCCAGACGCTTTAAAACCTGGCCATCAACGTAAATACACCTTTTCCACATAGGTGCCGCGACCATCCCCGTGACCCAGGCTCATGCTGACAAGCGAAAGGGTTTCTTTACGCCCCAGCTCTGGCGTCTCTGTCATCAGTTTGTCGTACAGCGCGCGTGCGTATGCGTAGCGCGCTGAATGACTGGCTTCGATGCCTTTGGCACCACAGGCCCTTAAAAAGTACTGGAACGAGGTCACGGCGCTTTTTAGGTCGTTTTTGTCCAGGAGCTTACCCCCTCTGCTTCGAGCGATTTTGAGAGCGTTTTGGACGGCCTGGAGGCTCTTTTCGCGATCGACTATGAGGGTGTTCCGGAGGCGACCACCTTTTGTACCGTGTATGACGGCTACTGTTGAACGACCCCGCTCGATCGCCTGCTGCCAAGCCTTGAGACTTTTGACGCTCATCACGGCTTCTTGGCTGCGTAACCCCAGCTCTCTTTGGAGTGCATAGGCTGCTGCCGCCCCAACGTCTTTGGCTGCCAGGGCTTCTTCGATTTCATTCGCCCTTGATGGGCTTACTGCTGTCTTGGTGCCATCGCGGGATGCTCCCGCGATGCCCAGTGCTTTGTTGCTGATTCGGCCGCTTTGGGCGAAGTTGGATTTTCCGCGGTAGGCCAAAACGCCTCGAACCGAAGCCATGCGGTTTTGAAGGGTCCGGGAGGACAATCCTCTTTCCTTTGCCTGCGCGATGTAGGCATGGATGTGCTTTTCTGTGACCTGAGCGGTCTCACGCACGTGGACCCAGCCGCGTGCGTGAATGAAATTGGCCAGGTCGCGCACGTGCTCGATGCGCGTCTGGCGAGAACCCTTTGAGCCGCCTACTTGGTAGGCGGCCGAGGACAAATCAGTTTTTAATTCGGTAAGACGAGACATTTCCCACTCCAAAAACGGTTGCACCACCGACGACTGCAAAGGTAATTTCAGCGCCTGGCCCGCAAGGAGGCGGGCCAGGCGAAAAAATTGTTCAAGTACGCGTTCAGCGGTGCGGTTGTTGATGGTTTAGGTCATGTGCCCCATCTAGCTAAGTAAAAACTTAGTAGACCACGAAGTGTGGAAAGGGGCAGCCGTTCTGCCTAAAAGAACGGCTCTTCCGCGTACTTGAAAACTAAAAAAAAGGCTCTGACATGGAGTT
>SCKX01000002.1 GCA_004100325.1 Candidatus Microsaccharimonas sossegonensis | reverse complement strand
TTAGAGCGCGTCCTTGCCAAGGACGAGGCCGAGAGTTAGAGTCTCTTCACCCGCACCAATACGATCCAAATGTTTTTTAAACAGTATAGTTTCAAACATTTGAGGCCGCTTGGCCTCTTTTTTGATTTTACGCATGGTGTATTATTTGAATATGCATTCAAATACTCAACAACTGAAGCAAGAACTGCAAAATAACGAAGCCATTGAATTGTGTGCCAAACAATGCGGCGTTATTGGAGATACGATCAAGCTAAAGATATGCTACCTCTTACGTCATTATCCGGAACTTAATGTGACGACAATTGCAAAATTAGCTGACACGTCAATTTCCAATGTCTCTCATAGCCTTAGGAAGTTAAAAGAAGCTGGGCTTGTGGATGCTCGCAGACAGTCGCAAGCGATGTATTACTCACTTAAAAAAGATGCGTTTAGAAGCATCTTACAAGTCATAGGGGGCTAGAATGACAAAACTCTATATCCCTGTACTGGCAGGCACATCCAGAGAACAACGCAAGAGCATCTGGGCGGCTCGGCTGGTTGAAGAAGTCGGTAAAACCTGTGAGGAAATTGAAACGGAATTGGTTGACCCTAAAGACTTTAACTTTCCTGGCGATGGTAACGATCCCGAAGGTAAAGACCCTCGCTACACCGCTATTACTGAGCGAGCCGATGGTTTCTTTATCGTTACGCCTGAATACAACCACAGCTTTCCCGGCTCACTCAAGCGTATGCTAGATAGTGGATTAAAGAATTATATTCATAAGCCTGTTGCGTTTGCCGGTGTTTCATCAGGTCAATGGGGTGGCGTTAGGGCGATTGAGGCTCTTGTAAGCACGGTCCGTGAGATGGGCCTAGTTGCTACCTTTACGGACACGCAGTTTCCGAAAGTGCAGGAGCTTTTTGACGAAGATGGCACATTACTCAATGACAGCTACCGCGAGTACGCGAAAGGTGCTTGGCAGGAACTAATCTGGATGGCACGGGTGTTGAAAGAAGGCCGCGAGAGCGTACCAAGCGGACATCATAACACGCGAAGAGCTAGCGAGGGATGCTGGGGAAAATCAAAATGAAACAAGAGTTTGACTTAGTAATTATCGGTGGCGGTGCGGGTGCTTTTGCCGCTGCTATAAAAGCTAACGAGCTTGGGGCTAAAACGGCTTTCATCAACTCTGGTTTGCCGCTGGGCGGTACGTGCGTGAATGTGGGCTGTGTCCCTTCTAAGACCCTGTTACACGCTGCTAAACTACTGTATACCGCCAAGCATCACTATGTGCCAGGCATTGAGCTAGCTGTAAACAATGCGGACTATGCTGCCGTGGTTGCAGACGAGCTGGCACTGGTTGAAAAGTTACGAGCCGAGAAGTATGAACAAGTGCTGCAAGGCTTAGAGAATATAACATTTATAGAAGGTCAAGCTGTTTTTGTTTCAAGTAATGCCGTTAAAGTAAGCGAACAACAAATTGAAGCAGCCAAGTTCATTATTGCTACTGGCTCAACCGCTATAGTGCCTAGCATTGAGGGCCTGACTGAGGCTGGCTATATAACCCACACAGAAGCAATGAGCCTCAAAACTGTTCCTAAGCGATTGGCAGTAATTGGAGCTGGACCAGTCGGTTTAGAGCTGGCTCAGCTATATGCCCGCCTTGGCAGTCAAGTAATCATTTTGCAAAGAGCAAATAGTATTATGCCGAGAGCCGAGCCAGCTTTGACCGAGCGGTTACAGCAAATACTTCAAGATGAAGGTATGAGTATAAAAACCAGCGTTCAGGTTACCAAAGTAGTTACCGAAAACGGCGTTAAAACAGTTTATTACAGCAGCAGTGCCGGCGAAGAAAGCGTTGCTGTTGACGAAATACTGGTAGCGGCTGGCAAAATGCCAAATACAGCCAGCTTAAACCTTGCAACCGTAGGCGTTACTGTTGATAACAAACAAGCGGTAGCTACGCAGTCAAACCTACAAACCTCACAACCTCATATATATGCCGTTGGTGATGTAACTAATTTACCGCTTAGACTTGAAACAACCGCGGGGCGTGAAGGCACATATGCTGCCCTAAATGCCCTGAATGGTGCTAGCAAGTCCATTGATTACCGCAGTGTGCCGTGGACGGTCTTTACTGACCCGCAATTAGCCAGTGTCGGCTATACCGAAGATGAACAAATGGCTGAGCTAAAGGCCTGTGCCTGCCGCACCGTAACCTTTGATAAGCTACCCAAAGCCTTGATAACTAGACGTATCGAAGGCGTTATTAAAATAGCCATACATCCACAAACCAAAGTTATTATGGGCGCACATATTTTAGCTCCCAATGCGGGCGACTTAATAGCTCAGGCAATGGTGCTGATTAAAAACAAAAATACCATTGACGACCTTGAGGATATGTTGCCAGTATTTCCAACATTATCCGAAGCTATAAAGTTGGCGGCTATGTCCTTTACGAGAGACGTGTCTAAGATGAGCTGCTGCATTTGATTTAATAAAAGCCATCCTTGAAAAGACTAAACTTTCCTGGCGCGAAGCTGTATAATCCTCTTAAGCAGGCGTAGCTGCCGTTTGAAATGCGTCAACTATGTTGCACCATTTGAAACCAAACGAAACTTCTAACTACAGTCGATTTTATTTTTCGAGCACTATTAGGTTAGGCCACTTCCTACGCCATTGTTTCTTTTTTATGCGCTCATAAAAAATCGGCATAAGGCCTGTGGTCTGAAATCGCGGAACTGGGCGAGCCACCAACCCTATTAGGTCTTGAATGCCGTAACAAAATAAATATTCAAGCCGCTTATCTTTTAGCCGTACCCCCACGCAGGTAGCTGTTTCTATCCAGTTACTGATGCCTTCTGCCGTAGAGGCGTACGGCTCAAAGCCGTTTACATAATGCATCCTCGCCTGGTTGCGAACTTCCCATTCTGCGAACGGATACTCTTTTTTCATATACTCGTCATATTGCCAGTCGGCTTCAGGCCTCGTATTTTTTAAATTAAAATAAACAAGGTCAACGTCACGAGTTGGCCTGTGTGCGATATTCGACACGCTGTCCCACACTTTATCGCGTAAAAACCCCGCGCCAATCCACCAATCATCAAGGTTGAGGGTTTTCGCTGCCCATAAAACATTCATCATCCATCCGTCGGATTCAATCAGTCTTGTTATATCTTTTTCGCTTTTAATATTCATCTCTCTCATTATTAGAGCATTGCATTAAAAAGTAAATGAGAGAGGAAGAGCCGTTAGAGTCGTACCTCTCCGATGACGCCGAGCCGTTCCTTTAAGTACCAGTGACCGTTACTTCAACTGTTAATTACCGCCCTGCAGAAATTGCAGCGGGTTAGCCAAGACTTGCTTCCACAGCGCGCTAATGAAATCAGTCGCGGCACCCCATAGAGACGCCAAAAGGGCCGACAAACCCTGGCCGATACCGCCGGACTGGCCGGAAAGCGCTTTAACAACAACGGCCGCCAGAACGATAAGCGCCAGAACAACAAATAACATAGCTGCAGCGGCCGCCAACCCCAATATGACCAACTTCTTTTTGTTGATCCCGTGGCCATTGGCGCGCCCTGCCGGAAAGTGTCCGTGCCCCATTTTTATTCCCGTCAGTCGAACAG
>SCKX01000001.1 GCA_004100325.1 Candidatus Microsaccharimonas sossegonensis | reverse complement strand
CGGCAAGCCGTGCTGCGCCCCACCAGAAAAACCCTTTGTATTTTTGAGATTTCCCCCCGCCGTATTTCTTTTTTAGTTGAAAAGGGTGTTTCTGGTGGTGGCGTGTCGCTTTAGCGACAGAGGTGGTGTATCTGTAGTATTTACTACAGATACAAGGTATAATATCGAATAAATACTAATCGAGACTCCAGAGAGGCGTGATGTGAATAAAGACGAATGTCCATTTTGTATACCGAACAATATATTGCGCTGCAATGTATTGTATGAAGACGACTTATGGTATATCACCGACATGGTAGACGGAGAGCTCAAGCATGGCTATATGATGATTACGAAACGCCACATCAAGACGCCATTCGACATCAACGAGGAAGAGTGGGCGCAGTTGCGTGACCTTATCAAGAAATGCAAAGCCATGCTTGATGAGTCCAGTCCTGATGGAGCTAATCTCGGCTGGAATATTAGCCCCGTTGGCGGTCAGAATGTCGACCATGCACACTTACATCTTTTTGGACGTTTTGCGGACGAGCCGCTGGCAAGCAAAGGACTACGCTATGCCTTTAAGCAGCCGAGCAATAAGCGAGGAAGCGTAAAGGAATAGGACACCTCAACGATTATTGATCTCTTTAGCACAGATGACGTCCATCATGCTCATGTTGGCGGCAAAGGCTACAATCTGCACAAACTACACAAAGCAGGATTGCCTGTGCCTCGTGCGGTAGTTATTCGACCACAGCCAGTAAGTCAAGACGAGCTATCTGCAAAGCTCGGAGAACTAGAATGGCTACGGAATCATAGCCATTACGCTGTACGCTCTTCTGGCGTTGGCGAAGATTCACATGATAAATCATGGGCAGGAATTTTCGATAGCTATCTCCACGTAACACCTGACGATATCGCTCATCACGTGCAGCGAGTCATCGACTCCATAGAGTCGAGTCGCTATAAAAAATACTCTGCCGAAAGTGGCGCAGAGATAAAGGATATGGCTGTTATTGTGCAGGAAATGATAGACGCAGATTATGCCGGCGTAGCGTTTACGGCAAGCCCAATAGAGAGCGATGAGCGCATTGCACTTATTGAAATTGTTGAGGGTGTCGGCGAATCTCTTGTATCGAGTCAGAAGACACCTGCAACATTGCGTGTCAACAAAATCACAAATATGGCACGAGTTCAGCAGACTGGCGATGACAATATCAACGAGGATATTTTGCAGCAAATTTGCGATACGCTTATGCCGTATCTGCACGATATTGAAACGCTCTATGGACAGCCGATGGACGTAGAGTGGGCGGTGCGGGGAGATAAAATATTCATATTGCAGGCACGACCAATTACTACAAGATAACCTAGATTATTGAAATTAGAGGAAAGAAGAATTACAGACAATGCTCAAAACTACAACCAACATTCCGTTTGATGATAAACACTGGCGACGAATCAACATGCGTTCGGTTTCTCATTTGCTCGGTGCAGAAATGCTCCACAACCTTTACAATCGTCACTGGGCACGAATAAATTCTCTGCGTTTTCGCCATACAGTAACGACGTACAAGCAAGGGATTGTCGAGGCATATGCTCCGATAGACGAATGGCAATATCTACAGAACTGGCTATCAAAGAAGTTTGTTAATCTCGACTCTGTACTCATACGGGAAATCGAAGCTATTATGAATCCCGATTATAAGTTTGTTGACGAAATCATAGCTAAAGTCAATGATTCTGATTTGGCGAAGATTTCTGACGATGAGCTTGGTCTACTACTCATCGACATTATGGACTATCCCCTTGGCGAGATATACAAGCTCAATGTTGTGCAGATAGAATATAGCCTTAATTACGCACTCCATAAAATACTTGAGGAATACGAACCAAATCTCGAAGACCGCAATCTATTGCTTGCAAAGCTAATTTCTCCGGGTGAATTGACAGTATCGCAGATTGAAGAAGTGGCCTTTACAGATGTTATTCGGCTTGCGCACTCGACCTCAGACGGCGCATTCAACACAGAGACGCTTGAAGCGCTGAACAACCACTACGCCCAATTTGCCGCCACACACTGCGCCTACGGTGAGAATCCGCCAACTATCGAGGACTATAAGAATAAGTTACAGCTTGCTGTCCAGTCAGAAAATAAGCCGATTACAAAAGAGGAAGCCGCAGCAGAAGTTAAACGCCAGCACGAGCAATCAAAAGCGCTACTCTCAAGGCTGAATGACAGTCGGCTTGATATGCTTTGTGATTTGATGAGCCGAATAGGTGTATTTCGTGATAAAAACAAGGCGAAACTTGGTGAAACGGTCGTAAAAAGACTGGAAATCTTGAGCGAGATTAGTCGCCGTAAACAAGTGACTCTTGAAGACGTAAATCTTTATCTCATGAGCGAGCTTACCGACCTAATCGAAAAAGATGTCAAGCTATCTGCTGACGTTCTCAAAACTCGACAAGAAAAAGGTGTATCTTTTGTAAGGAACGAGGACGTAATAAGCCCATTATTTATCTCGATTGACGTAACTAGCCAGTAGTCTGTCATATCAGGCATCTGTGCATCACCCGGCAAAATTGAAGGAATGGTAAAAGTTATTCATTCAAAAGATGATATAGACAAAATTGACTCATCGGACATTATGGTGGCAATCGGTACTGATTTTGATCTGCTTGAGATTATGAACGTATGTAGTGGCATAATTACCGAAGAGGGCGGATTGTTATCGCACGCCTCAGTCGTAAGTCGTGAACTAAAGAAGCCCTGTCTTATTGGAGTGGCGAACGCAACGAAACTTCTCAGGGATGGCGATTCTATCACCCTTGACGCAACAGAGGGAAAGATAACGCTACACTAAGATTACTTAATGATTTTGTTGCTCACGGTTCGACGAACATGCTCTGCTGCTAATTGAACTGTCTGAGCGGTTCTTACTTCAAGTTCTGCATGATTCAGTTCATCAGCCTCAAGTAGCCAGAAATCACCACTCTGATTGCGGCGCAATGCCTCATCAACAAGCTCTTTTGGGCATATATTTTCCGCCGTCTCGTCAATTTTGACCCCATGCACGTCAACTTTTCCTAATGCGCTGATGTTAGTGCCTGACTTCTTCGTCCTGAGCGCATTTATGACAATGCCACAAAGTGCAAGATGTGCGCAGTCCACGCAAGCCCTATTCTTTGCAGTTTCTGCGCCTAACTCTAATAGTCTCTCAAAATGTCGGCTCATCGCCTGCGATACAACTACTGATTGCTCTACGGTTACAACATGTTCTATCCGCTCACTCATCTATTCGATGTCCTCGTCTTTGTCGATTGCTGGCTCTAAACCTAGTCGTTTTACTAGCATGGACAGCTTGTCTTTAAGGCGCTCTATACGATATTGTTGCGTTATGTCTTCTCGTAGCTGCGCCCTCGATGTTTTTGCTGCTGTCGTCATATCTCGTACATGCAAGCTGCATTTTAGGTCGAGGCAGCACAAAAAGCTAATAGAATTCAGCGACCGACGCTCGGTGCGAAACGTTATACTGCCAGCACGCCCTCCTGCTTGCCACGTTTTGCAGAGATCACAAATAACTGGTTTGGAGCGTCCAGTTAATTTATCGCCGACAGCTCCTATTTCATACGGTATTGCATACAAATCATCTTCTATCTCTATAAATAATACGCCTGCTGCACCGTCTTTTGTGGGTAGTCCAATAATCTCGTAATGCTTCCATTCTGTCTCTGATATATCGCCAAATGCCGACAAACGCAGACGCTTTTGTAGGTTTTTGCTGATTCTTAGCTTGGTGATAATTTCATTTGCAAGCTTTGTGCTTATGACTCTCAACGGGCGACCCCTATAAAACTATTGACAAATTAGTGAATAAGGTCTGTTATATAGCAAAAGTAGCCATAACCCAAGGGAAGTAGAGAAATGAGCCACAGCCACCACGACCATTCGGACGAACACCTTAAGATTGAGCCCATCAACTTTTTGACAGCGTCCGATGACGTTCAGGTAACGCCAAATGTTACAGGTACAGAATTGAATGACCCTGACCAATTCGCCGACGGAACGAACCCGATATCAATCTCTAGGCTAACGATGGATCCCAACACTGGTTTTGAGCGACACACCCACCCGCACAATCACGTGCTTGTCATCCTTGAGGGCGGCGGTTTCCTTATTTATGACAGAGGCGATGGAGTTGATGTGCGTCTCGACTTTACAGCAGGAGATGTATTTAATCTACCAGGCACGAATGAGCATGCTGTATCAGCAGGTGATGAGGGTATTACCATGCTCTCAATCGGCTCACCAGCAATGCGGCTTATCGACCCCGAGCGTATGGTTTTCATCGAGAAGGAACACCGCTGGATGATTCCCAAAATAATTGAACAGATTAACAAGTATAAGGACTAAAGGCGAGCATACAATGTCAGAAATAATTGTTGTTACCGGACAGTCTGGAGTTGGCAAAGACTACCTAGTAGAAAGAGCAAAGCCAGATACTTACGGCATAAATCACGCCAACTGGGGTGATTTCTTTGGCGAGTTCGCAAAACAAGACAAAGATACTATTGTTGACAACTTTACGCCAGACGATGAACGAACGGCGGCAATTCAGAAGAAGATTATACAGAGGGTGATAAAGTTGCAGCCAGCGATTGTTACGAGCCACCCAGCCAAAATCGAACATGGCATAGAATATGTCAACTGGGATATCGAGAAAGAGCTTGATCCGTCTGACTATCTTTTTGTGAGGGCTGACCCCAAGCTTATCGCAGAGCGCGTACACGAGCGTAATATGCGAGGTGAACGAAAGACCACAGAACTAAGCGTCGATGAAATCGACTATATACAAGCTCGTAAACTAGAAATGATGAAGGCGCTCGCACGGCATGTCGGCAATCGACTAACTATTCTGGATAACAACGATGAGAATGTCGACGACAATGTTAGCCAGATACGCAGCCTGCTAGAGCGACTTGCAATTGAAAAGAGGAATAATGAAGCTTAATAACGAACATGTAACAATTTCAGCTGCTGGACAAGCGACACGAATCAGAAGCTGGATGCACGAGGCCGGCTTTGCTGAGGGGACGCCAAAGTCTGCCCTGCCGACTGGTGCTGGAGAAAGTCTGATAGGTCGAATTACTCGACAGGCGATGCCCCTGGGGCGAGTCGCCATATATGGTAACTACGATACGGTGCGCGGTATTGGTGAAGTTCCTGATTTACCTCGTGATATTGACTTGCTAGTAAACCGCAATGTGATTGGGCCACTCGGACCAATCTACCTTGATGCACTCCGTACAGAAAAACAATCGTATATGGCTGCAGCTGACTTTTGGGCTGATTTCTCGTGGGAGGAGTTCCGTGATTTTCATAATGAACACGGTAAGCCTGTGTCTATCCTTGTTGCGCCAAGCGTAGCTGCTAAAAGCGGCGCACGTTTCAATCTTGCTGATGATGGAGCGACTGTCGAAAACTGGGAGCGTGTCGATGAAACTACAGAAGATGACCTGATTAACATCGGTGCATATATCATCGACGGACAAAGCACCGACATAAATCAAATACTTAGAGAACTCAATCGCACTACGCACAAAGAAGACCCATTTAATGATGTAATGATTGCTAAGGGTGCTATGGCGGCTTTTATCGCAAATGGAAAGGCGTTTAATGCAAATAATGGTGATGTTTATGAGGCAATGCGTGAGTATTCTGCGAGTAAACCAGTTGTGCTAGAGCCTGCTTCACCTAATCCGATCGACTTTGCGCCAAATGCGCCGTAGGGATTAGTCTAGTATTTTGTCACTAAAAAGACGGCCGTGAGCCGTCTTTTCGTTCCAGCGGAGCTACACTATATCTGGTGTACCTACACCAGATATAGTGTGTTTTCTTATGTTTTCGGTTATCACGTTACTTTCTCGTTGGTCATATAGCTTTCAGGACGAGGGCGCGTAGCGCGTCGGCTATGCCGACCAGAGCCGCGCCGCCTCTACTGCTTTTGCAGTAGGCGAACCACCAGAAACACCCTTTTCAACTAAAAAAGAAATACGGCGGGGGGAAATCTCAAAAATACAAAGGGTTTTTCTGGTGGGGCGCAGCACGGCTTGCCGTGCTAGGCGGCGCGGCTCGGATCACTCGCTTTGCTCGAAAATGGTTCGAGCCTCGTTGTAAAATCGCACCAAAAACGAACCCATCAAGTAGCCTCATAAACGAGGCTACTGTTTTATACTAGGCTTGAAATAATATTGCCTTTTCTTTATACTTTTAGAGCATGCGGGTGTAGCTCAGCTGTTAGAGTGAGATTTGCCAAATGGCAGATCGCAAGGAAATCATTCAGATTGTAAACTTGTTGACAGTATGAATGTTTCGGGGTCGCGGAACGTGACCGAACTTGCCAGGCCAAGGACGACACTAGAAGGCAATCATTTTGACAATATGAGACCGTAGCAAATACACATGCGGGTGTAGCTCAGCTGTTAGAGCGCGTCCTTGCCAAGGACGAGGTCCAGGGTTAGAGTCCCTGTACCCGCACCAAATGTTTGAATTATGAGCCGAAAGGCTCTTTTTCTTTGTCTCAACGACTGTTCTAAAGGGGTCGTTCAGTATATAAGACAACTTCTTGTCCTTCCTTGCACCGTTTTGTCATCAGTTTAAATATCCCGTGAAACAAAGGTATTACCCATTGATGAGCGAGAACCCTTGTTTCACCCAGTTATCCATGCCACCTTGTAAATCTGAAACATTGGTATAGCCTAGGTCAAGTAGTTTTTGAGCGGCGATGGCACTCATACGTCCTGACCGGCAGTACACAATGATACGGGTCGACTTGTCAGATGGCAACTGAGACTGATTTTTTTGTATATCTAGATATGAAATAAACGCATCCGTGTACTTTATTTCACCTGCATACGGTGTGTGGACGTTAATCATAAAAGTCGTCTTGGCATCGGATTTGTTAAGTTCACTAGGCGTTATCATTGTGACAACAGCTCTATTAGTCATTTTTTGGGAGCTAGTATTTTTTTGCTGTAGCTGCTGAGCAATAATCAACCCACCAACGCCTACTCCCAGTAGCACGAAAGCTGAAATAACGAGTAGTTTTGATCGATAACTCTTCAATATCTGCTGACGCAACATCTACATATTCATCCCTGGCATCGAGGGTTGACTACTAGAACCGGCTGGCGATACTGGAGGTGTGGGCATAGGCGCGATGTAACCATCATACTTCAACAAAGTCATCATGCCAGCTGCCGAATGGTGCAGTTCGTGACAATGGAAAGCCCAGATGCCTTCATTAGTTGCGGTGAATTCAATGTCATACGTTTCACCAGGGTTAACAGTAACAACATTACGCGTCAACTGAGCGGCGACAGGGACAGGGTTGCCATCAATCGCGACTATCTTGAACTGCTGACCGTGCAGGTGCATAGGATGTGAAGTCGAAGCACTAGCGTTGATGATACGAATGCGAACTTTGTCGCCCTTTTTTACCGTCAAAGGTGTGGTGTCTGGATATGCCAAGCCGTTCATCGTGAACAGATTGTAGTTCATATTCATCGACATGCCACCGTTAGTCTGATCCATGCCCAGAACGGCATTATTAAAGCTTCCCTCACCCTTTAGCCAGTCATCTAATACAACCGTATATTCTTTGTCGGGTTTTACGTACCCCTTTGGTTCAACAATGAATGCTCCAGAAAGCCCCATGTCAGACTGCTGGGCTTCGTCAGCCACACCAGAACCATGGGTGTGATAAAAGCGTGTTCCAGCTGGTGTAGCCGTAAATTCATAGGTAAAAGTCTCACCAGGCTTTACAGCGGCCTGTGTCACACCAGGAACACCGTCCATGCTGTTAGGAAGGTCAAGGCCGTGCCAGTGAATAGTCGTTGGCCTAGGAAGTTTATTAGTAAAAGTAATTCGTACCTTATCCCCCTCGGTGACACGAATTTCTGGACCCGGTACCTGTCCATTAAACGCCCAGGCAACAATTGACTTACCTTTTTGATATTCCCAGCGAATCGGTTCGGCCGTCAAGGTAAACTGTTTGGTGCCATCTTGAGCGATAGTCGGAACGAGCGGCTTTTGATCGGCAGCTGTCTTGAGGGGTAGCTGATCGGCGTTTTTCACACCTGTCATTGTTTGTAAGGCATCTTGCATGGTTTTCGCCGACTGTTTTAGACTATTGGATTGTTCGGACGAATGGTACCACCAGGTGACACCAAAAGATACCGCCGTTACTAATAACATGCTACTTATAACAACCAGAATAACTTTCTTGCTCATACCTCTCCGTATCCTTATATGTTTCGTAAAATCGTTTGTATTAAGTTTTAACATATAGATTCGATTATAACACATCTTGCTCATGCTCACTAACTTTTGACGTACCGACATCGCCACTGATATAATGGAAGAACGTATGTAAACAAGGAGGAGCCTGTTATGAAATGCCCAGTAGACGACACCGAATTAGTAATGAGCGAACGCCAAAACGTTGAAATTGACTACTGCCCAAAGTGCCGAGGCGTATGGCTTGACAGGGGTGAGCTAGATAAAATTATTGAGAAGACAAATAATGAAGCTGCCCAACAATATGGACAAAATCAGCAGTCTTACGAAAACTATAGTCACGGAGGGTACGATCACTCAGGTCATGATAATCGAAACCACAATGGCTCTAGACAAAGACGTGGTGGTTTCCTCGGTGGATTATTCGACTAATCGGTCATTGTATTACTATGAGCCACCCAGAATACTCACATCAACCAGCGACAAGACGTCGTTCAATAAAAAAGAAATTGCTCAAATTGGCGCTCGCTGCGTTCATCGTCTTCATAGTGCTATTTATACTATTGATTGTTGTTATCGTTGTTATAATTTTTATTGTCAATGCCATTCTAGGTCAAGCTAATACGAGCATCGGCCAAGTACTCTCAACTATATTTACAACTCTTTGGAACGCGGTCGGGCAATTTGTCCAAGCTCTCTTAAAACAGATTTTGGCGAATCCGTTGCAGTTTCTAAACGGTGGTGGTGGAAATTAGGGTAGTAGTTATTTGTACGAAAATCCCGATCTTGTAGGGCCCTTTACTATAACGTCTCATTACCTATGGTTACAAAAAATATCAATATACATGTGGTTGTTCGGCACATCACGCCGATCAATGAGACGCATATGTCAGTGTGTTTTGAGCGCCCAGCAGGATTTGAATATGAGTCGGGTGACTGGATCGACCTGAATTTTCTGGATGGTAATCCCAAAGGTGGTACCACCTATTCACTTTCTTCATCACCGACTGAAAGTTTGCTAGCCATCACATTCAAGCGTGGTATCAGTCCGTTCAAGCAACGTCTGCAATCACTCCTGCCCGGTGATGAAATGTCTATTAGTCAGTTTGGCAACGACTACGGTTTTCACCTTAAAGAACACCGCTCAAGCGTCCTGATTGCGGGTGGTATTGGTATTGCCCCATTTCGAAGCATGCTGAAAGAAATGGTTGATACAGATAATAAGAATCATGTCCAACTCATTTATATGAATAAAGAGATAGTATATGTGTTTGCGGAAGAAATAGATCTATGGCAGAAACAGCTCTCGAACCTAGTCGTGGAATACATAGATACAAAGCATTTAAACCGAAAAAAACGCCAGAAGCTACTTACCGAAGTCATTGAAAAAAATGCGCACCACTATTTCATTGCTGGACCAGAGGGTATGGTTGAAGCGACAGGACATGTGTTAATCGATACTATGGGTATTAGCCCGAAGAACATCCGCATTGATAGCTTTGGCGGCTATTAACTGCTGCCAGCTTCACCACTTCTTGACTCATGGGGAACATAGGTAATACCTTGGTTAACGGCCTATAATTGGCAATTGTCGAATAAAACTATGGTTTTCGGCGACTTGTAACATTGCGCGGGCTGCCACTTTACGGCTCACATACGGCAAAGTTGGTCCATGGGGGAGGAGTGTAAATGGTCTATTATTTTCAAATTCCAATTTAAGGACGCGGATAACTGTCCATTCAAGTTCGGATTCTCGTAAAACCTGTACATGGTTTCGTCCGTCAATAATACGAGGTCTATCAAGCATTTCAACGCCAAAATTGAGGAAGCGGTCAAATAAGGTTATATGGTCACCGGCAAGTCGTACACCAGTCCCGGTCAGCGTAATAAAGCGTGTGATCCCAAGCTCTTTCATAACACGTACAATGACTTTTGTTGCCTGTGTCTGTACGTCTTTCGCTGAATTTGGGACGTGTCCAATACAGCTAAAAACAATATCCTGACCTTTTAAAAGTGCTTTTACCTCATAGTAATTAGTTGCATCACAGGGAATAGCGGTGAGATAAAGGGAATCTTTAAAATGTGATAAGCCGCGCGTTCCAGCCCTGACGTGATGTCCGGCCGCAAGGGCTACTTTGACAAGTTCCAACCCGAGTCGTCCATTGGCTGAAATGATGGCAATATTCATACAATCTAGTATATGCTTTTTTAATGTTTGTAACTAGTCATGTCAATCAGCCCTCCTCTTGACATGAAAGAAGGAAAAGCATAAACTTAACCATATCATGTTCATGCTAAGAGAGGTATGAGAAGTAGTGGCAGAACAAAGACTCCCGACAGTTAATGGTGATGACGGCACTTGGGGTGGCATTCTTAATACGTTTCTCGACAAAGAACATTATAACGATGGTACGGATAATCCCGCGGCAAATGGTGGTCATGAAAAGGTCACGCTTCGTCCTGGGACAAGTAGCGCAGGAACTGCACCCTTAAAATTTAGCTTAGGGAGTCTTTTGACGACACCTGAAACAGGCGCCATTGAGTTTTTAAACGACCGGCTTTATTTTACACAGACAACTGGTACAACACGTAAAACAGTTGCGACGTATGATGATACAGCTGGTGCTGCTGGTGATATTTACTATCGTGATTCGGGGGGTAATCTCATTCGTTTAGGCATAGGCGCAACTGCAAACGTCTTGACGGTTTCAGGTGGTGTACCTGTCTGGGCAATTGGAGGAAACAGCCGATCGATTAACGTTATTTCGACGGCAACAACCGCTGGTGCAAACACCGCAACCGATTACGTCTATGTAGTATCTGGCACGACGACTCTGACGCTCCCGACAGCAGTGGGCAACTCTAACCTCTATACGGTGACCAATGTTGGCACTAACGTTGTAACGGTTGCAACCACTTTATCACAAACAATTAACAGCAGTTCGACGGCAACCCTCCCTATTTCTAATATGAGTCTTGATTTTCTGAGTAACGGAAGCGACTGGATAGTACAATAAAGGCAGTAACGTATGGCATATATACCCCCAAACCCAAATGGACAAGCAACCAGCGCGAATAGCGCCCCGGTTGTTATCGCATCCGATCAGTCACCAATTGTCGTCAGTTCAAGTAACCAGACAGCAGTGAGTACTGTGTCCTGGACAAGTGCGACCGCAGTCAATACGACACTCATGTTAGTGGTGACAGATTTGAATGTCGCTACACTCACAATGAGTAATACAGCAACTATGACCGCTGGTGTGTTAACATTTGAAGTATCTCCTGACAGCGGGACAAGCTGGTTCTCGATTGCGATGGCTCGTATTGATTCGTACACCGTTGAAACAACCTATACACTTAATACGATAGCAAACCGTGCTTGGTCAACATCAGTCGATGCCTTTACAAATTTTCGTGTTCGCCTGAGCACAGCAATTACAGGGACAGGCACCGCAACGCTAAAAATTGCTGCCCAGTCTGCGGCTGTTGAGCCAATTGTCACGATCGGTCAATCGGTTGCGGCATCCTTACAGATGACCGTAGGCGCGGCGCTTCCAGCCGGTACTAACCAGATTGGTAAGGTAACAATTCTGCCACAATCATCTGGAGCCGCAACCACATTCACACTTCTATCGGCAGCAACGACGAATGCAACCTTAGTAAAAGCAAGTGCCGGAGCACTTTTTATGATAACGGCAACGAATAACTCGGGAACCGTTGCGTTTTTAAAGTTCTATAATAAAGCATCAGCGCCCACGGTTGGAACCGATACACCTGTTCTGACTTTTCTCCTGCCTTCGAATGGAGGTCTAGCAGTACCGGTACCGGTGACGGGGATTCAGTTTTCAACTGGCATCGGATTTGCCATCACTGGTCTTGCGCCCGCCACCGACACGACGGCTGTGACGCTGAATCAGGTTCAGGTAAACGGCGCATATTTTTGATGGTTATTGCACGGGCTGCATCATACTAGGTGATGCAACATCGAATATTCTTTTAAAGATACTTTTTGTTGGAACCACTATCATAGGTGTGCGTCTGATATAATAGCCAGCATGGCGCGTTGGCGGAGCAGTGACGCAGCGGTCTGCAAAACCGATCAGGCGGGTGCAACTCCCGTACGTGCCTCCAAAATATACTGTCAAACATGCGCGGATGATGGCCAAAAATCGTTATGCGTAGACATGATGTCATACAATATAATCTATGCGCGGATGATGGAATCGGTAGACATGAGAGACTTAAAATCTCTTGGCCGTAAGGCCGTGCGGGTTCAAGTCCCGCTCTGCGCACCAAAAATTATGAAACTCGGGTAAAACACAGATTTTAGCCGGGTTTTTGTTATAATAGGGGCAGTATGTAAGTATGAGGGAAATGAAATGTTAGCAGTTTGGATTATAGTTGCAATTGTCGTCTTGATCGCCCTATTTGTAGGGGTAACATATAACAGTCTCGTGACACTTCGCGTTCGTGTTGACGAAGCGTGGAGCGATATTAATGTTCAGTTGAAACGTCGTTTGGATCTTATCCCAAACCTTGTTGATACGGTCAAAGGTTACGCATCACACGAAAGCGGTGTTTTTACAGCTGTGACGGAAGCCCGCGCTCTGCTCGTTTCTGCGCAGGGTAAAAGTGTCAAAGAAACTGCCGCGGCCGAAAACCAACTCGAAGGTACATTAAAAAGCCTTTTTGCCGTTTCCGAAGCGTACCCTGACCTAAAAGCAAATACCACCTTCCTTGACCTTCAGACACAGTTGGTTGACACCGAAGATAAGGTTCAGGCATCTCGTCGCTTTTATAACGCCGGCGTTCGTGACTTTAATACGAAAATTCAAACTTTCCCTAGCAATATCATTGCTGCAATCTTCCATTTCGTCGTACGCGAGTTTTTCGAAGTTGACGAGGCGGAACTAGCAGTCGCTAACAAGGCTCCTGAAGTCAAATTCTAGTACGTCTTGCACACATAGAATTCAAGATGTGATCTGTTATAATAGAGGGTATTATGTATAGTGCGATTGCCGCAAATAAACGAAATACTGTGCTCATTATGGCCGTTTTTGTCGCGCTGATTAGTGCAATTGGCTACGTTGTGAGTCTTTATTTTGGCAACAGCTCGATCGTATTCTGGGTTATTGCTGGTGCGGCACTGTACGCGTTGATTCAGTATTTTGCTGCCAGTTCGCTTGCTCTTGCAGTCACTGGTGCTAAGGAGATTGAAAAAAAAGATAACCCTAGGCTATATAACATTGTTGAAAATCTAGCAATTAACTTAGGAATTCCAACACCGAAAGTGTATCTTATTAACGATCCTGCCCCGAATGCTTTTGCAACTGGGCGTAACCCAAAACATGCGGTCGTGGCGGCGACGACAGGTATTTTGGAAATTATGGATGACCGAGAACTGCAGGCGGTGATGGCGCATGAAATGGGGCATGTGCAGAACTATGATATTCGCGTCAGTATGATTGCCTTTGGTCTAGTAAGTGCGATCGGTCTTTTAGCTGATGTTGTTATCAACATGTTCTTTTTTGGTGGCAATCGACGTGATAATAATTTTAATCCGATAGTATTGGTGATTGGTCTTGTAATTGTGATTTTGGCGCCAATCGTAGCGGCCATAGTGCAGCTAGCAATCAGTCGACAACGTGAATATTTAGCTGATGCGACCAGCGTTGTGACGCTTCATGATTCCGAAGCCATGATCGGTGCGCTTGAAAAATTAGAAACCTACGGAAGACCGATGCAAAAACAAAACACCTCAGCTGCGCACTTATTTTTAAATAATCCGTTAAAACCGGGCATTTTTGCGCGTCTCTTTAGTACCCACCCACCCCTGGCTGAACGTATAAAAAGGCTGCAAACAAATGCCACGCACTTCTAAGAAAAAGCCACAAACGAAAAGAAAAAAATTGGCTGCTGTGGTTAAAAAGTCGCTTTTTTCTGTGCGAACTCAAATAAAAACATTTTTAAAAAGCCGACCACATCGAAGCTTTCGATTATCAAAACGTCGGGATTACAACCGTTCATTAAAGCTTCCGGGCTATGTTGCATTCGGAAGACAGGTAACAAATACACTCTGGCGGTATAAAAAAATATTTGTTTCTTTGGGGGTTGTGTACGCGGCGTTAACTATAGTGTTAATTGGCATCGGATCGCAACAAACATATTTAACCTTGGCATCAACCTTGCGTGATACCGGATCACAAATTTTTCAAGGAAACATTGGTCTGCTAGGTCAAGCTGCATTGATATTTATATCGATCAGTTCTTCAGGCCTTACAGGTACGCCCACGGAAGCGCAACAAATTTATGTAGTCATACTCGGGCTTCTTGTGTGGTTGACGACGGTATGGTTGTTGCGACACTTATTGGCAGGACACACGGTAAAAATGCGTGACGGTCTCTATAACGCCGGTGCACCCATTATTTCAACGGTTTTGATCGTGCTTGTTATGGTTGTTCAATTGATTCCGGTTGGACTTGCAGTGGTCGGATTCGCCGCTGCCAATTCAAGCGGTTTGCTTGCTGGCGGTGTTGCGGCGATGCTATTTTGGTTTGGCGCAGCACTACTTGTGGTTATGTCACTATACTTGCTAACAAGTTCATTTTTTGCGCTAGTGATCGTGACGCTGCCGGGTATGTATCCACTACGTGCCTTAAAGACAGCGGGTGATATGATGGTTGGTCGGCGCCTACGGATCTTACTTCGAATCGCGTGGATGATGATAGCAATTATAGTCGCTGGTGCAGTTGTGTTGGTACCGATTATTATGATTAACATCGGATTAACCAATCTGTGGCCAGCGATAGGGAACGTACCGGTCGTACCAGTCGTTCTGATGTTGTTTAGCGTCGTAGCGTTTATTTGGTCCGCCAGTTATATATATTTGTTATATAGAAAGATAGTCGATGATGACGCCAAGCCAGCCTTATAAAAAATCTGTAAAAAGAGCGAAAGAACTGAGGGAAATACTATCAAAGTATAGCTATGCCTATCATGTGCTCGACACCCCATCGGTCAGTGATGCCGTCTACGATAGTTTATTTAGTGAGTTAATAACAATCGAAACCAAGTATCCAGAATTGGTTACATCTGACAGCCCTACGGGGCGGGTTGGTAATGAACTGCTGGGGGGCTTTAAAAAAGTAACGCACAGTTCACGTATGCTCAGTCTCAACGACGTGTTTGACCGCGCCGATGTCGAGGCGTGGGTTGTTCGGATGGACAAATTACTGCCTGGTGCTCGTCATGAATTTTTTGCCGATATAAAAATGGATGGTTTGGCGTGTGCGCTTATATATGAAAATGGTATACTCGTGCAAGCAGTGACGCGTGGCGATAGCTATGTGGGTGAAGATGTAACGGCAAATGTGCGCACAATCAGTAACGTTCCACTGCGACTTCGTGACGCTGAGGGGTATAAAAAATTCCTGATTGGACGAACCGAAATTCGCGGTGAGATCGTCATGCTAAAAAACGATTTTGTGGCATTAAATGAAAAGCGCCGCGCGGCAGGTGAGCCTGAATTTGCCAATCCGCGCAATCTTGCCGCTGGGACGATTCGCCAGCTTGATCCGAAGCTTGTCGCCGCACGTCCACTTTCGTTTCGCGCCTATGACCTGCTTCGCCAAGCTGCAACCGACGTTCCTACGAATATGTATGCCTATGAAGCACTGAGCGCACTAGGCATTAGCCGTAATAAAGAGGCAAGTATATTCGGCAACCTTGACGGCGTAATGGCGTTCATTGATGAGTGGAGTGAGAAGCGTCATGACCTTCCTTTTGATACCGATGGCCTAGTAGTAAAAGTAAACGATCGAGCGCAATTTGCTGAACTTGGCGTGGTGGGCAAGCAGCCCCGTGCAGCCGTCGCATTTAAATACGCTGCCGAACAAGCAACAACTGTCGTAAAAGATATCGTGATTAGTATTGGGCGAACTGGTGCAGCCACACCGGTTGCCGTCTTTGATCCAGTCGTCGTGGCGGGAACAACTGTTCAACATGCCAGCCTGCACAATGCTGATGAAATTGCTCGTCTTGATATTCGAGTGGGGGATACGGTTGTCATTTTTAAAGCCGGTGATATTATCCCCCAAGTCGAAAGTGTCGTAAAGGAGCTTCGACCAAAACACACCAAGCCGTTTCAGTTTGAAGAAGCTTTAAAGCATCAGTACCCAGAACTTTCATTCATTCGTCCTGAAGGTGAAGTGGTGTATCGAGTAAAAGGCGCAACCGGCGTCTTACTACTAGCAAAGGCCGTTCAACATTTCGCATCCAAGGGTGCACTCGACATTGATACCTTGGGTGAAAAAAATGTGGTTGCACTAGTGAACGCCGGACTGGTCAAAGACCTTGCCGATATTTATACAATAACAAAAACGCAGTTATTAAGACTTGATCGGTTTGCTGATATTTCGGCAGGAAAATTGATTGATGCGATTGCCGACAAACGGAAGCCATTATTAGAACGGTTTGTATATGGTTTGGGTATTCGGCATGTCGGGACGCAGACGGCAATCGATCTCATTAATGCATTTAAATCATTAGAAAACTTACGGAATGCGACCATCGACCAATTAAAAGCCATTGATGGTATTGGTGAAGTGGTAGCGGAAAGCGTGGCGGCTTGGTTTGCTGACCCGGATAACGAAACATTACTCACGAAGTTTGGTGAGCTAAACGTAAAACCTGTTTTTGAAAAAAAGACAGGTAAATTTACGGGTCAAAACTTTGTTGTGACAGGAACGCTAGAATCTCTGCCACGCGACGAAGTAGCAGAGAAAATCCGTGAACTGGGCGGTACTTTCCAGTCGGCAGTTGCCAAAGACACAACGTACTTAATAACTGGAGGCAAAGTAGGTGAGAGTAAACTAAAGAAAGCGTCGCAGTACGGAACAACAATTTTAAACGAAAAAGAATTCATCGATCTTTTGGAGAAATAATGCCAAGTTTTTATTATAAAAGTCACCAGAAGAAGACGATGAATCATATACTAAAATTCGTGACTATGAAGGACTTCGGTCTTTTTTGTTAAAATAAAGGTATGCATAAAATTCTTCGACACGGTAAAAGAATAGGGACTGCTATTGTTGGTGGACTCGTTACCATAATTGGTGTGATCCTTATTCCGTATCCTGGTCCAGGTTGGTTAATTGTCTTTGCTGGACTTGCTATCCTTGCGACTGAATTTCAGTTTGCCGCCAAGTGGCTTACGTGGTTAAAAGCGAAGTATTTGTCGTGGCAATCATGGCTAAAACGTCAACCAAAAGTTTTGCAGCTTCTTATTTTGGGTGCTACTGGACTGGTCATTCTGGTGACCATATGGCTCCTGAATACATTTGGGTTAATCGATGATTTTTTTCAATGGAATGTAAAGTGGCTGCATTCGCCAATTCTTCGCAGCTAAAAAAGTTTTTTTTAAAAAAAATAGCCCCTCGCGTGGGAGGGGCTATTTTAAAATCTGGATTACCAGCTACGCTGACGGAATGAACCGCCGTCGTTGTTTCGTGGGCGATCTTCTTTAGGTCGGGCTAGGCTAACGTTAATTGGACGTCCGTCTAGTTCCTTGCCGTTTAGTTGATCAATAGCTTTTGTGTTGTTTGCTTCATCAGCAAATTCAACGAAGCCAAATCCCTTTGAGCGACCACTTTCGCGGTCCATAACGACGCGTGCACTTGTCACTTCGCCGATAGTCTCAAAAAAAGCCTTCAAACTGTCATCAGTAGTTGCGTACGCAAGGCTACCAATGAAAAGATTTTGTGATGCCATATTGGATATCTACTTCTTTTCTTCTCTCATTACTTGTTGCCAGATCGACCGTGACGACAGTATTACGGTGAAGAAGAGGGAATATCCATGGTGAGATAAGCGCTCGCATCCACTTTGGTACGCGTTGTACTTCTGAACATCATCAGTTAAGCATATTCTCATATATAATACTAGTGCCAGCTCTTAAATATGATTTTTTATGATACTACTTGTGCTTATACATGGGACGAGGCATAATAACGATATGCTGATGCGCATTGGGACGTGGTTCCGAGCGCCAGAAACAAACATACTCAAAAACGGCGTCCCGGGTGGGCGCGCAGCAGCCGAACATACGTCTTTTTTACGAAAGTAATCGAGACGTGTTTTCGTTACTATATGTCATAATAGAGCTAATGTTCAAACACATCATTCAAAAAAAATTAGAGCAGTATGTCAAGAAATATCTTCGCCTGCACCCCGATATCAAATTGATTATCGTCACTGGTTCTGTCGGTAAAACAAGCACGAAAGTAGCGATCGGTACGGTCTTGTCAGAAAAATTTCGCGTGCGGTTGCATGAAGGTAATCACAACGCAGAACTAAGCACCCCACTTGCAATCCTAGGGATAGAATACCCAAAAAATGTAAAATCTATCAGTGCATGGCTGAAGATTTTTACTGCTGCTCGACGACGTATTAAAGAGCCGGCCGACGTTGATGTAATTGTCCAAGAAGTCGGCAGTGATCGGATTGGTCAAGTACCGCACTTTGGTACTTATGCAAAACCAGCTATTGCAGTTGTGACGGCTGTGTCCGAAGAACATATGGAATTCTTTAAAACGTTGGATGCGGTGGCAGCAGAAGAATTATCGGCGGCAAATTTTAGTGACAGGGCGCTTATCAACCGCGATGATATTGCCGGTAAATATGCAGATGATTTAACGAATGCCAATATCAATACCTATGGAACGACTGACGCGGCCGAATACAATTTCACACAGGAAGACTTTTCTATTAGCAATGGCTTTACGGGAATATTCCGCGCTCGAGGTGAATTTGATGTAGGAATAAAGGTTAACGTAAAAGTTATGGGTGAGCATAGTATTCGGGCGGTCGTTGCCGCAGGGGCGGTAGGTGTCCGTATGGGCTTGTCGCAGGACCAACTGCGGAATGGTCTGGAAAAAATCCGTGCCGTCAGCGGTAGAATGAACGTGTTGCGCGGCGTGAGGAATACGGTTATTATCGACGATACCTACAATGCTAGCCCTTTAGCAGTCGAATCAGCGCTTGAGGCATTGTATCAACTATCAGTCCCACAAAAAATCGCAGTCCTGGGAAGCATGAACGAACTGGGTGATACATCGCCTGCCGCACATGAGTTGGTCGGACAACTATGCAATGGTAATCAGCTTGCGTATGTCGTGACGGTTGGTGATAATGCCGAAACATATCTTGCACCTGCCGCCAAAAAAAATGGTAATCAAGTTGTGAGTTTTAAATCTGCGCTTGAAGCCGGTGCATTTGTTCATAAGGTGCTCGAAGAAGGTGCAGCAATTCTTTTTAAGGGTTCTCAGGGTGGCATATACCTTGAAGAAGCGGTAAAAATCGTATTACATTCGACTGAAGACGAGTCCAGGCTGGTGCGACAGTCGCCGGAGTGGCTGCAGATAAAAAGCGATTTTTTCTCTAAGTTTTAATGAGGTGATATTTCTACCAACCTCTGTTATGGGGTCGATTAGTTTGCTATACTTGTAAGGTTATGCAGCGATATAATCCGTCTGAAATTGAACCAAAGTGGCAAAAAATATGGCAAGATCAGAAAGCCAATGAAGTAAAAACTGAACCATCGAAACAAAAGATGTATGTGTCAGGTATGTTCCCGTATCCTAGTGGTGCCGGAATGCACACGGGGCACGCTTTTAGTTGGGCGGTCGTCGACGCAATTGCGCGCTTTCATCACCAACATGGTGAGAATGTTTTAAACCCAATTGGATGGGATACCTTTGGGCTACCTGCTGAAAATTATGCAATTAAAACCGGAACTTCACCAGCAGCTGCAACAGCAACCAATATTATAAATTTTAAAAACCAATTCATACGAATAGGTGTCAGTATTGACTGGTCACGTGAAATTAATACCAGCGATCCATCGTATTACAAGTGGACGCAGTGGGTGTTTACGAAATTATTTGAACGAGGCTTAGCCTATCAAAAAGAATCTTTGCAGTGGTGGTGTCCGGTAGATAAAACCGTACTTGCTAATGAACAAGTCGAAGGCGGACGCTGCTGGCGCTGTGGAAGTCTGGTTGAAAAAAAGTCCATGAAACAGTGGTTTTTCAAGATCACCGAATACGCGGATTCGTTATTAGATGAAATTGAAGATCTCGATTGGCCACAAAAAATTAAGACCGCGCAGATAAATTGGATCGGTAAGTCTGAAGGCGCCGAGATCGACTTCTTGATTTCAGAAACGGCTTCGCACCGGGAATCTGTCGGGCTGCTCGCTCCGGCAGATTCTCTGGCTGCAGATGTTTCCTCAACCAAGAAATCAATCTCTGTCTTCTCGACTCGTCCCGATACTATGTTTGGAGCTACTTTCTTGGTTCTGGCTCCTGAACATCCTTTAGCGCTACAACTAGGAACAGGTGAATTTAAAGAATCGCTGAAAGAATATGTTAGGTCAGCGGTAAAAAAATCTGAAATTGAACGTACTAATGACACCAAAGAAAAAACCGGTGTTTTCACTGGTTCTTATGCAATTAATCCAATCAATGATGAAAAGGTGCCGATTTGGGTCGCTGATTATGTTCTGGGTGGGTATGGAACAGGTGCGGTGATGGGAGTACCCGCGCATGATGAACGCGACTATGCATTTGCCGAAAAATTTCATTTGCCCATTGTCGAGGTGATTGAAAAACCAGCAGATCTAGAAGAAGAGATATATCACGGTGAAGGAACGCTGATTAATTCTAGTGAGTTTGACGGCATGCAATCAAGCCAAGCACGCGAAGAAATTGTCGCAGTACTTGAAGAAAAGAAACTTGGCAGTGCTAAAACTACCTATAAAATGCGTGACTGGCTGATTAGCCGTCAACGTTATTGGGGTGCACCGATTCCGATTATTCACTGCCCAGATCATGGTGCGGTCGCTGTCCCCGAAAATCAGTTGCCAGTGATGCTTCCAGAAATTGAAGACTATGCGCCAAAAGGCGATGGCTTGTCTGCCCTTGCACGCGCTGAAGAATGGGTAAATACACCCTGCCCTAACTGTGGCAAGCCAGCAAAACGCGAAACGGATACTATGGATGGATACGCTTGTAGTAGTTGGTATTTGCTACGGTATGCTGATCCAAAGAACGCCGAGCGAGCATGGGATCCTGAAATTATTAACTATTGGAACCCGGTCGACGTCTATGTTGGTGGTGATCATGCGATTGCACACCTTTTATATGTCCGGTTTTGGACGCACGTGTTTTATGATATGAAATTGGTGAACTTTAAAGAACCAGTGAAAAAATTGATTTATCACGGCTACATTAACGCCGAAGATGGCACTAAAATGAGCAAGAGCAAAGGTAACGTGGTTGACCCGCTTGATGTGATCGATTCTGGGTATGGTGCTGATGCGCTGCGTACCTACCTGTTATTCATGGGGCCGATTGAACTTGATGCCAGTTGGAGCACCAAAGGCGTGGCTGGGGTCTATCGATTTTTGAATCGTATCTGGACGCTCACACAACAATATCTTGAATCAGACAAAACGAGTAATGTAAACGATCAAAAGCTCGCTGTCGCACTTAACAAGACGATTAAAAAAGTGACCAACGACATTCGACGCCAAAGCTTCAATACAGCCATTGCTGGACTGATGGAATTTGTGAACGATCTGTATAAATTAAAACTCGACGGATTCTCGGAAAAAGGCTGGCGCGATGCGTTGGGGGCATTAACCCAGATGATTGCCGTCTTTGCGCCGCACATGGCAGATGAGTTATGGACGCAGCTCGGTGGACAGGGACTAGTTCAAAAAGCCTCTTGGCCTAAGTGGGACGATAGTTTGATCGTTGAGGACATGGTGACAATTGCCGTTCAAGTAAACGGAAAACTTCGTGGTGAAGTGACGGTTGAAAAACATGCCGATACTGAGGACATTAAAGCTTTGGCACTGGCACATGAAAACGTTGCTAAATTCGTACGTGAACAAAAACCTACCAAAATTATTTATGTTCCCGGCCGGCTGGTGAGTATTGTTTTGTAGGAATAGTTCTAAAGATTAACGTGTTTTCGGTGAGGGAATAGGGCTATCACTATTAGGAACTGCTTCATAAGTAATGTTACCGAAGATAGGGCTTTCCTTTGCAACGACAGTGACATTTTGACCTGGTTGAACGATGCCATTCTGATCGCTGTATATTTTATTGGCTTCTGAAATAACGTCTAGACGCTCAGTTGGACCGGACGGATAAATTTTCTTTAATTCAATTTGTTCAATGGCTCGGTCGACTGATTGCTGGAGGCCTTCTCCGTTCAAAACAGTTGATGACGCAGAGGCGACTTCCTTTCCAGGTATTAGGCTGTCGGCTGCGACGGTTGCACCGCCAGCACCTAGTCCTACGGCACCTGCGAGTGCTATCGTTGCACCTAATTTTCTACCAAAACTCCATCCTTTTGGGTCTTCTGCTTGAGTTGGTGTGCCAATAAGTTGACGTGCTTTTTCGGCAGCAGCTTTTGCTTGCCATTCATTAATAGTGCTAAAATTATCTTCTATTTCGTCCGTTTTTTGTGGTGGTGTGTATGTTTCGTCCATGTTAATCCTACCTTACCACAAAACTACCAATAAGCATAACCACTTGAGTACCGAGGCGTGAGATAGTATAATACGACTAAGTTTTAATAATACCTGCAAAAGGAGCACATTAATGGGACAACCAAAGAAACAGAGTAGCCCGCGCAAAACCGGACTACGACGGAGTCACTTGCGCTTGGCTCTGGCTCGCCGTGTCAACGGCAAGTCACCAGTGAAAGCAACAACGACCCGTAAAGAAACTGGCAAAAAAGTCGCGAAGTAACTATTCACGCTTTTCGCTTATACCTTAAATTATTACAATAAAAGAGAAACAAACGCATTATGGCATCTAATCGTCATCTCGGTCGCATCGTCGCCCTACAGACCCTCTACGAACTCGAATTTCGAACAGAGTGTGGGGACACATCTGTTGACGTTAGCGAAGTGTTAGGGCGCAACTTATCGCGCTACGAAACAGCTATTGATGACACTGATTTTGTTGATGCATTGGTTCGCGGCGTTCTAAAAGAACAGGTGTCGATTGATGAAAAGATTCAACCGATAGCGCCGGACTGGCCAATCGAGCAGATTGCGCGCATTGATCGAAACATTCTTCGCATTGGCGTGTACGAACTGCTCAATGATGGCAAGATTGTACCGCCGAAAGTCGCGATCAACGAAGCCGTTGAACTTGCTAAAGCGTTTGGTTCTGATAACTCGAGTAAGTTTGTGAATGGTGTCCTCGGCACCGCTTACCGCACACTTATAGAGGGAGCCACTGATGGCAGCACCACAGTTTGATAAATTCAAGAAATATTTTAATCGTACAAAAAGACCCTCCATCCAAGAAATAGTACGTGAGCCAACGGCCGGTGGTATTGTTTTTCGCCGTAATAAAGCCGGTGAGGTTGAATTCTTACTCATACAAGATCACAAAGATCGCTGGACAATTCCAAAAGGTCACATTGAAGAAGGCGAAACGGCGCAACAGGCTGCGAAGCGCGAGATTGGCGAAGAAGCGGGTTTGATGGACACTGAAATGCTTGGCTGGTTAGGAAAAATTCATTTCCGTTACCGCCGCATTGATAAATTAGTACTTATTTCTCAACAAGTCTACCTCATACGTGTGACAAGTGACGGCGAAGAGATTCAAAAAGAGGAGTGGATGAACGGTATTAAATGGTTTCCATTTTTTGAAGCACTTGATGCAATGGAATACGAAGATATCGGTAAATTAATGCTTCTTGCGATGAAGCGGATTCGACAGGAGAATTTGTAATGTCAGGTATGCAAACCGAACCGTATCAAGCATTTGCACGAGATACGCTCGGCTTTGAATTTAGTAATCTCAACCTCCTCATTACTGCGTTCACTCACCGAAGTTATGTGAACGAGCACCGAAAAAGCGTCAACGAACATAATGAACGGCTTGAGTTTCTTGGTGATGCCGTGTTAGAGCTAGTTGTGACCGATTACTTGTTTTCTCACTACTCAGAACCAGAAGGTATTCTGACTAGTTGGCGGGCCGCCCTAGTGCGGACGGAAAGTATCGGAGATGCAGGAAGCAAACTTGGCTATGAACCATTGATCCGCATGAGCCGCGGTGAAAAACAGGGAAGCGACCGAGCACGCATGCAAATTCTGGCGAATGCTTTCGAGGCGCTGATTGGTGCGATTTATCTTGAACGCGGTTACGATGATGCAGCGGCTTTTATTACGAAAAACATAAGTTCAAAACTTGACGCAATCCTGGCAGAGGGAAGCTGGCGTGATCCGAAGTCACACCTTCAGGAAGTGATGCAACGCAAAGATGGTGTCACGCCTCGGTACATTGTTATGGATGAAGTTGGTCCTGATCACGATAAGCTCTTTACGCTAGGCGTCTATTCTGGCGACCGCTTGATTAGCAAGGGCACTGGTCCCAGCAAACAAGCTGCGCAGCAAGAAGCAGCCAAAGCCGCGCTACTCCTTTACTAAATTGTCATTTTTTTAGTTTGAACTTTGGACTGTCGTTGTGTTCTGGCGAGCTGCGTTGTTCGCCCTTTGCGTAAGGTTATTAAATGAAATGAGTGTTATAAATGCTAAAGCAATAAAGGTTGCAACGATTGACAAGATGAGACCGGCAATCGAAAGTCCCTTTAAAGGACTCTTCTTAATCAGTGCAATGATCGCAATGATAAAACCCGCCATTGCTAACGGTAGCGATATAAAGAATATGAAGGCGAGCAAAAGCGCTATACCTGAAAACGTAATTGAAAGTATCGGCAAAACCTTTGAGTCGGTGTGATTAGCTGCAACAATAGAAGGTTGGCTCACGACGGGAGCAGGTGCCACAGGTGTGGAGGGTGTTACGGTTGTCGTTGCTGTCTCTTGTGTGGGTACCGGTGCGGCGGATTGGTTTGGTTGCATATAACGTCCTTATAGTTAAAGCTTATGTTAATGGCAATTAGTATACCACCAATACAACGAAAGCGAAACGACACAACACACGGTTAGCTTTATTGACGGACAGATAAAAACAGTGTAAAATCAATCAGATAGTCAAAATTATTGTAAATTGTTAACGAAAATTAAGGTTTTTCGTTATGAAAGAGTAAAGGAAGTTCTGTATATATGCTCGCAATTCGATTGCAACGTCTCGGACGCAAAGGATACCCCACCTATCGTTTAGCGGTTCAAGAATCACAGCGTCACCCATCAAGTGGTCGCGTCGTTGCCTACGTCGGTAGTTATAATCCACACACGAAAGATACCACGGTAAAATTAGAGGAAGCCCAAAAGTACCTTGATAACGGGGCGCAGCCAACCCCACGTGTGGTAAAGCTTTTGAAAGACGCTGGTTTAAAGCTTCCTAAATGGGTTGCCCTGCCGAGCGCTGACAAGACAAAAGTCATCCGTCATTCTGACAAGCTTCGTAAGAACCAACCAGCGCCTTAGGTTGAAGAGAGGCCAAACGAACCACCGACAGCCGAACCAGCACCCGAAGCAGAAGTTGCAGCCCAAGAAGCCGCCGCTGACGATACAGAAGCGTAAGTTATTGATTAACAAGAAACTCCCAGATACATTCGGGAGTTTTTTGTATGGTGCATATGCTACAATAAAATTACGATAACACTACGTGCGTCCGTAAGGCATTAAGGGGGAATATGTCCACAATTGACCAGCAATTCATAGAATATATCGTAAAATCTGTCGTGGGGAATCCAGACGACGTTGTTGTCGATCGAATTATTGATGAAAAAGGCGTACTGCTAACGTTGACCGTTAACCCAGAAGATCTAGGTCGGGTTATTGGAAAACGCGGCATTACGGCGCAAAGTCTTCGCACGCTCCTGCGTGCACTGGGAACGAAAAACGACGCTCGTTACAATTTGAAAATTGTCAATAATGATGGTCAAGACGGACCGGTTATTGCCTCATACACGCCGACTTCGCAGGATGATTCAAACGAGGATGCCGACAAAACACAAGCAGCTTCATCCACAGAGATCACACCTGTGGAAACGACAACAGATGAACCTGTGGACAAGGAGTCAAGTTACAGCAAAAAGACGCGCGCAGAGCTTGCGGAACTCGACGACCTTGATATATAATCACTCATAAGTTCAGAACATCTTGAACTGCGAGAAACAGCTCATGCGAGCAACGAATCACCACATTTGTTGAGAGCCTATGTGTATAAAAAACTGCCTTTAGATTGTATCTATTACGGGCAGTTTTTTTGTCACTATGTTCCCTATGAATATAGGGCAACTTTTTGTTATACTTGTAAAGATGAAAAAATTCCAAGTGATCACTTTATTTCCTGAAATGTTCGATGGCGTTCTAAACACCTCGATGCTGTGGAAGGCGCAGCAACAACAAGCTGTCGAGTTTGCTGTGGTTAATTTGCGTGATTTTGGTATTGGCCCACGACAACAAGTTGATGATACGCCGTACGGTGGTGGCGATGGGATGCTTCTTAGGCCAGAACCGTTGTTTGCAGCCGTGGCGAACGCCAAACAAGCCGACCCAAGCGCCAAAGTACTCCTTATGACACCACGAGGACAGCGCTGGAAGCAATCACTGGCAAAAAAATTTGCCGATGCAGATGCCGGCTATATTTTTATCTGTGGTCGTTACGAAGGTTACGATGAACGTATTGTCAGCCTTGTTGACGAACAGGTCAGTGTCGGCGACTACGTGGTAACCGGCGGAGAATTGCCGGCAATGACGATTATTGATTCAATCGTACGGTTGCTACCGGGCGTTTTAGGTGGTGAGACGAGTGCAGAAATTGAAAGCTTTTCTGATGGTGAAACGCTGGAATTTCCTCAATATACCAAACCTGCCGAGTTTGAGAACATGAAAGTCCCAGACGTCCTTTTAAGTGGTAACCATGCAGAGATTGCCAAGTGGCGCGCTGCTCAATCAAAAAAAGCAGATTCACACAAAGCCGGCACCTAGAGTTTGCAACGAAAAAACCACTACGGATGTAGTGGTAATCTCGGTTGTTGTGGTGGAACATCGTATAGCGATCGGTCACAACATAGGGAGCTTTTTGCTTTTTGGTTGTATGTTTGTTTTTGTAACTTTCGCTGATTGCTACTGTAGCGGAGTACTTTCAAAAGCACAAGCGAAATGACAAAAAAGACAACACTATATAAAGTATTGCTAGATCATATGACCATAATACGCGCAGCCATTTTTTTGCGTATGTGGTCATATCGATGAGGCTGAAAGGGTGAGGCAGCACCGTTGGTAGTTGTTAAAATCATCGCTAAGCGGTATTATGAAGTAACATAATCAGGAGCCAAAATGGAGTTAATCAGCAAACTTGAAAAGATCGTTCTGGGTTGGGCAAGAAACGTGCCGCACCTACCGACGGTTGGTCGACGCTGGCTCGGGGCAAACGTATGGTGGATTGCTGCTATCGGTACCGTTATAACTGGTATTGCCGTTTTAGTATCGTTGGCGCGAATTTTTACCCTTATTTCCTTAATTGGTGCACCGAGTAGCGCGTATTACGTGCTAGGAAGTAATTATGTCAGCCTCGCACTCGTCGGTGCACTTATCAGTTTTGTCTTTTTGGTTGCGAATGGTGTCCTGCTTGCAGCTGCCGTCAAACCGCTTCAGAACATGCAAAAAAAGGGATGGGTACTCTTGTTTATGACGTTACTGGTTGCAACAATATCTGTTGTTGTTCGCGCGGTGTTAAGCTTCAGCGTCGTTGGATTTATCATCGGTATTATTTTTGGCGCCGTCGGAGTGGTGATTGGCGCTTACTTTCTCTTTGAAATTCATGATCAGTTCGGACATCGTGCCATAAAAGCCAAGCCCGTATCTATAGAAAAAGACGAGCAACTGTAACAACTTGAGCCTTCACCTCAGTTAGTGTACAATTTGTTGGTATATCATTTGTACGTTGGGGATTCGCCAAGCGGTAAGGCACTGGTTTCTGGTACCAGCATTCGGGGGTTCGAATCCCTCATCCCCAGCCAAGATTCTATACGAAAATGAGACCTATTTAGGTCTCATTGATATGAAGGGTGCAAAATAATTTTGATCGCGCCATCTTCCTTTTTTTGAAATATTTCATAAGCGTGGGCGCATCTTCGAGCGAAAGGTGATGCGTTGCAAATGTTTCGACACCTTGCATTAACGCATGGCCTGGAGTTAAAAAAAGATCTTATGAAAATTTCAATTCCATTGACGCAACAAGACCTGGCGAATTTTACAGGATTGACGCGTGAAACTGTTGCACTAGAGCTGAATAAACTCGTTGAGATGGGAATGGTGTCTGTTGAAAAGAAGCAGTACGTGATCAATACGAAAAAAGTGAACGATGTCATTACTGACGAATATAACCCGGGTATTTTTATTCAAGAAAAATTTTAAACTTTTATCTTACACAGCACAGAGGTTTTGCAGTTGGTGAAACGGCGAAATCAAGCTATGATGAGAGAAGCATATGCGTAAAGAAAACAAGCAAAACTTGCGACGATTAAAACAGGTCCTTCTTTCCGGCTTTATAGCCGTGGCTATGTTGGGTCTTCTGGGGTACGTGACGTATGGGCGAAATGTCCCGTTACTTGATACGAAAGGCCTGATTGCCAATCAAGAGCGTGATCTCATTTTGCTTACCTTTGGACTTGGTCTGGTGGTGGTGATCCCGGTTTTTATTCTGTTATTCACAGTTGCCTGGCGGTATCGGGCCGGCAATACAAAAGCTCGCTACGATCCGGAGATGTCTGGGCATCGTGGACTCGAAGCCTTGTGGTGGGGAATACCCGGTGTGATTATTCTGATCTTGGGTATTATCACCGTTATTTCAAGCCATGCCCTAGATCCTTATAAACCTATCAATTCATCAGTAAAACCGGTAAAAATTCAAGTGGTGTCGCTTAGCTGGCGTTGGCTTTTTATATATCCTGAAGAGGGAATTGCCACAATAAATTATTTGACAATTCCAAAAAATACACCGATTGATTTTACAATTACATCTGATGCACCAATGAACTCTTTTTGGATTCCTGCCTTGGCTGGTCAAGTATATGCCATGTCGGGAATGTCGACGCAGTTACATCTGATGGCTAGCAGGACGGGAACATTCAGCGGCTCATCGGCCAATATGAGTGGTGAAGGGTTTGCCAGCATGAGGTTTAGGGTGAGCTCAATAAACGAAAATGATTATAAAACATGGGCAAGTAATACACGTGCATCGAAAGAGACATCGCTTTTAACCGATAGTACGTATGAAAACATTGCAATGCCAAGCCGCGATAGTGTTGCACGAACTTTTTTACTGATGGATTCAGGATTGTATAATAAAATAATTATGAAAAATATGTCGACAAATAATTCCAACGGGAAAAGTGTTAACGCATCTGGGATGGCTATGTAATGATGCAACAAATGCTTGACTTTATTTTTGGTCGCCTCAAACCCAGTGATTTTGTTCAGGAACCGATTACAGCTATAGCAGGATATTCAATGGTGGGCGCTCTTATCCTTGCAATCATTGGTTTAACTTATTTTAAAAAATGGCGTTGGCTATGGCGCACCTGGATTACCACGCTTGATCCAAAAAAAATCGGTATCATGTATATTTTAGTTGCAATCGTGATGCTCCTTCGTGGATTAGCGGATGCAGTGTTACTTCGAGCTCAACAAGCGCTTGATAATGCAGCCGGGACGTTATTGACGTCCAATCAGTTCCAGCAAATTTTTTCGGCACATGGATCGATTATGATCTTCTTTGTTGCCATGGGTATTATTTTTGGTGTATTTAACTTGATTATTCCGTTGCAAATCGGCGCCCGCGACGTGGCGTTTCCATTTTTAAACTCCGTGAGCTTCTGGTTATTTGTAGCAGGTATGATTTTGATCAATGCGCCATTAGTCGTCGGCCAGTTTTCAGCGGCCGGTTGGTTAGCCTACCCGCCACTTTCCGAGTTACAGTATAGTCCTAATAGCGGCGTCGATTATTGGATATGGAGTCTGCAAATTGCTGGTATTGGTAGTTTGCTTTCAGGTATCAACTTTTTTGTCACAATTTTAAAGATGCGTGCGCCGGGCATGACACTCATGAAAATGCCGATTTTTGTATGGAGTGCATTAGCTAGCACTGGTCTTATCATGTTTGCCTTTCCCATCCTGACTGCCACGCTTGGTATGTTATCGCTTGATCGTCTGATGGGCATGCATTTCTTTACCACAACAGGTGGGGGTAATCCAATGATGTATATAAATCTAATATGGGCGTGGGGACATCCAGAGGTATATATTCTCGTGTTACCTGCACTGGGTATTTTTTCGGAAGTTGTCTCAACGTTTTCTCGTAAAAAAATCTTTGGCTATACTTCTATGGTGATCGCACTACTAGCAATAGCGATTTTATCGTTCTCGGTTTGGGTGCACCATTTTTTTACGATGGGGACTGGCGCAGATGTCAATGCGTTCTTTGGCATTATGACGATGATTATTGCTATACCGACAGGTGTCAAAGTCTTTAACTGGATTTTTACGATGTATCGCGGTAGGGTGCGATTTACGACACCGATGCTATGGTTTATGGGATTTATTGTCACGTTTACATTGGGTGGGCTGGCTGGAGTGCTGATGGCAGTTCCGGCAGCCGACTTCCAGCTTAATAATAGTTTGTTCTTGGTTGCACACTTTCATACGATGATCGTTGGTGGCGTATTGTTCGGTGCCTTTGCCGGTTTTACGTATTGGTTCCCTAAGTTCACTGGCTTTACATTAAACGAACGACTCGGGCGCTATGCATTTTGGAACTGGATTGTCGGGTTCTTATTGGCATTTGTTCCACTGTATATTCTTGGGTTTATGGGTGCGACGCGACGTCTAGATAGTTACGACCCTTCACTGGGATGGCAAGGACTGTTTATAGTTGCTGGTATTGGTGTTGCAATTATATGTGTTGGCGTTTTCTTCCAATTGTTGCAGATCGGATACAGTATTAAAAAACGCCATGAAAACCGTGTTGGCAATGATCCATGGAATGGCCGCTCGTTGGAATGGTCGATTGCATCACCGCCACCAGAATATAACTACGCGGTTATCCCGACAGTCACACAACGCGATGAGTTTTGGGAACAAAAGAAAAAGAAACACGGTTCATTAATAAAACCGGCTTATCAGGACATCTGGTTGCCAAAGAATAGCGGACTCGGTCCTATTATTGGCGGTTTTGCGCTACTATTTGGCATCGCTGTGATTTGGTATATGTGGTGGCTATTGGTGATTGGACTGATTGGGGTTATTGTCACTGTGATAATTCGTTTAACTAGTGATGATACCGAAAGAAAGCTGAGTGCGGCAGCAGTTGCGAAGTATGAGTTAAAACGAGGCATCATATGAAACATCCGATAGAAGCAGTCGCGGTACAAGAAAAGAAGACAATTGGTTTTTGGATGTACCTCATGACCGACTTAATCTTATTTGCGTCGTTGTTTGCAACCTTTGCTGTGCTTCGGGGTCAAACAGCTGGCGGACCAAGTGGGTCTGATATCTTTAATATGCCATTTGTCCTTCTTGAAACAATGATTCTACTGTCGAGTAGTTTTACGGTTGGACTTGCAGTGCTTGGTAGTAGACGAGGGTATAAAAAGCAAACTATATGTTGGCTCGTAGTGACCTTTGTGTTGGGTGCGACTTTTTTGACGCTTGAATTAACTGAGTTTACTCGGCTTGTGGCTGAAGGCTATAGCTGGCAGCGAAGCGCGTTCTTATCGGCTTTCTTTACCTTGGTAGGAACACATGGACTGCACATCGCAGTTGGACTTTTGTGGCTCGTCGTCCTGATCGTTCGATTGATTAAATTCAGATTTAGACAAAGTGATATACATCGGTTGGCATTATTTGGATTATTTTGGCATTTCCTTGATGTTGTTTGGATCTTTATCTTTAGTATAGTCTACTTGATAGGAGGTCTAACGTGACAAAACCAAAGCTTGAAACTCGTCACGATGCAGTAGGCTACACATCGTATGTGGTTGGATTTATATTGTCGATCGTTGCAACGTTAACTGCCTATGGGTTTGTGGTGAATCGTTTGCTTCCAAAGGGAATGCTTATATACTTTGTGATTGGTGTCGCCGTAGTGCAATTAATTATCCAAACCGTGTTTTTTTTACATATTGGTCGGGGAAGTCGATTCAAATTTATTATATTTGTGTTCGCAATGTTAATTGTTTTCATATTGGCTATTGGATCAGTTTGGATTATGAACAATCTTAATTCTAATATGATGCAAATGACTCCAGATCAGATGAAGGCGTATATGTACGAAAATCAAGGCATATAATGGAGCGACGCTCACGTTCTTATGTACAACTCATCAAACCTGGGATCACTCTTAGCAATACCTTGACGGGTATCGCAGGGTTTTTCCTTGCGGCAAGCACCGTACCATTGAACGTATTGGTACTTGTTGGTGTTATCTTTGGTGTTGCGTTAATCATCGCCTCAGCCTGCGTGTTTAATAATGTGCTTGATCGTAAAATTGATACCCGTATGAAGCGTACTAAAAAACGCGAGGTTGCAAACGGCGTCATAAACGTGTATAAAGCTTTGGTATTCGGAAGCGTGCTTGGTGTCATAGGGTTTGTGACGATTATTATACTGACGAACGTGCTCACCTTTTTCTTAGGTGTGATCGCATTCTTTTGGTATATCGTAGTATACGGTTACGCAAAGCGAAAAACCGTTTTCAGCACAATTATTGGTGGTGTTGCCGGCGCACTGCCTCCAGTGGCGGGCTATACAGCGCTGACCGGGCGCATTGATTTGGCGGCGATAATACTTTTCGTCATCTTATTCCTTTGGCAGATGCCTCATTTTTATGCGATTGCCATGTTCCGCCGATCCGATTATTCGAGCGCCAAGTTACCTATCTGGTCGGTTACATACGGTATGAAAAGCACGAAAAAACAAATACTTATGTTTACGATTACGTATGCACTAGCGTCTGGGCTCTTATATGTGTTTGGATATACTCACATCTTTTATTTAATTCTTAGCGTTGCAGTATCAGCGTATTGGCTACATCAAGCTATTGCGTTTTATAATAAGGTTGATGACGAAAAATGGGCCCGTAACATGTTTGGTGCATCGCTAGTGGTACTATTGTCAACGTGTTTTCTCATTGCTGTTGGCGGGTATTTGCCGTAAAATAAGTTTATGATTATCTTTATTCACGTCAGTATCGCGCTTCTCAGTATCGCTATCTCAAGCTTCACGTTCTTTAAACCAACGATGAGACGACTGTTCGTTAGTTATGGGTTTATTTTAGGTACTATTGCAACAGGTACGTATCTTCTGATGGCTTATCCAAGTCGGATATTACAAAGTTGTATCATGGGACTGATATATCTCACAATTGTTACGGTCGCAACGGTATACGCTCACCGACGACTGCATACGAGGCAATTAGCTTTTAATACTGAACGACAACTCAGTTAAAAGCAACCTTTTGGTGGTTCACTTATACTCATCGAAAAATATTTTTTACTGTTGTCATTTTCCAGTAGGAAAGTAATCATCTTCATAAATTCTTTGGGCATGCCAGACACCAAGGGCTTGTCCAAACGGAAGCAAGTCGCTATAGCCCACAAAGTCAGCAGCACTGCGAATGAGTGAGGCAGGCACACCAGTGAAGCGAATCTTTTTATACTCAAAGACTGCCCAGTTTTCACCAACTGGCACGACAACGGGTGGCATTTTGGCAACATATTTCTTTTTTGAACCCATCAAATGTCGAGCGACATATATACCGTCACGAAGGGCGGTTTGCGCCAAACCACTAAATGGGGTGAAAGCATTATCACCGATAACGTAGACGTGTTCGCTTTCACGCAGGTATTCGTCGACAATGATTTTATGGTTTTTTGAAAAAGTAAATTGATCAGCGTTTGCATCAAAAAACGGATTATTTGCGACTCCCGATGTCCATATGACCGTTTGGCTTTTCATCGGTTTGCCGCTGACAATCAGTGTGTCAATCGTTTGTTTTTCTACCTTTTTATTTAGTTCAACATGAACGCCAAGGTTTTGAAGGCGTTGTTTTACGATAAAACTTGTTTTTTCTGACATATGAGGAAGAACGCGTGACGCGGCTTCAATCAGTGTTATATGCGTCGTAGCTTCATGTTTATTATAGTGTATTTTTAATTTACGAAGGTAGGTGCCTAGTGATGATGCCAATTCCACTCCGGTTGGACCCGCACCAACTATAATAAAATTGCCGTCAGAATGATCGGCCTGTGAAAACTCATCGAATAGGTGACGCTTTAGACGTTTAATTTCCTCAGCCGACTTGATGCCATAGGCGTATTGGTCGAGACCTTTGATGCCATAGTAGGTAGTGACCGAACCAAGTGCTAGGATGAGTGTCGTGTAGGTGTAAACGGCACCAGATTCGCCAGTCAGTGATTTTGTCGATTTACTTATTTTTGTAATCGTATCAATAATAACGAGGATATTATCACGTCCAGCAAAAATTTCCCCAAGTGGGACCCAAGATTGTAGATGACTTCTACCCGTTGCTGTGCCATATAGACCTGGGTAGTACTGAAAGTCGGTCTTGTCACTAATCAACGTGATGTGATTGGTCTTGTCTTTTGACAGTTCTAAAGCTGCCTTCACGCCGCCGAAGCCGCCACCCACGATGGTAATTTTCATGTTTGGATCCTATTTATATTTTTCTGTGTATGCTCGTATGATACGGCTTGTAGGGGTATTAATCAAGAGGTTGACGCTATATAGAAAATAGTAAAATAGCCCCGATGACGGGCAATTTTAATGGAGGATGTTTTAGCTAGGCAATTTCGTCAATTGCAGTTTTGATCTTTGTTGAGATAGCGTCTTGGTCAATTGCTGTGCCGTCCGGGTTGATGTCTTTCATAAAGGTAAGCTGGGCTGCATGTGGTTTGTAGTCAGCCTCAAGGTAAGGCAGAATGTGGTCGAGGGCCGCAACTGAAAAAGAACCTCCTGACCAGCCGTAAGCGACCACAACTGATGTCTTACCGATCCATTCCGCCTTGAGAGAGTCGATCGCATTTTTTTGAATTGCGTTGAGGGAATGGTTATATTCCGGTGTCAGCCATACAACTGCATCGGCTTCTTATACCATCTTGCCCCATGCAATAACCGCCGGGTCAGTTGGAACGTAGTCTGGTGACGCAGGTGATAGTTCGTGCGCATAGAAAGGAAGGTTGACTTCTTTGAGGTCTGCCACCACGATGCTAACACCGTCACGTACTTCCAGATCTTTCTTAACGTATTCGAAAATTTTATCAGCAACTCTGGCCTTTCGAGCACTTGAAAGCACCACTAAAACATTTGACATAAATATGACTCCTTTTGATTCACTTCGCAATTCGCACACATTTCATGTGACGATGGTCAATGAGTAAATTATTAGTATCCTGAGTATAGCATAAAGTACTATATAAAGTATAGTGAATTACATAGTTAATGAGGTCTTGTATAATGAAAGAATATGACGTATAAAAAATGATGAAAAGTGGTGTGATTATCGAGTCAGTCGCAAAAACTGTGGTGGTGAATGGTAAAAATGAAGCACTTGTTTTAACGATTGGCGACTATAAAGCCCGACCGGATAAATCCCATACGCCAGATCTTCCGGGCGGTCAGATTGAAATCGCTGATGGTGAAAGCGAGATGATCGGCGCAATTCGTGAAGCCGAGGAGGAAGCGGGTATTGTTTTGAAGCCGGAAGAAATGACACTCGCTTATACGAAGACTCGTTCGTACAAAGATGAAAATAAATCAGTCTCTTTTTTCTTGTACATAGCCCATTTGGACTATACGCCGGAAGTAGTCATTAGTTGGGAACATGAGAAGTATGAATGGGTACCAATAGATCATTTATTAAAAACAAAGACCTTTCGACCATTTTATAAAGAAGGTATCGAATACGCATTCGACAATAAGTTGCTGTGATTATACTGATTCATACATCAAAGACAATGCGCCCAGCGAAGACACATAATACGCAGCCTCTATCACCGCCAGTGCTGCTAGATAAAGCAAAAGAACTGATGAGTTACCTTAAAAAGTTATCAAGTCAAGATATCGAAAAAGTGATGAAAATTTCGCCAAAGTTAGCGAGTACAACAAAAGAACTCATTGATAATTGGAGCGATACATCGGAACACCAACGCGCCGCCATCGAAAGTTTTCTCGGGGATATCTACAGTGGGTTACAAGTCGCAAATCTGGATGATAAAGACCGGGCGTATGCAAACGATCATCTACGCATAATATCTGGACTGTATGGGATTTTAAAACCATTTGATGGAATCTATCCGTATCGTTTCGAAATGGGATATCGAGTACCAGACTCTCGCTACGCAAATCTTTATGCGTTCTGGGGAAGGTCAGTTGTCGATATGTTGCCTCAGAATGACACGATTATTGACTTAACTGCGGTTGAATATGGCAAAACTGTCACTGATTTTGTCGCACCGACACGAATTATTTCGCCAAAGTTTTTAACAATTAGTCCGAAAACTTGCCAACCTGCTTTTATCGTCGTGCATGCCAAGATTGCACGAGGGGCATTCGCACATTGGATGATCACCAGACGGATTGAGGATGAGTTAAAACTAAAAGACTTTGCGGAAATTGGCTATCATTACGATGAAACACTTAGTACGCCGACAGTACCAGTGTTTGTCTGCCAGGAATTCAAGGGTATTGGGATGAGTGTTCGACTTACGTAAGGTCGAGAACAACCAGGTGTTCGATATGAGGAGTTCGCGGAAAGAAGTTGTAGCCACGGTGGGAGGTGATTGAGTAGCTTTCAGCCAGTAGTGCGATGTCACGAGCTTGTGTGACCGGGTTACATGACAAATAGATAATACGTGCCGGCGCAGCCTCAATCAAGCGGTTAATCACACTTTTATCGAGTCCGGCTCGGGGTGGATCAACGATGATGGTTGCATTACCAGAAATAAAGTCGAGTGCTTTTTCACTCGGTGCATGGACGGCATGGGCATGCTTCATTTTTAAACGTTCAATGTTTGCTTTCATTTCACATACGGCAGCTTCGTTAATCTCAACAAGTGTCAAATCATCGGCACCGATTGTTAATCCAATAGTTCCAACACCGCTATACAAATCAACCGTCGGTTTGGCTGGGTCGACCCATTTGTGCATGTCCATCAATGCTTGTTCATAAACGGGCAGGTTAATTTGAAAAAAGCTTTCCGCCAAGTAACTAAAGGGAACGTTGTTAATTGTGTCAGTGAGTGACAGAGAGCCCCATGCTTGAAGGCGCTTGGTGATAACGCTGGCGGGACTTTTTGGGTTCGAGTAAATCACCTCAAACCCTTTAACGCCAAGCGCCGCAATATCGATCTCGCGGAAAGGTTTAAATGACTCGCTTTTGACGTAAAGTTGCATCGCAACGTCACCTTTTTGGTTGGCACGAACAAGAAGTGTTTTTAATGAAAAGCCGGTCGCGTGATGGGCACGTAATAAGTCACGCATCGCAAGTGCGGTTTTATTTATACTCTCCATGGCTAGATGGCTGCCTGCAACAGGTATTTTACTGTGCGTTCCGCGACCGTAAAAAGCCAAATCAAGTTGGTTAGCTGCTTTATCCCAGTACCAACTAAATTCCATCTTGTTACGGTAACCGTATTCGTGATCATCGCTATAGACTTCGATCTTCTTAGGAAGTTTAAAGTGGTGAAGGTCGAAGGCTTCTTTAATAAGTTCGGCTTTGTGCCTTTGTTCGCTGGCGAATGCCATGATTTGCCACGGGCTGGTCGAGATATAACTGTCTTGGTCGAGCGCTTCGATACGGTCCTTGGCGGGCTTCAAGACGTTAATAACATAGCCTTCGGCAAAGCTATTTTTCTTGCGGAACAATTGCACTTCAACTTCTTCGGTTGGTAAACCACCCCATACAAACAGTTTGCGGCCATCGTCCATGGTCGCCAGTGTTTGTCCGCCACCAACAATTTTCTGGAGAGTGACTAACACGACAGGGAAAGGTCGTTTACTCATGTATTGTTCTTATTATAGCTGAGGAAGGTCGAAAATTGAAAAGGTCCACACTGTAGGCGGAGGATCGAGTGTGTTACTCTCTCCTCCGCCCTCAGGTGCGGACCTAGCGACGCAGTGGACGATGAATGAGCTTGTCGAATCGCTCGATGCCCGCATCTCGATCGTCGCTATCATTCAGGGTGATGATGCGCTGTACGACCTCGATGCGGCTGCCGTGCCTATCTGTATAAACACAGGTGTACTCGGCTGTGCCGATCTGTTCATCGATGGAATGTCACAGGACGATAGCGATTTTGTCGCCGGTTTCGGGCTTGTTGCCGATGGTGATGTCAGCAAATTCCCAACCCTGGCTTATCTGACCATCTATGACCATCGTTGCACGGAAGCCCAGATACATACTTGGGTCCCTAGCGGTGCCGACAATCATCTGCTTGAATGCGGTGTGGTTCGCGAGTTGCACGTGTGCGCTGCGTACAGCGGACATACTTTCTCCATTCACTTATGTGCACGTGTGTGCTTTATATATTATAACATAATATTATAAATTATCTATACAATGTATAGCTCGCACTATATAATGGACGGATATGGCACGTCTGACTGCATATTCTCAACACAACCTACGTGGCCAGGATTTTATTCGGGAACTGATTGGTCACACTAATCTCAAAGTAAGCGATATCGTTTATGATATTGGTGCTGGGACCGGCGCAATTACCGCCGCACTCGCGAGTAAGGTGCTGCATGTTTATGCGATTGAGTTTGAACCGATTGCTGCAGCAAAACTCCGCAAAAATATGCGTGGCTATGAAAACGTGACGGTTAAAGACGGTAACTTCCTGGAAATGAAGCTGCCAAATGGCGGCTACAAAATTTTTGCAAACATCCCCTTTCACCTAAGTTCACTGATTGTTCATAAGATTACCGAGGACAAAAACCCACCCAGTACTGCGTATCTGATTGTACAAAAGCAATTCGCGAATAAGTTATTGCCAAATTATGATGGATTCACCGGTGCGCTCGGCATGATGATTGGCCCGACATTTGGCGTTCGTATCCGCCGTCCATTAAAACGGTCTGATTATACGCCACCACCAGCGGTCGATACGGTACTCATTGAAATCAAGAAACGCGAAGAACCGTTTATTCCTTTACATCAAATGGCATCCTACCGCACATTTATTGAACGCTGTTTTGCAGATCCCGAGTTTTTTGCGAAAACGCCACAGGCAAAAATCGGACTGCGAAAAGGTATCAAGCCTTCAGAGATGAAATTGGATCAATGGGTTCAGCTATTTAATAGGTAAAGGTGCAATGACTTTTCAAAACAGGCAGGTCATGTTGGAGTCAGTTGAAAAAAAGAGTATACTAAAGAGGTAAATCTTATAAAGTTGAAGGAGTATTATCGTGGATTCAGGACTCGCTACCGCATATTACATCATTGGCATTATCAGCATGAGTCTTATAACACTTATTCTTATCGGACTCATTATCGTAGCAGTCAAAGTTGTGGCAAAGATCAATCATATTCACAGCATAATTGAAGAGCGCGTTCAACCAGTTAAGGACTTTGCAAAAGCAGCAAGCCACATCGCAAAAGCAGCAAAGGATACTTTCACTAAATAATATTCAAATATTCAGAACTCTTAAAAATATTATCAACACAATTCATCTTCATTGCATCTAGTAGCAGCCTACGGAGGAGATGTTGGCACGACATAGGAATTGCGGACATGAGTTGTTCTAACCTTAGGTAATTCTATATTAAATTCGGTATATTCGGTTGCCGGACTGAGCCAAATCCTGCCTTTAAAATGAGTATCAATGATTTGTTTTGTAACATACAGCCCAATCCCTAAGCCTGATCCTTTTTTGCTTTTTTGTGGCTGAAAGATACTGCGCCGTGCATCTTCACCTATACCGGCCCCAAAGTCTTTGACGGATATTCTGATTGATGATGTATTTGAGCTTACATCTACAAAAATTTCAGAATGTGGATGTTTATTTGCCTGGGCGGCATTTGTCACCAGAATGGTAATCGCTTGACATAACCGTAAAGGATCACCATAAATATAATACTTTTGCTGTTTAGTATCTTCGATAAACAATTTGATATGTGTTTCAGGTAATCTTTTTCTTAATTGTACGATAGCATCCTTCGTAGTGATGAGGGCATCAAATCTTTTAGTGTCGTCACTATCTTTAATTTGATTGCGTACTTGATCAATGATTGTGTCAATATAGAATATACTTTCTTTTGCATGTTTGATCGCGACAGAGTTTTCATGCCGTTCTTTTAGGTCTTCAATATCCAGCGTCAGCACACTTAAATAATTTGCAAGCTCATGCAGGATAATAGTGGTCAGCTGACCAAGTTCAGCAAATTTATACAATTGTTTGAGCTCTTTTTGCTGAGACTCAATGATACGTTTGGTTTGTGCTTCGACACGTTTTGCTAAAACATCCCTTTCTTTTTGAAGTGCCTCTTCTGCATTGACTGCTCTTTGAAGTGCCATTTCCATTCTTGTTCCAGACAACCATGAGATTACTGCAAAAATGATGAAAATGATAGAATAACCCAACACATCACCATAGGTAGAGTCTTTATCTAAAATTGTGTTATACGGTTGGCTCATGCCAACTATATTGAAGTATTGTAGGATAGAGAGTAGGGCGATTATGCCAAATGTCACAAAGAATATGTGTTTTGGACCTAACGTGGCACTTGCAAGGAATATTACAAATCCAAGAACAAGAATGCCTATAGGTGCATTAATACCCCAAGCATGTAATATGAGCATGCCAACGCAAGCGTATAAAATGACAAGTAACCATGCTCCTAACTGGGGTCTTTGTTTGTAAACAAAAAAAGCTATGATAGTTAAAAAAACTAATACTCCAAGCGATACAAGAATACGTTTTACGAGGTACTGATGATCAAGCGCAATCCAGCTAAATAGTAATAACAACAAGATTAAAAGGTTCACAGCAAATGATCCAAACAGAATAATGCGTGTCATCTGTTCAGTTGACCTTAATGGGTATCCTTTTGCTGTGAAGGGCAGTTTGTTTTTACAATAACGTATGAATTTTTTTGCATTCATATAATTTCTTCATCAACTTTATAGCCTAATCCATAGGCTGTTTTGATATATTGTTTTTCAAACGGTTTATCAATCTTATCTCTTAAATGTTTTATATGAACATCTACAGTGCTGGTCCAACTGTTCGTGTGTGAACTCCAAACATGGTTCATAATCATGTCGCGAGTCATAATTCTGCCTTGATGTATAATTAAATATTCTAAGATATCAAATTCTTTGCGTCTCAGTTTAATATCAATGCCTAATCTTGAGACTTTATGTGTGTCAATATCTATTTTTAGATCACGATATTTGATGATTGATCGAATGTGATTTCTAACCTGCCGACGACCTGCTGCTGCAATTCTAGCCCGTAATTCTTCAGTGTTGAAAGGTTTGGTGACGTAGTCGTCTGCGCCTGCATTTAATAAGCTCACTTTATCGATAATTTCTGCATTTCCTGTCAAGACAACGATAGGGACGTTGACGTGTAATGAACGCATTTTTTCGCAGACCTCAAGGCCTGACATTCAAGGCAATCCTAGATCTAAAAGGATCACCCCATATTCAATAAGTTTAATTTTTTCGAGTGCATCTTCTCCATTTTCGACGACATCAACCACATACATTTTTCTTAGGTGGTAAGAAATTCTTTCCGCCAGTCGCTGATTATCCTCAACAAGCAGTATTTTCATATTTCTTGGTAATATCTTTCATATTACTTAAGTTTATGTCATTTTTATTAAATAAGTTTTAACTTTTTTTCATCTTGCTTCTTATCAGTACCAATGACAACAGCGACGATAGAGGCAGCGTATGTGCCATTAACTGAAAAAGACGATTGTACTGGCTACTATGTGGCAGTTCATAAGTATTGGTAGCGTTATGACCTTCGTTTACACGCCACGTGGTAGCACAAGGGTATTGTTTTTAGACTCGTTGATGCGCTATGGTAGGTGAATAAGGCTAATTAAGAAGTGAAGAAAAGAAGGTCATTCGTGGCACAGGTCATCATTACAGATCAACAAGCTATCTCTGAATCGTGGACGATGTGGATCCGCACGGTTTTACTGGGTGTAGTGACCGGAAGTATCTTTTGGTTACTCTCCATGATTCTTACGCGCTACATCGTAGATCCGCTGGCGTGTGGTCGATTATTTAACGCTGCGATCTGCTATGATTCTGCACCATTCTCTGGTAACATAGCGGCGATACTGGCTGCATTGGGTGGTCTTGTGTCTATGGTGCTAATTGGTGCAGTGCGACCGATTGTGATTGCGAGTGCAGCTGCGGCAGTACTTTGGAATTTGGGTACGTGGATTGACGGACTTTTCTGGCTGGAGGCAGCCTTGTGGAGTATCACTTTGTACGCTGGCGCATATGCTTTGTTTGCTTGGATAACTCGCCACGCAAATCTTTTGATGACAGGATTGCTTAGTGTGTTAGTGGTAGTCATTATTCGCATCTCTTTAATATTGTAAAAAATCTGCGTGTTTTGTGACTTGAAATAGAAATTGTATGCTAAAATAGCGGCAACAATATAGTTATTAGGATGGGTGTAATTATGAAAAAAACAGAGCTTCCGTGCCAACACACAAACATGTCACACTAAAGTCACATCACGCCAAGCCGTATCGTAAACGGCATGTTGGATTATTTCTTATTTCATTGATAATGTTTATTGTGTTAGCATTCGCTCTGGTAAGTTACCGAGATCGAATTATCAGTGGACTTGCCAGTAGTAGAACATTTGTCAGCAACCTTTTTCCTCAAAGTGATACGTATAAAGTTAACATTTCATCTTCATACGGTTTCAATTTGATGTATGACCAAAAAACGTTTTTTGCCAGTGCAATCAGCAATGATACAGGTTCTCTTTATATTGGCTCCGAACTCAGTCAACAGCGACCATATACTGTCGTCCGTGTCGCTCCTAGCTTTGTGGCCGGTGCAAACAATATAACGTCGTCTTCATCAATGACGCTCACGTATCGTTTAGGTAAAGGAAACGCCAATACTGCACCGGAAATAGCTGCGTTAAAAGATGGTGGAATTGATCCAGCAAGCGTCATACGCGTTGCAACCAGCACTGCGACTATAGGTGGTAACAGTTTTCAGAAGTATACCTGGCAATCAAAAGTTTCAAGTTCGGTAGCACCAGCATTAATCGCCCGCTTTGTGACATACACAGGTCTCGTGAATGGCAACAGTTTCACTATTAGTATTAAACTGGGTGTCACTGGAGCTGATGAGTCTGCTTATCAACCAGTTCTCGATACGGTTTCATTTAACAACAAAGTAAGTGTTTTAGACGCACCAAACAGTAGTGTCATTGCGAAAGCGCAGGCGTCTCGTAGCCTGCTCGACACAATTATGAATACAGGTATTGCGGCCGCAACTGCCAATAGTGTGGATTTAACCGGATCGGAAAAAGTCGCTGCTTTGTATAGTCCAGCGGTTGTAAAACTTTATAACGCTTACTGTATGGATATTTCAATTGATGGCACACCGTTTGGTACTGACTTTTGTAGTGCCGCATCTGGATCTGGTTTCTTTGTGAGTCAGGATGGGTACCTAGCAACCAATGGTCACGTCGCATCGACTACCCCGCAAGACGTTGCAATTTCTTTTGCAGTCAGTACATATATAAATAATGCTGATCCGAAATCTCTCAATTACTTAGTGAATTTGACGAGTTTAAAACCTTCGGATATTCCTACTAATGCGACTGCCGTGCAAACCCTTGCGATGATTGTTGACGCACTATATAAATTAGATGCGAGTCGCTTTAGTGCAACGAATAATGTCCAAAATTTATTGGTACAAGTGTCTCCAAAAAATCCTGATATCAATGCCCTGTTACAAGACACGAAAAATCGAAAAACATACTCCGCCAGCGACCCAAGCGTACTAAAGGCCAAACTTATTGCGGCCGATTATCGTGCGATTGATGGGTACGATGGTTATAGAGCATCGGATGTTGCCATTATAAAAGTCGATGGTAAAAATTTTCCAATTGTAAAACTGGGTACGATTACTTCTGCGACACAGGGGTCTGATCTATCGATTATAGGATATCCAGGCAATGCGTCCAATAACGGTATCGTTGATTCGACCTCAAGTAGTGCAACCCTGACGACTGGAAAAGTATCATCAATCAAGAATGCATTGGGAAGTAGTAAGAAACTTATTGAAACGGACACGACAATCGGTCGTGGTAACAGTGGAGGACCAGCAATAACAAATAGTGGCGAAGTGGTTGGTATCGCAACGTACACTGCCGATGGTTCAGGTCAAGGCAAAGGTGTGTTTAATTACATCCGTGACATTAAAGATTTAACTGACCTTGCCGCTGCCCGAAACATCACCTTTGACACCAATAGCGCGACTCAGACTGCATGGCAAGAAGGTCTGGCTAATTACTATAGTTCACATTATTCATACGCTTTAAAGAATTTCGCGGTAGTTGAAAAATTGTATCCAAATGATTCAAAAGTTGCTGAATTAACTGCTAATGCGAAAAAGCAAATTGCCGCCGGTAAAGACGTTGTCGACTTCCCACTCATACCAGTCATTATTGTCGGCGCAGTTGTTCTGGCTGGTGTTGGGTTCGGATTATTCTTCATCATCCGTCATCACAAAAAACACGTTATCTATAATGCCGGTGTAGCCCAAGGAACGGTTCAAGCGGTTGGTACAGGTGTTGGAAAGCAAACCGTTGCTGTCTTACAACATAGTCCAACAGTTGGACCACCGATTGTTACCGCACCAGTTGCTACCCCGACACAAACAGCGCCATCGTCAACCTTACAACCACAGGACGAGCCAACCATCACGACTGTATCAGCTCCTGGAGAGCCCGGAGGACCAGAAGGAACACAGGTAACCGAAGATTCGACGTCGTCACCAAAAGTGTCTGAGGAGGAACCGGTAACAAATCCATGGTTTAGACCCGATAACACTCAGGACGAACCACCAAAAAAGTAATATAAAGTTTTTATATAAAGGATCCTACAGGCGAGGGTCCTTTATTCTTATGGCTTTTGCTATACTAGAGATATGGAAATAGTCTTGTTGGTGATGTTACTCGTCGTCGTTGTCGGATTTGGAGCTGTCCTATTTGTTATCACTCAGCGTATGCGCGATGTAAAGCCAAAAGATAACGGCAACGGCGTTGAGATGTTGAAAACAGATGTCACAGAATTAAATCGTACGATAGCAAGTTTACAAAAAACTCTTGGTGACACATTGGAGCGCAGTACCACAAACATGCAGAGCTCAATGCAACGACAACTCACAGAGAGTGCAAAATTAGTCAGCGACGTGACGCAGCGTCTAGCCAAGCTAGATGAAACAAATCGCCGGGTTGTTGATGTCGCGGATGAACTGAAAACCCTTCAAAACGTCCTGCAGAATCCAAAGCAACGCGGCGTATTTGGAGAATACTATCTTGAATCTGTGCTTGCAAACATTCTGCCGTCAAAAAACTATCAGATGCAGTATGCATTTAAGACTGGAAACGTTGCGGACGCAGTGGTGTTTCTTGATAAGGGACTTGTCCTTGCGGTGGATAGCAAGTTTAGTCTCGAGAACTACAACCGTATGGTTTCTGCCGCCACGAAAACTGAGCGTGAAGAGTGGTTGAAGAAAGTCCGCACTGATTTGAAGATGCGTATAGATGAGACGAGCAAATATATTATACCGGCTGAAAAAACTATGGACTTTGCATTTATGTTTATTCCCAGTGAATCTTTATACTACGATCTTTTGATTGGCGATGTGGGAACTGGGTCATCGGCACGAGATCTGATTGAATATGCGTTTCGCGAAAAACAGGTGATTATCGTTAGTCCAACCAGCTTTATGGCATATCTTCAAACCGTCCTGCAGGGGCTCCGTAGTCTTCAAATCGAAGAACAGGCAAAAGATATTCAAATTCAGGTGGGAAAACTTGGACGACATATCGCAGCTTTTGATAGTTTCATGTCTAAACTTGGACATTCACTTGGAACGACGGTCGGCCATTACAATAATGCCCACAAAGAACTCGGTAAGATAGATACCGATGTTGTTAAGATTGCAGGTACCGACAAAAGTATTGAAGCACTCCTTATTGAAAAGCCTCTTATCGAAGATTAACCAGCCTATGTGTCACATCCGCACGTTATGCTATATAAAGTACCTCGCATGGTCACTGCGAGGTACTTAGTGTGAACGTTATATTTGTCTACTCGACGACGTTGCGACCGCGAAGTAGGTCATAGACAACAAATCCTACGACAGCACCAATTGCCGGCGCAAGTGCGTAAATTGCAAACGGCCAAATGTTCGCCCAACTGTATGCGCGAAGGGCAATTGCTACAGCAGGGTTGATGACAGCGGTTGCACCAACGTAACTTGCCGCACTAACAGCAATCATGAGGGCCGTAAAGACGCCAAGTCCGATTGTGAACGCACCAGCAAGTTTGTCACGTGTCACGCGTGAAGCGTTAGCGTAAGCAAGTCCGAGGATTGCAGCACCAGTGAGTTCAGCAAAGAAGATGTACCATTCTTTGCCGCTAATTTTTGCAATGTCTGCTGCTGCAAATAACGTTGGAGCTGTTTGTCCGTATGCGGCAGCTTGTGCACTGACCGAGTTTGCCCCGCCGATAAAGCCGCTAAGTATGACATACGCGAGCGCAGCACCAAGACTCTGGACAATAATGTACCCGATTGCTCGTAACCAGCCAATGCGGCGCGTGACGAGGGCACCAATAGTAATAGCCGGATTAACGTGTGATCCAGAAATCGCACCGAGTGTTAATACGATACCAATGAGTGCAAAGAGCACGAATATTGGCTGACCTTGACCGGCGATGACCACGCCAGCAAGTAGGAATGTTCCAACGAGTTCCGCGCCAAGTGCGCGCCAAAGTGCTACTGAACGAACAGATGCCTGGAGGTGCCCAGAGAATGTGCTGCTCGTTGCAACGGCAGGAGCTGTCGTAACGGTCGTTTTAGTTGTTTTTGCTGAAGCAGAAGATGTATTCTTCGCTGCAGCGTTTCTTTTAGTTGTCGAAGCGGCTTTCTTTGTAGCCATATGTTTCCCTCCTTATAGTCAACATGGTTACAGTATAACATAAACGAAAAGTCTAAGAACTAATGTTATAGTAGATACATATGGCACTATTTGTACGACAAGACGAAAAACGATCAGAATTGCAGCAACGCCTGGCGACTGAACTACAGGAGCGGGCGCGAAAAAAAGCCGAGGAAACAAAGTTACCAGATGGCGTGAACGACTCACAGTATATTAAAGGTACAAAAGCAAGCAATAAGTTGTTAGGGGTATGGGTTGTTATTGGAATTCTTATCGTTGCGGTTGCAATTTTCTTAATCATAAAAACGGCAAAATAATTGCTATGCTTCAGGGTTACGACGAAAGCACTTTTAGCGTATAATAACGACTAGTTATGCCAAGTCATGATTTAGATTCTATGCGTCTGCAATTTTTGGAGCGGGTAAAAACAAGTGAAACACCTGGCGACATTTTGCGTGCACCAGAATTTAAAAATTTATACAGCACAATTGGATCACTCAGCCCTGAAGAAAAAGGTCCGTACGGAAAAGCCGTTAACGAACTAAAACAAGCGGTGCAAGCCGCGGTCGAAGCACGGGCTCATGAACTGGAAAGTGTCGATATCAAAACACTTGATGTGACTGCACCGTGGGATGTCAATAGCTCGCAACCCGAGTTTTTACCGACACATGAAGGATCGGCACACCCATTGATGACCGAACTGGCCAATGTGATTGATATCTTTACGCGCATGGGCTTTGAAGCAGTCGAATCTCGACAAATCGACGACGATTATCATATGTTTGGTTCATTGAATTTTCCTGACAATCATCCCGCACGTGATGGTTATGATACATTTCGAACGGAAGAAGGCTTTATTCCACCGGCACATACAAGTACGATGCAACACCGTATTCTAAAAGCGGGTAAAGACAAGCTTGATGCAGGCGGACAGATTGCCGCAATTAGTTACGGTAGGGTGTTTCGTAATGAAGATATTGATGCAACACATGAACACACTTTTTATCAAGTTGAAGGTGTGTTCGTCAGCCAAAACGCAACACTTGGTAACATGCTCGGAACACTTCGTAGTTTTTTTGAAGTCTATTACGACCAGCCCTTACGCATCAAAACACAACCAGCTTATTTTCCGTTTGTTGAGCCGGGACTTGAATTTGCCATTGAAAAGCCAGCTGTGCTTGGCGGTAAGCCAGGTGAATGGTTAGAAATGTTAGGATGCGGTATGATTCACCCTAATGTTTTAAAAGAAGCAGGCATTGATCCAGCGACATATCGCGGCTTCGCTTGGGGTGGCGGAGTGGAACGTTTGGTAATGTTAAAATATGGTATCGAGGATCTTCGTTATTTTGAATCCGCAAAACTTTCTTTTTTAAGGAAATTTGCATGATCATTTCCGTAAACTGGTTGAAAAAATTTACTGATATTGATGTGTCGATTCAGGAATTAACTGAGCTGATCGGCTCGCGTCTGGTTGAAATCGAAAAGGTTGAGGATTTGGCTGAAAAATACAAAGATGTAATTGTTGTAAAGGTGGTCGAATGCGGTCCAGTGCCAGACTCTGATCATTTAAACCTCACCAAAATTGATGATGGCGGTAAGTTACAACAGGTGACGCGTGATGAAAATGGACTGATTCAAGTCGTTTGCGGGGCGCCAAACGTTACGACGGGCATGCTGGCAGCGTGGTTACCCCCAGAAAGCACTGTCCCCGAAACATTAGGAACAAAAGAGCCGTTTGTATTAGGCGTGCGTGAACTTCGCGGCTTTAAAAGTAACGGTATGCTGGCAAGCGCTAAAGAGCTCGATTTGTATGACGATCACAATGGTATTGTGGTGGTTGATAAAGACGCGGCGCCAGGTACCAGTTTTGCTGAACTATACGAATTAAATGACTACCTTCTTGATATTGAAAATAAATCACTGACGCACCGTCCTGATGTATTTGGAATTATTGGGTTTGCTCGTGAAGTTGCCGGGATTCAAGGGAAAGCGTTTACGACGCCAGCTTGGCTTGATAATGTTAATCCCAACATTACTTCAGATCGATCGGTTGAAACACCGTTAGTCACGATTGATGATCCAGCACTGTCTGATCGTTTCCAGGCAGTTGTTTTGTCTGGTGTCAATGAACCCGCTACATCACCACTTGAGATGCAAACCTATCTCGCACGGAGTGGTATTCGGCCGATTAGTGCGGTTGTTGATGTCACGAACTATATGCTTCTCCTTGCCGGACGACCACTCCATGCCTTTGATTACGATAAATTACTGGCTGTGAACAATGGCAAGATTGATATCCACGTTCGGTCAGGACGAGAGGGTGAAACACTCACCCTGTTAAATGGCAGAACAATTGATATAAGTCCTGATGATATTGTCGTTGCAAACGGTGAAACGGCAGTCAGCCTAGCGGGTGCAATGGGTGGTGCGGATACAGAAGTCGATATACACACGAAACGCATCCTGCTTGAATCAGCAACATTTAACTTATATAAACTTCGTGCCGTTCAAATGCGTCACGGTATCTTTAGTGAATCAATCACACGGCTCACGAAAGGGATTCCGGCTCCACTCGGCGCGCCAGTGCTTGTTGAAGCGGCTAAGATGATGAGACAATTTGCAGGTGCTGTCGTCGCGAGTGATATTGTCGATGCGTATCCAGGCATGCATGACCCAATTGTTGTGACGCTTCAAGCTTCAGTGGTGAATGAAACGCTGGGTACAAAGTTTAGCTCATCTGATATTCAGGACATACTTCACAATGTCGAGTTCGACGTCGAAGTGAGCGGTACAGACATTAGCATCACTGTGCCTTACTGGCGAAATGATATTCATATCGCAGAAGACATTATTGAAGAAGTTGGGCGACTAAGCGGATTTGATCTCATTAGTCCCGTCCTGCCGTCACGTGATTTTACCGCAGTCCGCCCAAGCGATTTTGACGTACTCCGTGCAAAGATACGAGGATTGCTGGTTCGGGCTGGTGCAAACGAAGTACTGACGTATAGCTTTATTCATGGTGATATCATGCGAAAAGCCGGACAAAACCCAGACAGTGCGTATCGCCTGACAAACAGTATGAGCCCCGACCTCCAGTATTATCGTCAAAGTATTGTTCCAAGCTTGCTCACTCATATTCATCCCAACATCAAAGCAGGATTTGATCACTTTGCATTGTTCGAATTCAATAAATTTCACTCAAAACGTGCCGGGCTGACTGAAGAGAACGTGCCAAAAGAATGTGATGGACTTGGCTTTGTGATTGCATCTCAAAAAAAGGCTCAAGCAGCTGCCTTCTACCAAGCAAAACGTTACCTGAATTACATTGCGAACGAACTTGGTATTGAATTCGTATATGAAACGCTAGAAGGTAAGGTTGATACTGATGATTCGTTGTTGCAACCCTTCGAACCAAAACGGAGTGCTACTGTTTGGGACGTGAAAACGCATGAATTCATCGGAGTGGTTGGTGAGTTTAAAAAATCTGTACAAAAAGCATTGAAGCTACCCGACATAATTGCAGGGTTTGAGATCTTCCCGACGGCATTACAAAAAGTAGCAACTGATGTTGCTAGTCGTTACGTACCGCTCAGTAAATATCCAGGAACGAGTCGGGACGTGACATTTCAAGTTGCAAGCGATATGACGTATCAAAAAATATATGATGCCGCAAACATTGCACAGGCTGATGTAACGATTCGGGTGAGTGTAACGCCGCTCGATATCTATCAACCAATATCAGGTGAAACCAAGAATATTACGCTGCGATTTACCCTTGGATCATACGAGAAAACATTGACGAGTGACGAAGTACGTAAAATCATGGCAGAGGTGACCGAAAACATAACGACTGCAACGAAGGGAAAGGTAATATAAATGGCAACAAGTACAACGCGAGCACAGCAAATTGGCATTTGGATTATTGCAGTCGTTTTGACTGTCGGGACGATCGGATCATTCATTGTAGTGATCATTGCAAATGATAATAATGCGAAGGAAGCTGCGAAAACTGCTGCAAGTACACAGAGCCAGCTGGCTGCCCAGCAGGCCCAGGCAAAACTTCAGGCGCAAGCAAATGCAGACAACTCTCTTCCATTAACTGGCTATAATGCGGAAGCATTTAACCCAGCAACTGTCACTGCACTACAAAAAACAATTCTTGTATCAGGTACCGGTAATGAAGTAAAAGCTACAGATTCAATTAACGCTAGTTACTTCGGGTGGACAAGCGACGGTAAAATTTTTGATAGTTCTATGAAGAAGGATGTCAATAAGGATACACCGATAACGCTATCTCTCGGCTCGGTTATTAAAGGCTGGACTGATGGATTGGCAGGCCAGCGAGTAGGCAGTACAGTCAAATTGACGATCCCTGCCGATCAAGCATACGGTCCAGCTGGATCAGGTGTCATCCCACCAAACGCACCGCTGCAATTTATTGTGGTGATTCGCTCGATTGATAATTCAACGACAACAGCAAAATAATAGCAAGTAGCTGGGGTATACTTTACAAAGTATAGTAATATAGAGGGATAATATATGGAGCATTCTATCAAAGAGTCCGACGGTGTCAAAGAAGTAGTCATGATTGGGGCAGGCCCCAGTTCACTAGCAGCTGCCATTTACACAACCCGCGAAGATATTGAGACGACATTGTATGAAAAAAGTACGATCGGCGGATTAGCTGCCATCACTGATGTTGTCGACAACTACCCTGGATTTCCTGAAGGCGTTGAAGGATTAACACTAGCAGGTCAACTCGAAAAACAAGCCGAACGTTTTGGCGCACAGATTGAATTCGGCGATGTAACTTCACTCCGTGATGCTGGTGAGTATAAAGTCATCGTTGTCGATGGGAAAGAAGTAAAAGCAAAGGTCGTTTTAATTGCAACTGGGAGTGATTACAAAAAAATTGGCATTACGGGCGAAACTGAGCTATACGGTCGTGGAGTTCATTACTGTGCAACTTGTGATGGTGCTTTTTATCGTGACAAGAAATTAGTAGTCATTGGTGGGGGAAATTCCGCCTTCCAAGAAGCACTTTTTTTAACTCGGTATGCCTCACATATTGACCTGCTGGTTCGCAGCGAGGTCAAAGCAAGCGATGTTTTGCAGCGCGACATGCAGAAATTTGTTGAAGCAGGAAAAGTGACCGTTCATGTGCAAACGACAACTCAAGAAATTGTCGCGACTGATGGACATGTGACCGCCGTGAAAGCCATAAAAGCGAACGAACCAATCACATTTGATACTGATGGCGTATTTGTGTTTGTCGGTTTACTACCCAACACGCAGTTCCTTGCAGGTAGTGGTATTGAGCTTGATGCCCGCGGACTGATAAAGACCGACGAGCAGCTTCGTACCAATATAAAAGGTGTTTTTGCGAGTGGTGACGTGCGTAGTGGCGCCACGATGCAGATTGCGAGTGCAGTTGGTGAGGGAGCGTCCGCTGCACTCTCTATTCGTGAATATCTTGAAGATTATAACCGCGACCCTTCCCAAGGGGAGTAATAACAGGCGTTTTAAGTTTTCACGTACTGCTCGTAAAAACTCTGCAGTTGATCAATAATGTTGGGGTCGGAAGTTTCAAGCGCGATTTCACGCGTTCCTAATAAAACACCAGTGAATGCAAAGTTATGTGATCCGGTTATAGCAATTCGAGTACCGTCTGTCATTGTAAAAATAATAAATTTTGCGTGGAGATACGCATCGTTTTTGTAGTTTGTTATAAAGCCACTCGTGAGCATGCTTATGCGAATCAGGACTTTGTTTAATGAATTTGCTTGTTCTGGTCGATTAAAATAGAGCTCCACTTGCTTACCTTTAAAGATTCGGGCTAGTTTTCCGGTTGGACAGTACTGCGAAACAAAAATAATGCTTTTTGCTTCTTTCGCGAGCTCAACGGCACGTCTATAGATCACTGAATGAGCGATAATACCACCGTCAATCAGCACAGAATTTTTATCTAACTCGTAGGAGACGCTTGGGTAATTTGTCGATGCTCGTTCCGCTTTTGCAATGCGTTCTTGTTCATACACAAGGCGATCAGCCAAACGATTATTATTCACTCTAAACATATAGTCAGCATTTTCGGCGACGCCTGCTTGGTAGATATTGACACCACCAAAAACAAAGCATTCATCATCAATCACGCACCATTTACTGTGGGTACGACCATTTAGTAGCGTCATATGCCCACGTCCTAACCAAAGAAATGTTACACCGGCAGCCTTTAATCTTTTTACCATGTGATTGACTGCTTTAACGCCGGGGCTGTAATATTTCAGTGGCAAGAATCCGCCACTTACTTCTCCATAGGTAAAAATGTCAGCCGTCACCGTAACAGTCACGCCGCGCTGCGCTGCGTGTTCTAACTCAATCATTAATTCATGCGTCGCAGGATGATCTGCAATTACCATCGCAATGAGGTAGATGCGTTTCTTTGCTTTCTTAGTAAGTTTGGACGCCTGCGCAATATAATCAGGAGGCAGGACTAATTTCATATTCATTTGATTATGATTATAAACTGTCTTATATGAAACTAGCACATACTTCGCTAAAAACTGATAAAATACAGGTAAAAGAAAGAGGAGAATATGATGGCAGACTTTAACAAAATTTTAACACCCGGTAATATTGATGATGGCACCGCACATGTCGTCATTGAAATTCCAACTGGCAGCAACAATAAAATTGAGTGGAATCGTCAGTTAGGGATATTTCAACTTGATCGTGTTGAACCGGCTATTTTTGGCAAGCCGACAAACTATGGGTTCATTCCACAAACACTCGACGAAGATGGCGATGAACTTGATGCGCTAGTAATTACAGCAGATCCGCTTCCTACTGGTATTTTCCTTGAAGCCAAAATCATTGGTGTGATGAGGTTTGAAGATGACGGCGAAGTCGATGATAAAATCGTGTTTGTTCCGGCTGATGATCGCAGTACTGGCAATGCTGTCAATTCGCTGAAAGACCTTCCGAAGCAACTATTGAACCAAATTGAATTTCACTTTAATCACTATAAAGACCTAAAAAAGCCGGGGACAACGATTGTGAGAGGTTGGGGCGACGTAGAAGAAGCGAAGGCTGTGATTCACGAATCTATCGAGCGCTGGAACACCAAAGGGTGACGCTAGCCGATAAACAAATTGTAGACTCGCAGGCGCTTGTTGTGTCTGTTTTTAAAGAGTTTCGCAAAGAATTATTGAGCGTGTTTGGTAATGTTGAAAACACTAATAAGTCAGATCTTTCCCCTGTGACAGTGTATGACGTCAAAGTTGAACAAACTTTGAGAGATCGTTTAGCGAAAGCATTTCCAGAAATGGGTTTTGAGGGTGAGGAAACAGGTCGATCGGGCAACGCGGACACGTACTGGTTGGTAGATCCGATTGATGGAACGTCCAGTTTTATACGTGGACTACCTTTTAGTACGAATATGGCAGCCTTGGTGCATGATGGCTACGTCATCGCAGCGGTCGTATATGACTTTTTAAATGATTTCTTATATACAGCCATAAAAGGTCAAGGTGCTTATAAAAATGGCACACCAATATGGATCAATACGCTGCGCGATCAAGGTAATCTCTTTATGTACTCGTTAACACGTAGACGCTTCGGTCATATTCAGGAAGCGTTGAGTCAATTGAGGATTCGAACAATGTTGCCTATTGGGGCTTCAGGTCATGCATACATGATGTTAGCAGAAGGTAAGATTGATGGCATTATAAATTTTACAATAGCTAGAGGCTTGCACGACAATGCGCCTGGTGTATTCATCTGCGAAGAAGCTGGCGCAGTTATGCTGCCGTTTGATGATAAAAAGGGTGTCGAACGAAGTTTATTTATTATTGGCTCGCCGCACGTGGTTGAATTAATTGAGCATAGCGGCTTACTTTAGGTCATCATGTTAGCGCATCATGGTGATCATCACGTGATCACCATCAACAGCACGGTTACCTTTTAAAAATTCACTATAAGAATAATAACGCTGATCTTTATCTGTCTCGGCTGGATTATCGAAAATGTTTTCCTGAAGAATGCCAGCAGCATACAATTGTTCGAACGTTACTTCCTTCATGCCTTTATGTTCAAGTTTCCAAATTGGGTAGACGTCTTTCCCCGGTGCTGGTCCCAGCCAAACCTTTAGGGTATTAGGATCACAGTGAAAGTGGAGGTGCAAATACTCCACGAATTTTCGTCCGCCTTGTTGTTCGAGGCTGTGACGGCCTAAGTGAGCAAGTCCCAAAACGTGGTGAATTGGATCGTAAAAGGTCGCGCCGACGCAGTCAGCGAGCGGAAGATATAACGCGTGACCAGTTTTGGTGGTCACGATACCGTCATAAGGCGGGACGAAATTAGCGTGCATGGCATGAAATGTGATCGGTGTAGTGACATCGGTGTAACGGCAAAAGTTTTCAGTGTTATACGCCACTTTTAAAGGTGTGGCTTGATCAAGTGTGATACCAAACTTTTTGAAAAATGTCTGACGGTTTTTAATGACATCTGAATCCAAAGGATTATTGCGGTTATACATACTTCCATCCGCTACAGTTGAGATGGCAACAATCGGGTCCACTATTTTTCTTTCTTGTGCATGGTTTTATTGCGAATAATTGCAGCAGCGTGGCTGATACCGGCGATGACACCTAATTGACGAAGTTGGGCGCGGAGTTTGTTGCGTGCGTGTGTGGTGGTGACTTGGTCGAGCCAGGCTTGCTTTGGGGCACTACTTTTTTTGGTCATGACTTCGACGATGTCACCATTCTGAAGGGGTTCGTTAAAGGGACGAATCATACCATTGACACGGAAACCATTGGCATGCTTACCGATGTCACTGTGTACAAGGTAAGCAAAATCAAGCGGCAAGGCACCTTCTGGCAGATTATAAATATCACCTTTTGGTGAATACACGAATATGCGATCACCAAAAAGATCGACGTTTAATTGATCGGTCGTAATGGTTTCGCCGCTACGAAGTTTGTTGGCAACTTCTTGAAGTTGGTTAATCCATTGCATATGTGTCGGCAGAATTGTACTTTTTTTAGCTTGTATGTAATCCTTCGAGCTTTTTTGTTCATGGTAATGGAAACTGGCGGCAAGACCGCGTTCAGCAAATTCGTGCATATCGTACGTCCGGATCTGAAATTCAATAATTTGTTTGGTTGGTGTAATGACGGTAGTGTGCAGACTTTGATATCCGTTTGGTTTTGGGATGGCGATATAATCTTTAATACGTGTAATCATGGGCTGGTATAGTGCATGAAGCACACCGAGTACCCGGTAGCACTCTTCCTTTGTTTCGACAATGATGCGAAGTGCCATAAGGTCATAAATATCATCGATATTTCCCTGTACCTTGGCAAGCTTTTTATGTAAGCTATAAATGCTTTTTACACGCCCATTTATTTCAAATTCTACTTTTTCGCGGTGTAAGGCTTTAGAAACTTCTTCACGGATGATCCCGAGTTTACGCGTGCTTTTCCCGAGTCGTTTTCGTATGAGATTGCGCATTTTTTTAAATTCAACGGGATCAAGATAGCTAAAAGCTAACTCTTCGATTTCCATGCGAACTCGCCCCATACCAAGGCGGTCAGCCATTGGCCCAAAGACTTCAAGACTCTCACGGGCGATCTTGACTTGCTTGTCGTGCGGCATATGCTGAAGGGTTTGCAAATTATGTAACCGATCGGCAAGTTTGATGATAATAACGCGCACATCTTGTCCGACAGCAATCAAAAGTTTTGAAAGATTGTCTTTGGTTTGGGGAAGATAGGTAGAAAGATCCTGCATACCGGCTCGTGCCTGTGAAACCTTTGTGACACCATCGACTAAGAATGCAACGTTTTTTCCAAACAACGTTTCAAGTTGATTAAGTATCACATCAGTATCTTCAACCGTATCGTGCAGTACTCCCGCAAGGACACTATCGATGTCCATACCCCAATCAATCAGAGTGCCAGCAACCGAAAGTGGATGAATGATGTATGGTTCACCGCTTTTTCTTTTTTGTCCGTTATGCGCTAGTGTGGCAACATCGATGGCATGAGCGATTTCGAGGATCTCCTCTTCCTCGTAGTGTGGAGCCGCCTTCTCAAGTAACTCACTTTTGTTCATCGTTCTATTAGTATACGAACAATTTTAGCGTTTGTCAGTATGAAACGACAGTAGTAATTTCTTTGACTTTGCAAGGTCAGCGTATATACTAAAAAGGTTATGATTATTGACTTAACTGTGTAGGATGGGGGATAATGTCAACATGAGCAAGACAAAAATCGGTATAAACGGGTTCGGGCGTATTGGACGTAATGCATTTAAGATTGCTTTCGACCGCAGTGACCTCGAAATTATCGCTATTAACGATCTCACAGATACAAAAACATTAGCCTACTTATTACAACACGACAGTAATTACGGTGCCTACAAGCACGTTGTTAGCTACGACGAAACCAGCATCATCGTTGATGGTCAGAGTATCAAGGTGCTGGCAGAAAAAGACCCAGCTGCACTGCCATGGGGCGATCTGGAGGTTGAGATCGTTATCGAATCAACCGGACGATTCACCGAAAAAGAGAAAGCTGAGCTTCATATTAACGCTGGTGCAAAGCGTGTTGTTATTAGTGGGCCATCAAAAAGTGACGGTGTTGACACAATTGTACTCGGTGCGAACGAAGATGTGATTGAAGGTGCGTCGCATATCATCAGCAATGCGAGTTGTACAACTAATTCTGTCGGTATGGTGATGGCGATCATTGATGCCGAGTTTGGTGTTGAGAAATCGCTCCTGACGACTGTTCATAGTTACACTGCCAGTCAAGTCCTACAGGATGCACCAGCAAAAGATCTTCGTGAAGGACGAAATGCTGCCGAAAACATCGTTCCAACAACAACTGGTGCTGCAATAGCTGTGACGAAAACACTGCCACAGTTGGCTGGGAAGTTCGATGGCCTTAGTATTCGCGTACCGACGCCAGTTGTTTCGATCAGTGACGTGACGGTGCTTCTTAGCCGCGACACAACCGTTGAAGAAATTAACGAAACCTTCAAGAAAGCCGCTAGAGAGCCGTTTTACCAAGGAATACTTGGTGTCAGTGAAGCGCCACTTGTTAGTCATGATTACATCGGTAACAGTCACTCTGGTGTTGTTGACCTGCTGCTGACAAAAGTTGTGGGCGGAAACCTTGCAAAGATCATGGTGTGGTATGACAACGAATGGGGGTACTCTCACCGCCTGGTTGAATTAGTTGCTGACGTGGGAAAGACGTTGAAGTAATAGGCAGCCTGCTTGTTATAAGAAAGAAGTTATGAAAATTTTTTTGGGCAGTGATCACAACGGATTCCATTTGAAGGAAAAAGTTTTTGCGTATCTTGTAAAGCGTGGATACGACGTTGAAGACGTTGGTGATGAACAACTTGATCCTGATGACGATTTCCCTCAATTCGCACAAGCCGCCGCTCTAAAAGTACTGGGCGAAGAGGAGGGCGAAGCGAGGGCAATTTTACTATGCGGTGGTGGTCAAGGGATGGCTATGGCAGCAAATCGTTTTAAGGGTATCAGGGCAAGTGTGGTGTGGGATGCGTTTGAAGCCAAAATGACGCGTAACGATAACGACAGTAATGTCCTGGCACTGCCATCACGCATGTTGGAAAACGAAGCAGGTACATGGCAAGGTATTATCGAAACATGGCTCAATACCCCCTTTGCCTCAGCCGTTCGTTTTAAACGTCGTAACGCAGAGATAGACGAGCTATAAAGTGATAGGTAGAGTATGGCAATAGTGGCACCAACAATTTTAACGGAAACACTCGACGAGTATAAGGCGTCGGTTGATAGATTGAGTCCTTTCGCCAAACGTGTTCATATCGATATTAGCGACGGTGAATTTACGCCAGCGTTCTTACTTGGAGAAGCGCAGCTATACTGGCCAAAAGAATGGGAAGTAGATATTCATGCAATGGTTTCGCGGCCCAGCGAACATATCGATGGGTTACTGAATTTGAAGCCAAACCTTATTATCTTTCATGCTGAAATTAAAGAAGACCGCGCCGCCCTGGTGCAGCAAATTAAAGCAGCTGGCATCAAAGCTGGCGTTGCACTGCTAAAAACAACTGTTCCGTCAACCCTTGCAGATGTGATTAAATTGGTTGACCATGTCATGATTTTTTCTGGCGAACTAGGCAAGAATGGTGGAACGGCGAGTCTGATGCAACTAGAAAAAATTCGTCTTATAAAAGCGATTAACCCTGCGGTTGAAATTGGCTGGGACGGCGGAGTAAATATAGAAAATGCGTATACATTAGCACAGGGAAATGTCAACGTGCTGAACGTTGGCAGTGCTATTTCAGATGTCGACGACCCAGCCGAAATATATAACGTGCTGACCAAAGAAATCAATAAGCACGGAGTTATTTAAATGGACATAAAATTAACCATACCCCAAATACAGAAAAAAGCCAATGCGATTCGCGAAGATATTATTACGATGCTGCAAAAGGCTGGCAGTGGACATAGTGCTGGTCCATTAGGCATGGCTGACCTTATGGCAGCGCTTTACTTTAGTATCTTAAATATTCGTCCCAGCGAACCAGAGTGGGCAGATCGTGACATGTTCTTTCTCAGTAATGGTCATACTGTTCCTGTTCAATACGCTGCGATGGCAGAAGCGGGGTTTTTCCCTAAAGAAGAATTAGTCACCCTTCGCGCCTTTGGCAGTCGCCTTCAAGGTCATCCAGAAAGGGAGCGTCTGCCCGGTCTAGAGAATACAAGTGGTCCATTGGGAAGCGGTCTTTCACAAGCGGCAGGCTACGCCTACACGTTGCAGTATATTGATGAGATAAAGCATCGTTTTGTATACGTATGTATGGGCGACGGTGAACTTGACGAAGGTAATATTTGGGAAGGAGCGATGTTTGCAGGGAAATACAAGCTTGGAAAATTGATAGCTTTTATTGACCGAAACAATATACAAATCGATGGAACAACCGAAGAAGTTATGCCACTTGAAGACCTGAAAGGTAAATGGGAGTCATTTGGCTGGCACGTGATCGAAATTGATGGTCACAATATTGAAAGTATTATTGATGCCGCTAGTCAAGGACGAGCGATGTCCAACCGACCAACAGTCATTATTGCACATACGATTCCAGGCAAAGGCGTCGATTTTATGGAATACGATTACCGTTGGCATGGAACACCTCCAGGGCTACAAGATATTTCTGGATCGCCCGCAAAAGCCGATCAAGCTCGAATTGCCCTTGAAAAACTAAGAACACTTGACGGTACAATTATTCATGAAGGATCTGGTATATGACGTATCCGTTAGATCCAAGTTTATTCAGTGATGCTATGAAATTTGACCCAACTCGCGCTGGCTTCGGACGTGGCTTGAAAGCGGCGGGTGAGGCTAATGAAGCTGTTGTTGCGCTGTGCGCGGACCTGACTGAAAGTACGCAGATGCACTTATTTAAGGAAGCATTTCCAAAACGTTTTATTGAAGTGGGTATAGCTGAACAAAATCTTGTGACGGTTGCCAGCGGCATGGCGCGGGCCGGCAAGATCCCTTTTACTAGTAGCTATGCGGCATTTAGTCCAGGACGAAACTGGGAACAAATTCGTACAACCGTGACATTGAATAACCAACCCGTAAAGATAGTCGGCTCACACGCTGGTATTTACACAGGCAAAGATGGCGCAACACACCAGATGTTAGAAGACATTGCCCTGATGCGCGTCCTACCACGGATGGTTGTCGTTGCGCCGGGTGATGCCATCGAAGCCGAGAAAGCAACCAGAGCGATTGCTGAAAACGGTCAGCCTAGTTACATTCGACTCACTCGTGAAAAAACACCCATATTTAGTCTGGAAGAATCACCATTTGAAATCGGTAAAGCTTACGTCCTCAAAGAAGGCGCTGACGTTGCGCTTATGGGAACAGGAACCATGACATATCAACTGCTCCTTGCAGCGAAAATATTGGCTGAACAAGGTGTGAACGCCGAAGTCATTCACGTTCCAACCATCAAGCCGCTTGACGAAACAACTATTCTGCAATCAGTCAAGAAAGCTGGTCGCGTTATTACAGCAGAGGAAGCACAAATTGCCGGCGGTTTTGGCAGCGCGATTGCGGAACTGCTTTCTGACAAGTTGCCAATGCCCGTGCGTCGTTTTGGTGTCCAAGATCGTTTCGGTGAATCTGGTGATCCAAAAGAAATCTTGACATCGATCGGCTTGACGGGTGAACAAATGGCAGAAGCGATAAAAATGTGGTGCGACGTGACGCCCCGCTATCATCAAGAGCGGGCAAGCACGGCGGAGTAATTAACTTTTCTAGCATAAGTGCTATACTAATCGATAACAAGCAAGAATAAGTAGGGGGCGTACACATAATGGGACTATCAATTCGAGAAATCCGCGATAATACAACGCGGGCACGTCATTTAATGCAGCGCTCTCGCCAGCAACACTTCGCTGTCGGTGCATTTAATATTGATAACCAAGAAACACTTATTGCGATTGCCCAGGCGGCACAAAAGCTGAACGCGCCAGTCTTGGTGGAGGTAAGTGACGGGGAAGTAAAAGCGCTAGGACTTGAAAACATTCGCGACATGGTTGACAACTACAAAGTACAGTATGGTATTGAGATATACATCAACCTCGATCACAGTCCAACCGTTGAAGATTGTAAGCGTGCAATCGACGTAGGCTTTGAGTTTATTCATATCGACATCTCTCAGGCAAACCACGACGCGACGACGGAAGAAATCATTGAAAAGACGAAAGAAGTCGTCGCCTATGCGAAGTTTACGGGTGCATTGGTTGAAAGCGAACCACATTACTTTGGTGGTAGTAGCAATGTCCACACCGAAGTCATTGATTATGAAGAAATTAAAAAAACCTTCTCAACTCCTGAAGGCACGAAGTCATTTGTTGATGCCACTGGTATTGATACGTTTGCGGCTGCAATCGGCAATCTTCACGGCAAATATCCGGTGCCAAAAGTACTCGATCTAGAGCTTCTCCAACGCATTCGTGAGGCAGTTGACTGTCACATCAGTCTTCACGGTGGGAGTGGTACGCCACTTGAACAGTTCGAAGCAGCAGCTCGAATCGGTGTGAGTAAAATCAATATCAACAGCGATATGCGCTATGCGTTCCGTACAGAACTTGAAAAAGTGCTGGCTGAACACCCTGATGAATATGCCGTTGTTAAGTTAATGCCTCAGGTGTATGGTGCCGTACAAGCCGTCGTTGAAGAAAAAATCAACGCGTTTGGAAGTGCGGGAAAAGCAGTTGTATAATTTATGTCCGCTTCATCTCACATAACTATTATCACAATAGGAAAAGCCACCCAAGACGTGTTCGTTAAAAGTTCGAAATCTTTTAAGCAGCAGATCACAAAAGGTGTTGTCTATGATCAGCTTCCGGTCGGGCAGAAGTTAGACCTTGATGACGTCGTGTTTTCAACCGGTGGAAACGTGACTAATGCGGCTGTGACATTTGCTCGTCAAGGGCTGCACAGCCGCTACATGTGGTGTATCGGAACAGATGTGGCGAGTGAAGCAATCTTGCAGGAACTTGATCGTGATGGCGTTGATACCAAGTACGTCGTCCAGAAAGAAGACTATCACGCTAGTTACTCGGTGATCCTCATGCTGGCTGGTGGAGAGCGAACGATTCTTAACTATAAAGGCACAAAAGTAGCCTCAACGTCTCGTGATCTTGATTTTAGCATCATCGAAACAGGTGACTGGCTGTATCTTTCCGCACTTGGTGACATGGAGCTATTAGAAAAGGTGATTACCCATGCGGCAAAACATGGCGTCAAAGTGATGCTCAACCCATCTGGCGCTGAATTAAAGGAAGCAGCAAAATTACGAACAGTATTAGAAGATGTTGAAATCTTGGCGGTCAATAAAGAAGAGGCAATGCAAATTGTAACTGGTGAAAGTATGGAAGAACTAGTGCGTCACGCCCATCACTATTGCCCAATAGTGATTGTCTCTGATGGTCCACACGGCGCATGGGCAACCGATGGCAAAACGATAATTGAAGCAGGCATGTACGAAGATGTTCCGGTGGTTGATCGAACAGGTGGCGGCGACGCGTTTGGGTCAGGGTTCCTTAGTCAGTGGGCGCAAGGCAAGACATTAAAAGACGCAATGGTGTTTGCCAGCGCAAACTCGACTTCTGTCGTCACAAAAATCGGCGCGAAAGAGGGAATTTTGTATTCCGGCGTGGTGCTACACGACATGCCAATCAAGGAGAGGCAGTTTTAAATGGCAAAGTTTTTACGGGACTTATTAGATGCTGAAGAGCCGCTTTTCTCTGAGTCACTACGTCAGCTTGAACACGCCAGTGGACGTACTGGCGCGGATACAAAACTGATTGGTGATATCGTTGCAAAAGCTCATGAAAATCTTCGACAGATGGGATTACATCCAGCGACAACGACAGGCGAAGAAGTCTATCAGGGGTTAAGAGCAAGGCTTGAAAGTGATATTACACGATTAGTGCGTATAATCGGTGCAGACCCAAAAAAATCCGAGGATGTAAAGTACCTGGTGCCATTTATGGTAAAAGCTGCTAACGCAGCAAAATTTAATCGCAAAGTTTTTGTGATTAAACATGAAAGTGCCAAAAACTTGCTTCGTCACATGCCGCCAACGTCACTGATGGAAAAACTTGGCTATGAAGATATTGAAGAAATGTTTGACCACGAGGATTTTAGCGAACTATATACCGCGCTTCGTTTTTCTGAAGGACCTGACTGGCTGAATAAGTATGATGAATTGTTCGAAACGATGACGCCGAATGATTATGAGGAGCGCGATTTAAAAATCGTTGTGATGGATCATGATAAGTACGTTGATCTTGCCGCGCACTTTGTTCAAAAGAAGCTGCATAACGTCACCCACACCAAAGAAATGGGAGTGATCGTTGTCACACCAATGTACGCCAAGACCATGCGCGGACTTGTTCTAAAGACATTACCACTCTTATTGCACTACATGAATGAAGTGAAACTATACAGCACATTCTTTAAAGTTAAAAGTCAGCAACCACACTTTGGAAAAACGGTTGTTAGGACGCTTGTGGCCGATCCGGGTGACGCCAGCCAAATTGTTGGTCACAACATTCATTGGCGTATCATTCAGCGCTACCTTGGTAAACACAAGCAGGACAGCATTAGCATGGTTGCCTTTGAGCCGCATGTACAGCCGGAAGACCTACATTGGCGCCGGGCAGAAGAGCTCTTGTACGAACTCGATCCTGAATTAGAGTTCTGGAAAGACCGTGATTATGTTGGCCTCATGTATGACGGCTTTCCAGTTAGTTTTAATTTGTTTGATGTTAGCTTCGCGTATTCAAACAGTGAGACATATGAAAATCGCTATGCGTATCACTTTCGAGAAAGTTTATGGAACGAAATTTTTGTTCGCTACATGGGATTTAAGAATCTTGCTGCGCAGGTACTTGAAAAGCTAGATAATAGTTCGGTTGCTCCAGAAAAACTTCCGGTACCCGCCGCGAAACCTACCTCTGTTCCTGCCCTTCGTCGCGAGAATGACAAACATGATGTCATGATTCGTCGTCGTCTGATTGAAGCCGCCGAAGGTCGGCTTGACGGTGTTGTAGAAGAATTCGAACAAGTTTTTAATATGCTTGGAACATACGAAAAAACTGTGACAGTATTCGGCTCTGCACGCAAGCCGCAAGACGACAGTATTGCATGGAACGCCTATGAACTTTCACGTCGTTTAGCGATCGAAGGATATGCAGTGGTGACGGGTGGTGGATACGGAGTCATGGAAGCTGCAAATCGCGGTGCGTATGACGCAGGCGGTGATTCGATCGGACTCAACATTTTATTGCCACACGAACAAAGCTTGAATAACTACACAACTAATAACTTCCAATTTCAGCACTTTTTTGGCAGGAAAGTATCAATGACACTTGATGCCAGTGCATTCTTGTTTTTTGCTGGTGGTTTTGGAACGTTTGATGAACTATTTGAAATTTTGGCACTCGAAGAAACGAATAAAATACCACGCGCACCAATTATCTTGGTTGGATCTGACTTTTGGGGTCCAGTCGACGAATTAATTCGTACGTTGTTATTAGAACGGTTCGGAACAATTAGCCAAAATGACCGAAAGCTGTACCACGTTATGGATAACCATGATGATATTATACGTCTGATCAATAAGCATAACGATGAGCTGAACAAGTCAGATGATTAATCATTTACATTTCGGCGTCAGCTAAGGTATGCTAAACGTATAAGGTAGTGGGGTAATGATATGGCGAGGTTGGTCAGTAAAACAGGTCTTTTTGTCGCAATTGTTGTTGTAGGAATAGTGCTGGTTGTTATTGGTGCAGTCTTATTGACCAAGAAGCCCCAAGATACTGCCAAAACAAATCCTACCGATACAACAAAAAACGCCCCAACGACCAAAAACAATCCTACGGAAACAGACGCTGCCAACGTGTCGGCATCAGCAACACAGGCATCGGCGACATCCGTTGATCCAGCGACGCTTACTTCAATTGATATTTCGCCACTTGGTATAGCGGTTTTTTATTCAAAAGGCACACCAGGGTTCACTTTTACAGTGCTTAAAACCGCTAATCAAACGCAATACGTTGAATTTGCATCGTCTAATCTCATCGGAACAAAATGTACTAATGATCAAGGCGCTTTTGCGTCAATTATTAAAAACCCTTCATCCACTGAAACACAGACAACCTCTCAAACAGTCACACTAGGTAATGATACATATGGGTTGTCACTTTCCAGCGCTGGCTGTACCAGCAACGTTGATCTTTTGAATCAATACCAGGATGGGTTTAAGACTGGCTTTTCACGTCTAAAGGCAATATAAACAGTACCCGATTATAAATGATTCCAGGTTTACAGAGCTAAAGAATAGTATAATTGATAGTGATGGGGTCTACGTTTCGCTTACAATCCTTCTATACACCAACTGGTGACCAGCCTGCTGCGATCGCTGGTCTTATAAAAGGTATCAATGAGGGACATCGAGAGCAGACTTTGTTAGGGGTGACTGGTAGTGGAAAAACATTTACAATGGCCAATATTATTGCGGATCAGAACGTACCGACATTAGTGTTAGCGCACAATAAAACACTTGCAGCGCAACTGTATAGTGAATTTAAAGCCTTCTTTCCCGACAATGAAGTGCATTATTTTGTCAGTTATTTTGATTACTATCAGCCAGAAGCCTACATCGCTAGTAGCGATACCTATATTGAAAAAGATAGTAAAATCAATGACGAGATAGATCGGCTTCGTCATGCTGCCACGACGGCACTGCTGACGCATCGTGATACGATTATCGTCGCCAGTGTGAGTTGTATTTATGGCATTGGTTCACCGGACGATTATGCCGAAATGTCGATTACGGTAAAAAAGAGTGAGCGTCGTCAGCAAGATAAATTTGTTCGCTTGCTGACTGATATTCAATATCAACGCAATGACATCGATTTTCACCGCGGTACGTTTCGTGTCCGTGGTGATATTGTTGACATTTTTCCTGCCGGTAGTGACATCGCCTATCGTATTGAGTTTTTTGGTGATGAAGTCGAACGTATCACACGCATTGATCCTTTGACGGGTGAAATCTTGGGTGAACCAAACGAAACTACTATTTTTCCAAGCAGCCATTATGTCACGCCGCGTGCAAAATTAGAACATGCAATTGAAGAAATAAAAAAAGAGTTTGAAGAACGCATGGAGTATTTTGAATCTCGTGACATGTTACTGGAAGCCCAGCGACTCGGACAACGCACGAAATATGATATTGAAATGTTGGAAGAAACAGGTTTTGTCAAAGGAATTGAGAATTATAGCCGCTACTTGACTAGTCGTGAACCAGGTGAGCAACCGGCGACACTGCTTGATTATTTTCCAGATGATTTTTTGCTATTTGTTGACGAAAGTCACATGACACTTCCTCAGGTTCGTGGTATGTATAACGGTGACCGGGCACGAAAAGAAGTACTGGTTGATAACGGATTCCGTATGCCGAGCGCGCTGGATAACCGTCCGCTGACATTTGACGAGTTTCACAAGCATATCAACAACGCAATTTACGTTTCGGCCACACCTGCAGAATACGAGCTTGCCCACAGTCCAGAACCAGTGCAGCAAATCATTCGTCCAACCGGATTGATCGATCCCGAAATTATCATTCGTCCAACAACCGGGCAAATTGATGACCTCATTGCCGAAATCCGTGAGCGAGTAAAAAATAGGCAACGTGTACTAGTGACGACATTAACAAAGCGCATGTCTGAAGACCTGTCTACCTATTTACAGGAACTTGATATCAAGACTGCGTATATTCACAGTGAAGTCGATACGTTAGAACGCAGCGACATTTTGCGTGATCTTCGTGCTGGCGTCTATGACGTATTGGTGGGAATTAATCTGCTACGTGAAGGACTCGATTTACCCGAAGTCAGTCTGGTGGCCATTATCGATGCCGATAAAGAAGGTTTCCTAAGAAGTACCAGCGCACTCATTCAGACGATAGGTCGGGCTGCCCGTCACATTGACGGAAAAGTACTGATGTATGCTGATAACATTACCGATTCGATGCAGCGGGCGATTGATGAAACCAATCGACGACGCAGTATTCAAGCCGTTTACAATACTTCGCACGGCATTACCCCTACCAGTGTTGCAAAAGAAATTGATGAGGGACTCCGTGCACTCATTCCTAAAAAAGAGAGTGAAACGCCAAAACTGAACTTGAAAAAAATTCCAAAAGATGAGTACCAAGGTTTGGTGAAAGAGCTGTCCGGTCAAATGGATCTTGCCAGCGCAAATTTAGAATTTGAAAAAGCGGCTGAGCTGCGCGATCTCATTGCCGACATACGTTCAAAAATGTAACTCCTTTACTGTGTGAAAAAATGGGCATGTTACGCTATACTATAAAAATATGACACAACTCTCTCATGATGATGTGCAACACCTTGCACGACTCAGCAATTTGCGGCTTACGGACGATGAAGCGCGTATGCTGCAAGTTGATCTCGACAATATAGTCGGGTACATTACGCAGCTTGATGAACTTGATACGACGGGAGTTGAGCCAACCTACCAAGTCACTGACCTTGAGAATGTATGGCGCGATGATGTCGTCGATACCTATGATGTTGCTGCGTCAGCCCTTCTTGCGTTAGCACCAGTGACCGAAGCAGCACAAATAAAGGTACCAAAGGTGCTATAGCATGAGCAAAATTTCAAATTTTGTTGGTGTCTCTGCCCGAAAGAATGTTGAAGCAGCGATTGCAAAGGCACATGCCAATGAATCATTTCATGCACTCCTCAGTTTGACCGAAACCCGCGCGTTAGAGCGCGCTGATGCGGTTGATCGTGGTGAGATTTCGGGCAAGCTTGCGGGGGTCCCCTTTGTTGCGAAAGACAATTTTTTAACGTTAGGCGGCACGACAACGGCAGCGAGTAAGTTTCTCGAAAACTTTGCAGCACCGCTCCAGGCCACCGCAATTGAAAAATTAGAAGCTGAGGGTGCAATTTGTATCGGTAAAGCTAATCTAGATGCATTCGCGCACGGTGGAAGTACCGAAAATTCTGCTTTTGGTCCGACGAAACATGCTTTTGATCAGGAACGGGTTGCTGGCGGAAGCAGTGGGGGCTCTGCAGTGGCTGTGGCGCTTGGTATTGTGCCATTTGCACTGGGTACGGATACGGGCGGTTCTATCCGTCAACCCGCGAGTTTTAACGGAGTGGTCGGAGTCAAACCAACCTATGGAACGGTGAGTCGTTACGGAGTGGTGGCAATGGCAAGCAGCACTGATACTATTGGCGTGCTGGCATCATGTACCGACGACGCCGCGCTGGTGATGAGTATTATCAGTGGTAAAGACACAAAGGATATGACGACCTTGCCTGATTTTTTTGTACCGACGAAACTGGATGAAAAAAAAAGCATAGGTGTTATTAAGGAGGCAATGACTGATGATGTCGACCCCGAAGTACGACGTGTGACAAATGAATACGTCGAGAAGCTCCGTACTGATGGACATGAGGTTGAAGAGGTAAGTCTATCCTTATTGAAATATGCTTTAGCGATTTATTATATTGTTGTTCCGGCCGAAATTAGCAGCAACCTAGGTCGTTATGATGGCATTCGCTATGGTAAGCGGGCGGAGGCAAATCGACTAAGAGAAGTATATGGTTCCTCGCGCGATCAAGGTTTCATGACCGAGAACAAGCGTCGTATTATGATCGGAAGTTATGTGCTTTCAAGTGGTTTCTTTGACGCCTACTATCTTCAGGCACAAAAAGTGCGTACTTTGCTTATTAACGAATTTAATGCACTCTTGACAACGTTTGACGTCTTAATTACTCCTGTCGCGCCAACACCAGCCTTTATTTTAGGAGAGAATACCAACGATCCAATTAAAATGTATCTCTCTGATGTTATGACTGTGCCAGCAAGCCTAGCCGGGTTACCAGCGATCAGTGTGCCGGCTGGAAAGAACGAGCAAGGGCTTCCTATTGGTGTGCAGCTGATTGGAAAACGCCGTGATGACGCACTGCTCTTGGCACTTGCAAAACGTATTGAGGAGGAAGTTTAGTGGATCAATCAATTTCAGTTGTATTTTTTCTAGCAGCAGTGTTAGTATTTGCAGCCATCTTATTTGCTGTTATCTCACTGACGCGCCGTGGCTCGACATCATTAGACGTTAATAAATACCGCATCAAGTGGATGGCGATTGAACAACAACTCAATCAAGCTGAGGTAATGACATTTCAACTGAGTGTTCTGAATGCTGACACGCTGCTTGATCAAGCATTAAAAGAAAAAGGTATTCAAGGTGCGACGATGGGCGAACGTATGAAGAATATGCAGCATAAATGGTCTCATGCCAATAATGTATGGGCAGCTCACAAACTACGCAATCAAATTGCCCACGAGCCAGATGTAAAGCTTAGCTATGATACGGCGCGTCGTGCTTTGGCTTCTTTTAAACAAGCTTTGAAAGACGTAGGAGCAATCTAAATGGTCAGTCTTGAAATCCTCGATAAATATGACATGACAATTGGCATTGAATGCCACGTTCAGTTGGCGACAATGAGTAAACTCTTTAGTGGCGCCGATAACAACGCTAATGACAAAAACCCAAATGCAGCCACGAGTCCGATCGATTTTGGCCTGCCTGGCATGTTACCAGTTTTAAATCATCAAGCAATTGTGCTGGCCGTCCGTGCCGGCAAAGCATTGAACGCAGACATTGCGCATGTCAGCCGGTTTGATCGAAAGCATTATTTTTATCCTGACCTTCCGAAAGGCTATCAGATTAGTCAGATGTACCAGCCGATTATTATTGGAGGCTACGTCGAAGCACCACTACTTGATGGCACAACAGTCAAAGTTCGTATTCACCACGCTCATATCGAAGAAGATGCTGGAAAATTAACGCATCACTCAGATTTTAGTTTAGTCGACCTTAACCGCGCTGGTACACCACTGATAGAGGTTGTATCCGAACCGGACATTCATTCAGCTGCTGCCGCAAAAGCGTATGCGACAGAGCTACATCGGCTGATGACCTTTGCCGGCGTCACGCACGGAGATTTGTACCATGGCAATATGCGTTTTGATGTTAATATCTCGGTTGCCTTAAAAGGTGCGACAGAACTTGGGACGCGGGCTGAAATTAAGAACTTGAACTCATTTAGAAGTGTTGAAAAAGCTGCGGAATATGAATTTTCTCGTCAGGTAGAACTGATTGAAAAAGGTGAAAAAATCGTTCAAGAAACACGGGGATGGGACGACGCAACCGGTAAAACTAGTTCACAACGCAGCAAAGAAGATGCCCAGGACTATCGCTACATGCCAGATGCAGATATTCCACCAGTCGTGTTAAGTGTTGAAGACATAGCTGCGATGCAGGCAGATGTTCCGCTGCTTCCAGCCTATTATCGCAACGTCTGGAAAAAGCTTACGCTTGATCGTTCAGTGACAGAGACACTATTGAGTAATCAAAAGTATGCCACACTCATTACAGAAATTCAACATACTGCCGGAGATGATGCCGCACGCCACGCTGCGCATTGGTTTGCTAGTTCGGTCAGTGCCATTGATGAAACTGCGACCATGACAGTCACTAACTTTGTTGCCGATGGATACATCGAACTGGCTGAAATGGTTGAGAAGAATGAAGTATCAAGTACCGCTGCTAAAGACATTTTTGTGCACCTACTCACCGACAATATATCACCGCGACATATTGCTGAAGCTAAAAACCTCCTTCAGGTCAGTGATGAATCCGCGATTATTGCCATTATTGATGAAGTGCTCGCTGATCCCGTTAGTGCTCAGTCTGTCGTTGATATAAAAGCTGGACAAGATAAAGCCATCGGTTTTTTAGTAGGACAGGTGATGAAAAAATCCGCTGGTAAAGCAAACCCAGCGCTGGCCGGACAATTAATTCGTCGACGATTGGAAGAATTATCGTGAAGCAACCAACTAAGGCCATTATTTGTGCAGCCGGGCTCGGAACACGTTTCCTGCCACAAACCAAGGCGATGCCAAAAGAGATGCTGCCACTGATTGATCGACCAGTCATTCAAGTGATTGTGGAACAAGCCGTTGCAGCGGGCGTCACTGAAATTATTATTGTGACAGGAAGCACCAAACGCGCCATCGAAGACCACTTTGATAGAAGCGACCAGTTAGAAGCTGAACTTCGTGAAAATGGAAAAGATGACAAGGCGGACGAGATAAAACGCGTTGCTGAATTGGCAAATTTTGTGTATGTTCGTCAAAAAGGTTTTCCAAAAGGAAATGCTCGGCCAATCCTTAATGCTCGGCATTTGATTAGTGACGACGAACCCTTTTTTGTTTTTTTCGCGGATGACTTTTTTCGGAGTGACATACCTTGGCCGATGCAGTTAAAAGAAGCCTACAACAAAACAGGCAACTCGGTCATTTCGCTGATTGAAGTTGATGATGATGGAACACATAAATACGGCATTGTTAGTCTTGCTGACAACAAAAAAGACAAGCGACTGTATCAATTAACCGGTCTTGTCGAAAAACCAGGTCCGAGGAACGCTCCCTCTCATTTTGCATCTGTCGGCAGTTATTTATTGACGCCAGAAATTTGGCCAATCATCGAACAAGAAAAAGTTGGTCATGGCGGTGAAATCGGCATTGCTGATAGTCTCGCCGAACTTGCTCGAACAGGAGAGCTGTATGGTTTATTCATAGAAGGAGTCTGGCATGATACGGGAGATCAATTAAAATACATTAAAGCTGTAGTAGATCTTGCGCTGGAAAGCGAAGAATATGGGGCTGAACTGACTGACTTTCTAAAGCAACGCCTCAGCGAGTAGTTTGCTTTACCTTAACTATCACTGTATAATAAGAAGGTAAAGGTTGCACCAGAAAGGTCACGCTATGAGCTCAGCTGCAGAAATTCTCGTTATCATCCTGGCTGTGGTGCTATCTATCTTTCTCATTGTCGGAGTCGTCTTGATTATTTATTTGATTCGTTTGTCAGCAGAAATTCGGCGTATTGCAAAAACAGCAGCACATGCCGTTGATTCGGTTGAATCGGCTGTGTCAAACGTGACACGGCTGACTTCGCCGCTATTTGTTGCGGAGTTAGTTGCAAAGTTTATGAAGAAATTTACTAAATTATCACGAAAGGGAAAATAATTATGGCAAAAGCAAATGTAGTACTAGGAGCAATTTTTGGGGCAGCGGCAGGGTTTGTTGCAGGGGTGTTGACTGCACCAAAAAGCGGTAAAGAAACTCGTGCAGAACTAAAACAAAAGGCTGACGAAAAGAAAAACGAGGCAATTGCTAAAGGTAAAGAAATCAGCAACGATGTCCGTAATAAGGTTGGCAACGCAGCCGAAGACGTGGTTGAAAAAGCCGAAAGAGTAGCTAGTCAGGCAGCCGACAAATTTGTCGGAGCGACTGAAAAGGCTTCGGATGTTGTTGTTGATAGGACAAAAGAACTTAAAGCTCGTAGTAGTGGTATCGCAAAAGACGCAAGGTCTGCGATTAACAAGAATAAATAATAAATACAAAAGGCGCGCTACAAAGGCGCGTCTTTATTATGTTAGGATAGGATCATAGTTATGATCAAAAAAACCGTTTCTACAAGTAAAAACAATAATGAAAATGGTGCTCGAAAAGCAATTCTTGAAGATTTGTTTTATGACTTTCATACCAGTAGACGTCAGGTATATCTGATGAACCTCATAAGAGGTATCTTTTTTGGTGTCGGCAGTGTGCTAGGTGGTACGATTGTTATTGCTATCGTCTTATGGATTCTCAATCTTTTGGTTGATGTTCCTGGTGGTTTTGGTCAATTTATTCAATTTGTGGTTAATACAGTTCAGCAAAGTCCAAAAAAATAATTACGCTTTATATAATTTTTTACTACAGACGAGCACGCCCTGATTCGTTATACTAAAAGTATTCATGAGGGTAAAAAAAGAAGCTTCACAACGTATCCCGCACTCTCTGAATGCGGCTAGTTACGTACATCTACATAACCACACCCATCACAGTGTGCTTGATGGGCTGACGAAAATACCAGCTCTTATCAACAGAGTGAAGGATCTTGGCATGGATGCGGTCGCTATCACGGATCACGGGACTATGTCTGGTGCGGTTGAGTTTTACAAAGCAGCTAAAGCTGCTGGCATCAAACCGATTATTGGGATGGAAGCATACATCGCGGCAAGGTCGCGTCATGACCGTGATCCGCAAAAAGACAAAGCACGTTATCACCTTATCATCCTGGCAATGAACAAAGTTGGGTATCAAAATCTGATGCGTCTTAGTTCAGCGGCTAATCTCGAAGGTATGTACTACAAACCCCGTATTGATCATGAGTTACTCAAGAAGTATAACGAAGGTCTGATTATTCTTTCTGGCTGTGCAAGTGGAGAGTTGGGTGAAAACTTACGGAATGATAATTACGATGAAGCAAAGCGAATTGCTGCCTGGTATAAATCAATTTTCGGTGATCGTTATTATCTGGAGCTGCAAGATCATGGTCATCCAGACGCCCCGGCTCAATGGGATATCCAGGTAAAAATTAACAACTACCTCGAAAGGATTGCTACAGAGCTTGCTATTCAGCTCGTCGTCACGAGTGATGGACATTATTTAGTTCATGCTGATCAAGATGCGCACGAAATACTGCTAGCCGTCGGTACAGGAGCGTTTCTCGCCGACGAGAAACGAATGTCATTAAAAGACTTCGAGCTGCATGTGACGGAACCATTAGAGCTGATTGATCGGTGGAGTAAAACAAATCCGCAGGCTGTGTTAAATACAAAAATCATTGCTGATCGTTGTAATGTCGAACTTGAACTTGGGGGCATTTTAATTCCTACCTTTCCAACACCAAAAGGCTATAACGAAAAAACCTACTTACTGCAGTTGGTATTTCAGGGGTTAGTGTCCCGTTATGGAGACGGCAAGCTTGATATCAGTGGTGATCCACTGTCGATCACCATTGCTGAATATCGAAAACACCTTCCTAATAAAGTACTGGAACGTGCGGATTATGAACTGGGTGTCATTGACCGTATGGGATATAGCGGCTATTTTCTGATTGTTCAAGATTTTATTAACTGGGGTAAAAATCGGGGCATCATCTTTGGTCCTGGTCGTGGTAGCGCAGCAGGTTCGATCGTATCATACGCTGTTCGGATGACTGAACTTGATCCTTTGAAGTATGATCTTCTTTTTGAGCGTTTTTTAAACCCTGATCGAATTAGTATGCCGGATGTCGATATTGATATCCAAGATACACGTCGCGACGAAGTCATCCAGTATTGTACCGAAAAATATGGCAGCGAACGTGTTGCCAACATTGTGACATTTGGTAAAATGGCGGCGCGTGCGGCCGTTCGTGACGTCGCCCGTGTTCTGCAAGTACCGTATGCCGAAAGTGATCGTCTTGCAAAACTAATTCCACCGCCCGTACAAGGTCGGCACATTCCTTTATCTGTCAGCGTGGTTGAAAACGTTGATCTAAGATATGAATATGAGTCAAATCCGGCGATAAAAAAAGTACTTGATTACGCCATACAGTTGGAAGGTACGATTCGCAGTCATGGTGTTCACGCCGCCGGTGTGGTGATTGCCCCCGATGACATTGTAAATTTCGCGCCGGTTGAAATGTCGCAAAAAGGCGTGGTTGCGACGCAGTATCCAATGGGACCAGTTGAAGAGTTGGGCCTGCTCAAAATGGACTTTTTGGGACTATCAAACTTAACGACTATCAACAACGCACTTCGTATTATAAAGAAGGTTTTTAACATTACGATTAACTTACAAGAAATTCCGCTCGACGACGAAGCGACGTATACATTACTTCAAAAAGGCGATACGACCGGTGTATTCCAACTTGAATCCGCTGGTATGAAACGATATCTACGTGAATTAAAGCCGACTATTTTCGATGATATTATTGCAATGGTAGCATTGTATCGACCAGGTCCAATGCAGTTTATTGACGACTTTATCAAGCGAAAACATGGCGAGCGGGCGATTACATATGCTCATGCAAAAATGGAAAGTGCTCTGAGCACAACATATGGCGTGCTTGTCTATCAAGAACAAGTAATGCAGATATCAAAAGACTTATCAGGTTTTACTGGTGGAGAAGCTGATACGCTTCGTAAAGCGATCGGTAAAAAGAACCTCGAAATGATGGCGAAAATGAAAGCGCGCTTTATTGAAGGTGCAGCGGCGCAATCCGGTGCTGGGAAGCATGATATGGAAAAGTTTTGGAAACAGCTTGAAGATTTTGCTGCTTATTGTTTTAACAAATCTCACGCTGCCTGTTATGGGTTGATTGCTTATTGGACGGCGTATCTGAAAGCCCATTATCCAGAAGCTTTTATGGCTGCGTTAATGACAAGTGATCAAGGAGATCTTGATCGTCTGGCGATTGAAATGAACGAATGCAAACATATGGGTATCCGGGTGCTTTCTCCAGACGTCAACGAGTCATTTGTTGAGTTTGCTGTTGTACCTGGCAAAAAAGAAATTCGTTTTGGTATGGCCGCCATTAAAGGCGTCGGGACGGCAGTGGTTGAAGAAATACTTCGAGCTCGTGCTGATGGTATATTTCAATCGGTTGAAGATTTTGCAAGACGAGTATCATCTGCACGCGTTAACAAAAAAGCCTGGGAGTCGCTGATTAAAACCGGTGCATTTGACACTTTAGCAGATCGATCAGATCTTTTATATAATCTCGAAACCATTCAAGCATTTGCGTCAAAGCTACAAAAAGAAGCGTTGAGTGGTCAAACTGATTTATTCGGCGGTTTAGGTGACTCGACAATTTTAGCACAACCTTCAATTGCCATGCTCGATGCGCCGGTGAAGCACACTGATAAAGAACGGCTCGGCTGGGAGCGTGAGCTTCTTGGACTGTATATTAGTGCCCATCCGCTTGATAACTATGATGATTACTTTACCGAACAAACCGTTCCAATGAGTGAATTATCGAACGACATAGACGGTCAAGCTTTAACTGTCGGAGGGCTTATTTCATCCGTCCGTAGTATAGTGACAAAAAGCGGCTCCAAAATGGCGTTTGTAAAAATTGAAGATAAAACTTCGGAGACCGAAGTTATCGTCTTTCCAGGTATCTATGAAATAGTTGGCGGTCAGTTACTGCAGGACCAGGTTATCCGTGTCTTTGGAAAAGTAAATGCTCGTGATCGTGACGGTAACCTCGGTAATGACATTAAGATTATTGCCGATGATATTCAAATTATTGATGATGCCGAGCTTCGTCACTACGAATCACATGGCAATAAAATGACTAAGCCCAAAGCGCATACGACCAGTATGGTCGCAAAACGACGTATAGCTGTATCAAAACGCAAAGATATCAAGAACATAACAGCTGATACGTCCTATAGCGTGGTTGACACGAAGTCAATAAAAAAATTATTTGTGCATGTCAAAAACCCTGACGACAAGCAAGTGCTTATGCAAGTGAAGCAGATTTGCAGTGATTATCCAGGTCTCATTGAAGTCGTTTTGGTGCTTGGTGCGGATAAGCAGTCGGCAATAAAAATGCCATTCAAAGTTGATTGTAGTGATACTATGATAGGTGATTTAGTGAAAATTTTTGGTGAAGATGCAGTTGTCATCAAGTAGTCAGTGCATAAAGGGCGATACCAGTCGCCACACTGACATTAAATGATTCTTTTTTTCCGACCATGGTTATCTCTATAATGTCATCGCACTGGTCAAGTAACGGCTGTTTTATGCCGTGCACCTCTTCACCTATCAGTAACGCAACTTTTTCTGGCGCTAGATATGTATGAAGGGGAACGCTTTGATTGGTTTGTTCAAGACCGACGATACGATATCCGTCTGCTTTTAACGTATCAAGCCACGGCTGTTGACTATATTCAAAAGTAACCATTTTTTCAGCACCCAGTGCTGTTTTATGGATCTGTGCCGTCAGCTTATCAGCAATATGCGGTAGCCGTGGGTCACGAGGAATACGAGGATACGGCGTGTAGCCACTAAGAATAATTTTTGAGACACCGAAACCATCAGCGGTACGAAAAAGTGCTCCCACATTATGGGTTGAACGAATATTATGCGCGATGATAATGATTTCTGACATGTTCGTCATTATACCACTTCGAATGCTACTATAAATTGCTTATGTTTTTTGGTAGGATGAGTGGTAATGGATGAACAAAAAATTCAGGAGCGTGCTCGTGACCAAGATGAACAGTCGACTCAGGGTCGTGCTGCGATTCTTGGTATGGAATATTTAGATACTCGCGGAATTGATCAGACGCTTGAACTTATTCCAAATATATTGACAAAAGACGACATGCACAAAAACCGTCTTGTGCCGCTTCGGGCCGGCAGTGATTCAACAACCTGGCAGTTTGGTGTGACAACGCAAACACCACAATCTTTTATGCGTCAGATAAAAGAGCAGTATAGTGCTCAGGCTCAGAACGTAAATTTCGTTCTAATAAGCCTTGGTGGCTTTAATACACTCATGAACCGTTATGATCCACCGGTGGTTACTGTGTATGATGACATTAAAATTGCCAAAGAAGGCGATAGCGACACGATCACACAAGTGAGTGAGACGCTTAATTCGGTTGGAAGTGATGAATTATTTGATTATCTCATAACGCAAGCCGATCAGCTTGGTGCAAGTGACATCCACATCGAGAACCAACGCGGTGGTATTCGAGTGCGTATGCGGATTGATGGCGCTCTGCATCCGGTTGCTGAGCTCGATAGCGATCGTTACCGCGTTATTTTGGGGGCATTGGCTTCAAGAGGCAATCTATCGACCGCATCAAACGAGCCGCAATCGGGTCACATGCAAAAAGAAATCACAAATGGTGGAGTGACGCATTTATTAAATATGCGGATTGAAGTGATTCCGACCATGTATGGACAGGATGCCGTCATTCGTTTGTTTAACTACGATGAGTCTATGCTGAACCTTGAGAGACTTGGGATTGGGGTTGCTGAAAGACGAGAAATAGATGAAATTGTTAGTCATCCTCGTGGGATGGTGCTGATGGTCGGACCAACCGGGTCGGGTAAGTCAACGACCTTATATAGCATGATTACTGCCCTCAATACTACTGATCGAAAAATTATAACTCTTGAAGACCCGATTGAATATGGTATTTCAGGTATCTCTCAGATTCCTGTCGATACGACTGGTGGTCAAAGTTTTGCTGATCACCTGCGATCAGTGCTTCGCCTTGATCCAGATGTGGTGATGGTGGGAGAGATTCGTGACGCCGATACCGCAAAAACGGCAATCCAAGCATCAATTACGGGGCACCTGGTACTCTCTACGTTCCACGCTAATTCAACGTCCGCAGCATTTAGTCGGATGATTGACTTGATAGGTATCAACCCAATCTTTAGTACGGCAATTCGATTGGTGATTGCGCAGCGACTCGTTCGTCGCTTGGATGACACATCAAAAGAAGTTTACGAACCCGATGAAGCAACACGCAACTGGGTGAAAGCGGCTCTTGCTCACTTACCGACACACGTTGAAAAGCCGGATCTTGATATGTTTAAGTTGTATAGGCCGGTTCCAACTGAGAAGTCGCCGTTTGGGTATGCTGGACGTATGGTGATAATGGAACAAATGGTTGTCAGTGAAAGTATACAAAAGTTCCTGCGAGGTGATATAGCCGAAGTTCACACAGAAGTAATTGAACAAGCAGCGCGGGCTGATGGCATGGTAACCTTACTAGAACACGGTGTGCTCGCGGCGCTTCGCGGAGAGACGACACTGGACGAAGTGAACCGTGTGATCTAATACCGCTTAATCTAATTCTATCTCACCACTTTTAAAAAGTGATTAACTATGCTATATTATATATTCGATTGCAGAAATAAAAGATAAAGTGAATATTGTAAGGACGAGAGATGAGTTTTGAACTTATTAAGCTGGTAAATGAAGCGCAAAAAAAACCCGCCGTTGTAGACGCAAAAAGCGGTGACACTGTTCGCGTTCACCAGAAAATTAAAGAAGGCACGAAAGAACGTATTCAGATTTTTGAAGGCGTTGTGATCCGTATTGATCGTGCTTTGTCACACACCGCTCGGATGACGGTACGTAAAATTGCCAGCGGTATTGGCGTTGAAAAAAGCTTTTTGATTCATAGTCCTCTTATAGAAAAAATTGAGATTACAAGACGCGCGAAAGTACGGCGCAACTATCTTTCGTATCTTCGTCAACGTAGTGGTAAAAGTGCCCGTCTTCGTAGCGTGAATTTTGACCGTGAAGGGGTGAACGATATTCGTGATATCCACGCTGAGGAAGAAGCTGCCCGTCTGAAAGAAGAAGCGCGGCTTGCTGCAGAAGCAAAACAAGCTGAAAAAGCTGCTGAAGAGGCGGCTCTTGCTGCCAAGCAGGCAGAAGTTGAAGCTCGCCATAACGCAGTGTAGGTCTTTTTCATTTATGAAACGCTCTTACTAATGGAGCGTTTTTTATGTGGCAAGTGCAATAGGTTAAGAATGTTTATAGAATAAAGAAGTATAGTTATGGATATGATCTTAGGTATTGACGAAGTTGGCAGAGGACCATGGGCTGGTCCTTTAGTCGTCGGCGCGGTCGTGCTCGGCAATGACAAGATTGATGGACTGACTGATAGTAAAAAGCTGACAAAGAAAAAACGAGCTGCACTTGACGCCGAAATTCGTCGCAAAGCTACTGGTTTTGGATTGGGCTGGGTGTCGGCGCAAGAAATTGACGAAATCGGGCTTGGGGCAGCCCTCCGATTAGCAACCATTCGTGCGGTCGAACAGATTAAAACGCCATATCACGAAATAATTATCGACGGTACGATCAATTTTCTTCGTGAAACGGCAAAAGGGCGCTACGTCACAACACTGCCTAAGGCGGACAGGTTGATACAAAGCGTTTCGGCTGCATCTATTATTGCGAAAGTCGCTAGAGATCGTTACATGAGCTTTCAGGATGCTATCTATCCAGGATATATGTTCAGTAGTCACGTTGGATACGGTACTGCCGCCCACCGCATCGAAATTGATAGTTTGGGTGTTACACCCCTACATCGTCTTTCGTTTGCACCATTAAAGAAATACAAAGCTAGCACCGTTACAACAAAAAGTCTTGGTGATGGAGCTGAAACCATCGCAACCGACTACTTAATCGCACTCGGTCACGTTATGTTAGAACGAAATTGGAAAACAAAATTTTGTGAAATAGATATTGTGTCTCGGAGGAATGACGTTGTGTATTTTTCGGAAGTGAAGTATCGACGAACACACTTACAGGGTGGTGGATTAGCGGCAGTGACGACAAAGAAACAACAGCAGATGAAGTTTGCAGCCGACTATTACGTAGCGTCAAAAAAACTAAAAAACGTTGATTTATTACTGACGGTTATCACTTTGTCAGGAATACCGCCAAAAATTGATACCTACTTAGAGCTCAAGTAAGGCGTTTCGTACAGCCGCTTGATCACGAGCAATGTGGGCAATTTTGCTACTGAGTTCAAGCATACCAAGTTCGATATTTCGCTTTAATGCCACCTGTTTTTTGAGCGGATCAAAAAATTGTTTGTATTCTTCAAGTTGTTTTGCGGTTATCAGGCACATCGCAACGTATCGTGGGAAGGAATCGTAACTTTTGTCTCCACCAAAAGTTTCTTCCATCCATGACCAGTTATCGCGTCCCCAGCGCCAAGTTTCGTTCCGGGCATGACGGTTACGAAGCAGCCAGACGAACCAGCGCATGAAATCTTGTGGACGGACAATCGTTGCATCTTTCAGGAGACCAAGCAGGCGATCGATCGATTCCGGATCTCGTGTCGAGGTAATTGCAGAGGCGATATCCTCTTTTAGTTCGCTTGATGACGTCATCTGATGAGCTTTAAGTAAGTGGTTAATAATTGATTGATCTTTCGCGTACCGAACGACGGAACCGATAATAATAACGCGCAGGTTCGGATCTATCGCTTCTAGCGTTGTTGAATCGTAGATGTTACGGGCTTTTTCTAAAATGTCTGCACGTTCGCTATACAACATCAGTCCAACCACAATACTTCGCAGTTTTGTATCCGCTTCTGTTTCGCCCTTTTTTGGGTCCCACCCAAGACGCTGAAACTGCTCTTCTGCCAGATTGGCGGCAAATGCACGCAGTTTATTTTCGAGTATTTCATCTGTTTCAACGAATTTTTTTAATTCATTTAAGGCAACAAGCATGATATCCCACACAGCCTCAACTGATTCGTTTTTGTACTGCCATAGTAAAGGAATAAGTTCGGCGCTCGATAGCCTACTGGCTTGTGCTAGCAGCACTTGTTCATTTAAAAGTTTTAAACGATCAGTATCAGAAAGTGTCGGTAAAGCACGTACTAACTCCGCAAGTAGAGAAGGTGTGTAGTGAGTGATGAAATGAGCGGTACTTTCATGATTCATAACTAGTGGTAATTCCGAACTGCGTGTCAGTGTCAATTCTTTTTCAGTCATTAAACGAGGAAAATTTTGTTCGGATGCACCGAGAGGAATCGGCCATATTTTTTCAGACGGTTCGTGAGGACCGATAAAAAATTGTTCTTGTGATAAATGAACAAGGTCGCCGTCCTGCGAAACGTTGAGAACCGGATAGCCTGATTGAGAGATCCAGCTATTCATCAACAGACCGATATCTTGCCCTGATGCTTCAGACAGGCATTCCCATAGGTCATTCGCATCGGTATTCTGGTAGGCAAACTTTTTAAAATAAGTTTTTAAACCGGTTTGTAGTACTGCATCACCGATGTAGCTTTGGAGCATACGAAGCAGACGTCCACCCTTTGCATAGACAATTGAAGGATCAAAAATTGTCGAAATTTCATCTGGGTGATTCACTTCGGTTCGGATTGCCTGGACGCCATCAAGGCTGTCACGACGCAGGGCCTGCACCACTTCGTATGTAACCTGATCGAGCCAAATATGCCACTGAGGTTCAAGCGCATCGACACACACATATTCCATCATATTGGCGAAACTTTCGTTAAGCCAGAGGTCATTCCACCACTTCATCGTGACAAGGTTGCCAAACCACTGGTGACTGAGTTCGTGAGTAATCGTCAGGGCAGCTTGCTGGCGAGTTTGCAGTGAACCGGTTTTTGGGTCGTTCAAAAGGGCAATTTCACGGTATGTAATAAGTCCCCAGTTTTCCATCGCACCGGAAGAGAAATCAGGTAAGGCCACGTGATCAGATTTTGGCAGTGGATATGGAACGTCAAAATACGCATCGAAGAACTCAATGCCACGGGTTGCGATATCAAGAGCAAAATCGAGGCTTTCTGGAGTCTGTGCCGGTGTTGCATAAATGTTGACCTCTACACCACTTGCTGTTTTGGTGGACTTTTTTTGCAGCTCACCAACCACCCAAGCCAGGAGGTAGCTGCTCATTCGAGGCGTCGTCTCGAACTGCGTCACAAGCATGCCGTCCTCGTGACGCTGATTTTTAATTGGCATGTTACCAAGCACAACGACGTTTTGTTCGGTTGTTATGGTGACGTCAAACGTTGCTTTTGCTTCAGGCTCATCGATACAAGGAAAAACCTCACGGGCGTGATGGCTTTCAAATTGCGTCGCAAGAAGCTCTTTCTTGACGCCATCATGCTCGTAGTAGCATGGATAAAGTCCGTGCATACCGTCTGTAATTTCACCAGAAAAACCGATGGTTACGATATGAGTTCCGTCTGTCATGTCAGAATGTGTAATGGTCAGTGCTTGGTCGTTATTATTTAACATAAAGTCTGCTTGTTTGCCATCGAACGTGACGGACGAAATCGCCAGATCTTTTGAATGCAGTACAATATTTTTTGCACCGACGACAGAAGCACCGTTGATAGTCACCGTTCCGTCAAACGTTCGATTAATTCGGTCGAGTGTGATTGAAAGTTGATAGTGTTTTGGAACGAATGTGTTTATAAGTCGAGCTACAGTCTGCATATAGCCAGTATAGCAATCAACCAAGCCGCTTACCAAATAGTTAAACAATCATGCTACTTCTGGTTGTTATCATTGTAACTTTACTCCCATAAGTCATACTAAAAGCATGACTATGCGGCTTCGGAGGAGTGTTGTTTCAATACTGAGTTTGGTGGGTTTTGCTGTCGTTATCCTAGCGGCTGCACCACCCGTGATCGAGCAAACAAATAAAACCCAGACCAGGCCAGTTGCTATATCTCCGTCTGGTTCGGCAGCAAAAGCACTCGATGCTTTAGTGGTCAAAGGGCGTGCACCAAAAACGGGGTATACACGTACTCAGTTTGGCAGCGGCTGGGGGACGACTAATGGTTGTGACACCAGAAATATCATTCTATACAGAGATTTAGAAAACCCAGTTGTTAACGGTAGCTGTGTCGTCGTTGCGGGCGTCCTACACGATCCGTATACGGCGACAGACATCAACTTCACGAAAGGAGGCAGTGACGTGCAGATCGATCATGTGGTTGCACTTTCTAATGCCTGGCAAACAGGTGCGCAAAATTTGACCAAAGCGCAGCGAGTGCAACTTGCCAATGATCCATTAGAACTATTGGCTGTACAAGGTGACGCAAATCAGCAAAAAGGCGATGGAGACGCTGCCACCTGGTTACCTGCAAACAAAAGTTTTCGTTGTGAATACGCCGCGCGGCAAATTGCAATAAAGCAAAAATACACACTTTGGGTGACTGATGCCGAAAAACGAGCAATGCTGACCATTTTATCATCATGTCCAAACCAAGTGCTTCCCAGCAAATAGCTACCCACATTGCTACCAAATAGAGCCATTGTATTTACAATAAAAAGTAGGTATACTAGAAACAGTACATTTCCGGCCCGCAGGTCGGATTTTTTCATAAAATACGAAAGGACAAAATAGTATGGATGAACTAAATTTAAAACAGTTAACACTAGCAGTGCGAACCATCGCTGACGAAAAGAATCTTCCCGAAGAGGTTGTTTTATCTGTGATTGAACAAGCCATTGCTGCGGCCTGGCGCCGTGATCACGGTGAACGCGATCAAGAGGTACGCAGCGAACTCAACGTGAATAACGGTACCGCAAATGTCTTTGTTGCTCGCGAAGTGGTTGATGTTGTAGGAAGCGAAGCACACGAAATCAGTCTTGAAGCTGCAAAAAAAATCAAAAAAGACGCGGTCATTGGCGACATGATCGAAGAATCATATGAGGTCAGTAGTTTCGGACGCGTTGCGGCGCAAACCGCCAAACAAGTGGTCCTTCAACGTCTCCGTGAGGCTGAGCGTGAAGTTGTACTTAGTGAATATGAAGACAAAATTGGAACGGTTGTAAATGGAACAGTGCAAAGAGTTGAACCACGCGTTATTCGGGTTGAAATTGGTAAAGCCAACGGTATTATTCCACAAAGTGAACAGATTCAAGGTGAATACTACAGCGTCGGTAGTCGCATCAAAGTCTTTATTAAAGATATTGAACGTGATAATCGCGGCCCACAACTGATTCTTAGCCGCGGTAATACAGAATTTATCGAGTACCTTTTCCGTCAGGAAGTGCCCGAGCTTGAAACTGGTGCCGTTGAGATTAAAGCCATCGCCCGCGAAGCTGGACGCCGTACTAAGCTTGCAGTTGCCAGTACCGTGCCGGGCGTTGATCCGGTTGGTACGTTTGTTGGTGGTCACGGGACACGTGTGCAGGCCGTTATGAATGAAGTTGGTGACCAGGAAAAAATTGATATTGTTACTTTTGATCCGGATGTTGAACAATTCATTAAGAACGCTCTAAGTCCAGCTGAAGTTGTAAAGGTTGTCATAAACGAAAAAGACAAGCGCGCAACCGTCTTTGTTAATGAAGATCAGCAGTCAATTGCAATTGGACGAGGTGGACAAAATGTTCGTCTGGCCAGTCATTTAACTGGCTATGAACTTGACATTGAACAAGCAACAGCAGTGGCAAAACGAACTGAAGCTGGTCCAAAAAAGAATATTGAAGATAGTTTGCTTGACGCGGCGAGGGAGGTTGAAAATACCTCCGAAGCCTAAAGTATAAGTTACAACCATCAGTTAGCACTCCATTGACGAGAGTGCTAATTTTGCTATAATAGATTAAGAAACCAAGTGCATAATAAAAATGAGCTTGCGCTTCATACACAGGAGGATAGATAATAAGATTATGGCTGATGATTTTGCAGAATTTATCTCGCATCTCACCGACAATGCACGGACCAGTCTGCATCATGCTACCTTGATTGCTGGTGGCTATGGCAGCTCTTACATTGGCACCGAACACCTTCTTTTGGGAGTCATGGCACAGGGCGCATCAGTAGGTGCAAAAATTTTAGCTGATGCCGGAGTAACGCTTGACCGTGCGCAAACCGCACTTAATATGGTACCTGTATCAGCCGTAGTAGGTGGGCTAAGTACAAAGAGCCTTAGCGAAACCGCAAAGCTAACTCTTAAAATGAGTTGGGATATTGCCCAGGAATTTCATCAGGATTATCTTGGGACAGAACATATTCTTTACAGTATTCTTACCCAGAAGAATGCCCGTGCAACCGTCCTGCTTCGTGATATGAATGTTAATATTGCTGATATTATTTCAGAAATTGAAGAATATCTTGATCGGCAGGGAGATGCTTACACGCAAAGCGACGACATAGTCACAGAAACCAAAAAAGCGCCACAGCGCAAAGGAGCGCTCGGTACGTTCGGTACTGACTTAACGGCACGTGCTAAGGAAGGTCGTCTTGACCCTGTGATTGGTCGGGCTGAGCAAGAAGAGCGCCTGGTGACTATTCTGAGTCGCCGTACAAAGAATAACCCGGTGCTAATTGGGGAACCTGGAGTCGGTAAGACGGCGATTGTCGAAGGTCTGGCGCAGCGTATCGCCAGCGAAGACGTACCGGAACACCTGCTTGACAAGCGGATTGTTCAGCTTGATCTTGCTGGTATGATCGCTGGTACAAAGTATCGTGGCGAGTTTGAAGAGCGCCTAAAGAAGGTGGTTTCGGAACTAGAAGAACAAAAAAACGTCATCGTTTTTATTGATGAACTCCATCTACTGGTAGGGGCAGGTGCGGCAGAAGGTGCGCTTGATGCTGCCAATATGCTTAAACCTGCCCTTGCTCGAGGCGAAATACGTTTGATTGGTGCGACCACACTTGACGAGTACCGAAAACACATCGAGAAAGATACGGCATTGGAACGTCGCCTACAAGCGATTGTGGTTCCAGAACCAAAGCTCAAGGATACGATCTCGATTTTAAAGGGACTAAAGCCGTACTATGAAAAGCACCACGGGGTTACCATTAGTGACGGAGTCATTGAAGATGCGGTATATATGGCTGACCGTTACATCAACGAACGGTACATGCCGGACAAAGCAATTGATGTTATTGATGAAGCAGCCGCCCGTGTTCGTGTTAAATCAGGTCGAAAACCAAGTAAGCTTCGCGATTACATGAAACAACTAAAAAATTTGAACGAAAAAATGGAAGAAGCGGTGACAAGCGAAGATTATGAACGGGCAGCTCTTTATAAGACACGTATTAGCCAGCTAAACGTGAAACTAGAAGAAACTCGCGCTGAATATGAAAAGAAAACACCAGTCGTTCTTGGAGATGATGACATTGCCCATGCCATTTCATTGATGACCGGCATTCCTGTCAACCGTGTACAAAAATCTGAAGCAAAAATGCTTCGAAACCTCGAAAGACATCTTGAGAAATATGTGATTGGACAAAGTGAAGCCGTTGAAAAAGTATCACGCGCTATTCGTCGTAGTCGGAGTGGCGTTGCCAGTAGCAAGCGTCCAATTGGTTCATTTGTTTTCATGGGACCGACTGGTGTAGGAAAGACTGAGCTAGCCAAAGTACTTGCTCGTGAAGTGTTTGGAAGCGAAGATAATTTAATAAAGATCGACATGAGTGAATTTAGTGAACGTCATAACACTAGTCGTCTGGTTGGTGCGCCGGCTGGGTACGTTGGATATGATGATGGTGGACAATTGACGGATAAGATTCGTCGCCAGCCATACAGCGTCGTTTTATTTGACGAAATTGAAAAAGCAAATCCAGAGGTATTTCATTTACTATTACAGATTCTTGAGGATGGTGCTTTGACCGACGCCAAAGGACACCGTGTCGATTTTTCCAATTCGATAATAATTCTTACAAGCAATCTTGGAGCTGAGAGAATGATGAAAGAAGCCAGCCTTGGCTTTAATGCGATGACGCGTAAGGATGAAGAACACCTCGACGAAGTTCATGATGCAAACGCATTGGCGGCTGCAGATGCGCTCAATCGTATCATGCGACCAGAGCTTGTGAATCGTTTTGACGCGATCGTGACATTCCGTGCGTTGACGAAAAAAGAAGTGGCTAAGATCTTCGATACATTACTGATCGAACTCCAGGATCGACTGATTCGTAAGGGCATTCACTTAGTTATCGAGGCATCCGCTAAACGACAGATTATTGCTAAAGGTCACGATGAGAAATATGGTGCGCGTCCACTTCGACGTGCCATGCAAGATCTGTTAGAATTACCTGTAGCTGACGGAATTTTATCCGGTGAATACGAAAAGGGTACAGTGCTAAGGATAGCTGCCGTAAGGGGAAAAATACAGATCAATGTCGGGCAAGAAGCATAACGGTACACGAGCACTACTGGCTGGATTGTTTAGTTTTGTACTTGTTGGTACTGCGTTATTTCTTCTCTTCAACCAACAGTACATAAAAGATCAGATAACCGTCTGGTCGTTCAAACCACCTGCGAAAGTTCAAAATCTTGAAAAAAATATTAATTTCACGAATAAAGGTGCGTTTTATTTTTATGCCCAGCAGCCAGAAATCAACGGATCAACCGATTTTAACAAGAATTGTCAAAGACAAGAAGTTGGTAACCCAATCCTTGGATGTTATATAGCAAGTAGGATTTACATCTTTGATGTCACAAATACGCAGTTAAATGGCATTGAAGAGGTCACGGCAGCGCACGAAACTATGCATGCTATATGGGAGCGCATGACGATGAGTGAAAGAACGCGCATGAGTGTACTCCTTGAGGCAGCATACGCAAAACTTGGGAGTAATGCTAATTTAAAGCAGCGCATGGACTATTATAAACGCACGGAGCCCGGTCAATTTGATAATGAACTTTTTGCGATAGTAGGTACTGAAATTCCAAACCTCAGTCCCGAACTTGAAGCGTATTATAAGCAATATTTTAATGATCGCCAAAAAGTTGTCGATTATCAAGCAAAGTATGCCGCGGTATTTAGCGGCTTAAAGTCTCAATCCGATTCCTTATACACTCAGTTAAAAACACTGGGTGCGAGCATTGAGGCTCGATCAACGCAGTATGATACGAATGTCAAACAACTATCGGCTGACATTGCTTCCTTTAATGCGCGGGCCAATAACGGTGGTTTTTCGTCAATGAATGAATTCAATACTGAACGGGCTGCACTTTTGAAGCGGTCGAATCAACTTGATGCCGATCGAGCCTCAATCAGTGCTGCTATCGATACATACAATGCAACATACGCCGAGTATCAAAAGGTGTCTTCAGAAATTGAAGCATTGAATAAAAGTATTGATAGTATCAAAGAGCTTCAGCCAACGCCTTCGGTTTAATATTTATTATTTTATCTAGGCTATAATAGACCTAATGGTAAAAGCTAAAACTCAGTTCGTGTGTCAAAATTGTGGGGCGGTGCACAGTAAGTGGTCAGGCCGTTGCGACGTGTGTGGCGAATGGAATACTTTGGTCGAACAAATCGTCAGCTCAGGAAAGTCATCGCTTGCGCAGGCTGTCAGAACCGGACAAGCCCTTAAGGTGCAGTCCATGAAAGATATGGCCACGGATGATATAGCACAGCGTATGCCAACCGGCGCACTCGACCTAGACACAGTGTTGGGGGGAGGAATCCTTCCTGGGGCGGTTGTCCTTCTGGCTGGACAACCTGGTATAGGTAAAAGCACGCTACTATTGCAGGTGGCGGCATGTATTGCTACGTCCAATTCAGTGTTGTATGTCAGTGGTGAGGAGTCGGCTAGTCAGGTGAAGCTTCGAGCTGGTCGCCTTGGCGCTGAGTCACGTGAACGACTGGATTTTGCCGCCAGCACTAGTGCAAATGACATTGCAGCGACGATTCGAGGCAATAAGTATGGCCTGGTGATTGTCGACTCTATTCAGACGCTCGCACTCGATGAGATAACGAGTGCGCCAGGGACAGTCAGTCAAATCACAAACAGTAGTAATGTTTTAATTCGGGCTGCAAAAGAAACCGAATCAGCCGTAGTTCTTGTTGGTCATGTCACCAAAGAGGGGAGTATCGCAGGTCCAAAAGTACTCGAACACCTTGTTGACGTTGTCTTGCAGTTTGAGGGGGATCGTTATGGTGGGTTCAAAATTGTTAGGGCGGTTAAAAACCGTTTCGGATCAACTAACGAAGCGGCGCTCTTTGAAATGTACGAAGAAGGGTTGCGACCGGTTGAAAATCCATCGGCGGCGCTGCTTGCTGAACGCAATCCTGCCGACGGATCGGTTGTCCTTGCGACCCTTGAAGGCAATCGACCACTATTGGTAGAAATCCAAGCTCTTGTCAATCCGACAAGTTTCGGATATCCTAAGCGTACTGCCAGCGGGTTTGACCTCAATCGACTAAATGTGCTGATTGCCGTGATGGAGCGTCGCACAAAATTGAATTTATCTGACAAAGACATTTACATCAACGTTGTTGGAGGACTTAAACTCAACGATCAGGCGGCTGATCTTGCCATTTGCATGGCAATTGCCAGTGCCGCAGCCGGACGCCGACTCAACGACGAAGCAGTTGTTTTCGGCGAAGTAGGACTCGGTGGCGAAGTACGATCTGTGCTGGGAGTTGAAAAACGTGTTTCAGAAGCAAAAAAGCTTGGCTTCAAACTCGCCATCGCACCAAAGATACATCGTAAAAATACATTTATTAAACCGGTAGGAGATCTTCGCACTGCGTTGATCGACTACTTACAAAAGTAAGAAGAAAAGAACATATGGAAATCGTAATCATGAGCGCACTTTTTGTCATTTTGGCAGAAACAACTTATTTAGTAGTGGCGCAAAACATTAAACTAAAACAAGCAAAAAAACAGCATATGCCAATTTTTGTGGATACTTCTGTCCTGATTGATGGGCGTATTATTTCTATTGCGAAGTCAGGCTTTATTACCAGTACATTATTTATCCCGCGAAGCGTCGTGGGTGAACTACAGTTTTTAGCTGACACAGCGGACGCTGAAAAGCGAAGCCGGGCGCGTCACGGACTTGACGTAGTGAAAGAATTGCAATCAATGGCGAATGTGATAGTTGAAATTTTTAATGACGGCACAAAAGCGGAAGAAGGTGTTGATAATCGTCTTTTGAAACTTGCTAAAGAATATAACGGTGCAATATGTACAATTGATTTTAACCTTAATAAAGTCGCTCAAGTAGAAAACATCCCCGTCTTGAATGTGAATGATCTTGCAAAGACACTTCGAATGGCGTACCTTCCCGGCGAAAAAATGAAACTCGAACTGACACAAAAAGGCAACGATCAGCATCAAGGAATTGGACATCTTGATGATGGGACGATGGTTGTTGTCGAGCACGCCAGCAGTCAAATTGGAAAAATTGTCGATATTGAGTTCATTCGTGGTCTGCAAACAGCAGCCGGTAAAATGATGTTTGCCAGATTGGTCGGAGGCAGTGACCAGGCGCCGGTAAAAAAAGCCTCCACCCGGGCAAAATCTGCTACGCTAACGAATGAACTGCCGCGTCAAAAAACAGTTCGGGTTGAACGAGTGAAACGAACGGTTGCTGAACAGCCGTACAAAGCGTCCAGTGCCGTTTTTGTGTCGGAACCACAAAGAAAGTCATCTCGTAGTAAACACCCGCAACAAGCGCGTTCCAATAATCGATCTAACAATCGCCGCCGGACGCCAGAAGACAGTCTATTTGATTTACTTGATCAACAACGATGAGTCAAAATCAATAAAAAACCTTTATTTCAAAAGGTTTTTTATTTGTCTTAAGGGTTCGTCTTTGGGGACGAAGCATAGTATCCGGTATCTAAAACTGTTGCGCTGATTGATCCGGGGGTTGCCGTTCCGGTGTAGTTGGCCTTGTATATACCAAGGTTGCCATTTGAACTATACGTAATACCACCGAGCGCGACGCCATTATAGGTAATAGTTGCGCCTGATGGGTTTAGCGGGAAAGTCCCCGGATTAACGGTTACCGTCACTGTTCCACCAACTGCCGACACATTAACAATACTTGGCATAGCGTCATTACAGCTATGTTTGTCGTCATCCTTCGTTGCGTCGTAGCCATTAGGGACGTTTGTATAGATATCTTTCTTAGTAACAGGATCTGTTGTTTTTGTGACATTGACTGTATCTTTGGCGGCTTCTGGCGTACAGCTGGTAGCTTTATATTTAGAAACCTTATCAAATGTCAACTGCGCATTCGTCTGACCTTGAGTAGCATTCCACCACGAAGGATAGACTTGGCTGACGCCGTTTTGGGTGACACGTTGTATACCCGTCGGTTGTTTAAACCAGTCACCCAGTTTGTATTTCCCTTCAGGGGCGTAGACAGATTTATGAGCGTATTCCATGACCGAGGCAACAATCGGACTTCCAAGAGATGATGTTCCATTTTTAAGAACTGTCGTATCTGGGTTACCAAGCCAGACCCCCATTGTGAGGACTGGACTATAAGCGAGCATCCAAAGGTCTTTAGCATTTCCGCCCTTATCTGATGTACCTGTCTTAATGGCCAGCTTGACACCAGAAATGTTTTTGGCCGCATAGTTACCAAGCGCGGCACTTGCATTCGTATCACCTAGAATATCATCGACAACGTATGCGGTTTGTGGACTGACGATCTGTGTTCCGGCGACGTCTGACCATTTTTTAAGTGTTTCACCAGAACTATTTTTTACTTCAAGTACACTTGATTGTGGCTTATACACGCCACCGCGAGCAATTGAAGCGTATCCGTTGACGAGATCGATTTGTTTGAGACCACATCCACCAATGGCCAAAGACAAACCTGCGGTCGTATCGGCCCCTTGAGTACAGTAACTCGATGCGCCCATGTCGCGGATGGTTTGGAGTGTCGAACCCTTCTTAGCGTTCTCGTTAATCACCATTGCTTTTACAGCTGGGACGTTACGAGAAGATGCCAGGCTGGTGCGGATGGTAATATCTCCTAGGAATTTGCGGTCGGCATTTTGCAGCTGAGCTCCATAGATGGCGTCTATTGGTTCGTCTTTGAGAATTGAGCCGCTCCCATAATTCTGCTGACCAGTTGGTTTTTGCTGAAATAACTGCGAATACACGAGCGGCTTAATCGAAGAACCAGGTTGAATATACGCCGTTGCGGCATTGTCTTGCCCAAACCCGGCTGCATTAAAGTTCTTACTGCCTACAAGTGCAACAATTTGTCCAGTCTGTGTGTCTTCGACAGTCGCTGCACCATTTGTAAATCCAGCGTAAGCAGGTACATATGAGTTAAACATGTCTGTCATTGCTTGTTCGAGTTTATTTTGAATGCGAAGATCAAGCGTAGTTTTAACGGTCAAGCCACCCTTGCCAACTGTCGTCACGCCTAACTCATTTTGAAGTTGATTTCGTACCATTTGTACAAAGTGTGGGGCTTTAATTCCGGCGTACTGGCTTTGTTCTGGCTTTAAAGTATCAAGGATCGGTTCTTTTTTGGCAGCATCCATTTGTGCCTGAGTAATGTATCCAACTTGGCGCATCGCATCGAGAACTTCGTATTGACGATTGATTAAAGCCTGATGTCCAGCAACGTTGTAAGGATTAAATTCCGATGGATTTTGCGGTATGGCTGCCAAGAGTGATGCTTGAGCAAGCGTGAGATCTTTGGCGGCTACGCCAAAGTAAGCTTGAGCACCTGATTCTGCGCCATTACGCGGTCCTCCATATGGCGATTCATTGAGATACAGTGTGAGGATTTGATCTTTGGTATACATACGCTCAATTTCAATCGATAAAATCAACTCCTTAATCTTACGGGGTATACCACTAAGACCACGGTTCTGAGCTTGATCAGCAAAAAAGACTTGTTTCACAAGCTGTTGTGTCAAGGTTGACCCACCTTGGACACTTCCACCCGTAAAGTTGTTGAAGGCTGCACGTAAGGTACCTGTGATACTGATACCGCTATGATTATAAAAATTACGATCTTCAATTGCGACGGTCGCTTTTTTCAAATTATCACTAAGATCTTGGCTTGGTACAACTAATTTATAGTTGCCACCACCCTTATCTACCCATAATGTCTGTCCATTTCGGTCGAGATAGGTTGTCACGGTAGATTGAACGCGTTTATCGATTTCACCGGGTCGGATTTGATTCAGGTCTTTGCGGAAATAGGCAAATAACCCTCCGACTAGCAGGGCAAGCAGTAAAATAGTGACACCAAAAATCTTAAGTGCCATAATTACGCCACGTTTACTGAACCAATACGCCCAGAAACGTTTAGGGTGCAAACGATATAAAAGTCTTTTGACAGGGTGTTTGGGTAGTGTCGCCAAATACTCTGCACGGCGCCGAGTTTCGCTATCTTTTTTCACCTTTCTTTTGTTGGAAAGGTTTGCGTAGACATTTAATGTACGCGAGGTAGATTTTTTAGCTTTAGCCACGTTTTCCTATTTTATTCCCATAAGCAATATCTCCACCATTATAACATTAAAAACGGTGCGTAAAGCATCATTATTTGCTATACTACCAGAGATATAACAGATAAGGAGTAGATAGGATGCGGCTTTCCGAAGAATTGCAGTGGCGTGGTTTTGTGAATCAAACGACTTTCGCAGCTATGACTGACCTCGACATTAATGATAACAACAGTCCTATTTCTTTTTATTGGGGCGTTGATCCATCGGCTGATAGTATGACGATTGGTAATCTTGCTGCTGCAATGATGGTGCGACACTTTATTGAAGCTGGGCACAAAGCATATCTTCTTGTTGGTGGTGCAACCGGCATGATCGGCGATCCAGATGGAAAGAAAGATGAGCGCAAACTTTTAACCATGGAACAAATTGCTAGTAATAAAGCTGCGATTATAGAGCAATACAAACAAGTTTTTGCGGGAAAAAACTTTGAAATCGTTGATAATTATGATTGGTTTAAGAACATCAATTATCTTGATTTTCTTCGCACTATCGGCAAAAATGTCCCACTGAGCCAAATGCTTGGTCGTGAATTCGTCCAGTCACGCATTGGCGAAGAAGGTTCGGGTATAAGTTACGCTGAGTTTAGCTACGCACTGATTCAAGGATACGATTTTCTTCACCTCAGCCGTGAATATGGTGTCAAGCTTCAACTCTGTGGTGCTGACCAGTGGGGAAACTCTATTGCCGGTGTTGATCTTATTCGTCGAATTGATAAAAAAGAAGTACATGTCTACTCGACCCCTCTCGTCATTAACCGAGCAACCGGCAAGAAATTCGGTAAGTCTGAAGATGGCGCGGTATGGCTGGACGCCAATAAAACTAGCGTATTTCAGTTTTACCAGTTCTGGCTGAACGCTGACGATGAAGGAACGTCGGATTACGCACGTATATTTACGATGCTCAGCCACGATGAAATTCTTGAAATGGAACGGCAACTGGCCGATAATCCAAGTGGCCGTGAAGCACAAAAAAAATTGGCGCACGAGGTGACACAGATTGTGCACGGCGTAGAGAGAACCGCCAGTGTCGAACGCGTCACGAATGTCTTATTTGGCGGACAATCGTTTTCAGAGCTGACTGAAGATGACCTAGATGTCTTGGCGGATGAAATCCCCACTGAAAAAAAAGAAATATCTCTTATTGATGCCTTGGTAAAGACGAACCTCGCCTCAAGCAATAGTGATGCTCGCCGCTTAATTGAAAGTGGTGCAGTATCTGTTAATGGAGAGAAGATTTCTGAAGATGTCACTATCACCGCTATCTCACTCGTGAAAAAAGGCAAGAATAATTTCGTTCTAGTTCGCTAGTCATTTGAAATAGAAAATTGGAATATGAATCTTAATGTGCCATTGCAACAGATAAAGGGCATCGGCGAAAAAACAGCTGCAGAGTTTGAGGCAGCTGGCTTACATACGGTCAATGACTTAATTCATTTTCTGCCCAGAGCGTACGAGGACTTTTCACACGTCACTACTATTGCCGATATTCATCCAGGAAAAATGACAATCAAAGCACGCTGCGAAAAGATTACCACCCGTCCGGTGCGACGAGGCCTTCGTATCACGACTGCGACTCTTGCTGATGAAACCGGCAAGTTGCAGGCAGTCTGGTTTAATCAGCCGTATCGTGAAACCCAATTAAAATCTGGCGAGGAGTTTTATTTCTCTGGAGTGTTTGAATTTAACTTTAACAAATATCAACTGACAAACCCAAGCGCCGAAAAAGTAAGTGATATGCCCGTACATACAGATCGGATATTGCCAATATATCGTTCGATTCATGGCTTGAAAACAACGCTTGTTCGTAAGATCATGAACGAACTTCGTCCCCTCATGTCGATGGTTCCAGAGACACTCCCAATATCAATTGTAAAATCAGAAAACCTGGTTAGCCATAGCGATGCTTTACTGGGAATACATTTTCCCGAGGCAATTGATGATATTTCAAAGGCAAAGGAGCGAATTGGGTTTGAAGAATTGTTTGCACTGCTGCTGGCTAGTCAATTAAATCGGATTGAAAATCAAAAATTAAGAGGTTGGCGTATTCACTTTGATCGAACTATCGTAAAAGCATTTGTCCTGAAACTCCCCTTCGAACTTACTGGGGCTCAGCGAAGGGCCGCCTGGGACATTTTACAGGATTTTGAAAAAAAGGTTCCAATGAACCGGTTACTTCAGGGTGATGTTGGGTCTGGCAAGACGGTTGTCGCGGGACTTGCCGCCAGACAGGCGGCGCATGAAGGCTTTCAAACTGCTGTTATGGCGCCAACGGAAATTTTGGCAACGCAGCACGCCCAGACTTTGAGTACATTATTATCACCATTTGGTGTCACAGTTGGACTGCTGACAGGAAGTGTGAAGGGAAAAGCACGTCAAACACTGTACGACGCTATTAAGAAAGGTGATGTCGATGTGGTTGTCGGTACACACGCGTTAATTCAGTCGTCTGTCAATTTTCACCGGCTTGGGTTTGTTGTGATCGATGAACAGCACCGATTTGGCGTCAATCAGCGCCACGCTCTGCTTTTAAAGTCGGCACACATGCCGCACCTTCTCGCGATGACAGCGACACCCATCCCCCGTAGCCTTGCGTTGACCGTTTATGGTGAATTAGATGTATCGGTGTTGAATGAACTGCCTAAAAATCGCACACCAGTTGCAACGAAAATCTGGTCTCCAAATAGTCGTATGCAGCTGTATGGCTTGATCGAATCGCAGCTCATTAAAGGTCGTCAGGCGTACGTTATCTGTAGCTTGATTGATAACAATCCTGATAATGAACTAAAAAGTGTTCAAGCTGAATTTAAACGCCTCGATCAAAAAGAATTCAAACACCGTACGATCGGGTTGCTTCATGGCAAAATGACAGCCACAGAAAAAAATGAAATAATGAAACGATTTACCGCGGGTAAAATAGACATCCTGGTTAGTACAACTGTGGTGGAGGTTGGTGTTGATGTTCCGAACGCAACTGTTATTCTGATTGAAGATGCTGACCATTTTGGCTTGGCGCAGCTCCATCAACTCCGTGGACGGGTGGGGCGAAGTGCTCATCAAAGTTACTGCTACTTAATGGTGAGCTCATCGAAGACTCCCAGTCGTCGCTTAAAAGAGGTCGAAAAAAGTAACGATGGATTTTACCTTGCAGAAGTAGATTTGCGGCTTCGTGGTCCTGGTGAAATCTATGGACGTGCACAGCACGGTGAATTAAACTTACAAGTGGCGAGCTTGGCAGATACAAAACTGATAGCACGCACACAAAAAGCCGCCAAGGCATTTGTTGAATCTGGGGCTGATCTGCTTCACTATCATCAACTACACCGTGACGTCACGCAATACCAGCGTCTGACAACATTAAATTAACTTCATGAGTATTTCAAATTAAGACTTCACTATGTATGCAGGAACCACCTACGGTAAAAAATCTGGTCGATTCATTGGTGTCCATCAACGAATTGATAGGATTGCACGACAACACCTAAAACCCCTTCTTATTGGCAAAGAGTTTTTTCCGACGGCAAAAGATATTCTTCATTTTGAAGGAGACAATGGACCAGATGGCATTAAAAGAAAAAGTCCTTCAGTAGACGAGCCATGGCATTTTATTGCGCCCGAAACGTTCGCATATGATAACGAAGTCATGCGAATGATTCAAGATCATCAAATCAACCTGGCACATGCACTGAAGAAAAAAAATGTGGAGCGGGCATCGTTTGAAGCGGCCTGGATGGCGCATGCTATTGTCGACGGACTCACACCGGCACATCACTATCCTTTAGCGGATAAAATTGAAGAGCTATTTGGCATGCCCCATCATGAACGCAGCAGCGTTCGCGAAAAAAACATTATAAAAGGTAAGAATCGTCGTGATACGTTGTCAAAAAATTGGCAGTATTGGGGGAAGCACGGTATTTTTATGAATCATTTCCTGTATGAATTCGGTGTCGCAACAGCAATTCTAGGCAATACGTTTGGAAACATTGAAATAACAAAGTCGGATCTACTTGCTTTACGACAGGATGGCTATCCAAAAACATTTGCAAAGATTATGCAGCAGGTTGTGAAGCTTGAAACATATGAAACATACTCAAAGAATGGGTGGAATCGTCAGCTTGCCAAAGCTGTTCGAGAGGAGCTCGTACCACTCATTGTCCGTGCTGTCGTACTAGGTTGGCATACGTCTCTTGATATGAATAGGGAAACAAAGTGAACGTTCGTTTAATTTCCGGGCTGTATGGTGGGAGAATTATTGAAGGCTCTGGCACCAACCGTACGCATCCGATGGGAGAGCGCATACGCAATGCTATTTTTAATAAAATTGGATTTGAATTAAAAGATGCCGAAGTGCTTGATGCATTTGCTGGAAGTGGAGCGCTAGGTCTTGAAGCTCTAAGCCGTGGAGCAAGAAAAGTCACGTTTATCGAGCGTGACCGGGTTGCACAAACTATTATTAATAGCAACATTGCGCTTCTTGGCGTAGAACGTGATGCAACACTCGTCAAAGCACCGGTTGCGAGTTGGGCGAAAGCATCACATCGGCAATTTGATATTATTTTTGCCGATCCACCGTATCATGACCCGCAGTTATCCACAGTTACCGAATTGTTTAGACTATTAAAACCTAATGGGCTTATGGTACTATCATACCCAGGTAGAAGTGAGACGCTGGCCGAAACGGGAGTTGTTGTGGTGGACAATCGTAGTTACGGAAATGCGGCGATCGCCTTTTACCGAAAAGAAGGCGCTTAGGCGTCTTCTTTATTCGTTAGTTCGGTTCAGTTTTTGCTATTATCGAGAACCAAATCAAAAAGCAGACCAGTCGATCTGCTTTTTGATTTGGTGCGCGCGAAAGGACTTGAACCTTCACGCCGTAAAGCACTAGCTCCTAAGGCTAGCGTGTCTACCAATTCCACCACGCGCGCACATATTTTTTTTGCGACGCAGCGTGTCTACTCATACCTAGATCCACCACGCGCGCATTACACTGGATTATAACAGAGACGAGATTGTTTGTCACGACCCAACTTGCTTGTGCTATCATAGATGCAAAGCATACGAATGTTAGAGGGAAGCGGACGGAAATGAATAAAATTGCAGTATATCTGAATGAGCATTTACTTGGTGAGGTAACTAGTTCAAAAGCAATGCGTCGCCGCTATAGTCGTGACGGAAGTGTCTTAACAATCACACCAGAAATAATTGCCTTTCCTCGTATTACGAATGATATTCGTAAGGTTGCTCGTTTTTCTTGGCAGCTGGCTGAAAAGGGTCATCCACTGAGTCTGACGGTACGAGGCATGGGAAGTGATGCAACTGGTGCTGCTATTGGTAAGGGAGTGGTAGTGAGTATGACGACCCATCTCAATAACATTTTAACATTGCTCACTAAAGACCGCCTGATTCAAGTACAACCAGGTGTAACCTTTGAAACACTTAATAACGCATTAAAATGGCAGGGATTGGCGCTGCCAAATTATCCTCACAATGAACGCTACGGTACAATTGGCGGTGCAATCGCAACAAATGCGTTGGGTGATCAAGGAGAGATAAGTAAAGCTGTTGAAAAGCTCGAAATTGTCCTCGCAAATGGTGATTTGATTGAAACAGGGCGCGTAAGTAAACACGAGCTCAATAAAAAACTCGGTCTCCAAACTTTCGAAGGCGAAATTTACCGTAAGATTGAAGGACTCATCGAGGATAATAGCGAGCTTATCAAACAACTTGCAGCCGATACAACCCGGGATAACACTGGGTATAGGAGCCTTTCTCTTGTCAAAGAAAAGGATGGCTCGTTCGATTTAACTCCACTTTTTGTGGGGAGTCAGGGGACGCTCGGTATTATTTCGGAGATCGTCCTTAAGGCACAGTTTTATAATGAGCAGATGATTGCCGTTGCTGTAGTAGAAAATGCGGCAATGGCGCGAGATATCTCCGACCGTTTAATCGAATTAAAACCGTCCGTACTACGCACATTTGATGGTGAATTATTTCGACGTGCTGCCGAACTGGGTGCACAGGCGAGTCTTCTTGGTTCTGTTGAATCGATTGGTACGGCCATTTATATTGAATTTAATGATGCCAGTCATAGAGCACAGCTTGGTAAGCTCAAGAAGATGCGAAAACTTTTAAAAAAGTTAAACGTTAGCATGATAGACTCTTCCGATCATCAAATCGATGAATTTGAAGCGGTGCGTGAGATTGGCGATTCGCTGCGACGAGCTGGTGAAGACGATCGCATTGCACTGCCAATTATTGACGGTGCGTTCGTTCCAGCTGGCCGACGCGAAGCATTCACCGATGCACTGGCTGAACTGACTACGAAACATCATATTGAAATGCCACTTGCCGTGAATGTCTTAACAGGTACGATTGATGCATACCCCGTGTTAAAACTAGATGTGATAGGCGATAAACAGAAACTCTTTCGTTTAATAAGCGATTATGCGGAATTGGTAGCAAAAACGGATGGTGCATTTGTCAGCGATGGTGGGGAAGGACGCTTGAAAGCAAATGCTGCCTGGTCGACAATTACCGAATCAGAAGCTCATCTTTACGAACAAGTCCGAGCGATTTTTGATCCTTTTGGAACACTCAATCCTGGCGTCAAGCAAAAAAATGACGTTCGAAGCCTGGTTGCAGCACTTCGCTCGTCGTATGATGCCTCTGATTTCGTCGCGTAATCTGCTATAATTTTTGGGTGTATGCGCGCGTGGCGGTCGAAATATGAGTAGACGCGCAAGCGCACATGACACAAATGCGTGCGTGGCGGTCGAAATATGAGTAGACGCGCAAGCGCACATGACACAAATGCGTGCGTGGCGGAATTGGTAGACGCGCTAGCTTCAGGTGCTAGTGTCCGCAAGGACGTGGAGGTTCAAGTCCTCTCGCGCGCACCAAATGTAATTTTCTCTAAATCCACCATCAAATCGTATGGTGGATTTAGCTTTATAACAGATACAACATCGTCTCGAACTCGGAGGTTCAACACGACTTCGTTATACACTGCATCCTCCTCAACCAAATCTTGTGTAGTAGTGGCGATTTTAAGATACGAATTGACGAGTTCAACAAACTGCTCACGGGTTGGCAACGGCTCTTTCAGTTTTGCTAAATCTTTCTTGGATTGCTCTTGTGTTGCTCGGTAGGCGTTTAGCAGTGTCTCTGTTTGCTCTAGCTTACCCTTGTGATACTTATTGTAGTCTGACGTATGGTTGAGGTGTAGATTGAGATACTTGTCGTACTCGACTTGCTGTTTCTTTACGTCGCTAGTCGCTTGGCGTAGCTTACGCTCGGCTATGGCTTTATCGACGATAATTTGTTGCTCCAGGCGTTCAATATACCGCTTGTGAGCCTCGACGGTATTCTTGGTTAAGTGGCGTAGCGTGTCCTCGATAGCTGGAGCGATAGTTTTGAGCCTGACGCTTTTCGGTAGCACCTTGCCATACTTAGCTATACACTCGTCTTTCTTGAGGTGTCGCTCACAACTCGCTCGGTTACGGCAGTAGTAGCGAATAGTATAACTTCCTTTGTTTTTGCCCTTTTTAATAAGCTGACGCTGAAACTCCATAACCGTATCACAATAATCGCAAATGACTTTTTCTCGGAGTACGCCAAAATCGAGTTTAGTGGACTTGGTAGCTCGACCAACGTACTTCTCGTTAAAGGTGTCTGCGGTCGCTCTGTTGATAGTTACATACTCGTCAGTGGTCATAAGTGGCATAAAGTCGTACAGCTCGTTGAGGTTGGCTATACGCTCGCCATAGTGATAGACACCGCAATAAAACGGGTCGGCAAACGTATCGCCAACGGTTTTCTTGCTCATTTTGGCTAGCTTTGGCGTATCGTCTCGGTTTCGGCGAACACTCAAATGCGAGGCGTTCAACCAATCGGCTATCTGCTGGTTTGTTTTGCCCTCGTAAGCTCGCATAACGACCGCTCGACGTATGAGGTGCCAGTTGAGGCTGTCGGGTTCAAAATAGCCCGTGTCGGGGTTGGCATAATAGCCCTTTTTGACGCTCCCGTTATATTTACCCTCCGTGATATTACCTGTAATACCCCTATTTACATCGACGGACAACTTATCGCTATATTGCTTGGAGGTCGCAAACAGAATACCGAGTAACATCTTGCCGTTTGGCGTGTTCTCAAACTGGTACGTCTTAAAGTGCAAGTCCTGTATACGCTCTAAATCGACAAGCTCGATAATCTCACCACCCTCTTTCATATTGCGAGACAAACGGTCGGGCGACCACGTTAGTAAGCCGTGATATTTGTTTGTCTGAAAGCCCTCTATGATATGGTCGAATATCGGGCGTTTGCCTGACTTTTTAGCTGACGCACTTTCTCTAAAAATGTCCTCTTTTCGCACTTTAATATCGAGTTGTTCGGCAAGCTCTAGACACTCTTTTTCTTGGTCGTCGAGTGAACGGACTTGCTTACTTTCGTCGTCGGTAGATTTACGACAGTAGATAACATAACGGCGTTTTTCTTTCGGCAATATGCGAGTTGTATCGGCTTTCGTTTTAACAAAATAGTCGGTTAGTAGCTCTACACTGTGCTTACTCACGGGCAAGTTAAACATATCTGGGTTATCTTTAAGGCTAGCGTCTACTATCGCCTGTGTCTTGCGTAGCTGTTCTTGGCTGACGGGTATACGCTGGTGCTTACGCTTTATCTTTTTCTCACTTGCCATACTTGTAATTATACCGTTTAGCTTATGGGTTCAACTGTTTTTTGGTATATGTAACAAACAGCTCAAAATACGCTGTTTTTGCTATAATGAGGAAGTTCTAAGCTTTTAATCACAATAAGACTAACCGACGGATTTACTCCGACGGTGTCCGACTTTGAAAAGGGCACCGTGTAAGCAGTAGGCGGACGCTTATTGTGATAAAGGCTTAGAACACCTCACGGTGTCCTTTTTTATTTGGCACTCTTGAGGGCAACTAACCTAAATAGGAGTGTCAGACGTGAAAGACCGCAAAACATACAAAATACTAACCGCCTGTAGTTTCATACTACCGATTAACCGCTGGTACTTGGGTAACGCTAAAGGCTGGTTTTGGCGTAGCGTTACCTGTAACTATCTTTTTATGGGCTGGTTCGCCGACCTTGCGTATATGGACAAAACCTTTGACGAGGCTATGGCAAAACGAGGCTTTACGAATACCAACATACGCAACGAGCAAGGTCGATAATCCACCAAGTGCTATAGTTGGTATATGACAGATTTACCAAAAAACGACTCGCTCACAGAGCTACAAAAGTACATATGGCAAATGAACATAGAGCGTGGTTTCAATACGGAGGACGCTAGCAAAAAGCTCGTAATGCTAATGGAGGAAGTGGGCGAACTAGCTAAAGCTATTCGTAAGCACGTCGGTATGAAATTCACTGACACCACAAAACAACAGGAGCTAAGAGAAGAACTCGCTGACGTTCAAATCGTCCTACTTGGGCTTGCGAGTATGCTAGACGAGGATATGTTTAGTGCTGTCGTTGATAAAGAAAAGAAGAATCGCACAAGACAGTGGAAGTAACTAAAGCTCAACTCCAAACCGCTTTAGAGCATAGTTGGACACAAGAAACGTCTAGCACTCCTAGTGAGTGGAGCGAGACAAAAGCAAGTAGGGGTCAGTGTGTACCGACTGCCCTCGTTGCTCAAGATTATCTAGGTGGTGATTTACAAAAGCTTACGACTATCTTTAATGGACACGAGGAAAGCCACTACAGAAACGTTCTTGACGACGGTACTGTTTTTGACGCTAGTCGCTCACAATACCCTGACGACCAAGAGTTGCAAGTCGCAAGCGTCGCACTTAGTGGTTTTAGTTCAGTTCGTGAGAAACGTCTAAGCGAGCCTGAAACTAGGCGACGCTACGAGCTCTTGAAGTCAAAAGTCCAACAAAATATAACGTAGTTTTGCCAACAAGTATAACAACGCCACCTCTGTTATGGCTGTTGTTGTTCGTTGGGCAATTTTTTCGTGTCCACCTCTGTTAGTTTTTGTTGTGTCAAATGGCGAAAATAAAGCATTTTTTGAAAGCCGTAAAAATGTAGGTAGGCTGTACGTTTACGCTTGTTTTCAAAAGCACGATTTTGGTAGGTAGGGGGGGGCTACTTACTGGCTACAATGTGTAACCATTTAGGATTATTATTGCCAAACTCACTCGTGGTTATGGCAATATCGCTAAAGCCAACTCGCTCAAGTGTCTCGGTAATTTGCTCGTCAGTCCAGTAGCAGAAAAAACGAGGAGCACCTAGCTTGTCCTCTGACCACCTTTCACCCTCACCTTGCTTCAGAGAAAAGGCAAAACGTCCGTTCGGTAGTAAGGCTTGACGTACCTTATCAACAGAAAGCTCTAGCTCCTCACGAGTAAAGTGGAGCAAAACGGCGTCGGCAAACACGACATCATACTGCTCGTTAAAACTGTCAGTTATAAGGTTGAAGTCTCTTGCTTGGTAACCTTTCGACTGAAGTAGCTCTACAAACCCGTGTGTTGCGTCAGTTCTGTCGACTTTGTAGCCTTGTGCCTCAATGTACTGTGCGTCTCTGCCAAAAGCTGACCCAACTTCAATTATTCTTGCCTCGTGAGGTAAGCCCTCAAGAGTACGGTCAATCCAGTCTTTAACACCACCAGACACCTCTTGCGGTGTGCCGTCTACATATTCTTGTACGTGTGCCTCGTATGAGTTGAGTGTTCGCTCATTTGATTGGGTCATAGTTGCTCTTTCTTATCGTCATTATAGTTTGGGTCAGTACGTATGTACCTATCGCCATTAGGGTCAAATGACACCCGTTCGGGTTGGCTGACTTTTGGCTCTGGTGCTGGTGGAGGCGTTGGCTCAACTGGAGCCTGTGGCGTTTCTTGTGGTGTGTTGTCAGTATCGCTCATATACCGCTATTATACGCTAGATAAAGCTGTTATTGAGGACGCTGTCGGGCTTTATCAGATTGCGTAGCGTTTGCTTGAGACGCTCTAGGCTATCTCGATAGGTGTCATAATTGCTTAGCAACTGATACAATCCGTGTAGCACATCGGGTTCAACAAGAGTAACCTTATGGGCACCATAATGAAATTTTCAAACAGCAATCGGCAGCGATGGTCTGCTTTTTATTGTTAAGCACTTTGTGTCGTACTAGCACTTTGTGCGCCATTTCGATGGCAGTCGTGAGTGTAAGTTTCAAAAATAATAGCACACACTTTTAAGCTGTAAATAAAAATGGCAGCTCTACGTTTTTGTATATGATTGTTTTCAGAGCTTACAATTTGCTCGACTGATAGCACTTATGCTATCCTGAAATCACGTTAAGGATACTCAATGGTTAAACAAAACTCTCTGCGTTTTTCGGGCTTTACGATTGTCGAATTACTAGTTATCATCGCTGTCATCGGCATCCTGGCTGGCGTTTCAATCCTTGGCTATGGCGCCTGGAAAAAACAAACCATTGTCAGTCAACTAAAAAGTGATTTGAACGGTGCCGCCCAAGCAATGGAATAAGCCAGAAATTTTGGTAACGGCTACCCATCGTCGATTCCATCGACCTTCGCTGCCAGTGGTGGAGTGACAGTTAGCATCGCTTCATCGTCTGCTTCGAGATTTTGTATCAATGCAATCTCGTCGGTCGATACTTCGGTGCTGTACTACATTGATCAAACCTCTACTTCCAGTGGCGCTAAACAAGGTTCATGTCCTGGTGGTGGTTTTAAGTCTATCGCAAACGGCTATGCTCATTCCTGCGCGATCGCGACAGATGATACAGCATATTGTTGGGGCTCTAACACCTATGGACAGCTGGGCAACGGGTTAACAGCGGATTCGTTAACACCGGTTGCAGTTGGTACGTCCGGTGCTATGGCTGGAAAAACAATAAAAGCCATATCAAGCAGTTATTTTCATACTTGTGCGATAGCATCTGATAATAACGCATATTGTTGGGGATATAATAACGCAGGTCAACTGGGGAACGGTACAACCAATGATTCATCAGTACCGGTTGCTGTAAACACGTCGGGTGCACTGTCTGGTAAAACGATTGTGGCAATCTCGGTTGGCGCCAAGTTTACTTGTGTGCTTGCCTCAGACAACAACGCCTACTGCTGGGGAGAAAATTTGTTTGGACAGCTAGGCAACGGGTCAACCACCCAGTCATCATTACCAGTTGCCGTGACGACATCGGGTGTGTTATCAGGCAAAACGCTCAAGACGGTCTCGAGCGGCGCATACCATGCCTGCGCCATCGCCTCAGACAACAACGCCTACTGCTGGGGATTAAGTTCATCGGGTCAATTAGGGGACAGCCTGTTTCTTCACGGATCCATTTCTCAGTCAGCTGTACCAGTAGCCGTTACGCAGTCTGGAGTACTGTCGGGTAAAACTATCAAAGCTATGGGTGCCGGTGGTCTTCATACCTGTGTCATTGCGTCTGACAATAACGTCTATTGTTGGGGCCGAAACAATGAAGGTCAGCTAGGCAACGGGTCAACCACCCAGTCAGCATCACCTGTTGCCGTGACGACGTCAGGGATGTTATCTGGCAAGACAGTTACTTCGCTTGCTGTCGGCAAGCTACATAGCTGTGTGATTGCATCAGATACCAATGCTTATTGTTGGGGAGATGGCTCATCTAGCCAGCTTGGTAATGGCACGACAGCTCTGTCATCTGTGCCGGTTGCGGTCACGATGAGCGGCACACTGGCGGGCAAAACACCTCAATCTATATCCGCCACTGGCAATAGTTTTCATACCTGTATTATTGCCTCTGACAACCTTGCTTATTGCTGGGGATTTAACAATGGAGGCCAACTTGGTAATAATTCGAAGATTGATTCAGCGGTACCAGTGATAGTCAACAAGCCATTTTAGGATTTTTTGTTATTTTTGACGCCGTATTCACAGTGTTGCTATTTTACACCTTATAATGCTCACCCTTCTGCACCATGAGTAAGGTCACCCTCTTATTGGGGTGAACCATTTTTTATTTCGGTAATAAATAGGTATACTATCGCTATGAATGAGACAGTGCCGATTCATTTGACGAGCCGTGGAGAATACGATGTATTGTCACCGGATAGAATAAAAACGCAAAAGTTAGCCCGTGGTGTTATCTATACTTTAATGCTGGCAATCAACAATGATATGCGAGAGGCTGGCCGTTTAATTGTTGAACTGCCGCAAGTTCCCGTTTTTGGTGCCGGTATCCTAGATGGCGCTGCGTTCCTAGACGTCGTATGTATGGATGACGATGCTCGACCAGTTTTTAGCTTGTCAGGTGTCATGAGAATGGATCAGTTATACCTTGAACCACGCCACCTCCGCTTGACACAAGATGGGCGGACACTGCGTGAAGGGTATTTTTTAACTAACGAAGACGAAGGTATGCCAGCACTGCAATTGGATGAATTGGTAGGAAACTTAAATTACACACGACTACCCCTTTGACATATATCGTGCGGCAAGTCAGACTAGACTTATGCAGAAAGAATTCATTGGTGTTGGTCCACACCCCGAACCATGGCCGACTGATCTGAAATTTGACCGCACACTCCTTAAAGAAGGCGATAACCGAAATGTTCTCGATATATATCGTTATTGGACAGTCGCAGCGATAAAAGCAGACCTTGATATGAGTCGTCATGACCTTGAAATAGCGATTGAGAATCTACAACGTGATTACAATATGGGAACGATCGTTCGGGCTGCGAACGCTTTTAATGTAAAAAAAGTACACATCATTGGCCGCAAACAGTGGAACAAACGTGGCGCGATGGTAACTGACCTCTATATGAATATTCAATATCATGACAACGTGCGGTCTTTTGCGGAAGTAATGAAAAAGACGGGTAGGGAAATGATTGCGGTTGATATTGTGGCCGGTGCGAAAGGTCTATCTGGGGCTATGCTGCCGGCTAATGCCGTTTTAATCTTCGGCGCGGAAGGTCCCGGCCTTAGCCAAGAGATGCTTGCTACAGCCAAAAAAACTGTCATGATCGAACAGTTTGGGTCAACAAGGTCTGTGAATGTTGGTGTTGCAGCAGGTATCGCAATGTATGTGTGGTTGCAGCAACACGCGTTGACCCGCTAGATGTAGCGTGTCATAATAAAATTATGGTAAACGCAGAGGTATACACCCCACATTCAGGTATTCAAAAACCACCTCAGCGTTTAATGCGGTTTAGTTTTGAGCCAAATGAATCTCTTTTGAAAGAAACAGGTAAATTCATCCAAGAGCCTCGTCGTCACACGACGCCAATTCGCTTTTATGCAAGTCGACAGTTGCTTCTGGACATCCCCGATTATTATCAGCACGAAGGCAGCCTGCAGCGCCTTGGAAGAAAATTTGCGGCGTACACCAAACCACTACATGTCGCACCTCATATGCGTGAAAAAGAGCTTCCGGGCGGTAGCACGACGCGGTTTCAATTCTTGTTATCTAATCAAGAAGAATTTGATGCACTGACGGCGCTAAAGATACAGCCAGAAACAAGATTTGATACTCAGGGGACCTACCAAGATGACACTATAGAACAACTTCCGAATAAAATTGATCGTCAACCAACATTTGGCCATTATCTTTTCGTTGATATTGCCTCACAAGCCTTAATTAGTCATAAAGCGAGAAGAATGGCGGAACATGCGTTTAACTTGAAAGCAGCCAAAAAAAGCTTTTTTCTGCACACCATAGCACTCAGTACAATTCGCGACATAGCTCCACCACCAGTTCACTCTGATTCGTCAGTCGAGCGCTTGCCATATGGTGGTGGTGACGAACTCCCTGAAGCTGGGTAGATTTGATGATACAATAAAGTCAATATGACTCTATCATCTCAACCGTATAAAGGAACGCGTGATTATTTTCCCGCTGAAAAGCAAACTCAAAATTATATTTTTAATGTCTGGCGAAAAGTTGTTGAGAGCTTTGGTTATGAAGAGTACGGTGCCCCTATATTAGAGCCGATTGATATCTATGCAGCTAAAAGTGGTCAGGAATTAGTCAATGACCAGACATACATTTTTAATGATAGAGGTGGACGAACTGTCGCGATTCGTCCAGAAATGACCCCTTCGATCAGTCGAATGGTGGCAGCACGGCGCCAAGAACTAGCGTATCCGGCGCGACTTTATTCGATAGCGAATTTTATGCGTTATGAGCGTCCGCAAAGAGGCCGCGAACGAGAGTTTTGGCAGCTCAATATCGATATTTTCGGCGTCGATGATATGGCTGCAGATATCGAAATTATTATGATGTCAGACGCACTTTTAAAAGCCCTTGGTGCAAAGAATAACGATTTCACGATTCGTATCAATAATAGAAAGTGTATCAATTTCATGATGACCCAATATCTTGGCCTTGATGAAGTTGATGCGCAGCGCATGATGAAATTATTTGATCGACGAAATAAAATAACGGCGCAAGATTTTAAGGAGCAAGCGCTGCAAATTTTTGGTGAAACAACACCAGATGATGCTCGTTTTCAAAAAATCGAACAGATCGTCACTGTAACGTCTATCGATGAGTTACCGGCTGAATTAAAACAAAGTCCGGCTCTTTTTGAGCTCAAAGCCGTGTTAGAAGGCGTTGCGAAAGCTGGGGTCGGCACGGCTGTTTTTGATGCGAGCTTGATGCGAGGACTGGATTATTATACTGGTACTGTGTTTGAAGTATTCGATACGCACCCGGATAATAACCGTGCATTATTTGGCGGCGGACGATACGATGGTCTGGTGGAGATGTTTGGAGCTGAACCGATCTCTGCGGTCGGCGTTGCAATGGGAAGTACAATGATTGAAAATTTTTTAACAGTACGTGATCTTATTCCAGCGCACAGATCTTTGACAAAAATGTATATCGCCGTCATTGGTAATGCACTGACTAAAGCCAACGAGGTCGCAACTAAACTTCGTAGTGCCGGAATAAATACTGAAGTTGATATGACGTCACGTAAAATCGACAAAAAGCTTAAAACGGCTACGAAAAAATGTATCGAATACGTTTTATTTGTTGGTGAACATGACACTGATTCTTTTTCACTCAAAAATCTTGTCAGCCAAGAAGAAGTAAAACTTTCGATCAAAGACATAATCGCACGATTTGCATAGACTTCCCACCTCTGTTATAATCGTATCAATGGAAACAACACTTACCTACCTATCCGATACAAAAGTAATACTAACAATAACTGTCGGAGCCCTTGAACTTGAACAAGCAGCGCAAGTTGCACTCATAAAGCTTAGTAAAACAACTAAAGTTCCCGGTTTTCGAGCCGGCAAAGTACCTGCCAGTATAGCGGCAAAACATGTCAATCCGCAGGCGTTGCAAGAACAAACTTTAGATGATGCGCTCAGCCGCGCCGTTGCGGAAAGCTTTGCAAAAGAAAAACTGCAACCTCTCGATCGACCAACTGTTGAAGTAAAGAAATTTGTACCTGGCGAGTTGCTTGAATGTACCGCTGAAGTAGAAGTGCTTCCCAAAGTGACACTTGGAAACTATAAAAAGTTGTCAGCCAAAAAAGAAAAAGCTTCCGTCACGGCAAAAGAAATTGATGAGACAATCGAGCGTATGCGCGTTGGTCACGCAACAAAGAAAGAAGTTAAGCGGGCAGCAAAAAACGGCGATGAAGTCGTGATTGATTTTAAAGGCAAAAAGGATGGTATCGCTTTTGATGGTGGAACAGCAACCGATTATACGTTAAAACTTGGTGGCGGGCAGTTTATACCTGGTTTTGAAGAAGCGATCATTGGTCACAATTTGGGCGAAACATTCGATATTGATCTTAATTTCCCTGCCGACTACCATGCCGCCGAACTTGCGGGTACGGCAGTTACTTTTACGGTAACGCTTCATAAAGTGTTTGAATCAAAACTCCCTAACATCGATGATGCCTTTGCAAAGAAAGCAGGTCCTTTCAAAAACGTCGAAGCACTGCGTGATGACATTAAACGAGAACTCATGGCCCAAAAAGAACGTGATAGTCTTGAAAAATTCAAAGATGCCCTCCTAACTGAGCTAGTTGAAAAAAGCAAGGTGCCCATTCCTGAGGTTCTTGTTGCCGACCAAATGCGCTCGATTGAACGTGATTTTGAACAGAACCTTGTGTATCAAGGAGTGACAATTGATTCATATCTTACCACAAAAGGTTTCAAAGATAGTGCAACGTGGCGAGAAAAAGAAGTCCGTCCGACGGCGCTGAAACGAGTTCAGGCAGGTCTTGTGCTGGCTGAGTTAACGACAGCTGAAACAATCACTGCAACGGACGCAGAAATTAACGAACACGTCGCAATGCATAAACGGCAGTATCAGAATAATCCAGAAGCTTTAAAACAGTTTGAAACCGAAGCAGTACGACGTGATATTACCAACCACTTTATAACTGAAAAAACGATCGAACAGCTTATTTTACTCAATAGTTAATCGATACTTCTTTTTTAAGAAAAATATGATATAGTAAATTGCTGTAGGGGTCTTCACTCCTGCAGTCCCTCAGTGATAATATGCGAATTTTCGGGTAATGAGCATGACTCACTTTTTTGGGATATAAAGACGAGCTCGGGGATGGGCTCGCCTTGGCGGCGACCGCGTACAGCGGAATAGATTAGGGTCTGGACCCTTGAGCGGTCGCCGCCGCTCTCCCTTAACACAACTGAAATTATTTAGCACTCTATTGCAACGAGTGCTAATTTTATATATACTTAACGTATGAAACCATCAAATTATCTTGTTCCAACAGTCATTGAAAAATCATATGACGGCGAAAGGGCGTTTGATATCTATTCTCGCCTTTTAAACGAACGGATTATCTTTTTAGGTGAAGATGTAAACGAACACACCGCAAATGTTGTCGTTGCCCAGCTTTTACATCTTGCATACGAAGATCCGAAAAAAGATATTAAACTATATATTAACAGTCCGGGTGGAAGTGTGTATGATGGGCTGGCAATTTACGATACAATTCAACACATTGCACCAGATGTACAAACGATAGGTATTGGACTACAGGCAAGTATGGGAGCTTTCCTATTATCAAGCGGCACAAAAGGCAAGCGATACGCATTACCCAGCAGCCGCATCATGATTCACCAACCATCAAGCGGGACTCAAGGGAAGATTACCGATCAAGAGATTACGCTACGTGAAGGATTGCATTTAAAGAAAATGCTGAATGAAATTTTAGCAAAGAACACAGGTCAAAAAATCTCTAAAGTTGAAAAAGACGTCGAGCGTGACTTCTGGATGAGCGCCAATGAAGCCAAAGAGTACGGCATCATTGACGAAGTGATTACAAAAGCCTAAACATACGTATGCCGAAACTATGAGAAGAGGCGTCGAAAAACATTTTGCTGAAAAAAGACCGTGCTCGTATTGGCCGGCTTTTTGTTGACATTGCGCCCTCAAATGCAACTGAAACAAGATGAAATTTTAAAAAGTGTATTAGAACACTTGACGTAACGTCACTTGATGCGCATAATAGTTTACAAGAAGTAGTGTAGCCGTGATTTTTTATGTTTTTTTGTTTTCTACAAAAAGGATATGGCAATCCTTGTAGGGTGGCATAAAAATCAAAGGTTAAGGGAATCTTCAACGCCAAAGAACCCTTCTCATATAATTATCGACACCAACGATCTTTAGTGGTATATGAGCTAAAACAATCTAATCCGAGGAGCTTATGGCTAACACAAAACGCACCCATCGCGCAGATTCGAAGCGTGTTTTCTTTACGAAAGACGACACAGCGCTCGCCTTACCAAACTTAATTGATCATCAGCGGTCTTCATGGCAGGAATTTGTCGAGACTGGTTTAGGAGAAATTTTTGCAGAGTTAAATCCAATTGATGATTATACAGGCCAAAAATTGGCGCTTCGATTTGGCAAGTATGCTTTTGAAGCACCAAAAATAGCTGAACTACATGCCAAAGAAAACAACTTGACTTTCGATGCACCCTTAAAAGCTGTGGTAGAGCTGACAAACAAAGTGACTGGTGAAGTGAAAGAACAAGAAATCTACTTGGGTGACTACCCATGGATGACCGAACGTGGGACGTTTATTATCAATGGGACTGAGCGTGTGGTTGTGTCTCAGCTGATTCGTTCGGCCGGGGTGTTCTTTACCGCTGACCGCCTGGCGACTCGCAATAACTATGGTGCAAAACTTATTCCAGGACGTGGTGCATGGCTTGAATTTGAAACCGCTTCAAATGGCGCGATCTACGTTAAGATCGACCGGCGACGTAAACTACCGGTGACGACGCTTTTTCGTGCACTCGGCTACAACAAAACCACTGACATCAAAGCGCTTTTTGAAGATGTCGATACTGGGGAAGTTAAATATATTGACGCCACGCTTGATAAAGATCCAGCACGCGGTACTAACGAAGCTTTGATTGAAGTATACCGTCGCCTTCGACCTGGTGATCTGGCGACTGTTGATAATGCACGGACGATGATTGAGCGTATGTTCTTTGACTTTAAACGATTTGACTACAGCCGTGTTGGTCGTTACAAACTCAACCAGCGTCTGAATCTCCAAGTTCCAAATACGACTGAGAATCGTGTCTTTATGGTTAAAGACCTTGAGGCTATCGTAAAGGAAATTATCCGTCTTAATAATACCCAGGAACTGCCTGATGACATCGATGCGTTGTCGAATCGCCGCGTTAAATTAGTTGGGGAATTAGTCGCCCGCCAATTCCGCGTCGGTATGCTCCGTATGCAACGAAACGCGATGGATCGTATGTCAATGTCCGATATCGAAAATGTGTCGCCAAACCAGTTGATCAACGCCCGTCCTGTAGTTGCTGCGGTGCGTGAATTCTTTGCGAGTTCACAACTTTCACAGCTGATGGATGAGATAAACCCTTTGGCTGAGCTGGCGCACAAGCGACGCCTTTCCTCAATGGGTCCTGGCGGACTTTCGCGTGAACGTGCTGGATTTGATGTTCGTGATGCCCACCCCACCCACTATGGACGTCTATGTGCAGTTGAGACACCAGAAGGTGCCAACATTGGTCTGGTACTTAACCTTGCAGCATATGCACGCATAAATGAATATGGCTTTATTGAAACCCCGTATCTGAAAGTAGAAAACGGAAAAGTAACCGACAAGGTTGTCTACCTTGACGCTGCAGAGGAAGCGGTTGAAGTGATTGCTGATGCCGGCGCTAAATTAAATGATGACGGGACATTTACTGAAGAGCGTTTATCGGCTCGTAATGGTCTTTTACCAGAACAGGTTGATGCAAACGAAGTGACATACATGGATGCTGCCCACAAACAAATTCTTGGTTCAACCGCGTCACTCGTACCTTTCGTTGAAAAGAACCGTGTCGACCGATCACTGATGGCTGCAAGCATGCAAAAGCAAGCTGTTCCACTTCTAAAACCACAAGCTCCTGCCGTCGGCACCGGCATCGAACACGAAATCGCTCTTAATACCAGTCAACTGGTTATTGCTGAAGGAACCGGTGAAGTTGTGCGTGCTGATGGCGATGCGGTACACGTCTCATACGCTGACGGTACAAAGATCTACCAGCCAATTCACTTTACGAAGTCTAACGACGACCGTTCGATCAACCAAAAGGTTCGGGTTGAGCGTGGTCAAAAAGTGAAGGCCGGTGACATTCTAATTGAAGGTGCATCAATTGACCAAGGTGAAATTGCGCTTGGACGTGATCTGCTAGTGGCATACATGCCTTGGTCTGGGTACAACATGGACGATGCCATTGTACTATCTCGACGTCTAGTACAAGATGACACCCTCACCAGCATCAATATCAAAGACTATACGGTTGAAGTCCGTGAGACGAAATTGGGTCCTGAAATTGTCACGCGTGACATTCCAAACGTATCCGAAGAGTCACTGCGGCATCTTGATGAAAACGGTATCGTACAACTTGGTTCCGAAGTCAAAGCGGGTGATGTGTTGGTGGGGAAAATCACTCCAAAAGGTGAACAAGAACTTTCAAGTGAAGAACGTCTGCTACGAGCCATTTTTGGTGAAAAAGCAAAAGATGTTCGAGATACATCTCAACGAATGAACAACGCCGGAAGCGGAAAAGTTGTCGGCGTCAAGATTTTCTCTCGTGAAAACGGTCATGAACTGAAGGCCGGTGTTCTTATGCAGATTCAAATTTTTGTTGCTCAATTCCGGAAAATTTCAGTTGGAGACAAATTGGCGGGACGTCATGGTAACAAGGGTGTCGTTGCGCGAATTCTACCTATTGAAGATATGCCATTCATGGAGGATGGAACACCTATCGATGTGATCTTAAATCCACTTGGAGTGCCGTCACGAATGAACATCGGTCAGCTATTTGAAGCGCACCTTGGTATGGCCGCTCATGCCCTTGGATACAAAGTCGCCACCCCTCCATTCAATGGTGTTGCTGACGAAACTATTTCCGATGAACTCGAAAAAGCTGGCTTCGCCCGTGATGGTAAGAGTCAACTGTTTGACGGTCGCAACGGTGAACCTTTCGAAGAACGAACCACTGTTGGGGTGATGCATATGTTGAAACTTCACCATATGGTGAGCGACAAGATCCACGCCCGATCAACTGGACCATACACAATGGTGACGCAGCAACCACTTGGTGGTAAGGCGCAAAATGGTGGTCAAAGGTTTGGTGAAATGGAGGTGTGGGCACTTGAAGCATATGGCGCTGCCGCAACACTTCAAGAAATGTTAACAATTAAGTCCGATGACGTCTACGGACGCGCCAAAGCGTATGAATCAATCATCAAAGATGAACCAATTGTTGGTCCAAAGCTGCCTGAAAGCTTTAATGTTCTTGTAAAAGAACTGCAAGGTCTGGGGTTACGGGTTGATCTCCTTGATGAATCTGAAGATGCTGTCGTTGACGCCGAACAAGTCATTGGCAGTGTGATTAATGGTCAGCCTGTGGCAGCAGCGTCAGTTGCGAGTGACGACGACGAAGAAATTGTTCTTGATGAAGTTGACGAGATTGGTGACATTGAAGATGGTATGAGTATTCAAGACATTGATGAAATAGAAAATATAAAGGAGGAGGTGTAATATGTCTCGCGCAGTAATAAACAACGGCATCGCTGACTTTGACGCCATTCGACTTTCAATCGCTAGCCCGGATGATGTTATAAAATGGAGTTATGGTGAGGTGACAAAACCCGAAACCATTAACTACCGAACTCAAAAACCTGAGCGTGATGGACTGTTTTGTGAACGAATTTTCGGTCCAGTTAAAGATATCAACCCTCACGACAACAAGCTAAAAGGTGTTCGTTCCCGTGAGGCTGCTGTCGATAAGAATGGTGACCTTGTCACAAAGTCTATCGTCAGGCGCGAGCGCATGGGCCACATTCAACTGGCGAGTCCAGTTGCGCACATCTGGTTTATGCGCGGTACTCCCTCAGCAATGTCGTTGTTGCTTGGCATCACTGTTCGTAACCTTGAGCGCATCGCGTATTTTGCAACCTACGTTATCTTAAAAAGCGATGATGAAACAAGAGACAAAATGCTGGCTGACCTTGAAGCTGAAACAGAAGCTGGTCGGGTCGCAATTAAAATGCGTTACGAAAAAGACGCTGAAATCGAACACGCGGATGTCAAAGTCCTTGCTGAGGGTCAGACTCGTGAACTTGAAGATTTGAACGAATCTTACTTAGTTAAAAAAGCCCAACTTGAAAGTCTGGTACAAAATGCCCTCATTAGTGAAGTTGACTTTCGTAACCTTCCGGAAGAGTACCAAGACTTGGTTGAGGTCGGCATGGGTGGTATTGCACTCAAAAACCTGCTTGACAATATAAACTTGAACGAACTGATTGCACAGTTAACTGACGAAGTGGCGGGTGCAAAAGGTCAGCGTGAGAAAAAATTATTGAAGCGGCTAAAGGTGCTAGAGGGGATGCAATCTGCTGGTATTAAGCCATCAAGTTTGACACTGACTGTTCTTCCAGTGATTCCACCAGACCTTCGCCCAATGGTGCAGCTGACTGGTGGTCGTTTTGCAACATCAGACCTCAATGACTTGTATCGACGCGTGATTAACCGTAACAACCGACTTAAGAAGTTGGTAGAACTCAACGCGCCAGAAGTGATTCGTCGAAATGAAATGCGTATGCTACAAGAAGCTGTGGATGCTTTGATCGACAACTCGGCTGCTCGTGGCGGTCGTGCCGTGAACGCAACAGGTGGTCGACGCCGCTTGAAGTCTATTTCTGATATGCTCAAGGGCAAACAAGGGCGATTCCGTCAAAACTTACTTGGTAAGCGCGTTGACTACTCTGGCCGATCCGTGATCGTGGTTGGTCCAAAACTAAAAATTAACGAATGCGGTTTACCAAAACAAATGGCGCTCGAACTCTTTAAACCGTTCGTTATCCATTGGCTTATCGCGAGTGAATATGCTCATAACATTCGTTCAGCAACGCGTTTAATTGACTCCGGTGAAGCAGTTGTCTGGGATGCGCTAGACGCCGTGATTGCAGGTAAGTACGTGCTCCTGAACCGCGCACCATCACTCCATCGTCTGTCAATTCAGGCATTCATGCCAAAATTGGTCGAAGGGAAGGCAATTCAACTGCATCCTCTCGTTGCAAACGGTTTCAACGCCGATTACGACGGTGATCAAATGGCGGTGCACCTTCCGCTTTCAAAGCAAGCCCAGCAAGAAGCTCGCGAACTCATGAGCGCGACTGCAAACCTTCTCAAACCAGCTGATGGTGCACCGGTGCTTTCGATTGCCCAAGACATCGTGCTCGGCAACTATTACTTGACCTATAACAAACCATCTGCACAAATTGAAAAGCTTCGATCTTACAGCTCGGTGTACGAAGCAGAAATGGCGTATGATAACCACCACATTCAGTTACAAACGCCAATTCGCGTGTACGCAAAAGGCACCATGCGCGAGACGACGCTTGGACGGGTTTTCTTTAACGAGATCCTTCCAGCAGACTTCCCGTATGACGATAGTGTTCAAACAAAAAAGCAGCTTAAAAGAGTTCTTAACGACATCTTTGAAACCTACGGTGCTGAAACAACAGCTCAAACTGCCGACCGCATGAAGGGCCTGGCATTCCGCTTTGCCACCATTGCAGCTGTGTCAACTAGTAAGGATGACTACGTTATTTTTCCTGAAACAGACGAGTTTATCGCTGCAGGGGATGCAAAAACAACGCTGATTAGTGAACAGTTTAACCAAGGACTCATCACTGAAGATGAACGATACGCATTGACCGTTTCGACCTGGCGTGGCGTTGTTCGTACGATTACTGAATTTCTCACCGAACGAATGAAAACAATGGACACTAGTGTCTCTGTCATGGTGAACTCTGGGGCACGTGGTGACATTTCAAATATTCAGCTGGCGAGTGCGATGATCGGTATTATGGTTGATGCAACCAACCGCGAAATTGAACTGCCAATCCGTTCAAGTTACAAAAAGGGGCTGAGTTCACTCGAGCAATTCGTCGCAACGCGTGGTTCACGTAAAGGCTTGATCGATACAGCTCTAAAGACTGCCGACTCTGGTTATCTGACTCGTCGTTTGGTTGACGTGTCTCAGGACGTGTTCACGGTTGAAGACTCTGAGGGTGACGATGAAGGATTCACGATTTACCGATCTGAAACTGAACTTACCATGATTGATTTTAGTAATCGTCTGTACGGACGATTTGTCGCCGAAGACGTTGCAGATTATGTCAAGTCCGGTGAACTAGTGACTCGTGAGATTGCGCAGGCAATTGAAAATGACAAAACTATCACCGAAGTCAAGATTCGTTCGGTCCTTTCAACTAAAAACCTTAGAGGAGTGCCGCAGTCAAGCTACGGTATCGACATGTCGACCAACAAAATTGTTGCTAAAGCTCAGCCAGTTGGGGTGATCGCGGCCCAGTCTGTCGGTGAGCCAGGAACCCAGCTGACGCTTCGTACTTTCCACCAAGGTGGTGTACAAGAAAGCGACATCACCCAAGGTCTTCCACGTGTAGAAGAACTATTCGAAGCTCGTTCGCCAAAAGGTCAGGCATACGTGACCGAAGTGACTGGGTTGGTCGAGCAGTGGGAAGACGGCAAAAAGTATATCGTTCAGGTGACGCCAGAAGCTGGTCATACTGAACGAATTGCGCTGGAAGGTCGTACGGTATCGATTAAATCCGGTTCAAATGTTAAGGTTGGCGACGTGCTTGCCTCTGGAGAAAGTGAATCCAAGCCACTCGTAGCACCATTTGACGGTGTCGTTGAAGTCACAGATGAGGCTCTTATCCTAGCAGCTAATGCTTCATCTCCTGTTCGCTACGAAATCCCTGGTAACTACCAATTGACCATCAAGTCCGGTGACATGGTCCAAGCGGGTGATCGCCTGACTAGTGGCTCTCTCAACCTGCACGATGTAATGCGCCTAAAGGGTATTGAAGCCACCCAGCGCTACATTATCAACGAAGTGCTTCGTATTTACGCGGCACAGGGTCAAGACGTTGCCGACAAGCACCTCGAGGTCATTGTTCGACAGATGTTTAGTCGTGTTCAAGTCGAAGACCCGGGTGATTCAGCATTCGTCACTGGTGATATCGTCTCTCGTGCTGCCGTTATGGAAGCCAACGACGTGCTTGCCAGTGAGGGCAAGAGCTCAATTGCCTTTACACAGTTATTGTTAGGGATAACCAAAGTATCAATCTGGTCCGATAGCTTCCTGTCCGCCGCATCGTTCCAAGACACCACCCGTGTCCTCATCAACGCTGCTGTCAGTGGACGTATCGATCGATTAAATGGTTTGAAAGAAAACGTGATTATCGGACGCAAGATTCCTGTCGGAACCGGTGTTGATAGTGCAACAGCGCTTGATACACTCGACGAAGACGTGGTCGAAGCCGAAATTCTCGAAGATGTCGAATTGACTGTGTAACACGTAGCAAGTGAATCTGAGAGCACTCCGCAAGGGGTGCTTTTGATTTTACCGACGATAAAAGCCCACAATAGAACATATTGAGAAAGTCAAATGACAAAATAGTATGATAGAATTACAGCATCATAAATTATGTTATAGGAGTTTCCATGCCACCAAATTCTAATCAGCCCACTGCGCAAGTAAGTAATCAAAATACATATCCCGGAAAAAGTCTTGGCGTGGCGGGGTTTGTGCTGTCATTGTTCATTAGTGGAGTTGGACTTATTGTAAGTATCATTGCTTATAATCAGTCGCGACGAGCTGGCTATAAAAATGGACTAGCTAAAGCGGGTATTATTATAGGAGCTATTTTTACAGCCTTCGGTTTAGTTGCCGGAACGATAATGGCTATCTTCGCCATTTCACTTAGCAATCAGTGTAATACTTTAGGACCAGGTACGCATGTTGTTAATGGAGCAACGATTACCTGTACCTCTTCTGGTGCTAGCTACAATAGCGCAAACTGACTTTTTATAGCGGGCTCTTTCATTGTCTTGATATATGTACGTATATCTGTTACCATTATTTGTGAGTTTCCGTTTAGCTTTTTACAAAACAGTGTACAAGTTTTGTAAGTTCCTTTTAAGAGATATTAAGGGCTAAACATTGATTATGTGGGATGCTGACCTTCATAATCCAACTGCGGATTTCTTCCGCTCTGGGTTTCATGAAAATATTCATATAAAATATAATTTCAATTAATGCAAACGAAAGTTGTAATTTAATGCCAACAATCAACCAATTAGTGCGCAAACCACGAAAGATTGCTCGACAAAAAAGTCAGTCGCCTGCACTCGGCCGTATTCATAATGCACTGAAAACTCGTTACTATGACCAAGATGCTCCGTTAAAGCGCGGCGTATGTATAAAGGTGACAACCAAGACACCCAAAAAGCCTAACTCAGCACTGCGCAAAGTAGCTCGTGTTCGTTTGACGAATGGTCAAGAAGTATGGGCTTACATCGGTGGTGAAGGTCACAATCTGCAAGAACACGCCGTCGTGCTTGTCCGCGGTGGACGTGTCCCAGATCTTCCAGGTGTTCGTTACCACATCGTTCGTGGTGCACTGGATCTCCAAGGTGTGAATAAGCGCCAACAGGGTCGTTCTAAGTACGGTACCAAGAAGGAGAACAAGTAATGCCTCGTAAAGTGACTGCCAGCCTTCAGCGCAAGCTTTCTCCTGACCGCCGGTACCAAAGTATCCTCGTACAGCGTTTGATAAACAAGTCGATGCTTAATGGAAAAAAGCTCGTGGCCGAAAAAGCGGTCTACACTGCCCTTGAGACGGCAGCTAAAAAGCTTAACAGCGAAAATCCATTAGAGGTATTTGAACGTGCACTTAAAAATGTTTCACCAAACTTTGAAGTGAAATCACGTCGGGTGGGTGGCGCAAATTATCAAATTCCGTTTCCAGTTGCCGGACACCGTCAGCTTCACTATTCATTTACATGGTTAGTCCAAGCTGCACGAAGCCGTAAAAGCCTTCCGTATAGCCAACGACTTGCACTTGAAATCGTTGACGCCTACAACGAAACCGGGGCTGCCTTCAAGAAAAAAGAAGACACCCACAAAATGGCGGAAGCCAACCGAGCATTTGCTCACTTTGCGCGTGGTTAATAGCATCAATATCGTACTCAACCCGGACAATATGCATCCGGGTTTTGTTTTTGTTATTTTTAGGGGTTTACACAACTATTCCGCTCATGTATAACAAAAGCAAATGGGGATAAAAACAAACAGCGGAGTTGGATACTAACATGGCGTTTGTCTGGATTGAGCCGCATTACTCAAATCCAGCCTCGCCATATATTCCACCGCTTGAAGTCAGGACTTATGATCTGCATAAAGAAGGTCGCCTGCCAACACCAGTCGATGAAATGACAGGTCTTGTTGATAGGCGTGCGCTTGTCGAACTCGTCAAAAGCACGGTTGTGCCTGGATATGATTGGTGATCAGCTGAAGTTCCAACAGTCAAAACGACTCGCCATCATTTGTTGTGGCCACACGCTTGGTACGATGGTCTTGAACCACTGCGTGGACATGGGTCCCTGAGTTCACATATGCCGAGGATCGCTCATAACTGGACACATGATGTGACGTATCCAGCCGTTCCGCCAACAAGAGAAGTCGCAATAGAGTATATGAAAGCGAGAACGCTTGCTGACAGCATGCAAACTGTTGCCCGGCACCCTGCTTTTCTGGCGAAAGAAACACTAAGGATCTATCAAGAAGTATATCCACACATCAACGAAGAGCAATTACATTTTTTCAAGCTTGAAATTGAAGAGGACAAGCAGTTAGACCTTGAGCACCAGTTGGGTATTTTTTCAAAGCTATTTGAGGCCGCAAAAGCAGGACCAAAAGAATTCCAGGTCATTGAATACGATTCTCTTGCTTTGCATAACACCGCTGATATGCTTAGAATAAGTCAAAAAATTGCTCGACACGTTATGAATGAGGCTTCCGTCGATAAACGGTTACTAACGCAAGAAAATGACAAAATTGCTGCCTAATCAAAAATGTGTATAATAACAAAAAGTCATAAAGTATAAAGAATGTATGTTAGAACATTACGTCCCACTTCCCACCGAACACGATTATCTTGCAGCAGCCGAAATATGTGATGAATATTACCATGTATACGGTGGTCCTTGGGTAAGTCTGATGCGTGATGAGTTGGACATAGCGCAGCCTCGTTCTGAAGATGAACAATGGCGCCGAGTCGTAACGGCCAGCGTTGCATTAAACGTCGAAAATGGACGGTATGCAAATTATCAAGCAACTCATAGCTTTGCGCGTGGTATGCGCGCAGGCTACCAGATTATTGATCTTGTGCATCCTCAAGGTATTAATTTATATCACTTGACTCATCTGCTTCAAATGGGTATGGGGATATCCTCTTATAAGGATGGTACCCTAGTAAAAGGCGCTCTTCGATTAGAAAAAGTTGGTAAAACCGGGTTGCAGATAGCAGGCAGTCACACAACAAAAATGATTGAGGCGTGGGCGAAAGACATGACGAGGGAGAAAGAACTACAAAAACTTTTCACTAGAGGTACCGGTGCGGTTATTATGGGTGCGCACGCCCTTCATGTCAATGAAAATTATGCCATCATAAATGACTATATCAAGCAAACTGACATTGCGTCAGAAATTGAAGCTATGCTTACATCCGACACTGGTGAATAAACAACAAATCTGCTATACTACGACTAAAGTGCTATTTTTTATGTCAAAAAATATACTACATTTTTGATAAAAAATAGTTAAAATTTAATTAGAATCGAATATAAGAAAGAGACTATAGACTCATGGCACAGAAAACTGTCCAATTACAAAATTTTCGTAACGTTGGCATTATCGCCCATATTGATGCTGGTAAAACGACAACTACTGAAGGAATTTTATACCGTACAGGGATCAACCACAAAATCGGTGTAGTCAAAGGGACGGGATCAGAAGACGGTACAACGACTGACTGGATGGCTCAGGAGAAAGAACGTGGTATTACGATTACCTCAGCTGCTGTCACAGCTCAGTGGAAAGGTCACACGATTAACATTATTGACACTCCAGGTCACATAGATTTTACTGTTGAGGTAGAGCGCTCACTGCGTGTACTAGACGGTGCCGTGACCATTTTCGATGGCAAGATGGGTGTTGAAGCTCAATCTGAAACAGTCTGGCGCCAAGCGAATAAGTATGGGGTGCCTAGAATTTGTTTTATCAACAAAATCAACCAAATTGGTGGCGACTTCTACAAATCTTTGGAAACAATTCATCTGCGACTTTCAAAGCATGCGTTGCCGGTGCATCTTCCTATTGGATTTGAAAAGGACATCAACGGCGTCGTCGACCTTATCGATATGAAAGCCTACACCTATAAAGATTACGCAGATCATGAACTGGTTGTAGGGGAAATTCCAGCAGACATGCTTGAAAAAGCAAAAAATGCCCGCAGTCTTTTAGTAGAAGCAGCCGTTGAAGCTGAGGACGAACTGTTCGAACGCTATTTAAATGAGGGAGAAGCTTCCATCACCATCGATGAACTTAAGCGTGCCCTTCGTCAGCGGGTCCTTGCCGGAGACTTTTTCCTCGTTACTGGTGGTGATGGGCGTGGGGTGATTGTTGAAAAAGTGCTTGACCTGATTAACGATTATCTGCCGTCACCACTTGATAAGGGAGCTGTTCAGGCAACTGACCCTAAAACTGGTGATGTTGTTGAGCGTAATCCGGCTGATGACGCACCGCTTTCTGCGCTTGCCTTTAAAATTGCTACCGACCCGTTCGTTGGTCGTTTAATCTTTGTTCGTGTCTACAGTGGTACATTGACTGCTGGAAGCTACGTACTGAACACAACAACCGGCGACAAAGAGCGTATTGGTCGTGTTGTCCGGATGCATGCCGACAAACGTGAAGATATTGATATGATTGGTGCTGGTGATATTGCCGCAGTCGTTGGACTTAAAGGCACATTTACCGGTCATACACTTGCAGATCCTACAAAACCTGTTCTTCTGGAATCAATTGAGTTTCCGGATCCACCCGTTTCTATTGCGGTTGAATCAAAAACAAAGGCTGATCAAGAAAAAATGGGTGTTGCACTGCAACGCCTTGCCGAAGAAGACCCAACTTTCCGTATCCATACCGACGAAGAAACCGGTCAGACAATTATGTCGGGAATGGGAGAATTGCATCTCGAAATCCTGGTGGACCGTATGAAACGCGAGTTTAACGTTGAAGCCAATGTCGGAGAGCCACAAGTTGCCTTCCGTGAAACCATTCGCGGCATGGCGGAGGCACAGGGCAAACACGCCAAACAATCTGGTGGGCGTGGTCAGTATGGTGATGTCTGGATTCGTTTCGAGCCGACCGAGAATGGTACTGGCTTTGAATTCATCGATGCTATAAAAGGTGGGGTTGTGCCTAAAGAATATATCAAGCCTGTCGAAAAGGGTGTACACGATACACTTGACGGCGGTGTTTTGGCGGGTTACCCAATGATCGGTGTCAAAGCAACGCTGTATGACGGGAGTTACCACGACGTCGACTCAAGCGAACTTGCTTTTAATCTTGCCGGGGTGCTCGCTGTGAAAGCAGGTATTCCAAAGACGAAACCGGTCATCTTAGAGCCTGTTATGAAGGTAGAGGTATCAACGCCAGAAGATTTCATGGGTGACATCATCGGTGACCTTAACTCAAGACGTGGTCGGATCGACGCCATGGAAGATATTCCGGGCGGGGCCAAGCTGGTACGTGCTTTCGTGCCACTTTCGAACCTCTTTGGGTATACAAATGATATTCGCTCAATGAGCCAAGGTCGTGCTGCTTCAACCATGGAACTGTCACAATACGAAGAAGTACCGCCAAACGTTCAGCAAGAAATCATTGCGAAACGCACTGCCAAATAATTGTTTTATATAAAACGTCACTCGAAACAGTGGCGTTTTAATTTTATTCAATAATTCCTATTTACAATAAAAGTATGGCAATTGACACCATACATGATCGACCACGTGAAAAACTACAAAAGAAAGGTGTTGCTTCACTTTCAAATGCAGAACTGTTACAAATTCTGATTGGTAGCGGCACAGTACAAGCAAGTGTTAGTCGTATAGCGAGAAATGTTTTGAAGCAGCTGACAAAGCATGGCAATGCTATTTCTATTGATTTATTGCAAGAAGTCACTGGACTTGGACCTGCACGGGCGTCTTTAATTATGGCAGCTTTTGAACTTGCTAGTCGCTATCCAGTGAATAGTAAACAACTGACGATTGATACAAACGACAAAGCGAGGGGTTTATTTGTTGAGTTACGTTTTTCGACGTATCGAAAATTGGTATATGTCACGCTTGATGGCGCTCATCGTTTAATTGCAAAACGAACAATAAAATGTAGAGACACGACACATCCTTCTGAATTACTGCGACAAGTTTTTTCAAATGTTGTCACAGATCATGCAGCTGGTTTATTGATCGCAATAGGGAGCGCCAAGCACTCACTCGATCCTTCAATCTACGAATTAAGCCTTGCGAAAGATGTCAACGGCATGGCGCAGTTATTTGTTGTCACGATTCATGATTTACTACTCGTCAACAAAGACGGAGAGCTATCACTTCGGAGTGAAACATGGTGAGTGTGGCCGAATCTATTGTTTATAGTTGGTTTGATCGTTCATGTATTGAATACCGTGATCTTTTTATGCGCCTATATATTGCGTACAATGCCTGGTACCGCAAGACAACCGGAAAGGATAATGACTTTGAAGCAATAAAAGTATTAAAGACAAGATATGTCCTCTGGGATGAATATATTGAGGGCACCTCTTTAATCGGATTACGCAAGATCATGATTCAAATCGTTATGATGACACGAAATACACCTATGCCGAATACGTCAGGTTATTGGGATGGTGTCGTAAAGGATAGTGATGATTGGAGAGGATTGATACATTTTTGGTACGAGGTACGATGCAAGCTTTTTCATGGATCAAGATACGCCTCTGCCTATACAGAAGAAGTAAAATTAGCATACGAATCTCTTTATGTGTATATGCAAGAAATCACTGCTCGAATGAAATTGACTTTTCATAAAAAAGATTATCATCGCTTACATGAACTACATATTTTAGTCAAAAGTCATCACGAATTACAGCCGGCGTTTATTCAAGAACGGTTACATTTGCACAATAAATACATTACTTCAGCCGAAATATGGAATGTCGATATGATGCGACGCAATAAACGTTAATTTTACACTGTTTACAATCTGTAAATAGGGCTGTATAATTGTGTTTATACGTCATGAGATGGCTATATTCTTATGCGAAAATAAAATAGAGGAGAATTAATTTAGATGGCAGATTTCGATCGAACCAAACCTCATGTGAACGTTGGCACAATGGGCCACGTTGACCACGGTAAAACAACTTTGACTGCAGCGATCACCACTGTACTCGCGAAGAAGCTTCCAAGCGATGTAAACAAAAAAGTTGATTACGCACAAATTGACAACGCACCCGAAGAGCGTGCACGTGGTATTACGATTGCCACGTCGCACCAAGAATATGAATCAGAAAAACGACACTACGCTCACGTCGACATGCCAGGACACGCTGACTATGTCAAGAACATGATCACTGGTGCGGCGCAGATCGATGGCGCTATACTCGTCGTCGCCGCAAATGACGGACCCCTGCCTCAGACTCGTGAGCACGTGTTGCTTGCTCACCAAGTTGGTGTGCCTAAGATTCTTGTTTTCCTAAACAAGATGGACCTTGCAGACCCAGAGCTGGTAGAGCTGGTAGAAATGGACATTCGTGAACTGCTTGCAAAGAATGGCTATGACGAAAACGCTCCTATCATCAAAGGCTCAGCGACCAAGGCCCTTGAAGGTGACGCTGCTTCAGAAGACGCAATCATGGAGCTTGTTGCAGCTCTAGACGACTACTTCCCAGAACCAATCCGCGACCTCGATAAACCATTTTTAATGCCTATCGAAGACGTATTCTCAATTAAAGGACGAGGAACAGTTGCAACCGGACGTATTGAAACTGGGGTTATCAACATTAACGATCCAGTTGAAATCGTTGGAGTGAAGCCAACGCAAAATTCTGTTGTAACGGGAATCGAAGCTTTTAAAAAGAATCTTGATCGTGGACAAGCTGGTGACAACGCCGGTCTTCTTTTACGCGGTATTGAACGCGAACAAATCGAACGTGGTCAAGTGATTGTAAAGCCAGGTTCAATTACTCCGCACACTGAATTTGAAGCTGAAGTCTACATTTTGAAAAAAGAGGAAGGTGGACGACACACCCCATTCAGTAAGGGTTACAAACCTCAGTTCTACTTCCGTACCACGGATGTCACTGGTGAAGTCGAATTACCGGCTGACAAAGAACTTGTTATTCCTGGTGATACGCTAACATTTAAAGTGAAGCTTCTTGCCCCAATCGCTATGGAGCAAGGTCTCAACTTCGCTATCCGTGAAGGTGGCAAAACTGTTGGCGCTGGTGTGGTAACGAAAATTGTTAAATAATGTAAATAAGTAACAAATTATTTCAAATCTAATCATTTTAGAGAAAAACCTCCGGTCAAAACAATCGGAGGTTTTTGATCGTAATATCGTAATGTATACTATTTTTCACTAATACCTAGCCAAATGCCGGCAGTCGATGCGTCAGTGCTGCGAAGATTATGGACTTGTGGTTGATAGCCGGTTCCTGCAACGCTATTCCAATAAGGTAGAGCTTCTTCGGTCAGTACACTACCATGGGTAAAGTAACGTTCACCACTTTGAAGAGCACGTCGATTTAGTGCCATAAAAGGTTGGTCTTCAAGTGCAAGTCGTGCAATAAGGACAACCGGTCGAATAAATCGTGACGCCGTTGGTCGGTATTCCTGATTGAATGCAGCTTCCTCAATCATTTTCTTGCTAAGTTCGGCATCAATCTGTGTAATAATATTAGCGAGAGCGGCTGGAGTTAAATCAACCGATTCTAATGAGCGCCCATTGAGTTCTAAAATGTTTCGCAGACGATAAGTAATGTTTACATGCGAATTATTATATTGATTCATAAACATACTTATAACATATTCACATAAAAACTGAAAACTGGTACAATAATAGGGAATATCAATCCTTCGTGATAACTCGGTCAGACGTCATAAAAGCGATTCGAGCAGAGGTTACACGATATAAACCAAGAAAGGTTTCTGACTTTCATCATGGCAGAAGCAGCAAAAGACCAAGGCCTACGCATTCGTATTCGCCTAAAAGCATATGACCACAAGGTCATCGACCAATCAGCCAAGCAAATTATTGACACCGCTATTCGTAGTGGTGCAAACATCGCCGGACCCGTCCCACTTCCGACCCGTCGTAGTACATTTACCGTTGTAAAAAGTCCACACGTGTATAAAAAGGGTGGTGAAGCATTTGAAATGCGTATTCATAAACGTCTTATCGACATTACGAACGCAACCCCCAAAACGATCGACAGCCTCCAAAACCTTAGCCTTCCAGCTGGTGTCGACGCAGAAATTCGGATGTAATTTCAAGTTCATAATAAAAACCTCCATTGTGGAGGTTTTTATCTTTTATCGTTTTTAATAATTCATAAGTGCCGTCAAGTTCACAATGTCAGTTTGTAGTTTAAGGATCCATAACTGGGTAACGACAATAAATGTAAGCAGGATGAGCCAATAGACAGTTTGGCGGGTTAGTCGAGTGGTTGTGAATGGAAGTGTATCTTTATAAAGGTGAAATGACCGCATTGACACCGTTTTTTGCGGGACACTCTTGAAATGCTTTTTTGATACACCTTTCGAAAGTTTTTTAGATGCTGATAATGTTTTGGAGGTTTTTTTGGCAGCATTTTTTTTGGCGACCATGATAATCCTTAAGTTAGAAGTTAGCTAATATATGTATTATTGCTTAAAATCCTCATAAACACAAGCGATGTTAATAGTAATTACCACCTGAGACGCCCCAATATTCTTCAAGTGTCTTTATGCCTTTTTTTTGCATGTCTTTCGCGACAGCAACCCCAACGTAGCGGTAATGCCATTCTTCAGCTTTATAACCAGTGATCGACTCCGAGCCTGCATAATAGCGCTGAATAAAGCCGTAATCTGCTGCGTTCGCCTGGAGCCAGTTGTATCGGGTTGTTTTGTTAAAGTCACTCAATACGTATTGTTTGCTATTGACAGATGCCGCCACATCAAAAGCAAGGCCAGTTTGATGTTCACTATAGCCAGGTCGAGCGCTAAAAGTATCAGCGTTATTTGCACCACTGGTTCTTACCCAGTAAGCATAAGTTGAAACTTGATCGTTATAAGAACGATAGCTGCTTGTAATATAAAAACTTTCGCCGGCTGCCACAGCGGCATCTGACATGGCTTTAAAACTTGACGCGATTTTTGCGCTCAGTGCATAGCTGTTTCCGTTCACATCTGCGACAGATACAAGATCCTGAGGAACATAAGTAAGTGGTTGAATACAATGTTTTTTGTTGACGACAACGTCGATTGATGCTGGATTGTTGTACGTTTTAGACGTATTACATGACGAAGAGTCAATCGTCGCTGCCGCCTTGCTGGTTGCGGTTTGGGCTTGAAGGGCAGCAGCTTTAGCGGCCGCTTCTTGCTTTGTTTTTAATTAGGCAGCACGCTGGACTTTTAAAGCATCGATCTTTACATCCGCACTTTTTGATGCCGCCGCACTCGCTTTTTGTGTTGCGTCGATGGCACTATTTGTGGTGGTGATGAGCCAATAGTTCGCGCCAGCAGCACCAAGCCCAGCGCTGGTAATAATAAGAAAGCTCATGACATGACGACGAAGGAATCGCTGATGACCACCATGAAACGGCTTTTTCATGTTTTTAGTATACAGCAATGATTGATGATGGAGGACGTAATGTAAGAGGTAGAACCTCTTGACGACGAAACTCCCCTTTGGTATAGTAATGCAGTAACATTACGAAAATAACAAGCAATTCTTGGTGAATTGGTAAGTCTTTCTCTTATAACATACGTAGTTTCACTACGATGTAAGGTAAAGATACTGCCTTCCACCAAGAATTTTAAGTGGGAGTTTAGAAGTCTATGAAAGCACTTCTCGGTACCAAAATTGGTATGACCCAAATCATCAGCGAAGATGGCAAGGCAGTTCCTGTCACGCTTATTCAAGCTGGTCCTGTGACTGTCACTCAGGTAAAAACTGTCGATACCGACGGCTACAACGCAGTCCAAGTAGGATTTGATTTAGGTAAGAACCTGAGCAAGGCCGTTGCTGGACATGTCAAATCCAGCTCTGTTACTCCGAAATTCATTCGTGAATTCCGTGTTGAGGCTCTTCCAGAAGAAATAACCGTCGGTAGCACTATTGACGTCAACGCATTTGCAGTTGGCGATATCGTCGATGTAACTGGTGTCAGCAAAGGTAAAGGATTCGCAGGTACTGTGAAACGCCATAACTTTGCAACCAGCAAAAGTACACACGGCGGAAATGGCAATGTTCGTAAAGTAGGGTCAATCGGTTCGATGTACCCACAAAAAGTTTTTAAAGGCAAGCGTATGGCAGGTCGGATGGGCCACGACCAAGTAACAGTGAAAAACCTTGTTGTCAGCTACATTGATAGCAAGCATAACTTGATCGGTTTACGTGGTGCAGTCCCGGGTCCCAAAAAAGGTCTGATAGTGCTTAACGCACGCACAACTGTAGGAGGAAAAGCATGAAAAATGATACTAAAGCTACAGCTAAAGCAGTAGTGGCTACGCCCGTATCAACACAGCTTCCAAAAGATGTTTTTGACGTGGAAATAAAAAACCACAATCTTTTAAAACTTGCTTACGACGCCTACCTTGCAACCGCACGCCAGGCAAGTGCAACCACAAAAACACGCGGTAAAGTTAGTGGCGGAGGTAAAAAACCTTGGAAGCAAAAGGGAACTGGCCGGGCCCGTTTCGGTTCATCACGTAACCCAATCTGGCGTGGAGGTGGAATCGTTTTTGGTCCTCTTGGCAATGAAAACTACAAGATTAAAATCTCGACTCATGCAAAGCGCCAGGCAGTTCGCCAAGCGTTAACACTAGCGAACCAAGCTGGCAAAATTGTTGTTCTAGATTTCAAGCCAACCGGTAAAACAGCCGATGCAGTTAAGTTTTTTAAAGACAACCAATTGAACCGCAAGACACTATTGGTTGTTGATGAAAAAACACCTGCACTGCTACGATCAACTAACAACATTCAGAACGTCCTACTTGTCAGTACCACATATCTCACTGTATACCATATTATGAATGCCGACACCATCGTCCTATCGGCAGCTTCACTTCCAACCCTTTCGAACTGGCTGGTCACTCCAAAGAATGGAGAGGAGGCATAATATGAAAACAATCACAACTGCACCCATCTTCGTGACACCTGTCACAACTGAAAAAGCGTACGGACAGAGTCAAAAGAACATCTATGTGTTTAACGTTCCCTTGACTGCGAACAAGCAGCAAATCAAAAATGCAGTCCAAAGCCAGTACGACGTGACGATTGTCACCATCAAGACACTTGTTCAATCTGGTAAAGCAATTCGTTTTTCTCGCGGGAAGAACCGCTACCCAGGCTCAACATCGCGAACTGATAGCAAAAAAGCATACGTGACACTGGCTGATGGAAGTTCACTTAATATCTTTGGCGTTGAAGAGACCGACAAGAAAGCGACAGAGGAGAAGAAATAATGGCAATTAAAGCATACAACCCTACTACTCCAGCCCGCCGTGGTATGACGACTCAGGACATGAGCCAAGTGACGACTCGTAAACCACTCAAATCACTCTTAAAGAGTAAAAAGCAGAATGCCGGTCGTAACAATTCAGGTCGTATCACCGTTCGTCATCGTGGTGGTGGTGTCAAACGTCACTATCGTTTGATGAACCACAACTTGGCTGCAGGTTTGACCGTGACGGTCGAAGAAATTGAATACGATCCTAATCGAAGTGCCCGTATTGCCCGTGTCAAAGATCAACACGGTACTTACCACTATATTCTTGCTGATACATCAATGGAAAAAGGCAAGGTAATCGTCAGTGGTGCGGAGGCTCCGGTTGAAGCAAGTAACCGCATGCCACTGGCAAACATTCCCGTTGGTGCTCAAATTTACGCGATAGAGTTACACCCAGGCAAAGGCGCGCAAATGGTACGTTCGGCTGGGACAAAAGCACAACTGATGGCAAAAGAAGACAACTACGCACAGGTACGTATGCCATCAGGTGAAGTACGTAAATTTAGATTAGAAGTAACAGCTGCAATTGGTGTGGTTGGAAACGTTCAACACCAAAACATCAAGGTTGGTTCAGCTGGTCGTAAACGACGTAAAGGTATTCGCCCAACTGTCCGTGGTGTTGTGATGAACGCCGCAGATCACCCACATGGTGGTGGTGACGGTGGACGACACGGTCCTGGTAAAGCGCCTCGTACTCCTTGGGGCCAGTTGACGCTTGGGTACCGTACTCGCCGTCGTAAAGATGTTGCTGGATTAATTGTAAGAACGCGCCACGACGCGAAGAGGAAGCGATAATATGAGTCGATCACTGAAAAAAGGTCCTTTCATTGACTTCAAGCTCGCTAAGAAAGTTGCAGCGCTTAGTCTTGAAGACCGAACAATTATTAAAACATGGGCACGTGCCAGTGTTATCAGCCCTGAAATGGTCGGTCGTACAATCGCCGTCCATAACGGTAAAGTACACGTTCCGGTTCTTATTTCAGAGAATATGGTTGGTCACAAACTCGGTGAGTTTAGCCCTACCCGTAAATTCCGTAAACACGGAGGCAAAGCGAAATAATCATGGCTAATACGACAAAAAATCAAGTTGCCGCTGCTGACAAAGTCCGCGCCTACGCAAAAAACGTTGACCAAACTCCTCGTAAGGTCAGTTTGGTCGCCAGCCTGGTTCGTAACCGCACTGTTGCAGACGCGGTTGTGATTTTAAATCACACTCCAAAGCAGGCTGCCCGACCATTAATTAAAGTGATTGAAAGCGCTCGGGCAAACGCGGTTAACAACCATGGGTTTGACGGCAAGACTTTGACTATCTCAACGCTTTCAGTCACGACTGGAACACGCCTCAAGCGATTTGTACCAGCCAGCCGTGGACGCGCACTACCCTTTGAAAAGAAATCTTCAAACATTTTGGTTGAAGTCACTGGTGCGATCAAAGTAAAGAAAGCTCCTGCAAAAGCAGCCACTGTCGAAGCCGAAGCGACACCAGCCAAAAAAGCTACTAAAGAGGAGAAGAAGTAATGGGTCAAAAAGTTAATCCAGCCAGTTTTCGTCTTCAAGTTACAAAAAACTGGGATTCACGCTGGTTTGCAAGTAAAAAAGATTTCTCGCGTCTACTGGTTGAGGATATCAAGATTCGTGAATACGTTGAAAAGCGTTTTGCAAGTCGTCCTACGATTGCCCGAGTTGAAATTGAACGTTCTGCAAACCTCGTCACTGTGACCATTCACACAGCCAAAGCTGGTGTTGTGATTGGACGTGGTGGTGCGGGGGTTACCGAACTAAAGAACGAGCTTGAAAAGATTGCAAGTCTTCCTGTTCGCATCAACATCGAAGAAGTAAAACGTCCAGACTTATCTGCCAAGTTAGTTGCAGAAAATATTGCCCATCAACTGATGAGACGCGCCAACTTTCGTCGTGCAACCAAAATGGCTGCCGGGAATGCCATGAATGCCGGCGCAAAAGGGATTCGTATTCAAGTTGCCGGTCGTTTGAACAATGCTGAGATGGCAAGGCGAGAACGCACCATTGAAGGTTCAGTGCCTCTTCACACACTTCGTGCTGACGTTGACTTTCATACTGCTCGCGCCCAGACACCGGCTGGTATCATTGGCGTGAAAGTCTGGATTTACAAAGGTGAGAGGAGCGTGTAGGTATGTTACTGCCTAAGAAAACCAAGTACCGAAAAGTACGCAAAGGTAAAAACGAAGGTATCGCGACTCGCGGTAACTACGTTGCTTTTGGTGACTATGGACTTCAATCACAAGATAACAATGACATCACGTCACGCCAGATCGAGGCTTCCCGTCAGGCAATGACGCGTCACATCAAACGTGGAGGTAAGATTTGGATTCGCATCTTCCCACACACGCCCCGAACACGTAAACCACAAGATGTCAAGATGGGAAGTGGTAAGGGTAATCCTGAGTTTTTCGTCGCTAAAGTAAAAGCTGGTACCGTTTTGTTTGAAATGAAGGGTGTTGACGAAACTGTTGCGCGCGAGGCGATGCGCCTGGCAGCACACAAATTGCCGGTCAAGACCAAATTCATTATGAAGGAGCAAGCATAATGGCTAATAAAGATTCTAAAGCTGGCGCGAAAGCACCGCTAAAGGCACAAAAAGCAACCGAAGTAAAAACGATCGACCAGCTGCATGAAGAACTGAGCAAGCTACAGCTAGAACATCTTGAATCACGAAAAAGCCATAAACAAGGCGAACTCGTTAATCCTCACGTTCTCACCGCCCAACGGAGAGGCATCGCCCGCATCCATACGGCTATTACAGCGGCAACTACGAAGTCATTAACTGACTCAAAGTCAGACACAAAGGAGGAGAAATAAGATGGCAAAAACACTGACCGGCATTGTTACCTCTGACAAGGCTGACAAAACTATCACTATTACGGTCACCAGCCGTGAAACTCACCCAATTTACGGCAAGCAGTATTCTGTTTCTCGTAAGTACACTGCTCATGATGAGAAAAATGAAGCTGGCGTTGGTGACAAGGTAACTATCTCTGAAGTACGGCCTATTTCTAAGACTAAATTCTTTACATTAGTTCGTATCGACGAGAAATCTCGTGGTTCTATCGAACTGAGGGAAGAGGAAGTAGAGGCAAAGTAGTATGATTCAACAAGAAACTCGACTGAAAGTAGCTGACAACAGCGGTGCAAAGGAAATTCTTTGTATTCGTGTTCTCGGTGGTACGCGACGTCGGTACGCTCATGTTGGTGACATTATTGTTGCCAGCGTGAAAGATGCGAACCCGACCGGTACAGTAAAGAAGAAATCTGTTGTCAAAGCAGTGATTGTACGTACTCGTAACCAAATTCGCCGCAAAGATGGCAGCACGATCGTCTTTGATGACAACGCTGCTGTGATTATTAACGAAGACAAGACCCCTAAAGGTACTCGAGTCTTCGGTCCCGTCCCAAGGGAACTTCGTGACCTAGGGTACGCAAAGATTATTAGCCTTGCGCCGGAGGTACTATAATATGGCACGAATTATTAAAGGTGACCTAGTGAAGCTCATTAGCGGTGCGAATAAAGGTACGACTGGTAAAGTCCTCGGTGTCACAAAAGACGGTATTTTGGTTGAAGGTATTGGTCAAAAACACCGTCACAGTAAACCAAGCCAATTAAACCCACGTGGCTCACACAAAGACATTCATGTTGCTGTGCCTGCGCACAAGGTCGCACTTGTTATCGATGAAAAGCGCGGTAAAACAAGTCGTGTTGGCTATATAAAGAACGTTGATGGCGGCACAACTCGTGTTGCCCGTCAGCAAAATAGTAAGGAGATTAAATAATGGCGACAACAACAGCTCCCAAAGCTACCATTACTACCGCTCCTCGCCTGAAAGCCTTGTATACGACGCAGTATACCAAGGAACTACAAGCCGAACTCGGTCTTTCGAATGTTAACGAAGTGCCAAAACTCGAAAAAATTGTAGTCAGCGTTGGAATCGGTAAGAACAAAGATGACAAACATCACTACGAAGCTGTACGTAATACAATCTTAAAGGTCACTGGTCAAATGCCTATCGACCGTATATCGAAAAAATCTATCGCCGGATTTAAAATTCGGGCTGGGATGAACCGTGTCGGTATAAGTGTGACACTTCGCGGTGCTCGTATGTATGAATTCCTCGACCGCCTTGTTAACGTCTCATTGCCACGGGTTCGTGACTTTCACGGTGTCAGTGTAAAAGCATTTGACAAGGGTGGTAATTACAATCTTGGTATTACCGATCAATCAGTGTTTGCCGAACTATCATTCGAAGAAACACAGCACGTTCACGGTTTACAAGTAACATTTGTCATGAAGAACGGTTCAAAAGCGAACAGCCGGGCACTGCTTGAAAAGTTTGGTGTACCTTTTGAAAAAAATAAGAAGAAGGAAGGAGATGCTTCGTAATGGCTAAAACATCTGCCGTCGCTCGCGACGAAAAACGAAAGAAAATGATTTTAAAGTTCGCTAGCAAGCGCGCCGAACTCAAAGAAATGGGTGATCTTGAAGGTCTCCAACGACTTCCAAAGAACAGTTCACCATCACGTTGGAAGAACCGTGATGCATTGCATGGACGACCACGCGGATATATGCGTCGCTTTGGCCTGAGCCGTATTAACTTCCGCGAAAAAGCATCAAAGGGAGAAATTCCCGGTATTACTAAGAGTAGCTGGTAGGAAAGGAATAAAGTATGTCACTACAAACTACAGACCCAATCGCTGACCTTCTTACCCGCATTCGTAATGCAGTCATGGTTGGCAAGAACGAAATTACCGTGCCTTCGAGTAAATTGAAGGTGACTGTTGCCAAAGAACTCAAAAAAGCTGGCTACCTAACAAACGTCAAAGTCGAATCAGCAAAGCCGCGCGACATCTTGGTGGTTACCATTAACAATCCTGGTGAAACCTCTACCATCAATGAGATCACTCGATTGTCTAAACCGGGTCGCCGAGTCTATGTCGGCGCAAGCGACATTCCAAAGGTTAAAAGCGGTCGTGGAATTGTCCTTGTCAGTACCAGTAAAGGTGTTATAACAGGACACGATGCTGTGAAGGCACGACTTGGCGGTGAATTGCTGCTAAAGGTTTACTAATAAACAGTTTAGATAATTTGATTAAAAAGTCTCTCTTCTTAAGAGGCTTTTTAATTGAAAAGACTTATTGTACGAAATGTCCTAATGCGTACACGATGTACCACAAGCTGAGGAAGATACCAAAAGCCAGACCAATCATTACTACTACCGTAGTTACTTTAACGAGTCGAGATGGTTCATATTTTTTTAGATAGATTCCAATTACTATGATTGATCCAATGGCTAATAAAATAGAAATGGTAGATAAAAGGATGAGTGGCACCGAAGAAGCATTTGGACCAGTAACTCTAAAAAGGATTATAAAACTTATAACTGTCAAAACGTTTATAAACCAGAAAATATTTTTAGACATGTGAATAGTAAAACTTATTAAAACCTTATTAATGTTAATACTTTATCAAAATACACTAGTTATGTGAAGATTGTCACACTGCATACTACTTGAATTTCTATCTGTTATCTGATACTATTAAGCAGATAATTAATGCGAGTGAAGTCAAAAAGATTTTGCGCTGTCATCCTGCGATGCCAAAGCACTGAAATGCCTTGTCGTTTCACTCGTGGTAACAAAGAAAGTATAATCATGAGTCGAATCGGAAAACTACCAGTTCAGATCCCCTCAGGCGTGACAATCACGGTCGACACTGATGCTATTACAGTTGTTGGTCCAAAGGGTCAACTCGTAGTGCCTCATTTGTCAGACGTAACCGTTGCTGTCTCTGAAGGAAATGCTGTTGTCACTCGTAAAGATGACCAGCGAATCGCAAAAGCACAACACGGGCTGCAGCGTGCACTCCTTAATAACGCTGTTGAAGGTGTTGCCAAAGCTTTTGAAAAGAAACTTGAAGTAAGTGGTGTCGGATTCAGGGTTGAAGGTGGTGGCAAAGAAATTACAATGGCGCTTGGTTTTTCACATCCAGTTAAGTACACTGCCCGAGATGGTGTCAGCCTTGAGGTCAACAAGATGGAAATCACTGTATCTGGCATTGATAAGCAACTGGTTGGTCAGACTGCAGCTGAAATCCGTAGCCTTAAAAAGCCTGAACCATATAAGGGTAAAGGTATTAAGTACGCTGATGAAGTTATTCTTCGCAAGGCTGGAAAGACAGGTAAATAATTATGAGTACACTTGCTAAAAAATTACTCAATCAACGATTACGTGCTGCTCGGGTACGTGCAAAAATCACCGGAACTGATGTGCGTCCACGCCTGACGGTCACTATCAGCAACAAACACATTAGTGCCCAAATCATCGATGACATTGCCAAGAAGACAATCGTATCTTCAACAACGGTCGGATCAAAACAAACAGGTACGATGACCGACCAAGCTAAATTCATTGGTACGGATATCGCCAAGAAAGCAAAAAAAAGCAACATCACTACTATTGTGTTTGACCGTAACGGCCGACAATACGCAAAGCGACTTTCAGCCCTCGCCGACGCTGCTCGTAAAGAAGGATTGGAGTTCTAATATGGCTGATCAACCAAACGTTAACGTTCAAAACTCACGCCCACAGGGAGGAGGTCGCAACAACGGTCCACGTCAGCGACGTGACCAAGTTCCGACCGAACCAAAGCAATTCGAAGAACTCGTCATCAACATTGACCGTGTGTCACGTGTAGTCAAGGGTGGACGACGCTTTCGATTTAAAGCACTTGTCGTGGTGGGTGACCATAAAACAAAGATAGGCGTTGGTGTAGCCAAGGGTGCAGATGTACAAGCCGCCATTGCCAAAGCAACCGACGTTGCCAAAAAGAACCTGATTATCGTCCCCATAGTCCACGAAACGATTCCTCATGAAAACGAGGTGAAATTTTCTGGCGCACGCATTCTTTTAAAACCAGCCGCTCCTGGTACTGGTATTATTGCTGGCGGTGTCGTCCGGTCAATTATCGGTATGACAGGCATTCGTAACCTGCTTTCAAAATCACTGAATTCGACGAACAAGGTAAATATTGCTTATGCAACTATCGAAGCACTTCGATCGTTAGTACCACGTGATGAATGGACGACGACTAAAGCTAACGCAGCAAAAGGGAATAGTTTTGCAGCTAAACCTGCAGCCAAAGCGAGTGTCGCTGCGGAGGCAAAATAATGAAGTATAACGAACTACAGGTGACAGCTCACAAAGATCGCAAGCGTGTCGGACGTGGTATATCTGCTGGTCAAGGTAAAACTGCCGGTCGTGGAACAAAAGGTCAAGGCGCACGAACTGGTAAAAAGCTTGGTGCAACGTTTCAGGGTGGTCAACGAACACTTGTACGTGCTGTTCCAAAAGCCCGTGGATTTAAAAGTCTTCGTACGCCTGCACAGGTTGTCTACCTCGATACATTAAACGCATTAAAAGGTAAGACAATCGACAACTTCCTGCTATACGAAGAAGGGTATATTTCGACGCCTTTCCATACGGTCAAAGTGATTGTTCGTGGTGTACTGGCAGAAAAAGTCACGCTTCACATCGCAAACATTAGCAAATCTGCTGAAGCAGCCGTTGTGAAAGCTGGCGGTGTATTCGTCAAAACAGCAGTGCCGCTTCGTCAAAATACAAAAGAAGCTGAAGCAGCTGACGCAAAATAAGACGGTTCCAAATGTATAAAAACCTCGGGTACATTCCGAGGTTTTTTACGTTAAAAAAGTTTGCACCCCCCTGATCGAAACCAGGGGGGTGTGCATGCATTTTTACGAGCGCAGTACTCGACCCGAGGCCATATTAACGCAGAAGCTGCGCCAGTGCATTAACCTCAAGGGTATACCCCCGTTTTTCGAGCCACTTTTTTGGGCAGCTCGTCGACGGGATAGCGACGGAAATGAACTCAATCTTACCCTCATCCTCCAAAAGAATGAGCCACCAATCAATGGTGTACGGATTGTAAATGCCTCCGCGGTTAGTTGTGTTCGTACGGACAGTTAACATGGGATTCTCCTTTTTAAAACAGTGCTACTTGCACCGTCCTGTAATGGCATGCATTGATTCATAGCTCCTAAGGGCTACAGTCTTTGCAGGGCATTAGTCAAGGATTGCCTTTTTTTCTGTTGTGAATGGACAGGAACTATTCAATTATTCTACGGTTTATTATTCAGTTTTTAAACTGCAACCGGAGGAAATATGACCATGTTCACTGACTGTACATCCTACTTTTCCACGGCAGAATAAGACAGATTATACACCATTTAAATCGTTATGTCAATATCCTCGTAATTATTCTTTTAAGGACGGCAAGAGTCATGTATAATAAACTGTAATTGATCTGAAATACCGAAGACAATCTGAAGGGGACTGTAAAGACATACAATGAACTGGAAAACGATTTTTAAATCATTTAAAAACCGAGACATGCAAAAGCGTCTTTTGATTGTGCTAGGTATTATCGTTGTCTATCGATTTTTAGCGCACATTCCTGTCCCACTTGCTGCTCCAACCGAACTTCGACAAGTCATTAATAGTGTCGTTAGTAGCACTGATTTTGGCGGCTTCCTCAACTTGCTTTCTGGTGGCGCACTGGCCAGCTTCTCGATTGTTCTTGTCGGGATGACACCGTTCATTACTGCTTCTGTAATTACACAGCTGTTAACAAAAGCGATTCCCCGACTTGAAGAACTTCACAAAGACGGCGAATCTGGTCGTAAAAAGATTAATCAGTGGACGCGCCTGGCAACGATTCCATTAGCTATCATCCAGTCAATTGCTTTTATTTTTATTCTTCGTCAAACCGTCCTATCGGGTAATTCGACAGTGCTGACAAATGCCACACCAATTGAGTGGATCGTTGCCGTTGCGGCACTGACCGCCGGTGCAGTTCTTTTGATGTGGCTTGGTGAGCTTATCACTGAACAGGGGGTTGGAAATGGTATCAGCCTGGTGATTTTTGCGGGTATTATCAGCCAACTTCCGAATATGCTTTCAACGATCGGTAAAGGGTTGTTTAACACCCAGTACGGCGTGATGAATGTCTTTGGATGGTTTACTATTCCAGTGAACCCGACAGTCTTTTTTGTTACTGTAGGTATTATTGTGTTAGCATTACTGCTGTTATATCTTCTGGTAAAAATTAATGAAGCACAGCGCATCATTACTATCAATTATGCAAAGCGTGTGCAAGGCAACAGTAACTACGGTGGCGTAAAAAGTATCCTTCCAGTAAAGCTGATTGCTGCTGGCGTGATCCCTGTCATCTTTGCAGTCGCGTTTCTTTCGTTACCTGCCTTTTTAGGACAAGTATTGAAGGCTTTGAATAATCCAGCTTATAGGGGTGTCGCAAATAATTTAATTCTTTGGTTCCAAGCACCGTCGCCGGGTAATTTTACCGGCTCAACACTTGAATCATTTATTTACCCTGCTGGTTACTTTGCGCTGGTTATCTTGTTTACTTACTTCTACACAGGGATTGTCTTTAATTCAAATGAAATTGCCGAAAATCTTCAAAAGCAAGGTGGTTTTATTGAAGGAGTGCGGCCTGGTATCACAACCGAAAAATTTTTATCTACGACCGTCAACCGACTTATCTTGTTCGGATCAATTGTCCTTGGTTTTATTGCGGTTACGCCGTTTCTAATAGAATACATTTTGTACCAGGTAGCAGGTGTCTCTAATACCAACTTATCAATTGGTGGTACAGGGCTTCTTATCGTGGTCTCCGTTGGTCTAGAATCGCTTCGCCAGCTTAACTCACGTGCACTCATGGTGACGTACGATGATTATAAGTAAAAATTGACTCGCATCTGTGTAAGTGGTATAACATATATGCTTTAGTAACTCGATTGTTCACCAGTCGGGTGAACAACGAACCAAGACAGAGGAGAGATGTGGGAATGCCACCGACAGATCAGGAGATCAAAGCGAATGCGCTTCGCTTTGCTGGCAACACCTGGCGTCGTTTCGTCGCGTACAGACGGCGTTACATGAAAAAGTATGGCAATGTGGCGTCTGAACCGACAGGACATGCCTACTTTAACAATCGTTTATTCGAGGATACCTTCGCGCGGACGGATGATCCGAACCACTTACCGAACGGCAAGCAGATCGAATCGCGTCAACGCATGGCGACATCGATCATGGATTTTCGTGCCTCGCTACATGATCCGTCGAAGTTTGACGAGATCTATGCGACCAGTCTAAGTCGTCGCATGCCCGGCTACATCGTCGAGGTGAGTAGGGCCATGAGCGCGTCTGTGGCGATTCACGAGAAGGACTCGATCCGCACCTTCGTCACAAAGATGCAGTAATCGGTGTACCGAATTGGTGAGGGCGCAGCGGGCAACACGCCTTCTCTGTCCTCATCCCTAAATTGTTAAAAAATAGTTTAACGACTGAGGGATGAGTAAAAAAACATTGACGATATATGCCGTTTTGTTACAATAAAATCATACATAACAATTACATGCCAAAAACGCGCTGTAATATTCTTGTAAATGGTTGAAGTACGCGACGTGATAGTGTATAATTCACTACTGTAACTTATGGTCGCTCAAAAAGAAGTCATTAAAATGCGAGGTAAGGTGGTGGAAGCACTGCCTAATACACAGTTTAAGATAGAACTTGAGAACGGTCTAAGCATCATCGCGCACATTAGCGGAAAAATGCGTAAAAACTATATTCGCTTGGTGCCTGGTGATCAGGTGGACGTCGAGATGACCCCTTATGATCTCACAAAGGGAAGAATCACGTACCGCCATAAAGATCAGTAGTCATATTGATGTAAAGATAAATGTAAGAACTGGAGTTTTAATCGTTCATGAAAGTTCGTGCGAGCGTAAAAAAAATCAGTCCGGGTGACCAAATAGTCCGTCGTAAAGGCGTTCTTCGCGTCATCAACAAAAAGAAACCTAAAAATAAGCAAAGGCAGGGTTAAGCATGGCTAGAATCGCTGGAATTGTTATTCCAAACGAAAAGCAAGTGCAGGTCGCGCTGACGTATATCTACGGCATCGGTCCACACTTCGCATCAGCCATCCTTGCGGCGGCGAATGTTGAGCCGACCACTCGGGTGAAAGATCTCACCGAAGCTGAAGAACAACGACTACGTGATGTGATCGATCGTGACTACACCGTAGAAGGTGACCTACAGCGCTTGGTAACAAATAATATTAAGCGTCTCAAAGACATTAACAGTTACCGTGGTCTCCGTCACAAATCGGGTCTTCCGGTTCACGGTCAACGTACTCGAACCAATGCACGAACACGCAAGGGACGCGCAATTGCCGTTGGTGGTGCACAACCAAAGTCAGCAACGAAGACCTAAAGAAAGGAACAGATTTATTTATCATGGCAGATTCAACTTCAACCAAGAAAAAACAAAAACGATCAGTTCCAGCTGGTCAGTTGCACATTCAAGCGACGTTTAACAACACAATTATTAGCTTCACCGATAAAAAAGGTAATGTCCTGACACAAAGCAGTGCCGGCGCGACAGGGTTTCGTGGCAGCAAAAAGGGAACCGCCTATGCCGCCCAAGTTGCGGCCGAGAAAGCAGCCGAATCTGTCAAGTCTCAATACGGCGTGAACTCCGTTGATGTGTTTGTAAAAGGAGTTGGTATGGGTCGAGACGCGGGTATCCGTGCACTCGGTGCATTTGACATCAGTATCGATAGTATTAAAGAGGTAACTGGCGTTCCACACGGTGGCGTTCGTCCTCGAAAGGCACGAAGGGGTTAACATGGCAAGAGATACTTCTTCAATTGTCAAACAATCTCGTCGCGAAGGCTATGCCCTGCACCCTAAAGCACATAAAGTGATGGCAAAAAAAACTGGTATACCAGGCCAACACGCTAACGGACGCCAAGGCAAATCTAGTCTCTACTTGACACAACTCCGTGAAAAACAAAAAGTTCGTCGTTTGTACGGTCTGCTTGAAAAGCAATTCGCAAAGCTTATGAACGAAGCGTCTCGTCGTGACGGGCTAGCAGGTGAAAACTTACTGCAACTTTTAGAACAACGGCTTGATAACGTTGTCTACCGCGCTGGTTTTGCAACCAGTCGTCGCGCGGCACGTCAACTTGTTGGCCACGGACACTTTGTGTTAAACGGTCGTCGAGTTGATATTCCATCAATTCGTGTAAAAGCCGGTGACGAAATTGTCGTTCGTCCAAAAAGTGCAAAATCAGGCTACTTTACGGTCCTTGATGATATTGTCAAGAACTCCAGCCAAACTGCCTTAAGTTGGGTCAAGAGTGATGCAAAGAAGATGACGATCACTGTCACAGGTGTACCAACCCGAGCCGAAGCAGAGCCAGATATTAACGAACAGTTAATCGTTGAGTATTACTCACGTTAATGACTAAATTCTAAAGAGTAAAGGAAACTACCATATGTCAAAAGTCATTCACAATCCAGCACTTGCAAGTGTCGATGAACACAGCGCTACAAGTGCATCGTTCGTTATTGAACCTCTGCAAGCCGGTTATGGCAACACCCTCGGAAACAGTCTTCGACGCGTACTGCTTTCAAGCATTAAAGGTGGCGCTATTGTCGCTTTTCGTATTGAAGGTACCAGCCACGAATTTACAACTGTGCCAGGTATTAAAGAAGATGTTGTTGATATCATGCTAAACCTCAAGAACGTCAAGCTCAAAGTTTCTACTGATGAGACCGTTGAACTGCGTCTCGAAAAAAAAGGATCCGGTACTATCACTGCCGGTGACATTAAAACTACCAGTGACGTAGAAATTATCAACAAAGACCAAGTGATCGCAACTATTGACGACCCAAAAAAGTCGATTATTATGGATTTCGTCGTTGAATCTGGTCGTGGCTACGAAACAATCGAAGAATCAAGTGTGAACCGCCTACATAGCGACATGATTGCCCTTGATGCGGTGTATAGCCCAGTCCTTCGTGTTCGCTACAAAGTTGAAAGTACTCGTGTAGGTCAAGAGACGAACCTTGACAAACTCCAGCTAAACGTTGAAACGGACGGTTCACTCAGCCCACGAGAAGCATTCGAAGAAGCTGCCGCTATTCTTGTCAACCAATACACGGCGCTGGCTGGTTCAACGACGGTTGAGGCTGCCCCTGCCCTTGGTCGGGATACTGAAGAAGAATCAAATGAGCTTAACACGCCAATCGAAGAATTAAACCTCAGCGCCCGTACTGCCAACGCACTGGTTAACAACGAAATTCGCACTGTTCGTGACCTCGTGACGTTATCGGAACAAGACCTTCGTGAGTTAAAAGGCTTTGGTAGCAAAGCGCTTGATGAAGTTAAAGATAAATTGGCCGAATTGGAAATATAGGGAAATTTAGACATGCACCGACACGGATACAAAGGACGTAAACTTGGACGAGAACGCGATCAACGACGCGCTTTGCTGAAGGGACTTGCCACAAGTCTGGTTGAACACGGCAAAATCGAAACGACGCTTCCGAAAGCCAAAGAATTGGTCCGCTACATAGAAAAGCTTGTCACCAAAGCTAAAAAAGGTGATCTGGCGAACCGTCGCCGGGTGATTGCTGGACTTTCGACTCAAGTTGCTGCATTCCGTCTGGTAGACGTGATTGCGCCTCAACTGACTGCACGCAACAGTGGTCATGTCCGTGTTGAGCGAACTCGTCTGCGCGTGGGAGATGGTGCTCAAATGGCTACCATCGCTTTCGTTGACGAGATCAAGGATGCCCCAGCATTAAAGGAGCCTGCATAATGGTAAACGCTAAAACATTTAATCAAAAATCAGTCGACATTGATCGTAGGTGGTTTCTTATTGATGCTTCTGAGGCGCCACTTGGTCGTATCGCAACCGTCATTGCACGCCTTTTGATCGGTAAATCAAAAGTTACCTACACCCCACACATCGATAATGGTGATTATGTGGTAGTCATCAATGCGCAGGCACTGATTGTGACCGGTGACAAAGAAACTGGCAAACGGTACTACCGACACAGTGGTTTTCCTGGTGGTATCACAGAAGCAACGCTTAAAGAGGTACGCTTAAAGTACCCTGAGCGAATCATTGAAGAAGCAGTCAAGGGAATGATTCCAAAGAACAAGCTATCAGCTGACCGTATGGCGCGCCTGCGCGTGTTTGCTGGTGAGACGCACTCCCATACTGCACAAACACCTACGAAAGTTGAGGTAAAATAATGGCCACTAACTCTACATCAGAAACATATTTCTACGGACTTGGCCGACGAAAGGCGGCAACAGCACGCGCACGACTCTATGATGGGACGGGAACAATGACCATCAACAATAAGCCAGCCAAAGAGTACCTTTCAGGCAACAAATCGCTTCTTGCTGAAATTACTGACCCACTTGCGCTTGTTGGCAAGCAAAAAAACTATGACATCACCATTCGTGTTGCTGGTGGCGGTAGTGCAGGTCAAGTAGACGCTATCAAGTTAGCGATTGCAAAAGCACTTACGACCGCTCATTCTGATCTTCGTTCCGCTCTTAAAAAAGCCGAGTTCTTAAAACGCGACTCTCGTGAAAAAGAACGTAAAAAATATGGTCTACGTTCGGCCCGTAAACGTGAACAATTCTCAAAGCGATAATTACCACTAAACAAAAAAGGACCCCACGCATCGATGGGGTCTTTTTTATCTATAACAGTGCTGATAATTGTAAAGTGGGCTATAATAAAACAAATGGCAAAACCAATTATTTTGACCGGACTACGTGCGAATAACAATCTGACGATCGGAAATTATTTTGGTGCTATTCTACCTATTATTGATATGGCACACACACGTTCAAAAGACTATCAGATTAACATGTTTATTCCTGATCTGCATAGCATCACGACGACAGTCGATCATAGTGCGATTTACAAACAGATTTTATTGACTGCCAAACAATTCGTCGCGGCAGGGTTACCACTGAATAACCCTGACATTCATGTGTACCGTCAAAGCTACATCCCTGCACACAGTGAACTTACATGGATCCTCGACTGTTTTACGGGTATGGGTGAAATGAGCCGCATGACTCAGTATAAGGACAAATCGGGCACGATTGGTGACGAACGAGTAAGTGTCGGGCTTTTTAACTACCCAGTCCTAATGGCCGCTGATATCCTGTTGTATAGTCCTACGTATGTGCCAGTGGGTGATGACCAGTCACAACACCTTGAATTTACTCGTGATATCGGTGAGCGGTTTAATAAAAATTTTGGTGACATTTTTATCCTTCCAAAATCAGTCAAAGAACAACACGAATTTTTCGGTAAAGAACAGGGGCTTCGTATTAAAGACCTCCAAGATCCGACAAAAAAAATGAGCAAAAGTGATGAATCGGGAAAAGGGGTTATATTCTTAAGTGATACGCCTGAGGCAGCGGCACGAAAAGTGATGAGCGCCGTAACAGATAAAGAAGCCTATGTTCGGTTTGACCGCAAGAAGCAACCGGGCGTCAGTAACTTACTTGAAATACTCGCGTTGCTGCAAGGTCGCCCACTCAGTTCAGTTGTCGCAGAATTTGAGGGACAAACACGTTATGGTGACTTTAAAGCAGTCGTTGCGGAAGAAACGCGACGGTTCTTGACAGATTTTCAGAAAAAGCTTCATGAGGTTGACGAAGACGCGGTCTTGAAAAAACTACAGGCATCAGAGAAAAAATTATCAGTCGTGGCACAGGCAACCTTGCTGCGTGCGCAACAAGCCGTCGGACTGCGTCCGGGACAGTAAGATGTCAAAAACACTTACTCGAGATATCCGCGTCATTTTGCGACAATTTGAAATTGCTGGTGAACTCACTTCAACAGCCGAGATAATGCAATCGAAAGAAGTGATGATTCGTCAAGGAGTGAAACTCATCACGTGTGTTTTTGAAAAAACACGATATTATGTGTTAATTGATGGTCACGCCGATGATGATAAAAGCTACATCCTTGAACAAATCCAAACGATCGACTCTGAAGTCGTTGGACATGTCGTCAAGAACCCGCTTGATACGTCACATACGACATACGGCATGCCATTTAAAGGTAAAGACGCCTATGTCTTTAAAGTTACCACCCCGAAACGCCGACTTGATCATGAACTGGCGATTCGTTATCCAAAACTATCTCGAAGTACGCTGCAAAAATATATCAAAGCCGGACACGTTAAAGTTGATGGTGTCGTCGTCACACGTCCGAAGCAGGAGGTGCTTGAGACGGATGATATCGCAATGATTCCACCTGAATATAGCGACTTTAGTGAACAAGACCTGCCGATTGTCTATATTGATGATAATGTCATTGTTATTAATAAACCGTCTGGTATGTTGACGCACTCTAAGGGTGTGATGAATGATGAATTTACCGTGGCAGATTTTTTCCGTCGTTATACGACTTTTGGTCTTGAAACTAGCCGCCCTGGCATTGTACACCGACTTGATCGTGACACTAGTGGGGTTATTATAGGAGCTCGTCATGATGAAGCGGCGGATATGTTGAAAAAACAATTCGCTGCTCGTCAAGTCAAGAAGGAATATATAGCAGTCACTGAAGGCGTTCCAGAGGTTCTGACAGCAATGATTGATTTACCGATTGGACGGAATCCTTCGGCACCAAGCACTTTTCGGGTTGATCCCAGTGGTAAAAGTGCCGTCACTATCTATGAATTACTTGCAACAAAAGAGAACGAAGCTTTAGTCAAATTATGGCCAAAAACGGGTCGCACCCATCAACTTCGCGTTCATATGCAGTATCTACACACGCCAATCCTCGGTGATAGAATATATGGTAACATAAAAACTGATCGGATGTTTTTGCATGCACACACGCTTGAAATCTTCATTCCTCCAGCAAGACATGAGTTCTTTGTCGCTCCGTTACCAATAGAATTTTTTAATAAATTTCCACATTACGTGCAAAAGACGGTGCTATGACACGTCTATATATACAACCGAATACACAAAAAAAGCTTGATATGCTTGTTCACGATCTCCCTCAATCACTGGTATTTACGGGTCCCGAAGGGGTCGGACTTTCAGCTGCCATTTCATATGTCGCTCATGCATTACTGACGCAACCGATCTACGTCTTGCCAGAAAAAAACGAGAGTATCGATACCGAAAATGGCGTGATCACCATTGACATCATTCGGCGGTTATATATGATGACAAAAACAATCGAGACGGGAACGCGTTTAATCGTCATTGATTATGCGGAGCGAATGGGTTTTCAGGCACAAAATGCTTTTTTAAAGTTGCTTGAGGAGCCAGGGAAAAATAAACACTTCATATTATTAACCCATAATGTATCAAAGCTCCTGCCGACCATACAGTCACGCGTGCAGATCATAGAAATTCATCCAATCACATTAGAACAATCAGAAAAGCTTCTAGATTCACTAAAAATACACGATAAAGTCAAGCGTTCACAACTACTATTTATCGCTAGTGGCCTGCCTGCACAATTAACGCTGCTGGCAAGAAATGCTACTATATTCGAGCAGCGTGCCCAGATGATTCGTGATGCACGAACCTTTATACAAGGCAGTTTATATGACCGTCTGAAACTAGCCTTACTATATAAAGATGATCGAGCTAAAAGCCTGCTGTTACTTGTCGATGCGATGAAGTTAGTACAAGGGGCATTAAAAACAAATCATAGCGCCGATCATGTTCTGATGATCGCTGCACTTTTAAAAGCCCATGAGCGTATTGAGGCAAATGGCAACATCAGATTACAACTTGCAGCTGCTGTGCTATAATAAATATACATGTTAGGCCTCATTGTCATTGCCATAATTGGCGCTTGGGTTCTCTGGCAGCGACAAACAATTAATGAAGTCGCCAGTGATCTGCCATCTAAACTTTCCGACAAACTAAATCAGTTGTGGTCTATCGCTCAGACATCTTTGCAGGATCGAAAATACCTTCGCGCCGAAAAAGCTTTATTAACCATCCTTCGAGTTGACGAGCGTAACGCCAGCGCCTATAACCGACTTGGTATTCTTTATGCCAAGCAACAAGCATACAAAGAATCGATTGAATGTTTTGAAATTGCCCAATCACTAGAGCCGAGTGCAAGTAGCCTCCATAACGTCGGTCTTATTTATTATGAAACAAAAAGCTACGAAAAAGCAGCACTCGCATTCGAACAAGCACTGGCAATGGATAGCGACCTGTCGTCGCGGCATATTGCATACGCAAAAGTACAGGAAAAGCTTGGGAATGATCGTAAAATGATTGACTCGCTCGAACGTGCGATTGAACTCGACCCAATTCCTCAGACACTGACGATATTAGCTGATGCATATGAACGAGTCGGTGAATCATTACTTGCGCTCGACCTTCGTGAGCGAGCGGAAAAAATGATTATTCCGTCAGGGCAATCAAAACAAGTAAAACAGCCACGTCGCGTGGTTATGTAGGAGGGTCACATGGTTCAGTACAGTGCAGAACATTACGAAAAACTTTTATTTGAACGAGCAAATAACACCTTAAAGACACATGGACTTGTTTCAATTATTTTTGGTGCTTTGGGTATTCTATTTGGAATCTTTTTGCTTTTTGTGATGTCTCTCGGAACGATTTCAGATGGGTCGTACAATGCGACTAATAGTCCGCTCGGATTGTTGTTCGTCGCCGTTTTGATGCTTGTCTTTTGGTTTTTACCACACATCTATTTAATTGTGGCAGGGTATTATCTTATGCGGCAACCGAATCCTCGGTTAGCAAAAATGTTAATCATTATCAACCTAGTCATTGGTGTGTTTTATAATTTCATTCTTCTTGTGTTTGCGATAATAAATCTCACCCAGAGCAGTGACTATGAGCGAGAATACCACAACCATCACAAACCAGTTCATCACGAGTCATAAAAATAGAATGAACATAAAAATAACTTGTCGGTAAGGACAAGTTATTTTATGGTGCCGGAAGTAGGACTCGAACCTACGAAGCCTTACGGCGCAAGATTTACAGTCTCGTGCGATTGCCACTACGCGATTCCGGCATATGTCATTCACCAAAGATAAATTACTGTAGCTGTATCGTGGAGCCGCCTCACGGATTCGAACCGTGGACCTACTGTTTACAAAACAGCCGCTCTAACCAACTGAGCTAAGGCGGCAGACTCCTTGTAGATAAGGTAATACCAAATTATTCTATCTGAAATGAATAAAGTTATCAAGCTACATGGAGCCGCGATCGGGATTTGAACCCGAGACCTCATCCTTACCATGGATGCGCTCTACCAACTGAGCTATCGCGGCAGCACTCCGATGATTTTAGCATAATCTGGGCTTTGCTTCAATCTGTTATACTATAAGTATGCCGACATTTAGTTTTGATATTGTTTCTACCTACGACAAAGCAGAAATGAATAACGTTTTCGTTCAAACCGAGAAAGAAATTAATAATCGATTTGATTTCAAGGGTACGCCGGCAGCTATTGAATGGATTGGTGATAAGGTGGGTTTCAAAATCACTGCTGCAGGGGACTGGCAAATCGAAACTATTCTCGATATTGTGCGAAAGAAGCTCGCCGCTCGTAACCAGTCAAGCAAATCACTCGATCTGACAAAAGAAATCGTCACTGCTAATCTAAAAACTACAAAAGAAATTTTATTTATCGCTGGTCTTACGCAAGATAATGCAAAGCAAATTACTGCTCTTATCCGTGAGAAAGCACCAAAAACAAAAGGATTGATACAGGGCGATATTGTCCGCGTCAGCAGCGCCAGTAAAGACGAATTACAACATGTCATGCATCTTGTACAAACACATAATTTCGACTTTCCAGTCGCTTTTGAAAATTATCGCTAAGCGAACTCTTCTCTCACCTTGCCTAAAGGAGAAGTGTTTGTTATAATTGACCTCTGAAAGTCGATATCATTCATTTTTAAGGAAAAAATTAAGACCACTATGGCAAAGAAGAATACCAAGCGAAAACTGGTTGGACTGGTGAGCGAACTGACTGGGCACCGTACCTATTACACAACAAAAAACACGCAGAACACGACTGAGAAAATCAGTCTTAAAAAGTATGATCCCATTGCCCGTAAGCACGCGTTGTACACCGAAACCAAGAAAAACCTTGGTCGTAACGAGGTCAAAGCACGTAAAAACTAGTTAAAACGTACTGTTTACTCTTCTTTATCGTCTAAAACTCCAGCCAGCCATGTTGAAGCCTGTAGTGTGGCGGCAAGCATTGCCTCACTGAGTCGTGGTTCAGTAATATACACATACAATTTTCCTTCATGCACTTCAATTGCATGTGGCCAAAAACGAGCTGCAATTGTCTGGGTCACTCGTGAATTCAATGTTTTTTCCAGTGTCACGACATGTGTCGCTAATCCATATAATTCGTAGCGGTGATGAAATTCTATTGGGTGATTCTCATTAAAAACATCATTGATAATATGGAGGGTGTGAAACGCAGTAAAGAATCGATTATACGCAGCAGGACTATGACCGATTGGTTTAAAGAATATATGAGGTAGTTCTTTATTTTGTAACGAAACCTGAAGAATAACCCATGAATGTTTGATCACTTTGTGATGCACGTCATACGAAACGTCGAAACGATCCACAAGACTAATATCATAATCATCAAACGATCCGACTGCAAAATGCGAGTCTTTGTGTGTCGTTGAAACCGTTAACCCGCGAATAACCTCATGTTCGTCCTCATGCTGGTCAACCGTGCCAAAATAGACGAGTCCGATCTTGTCTGCAAACTTGCGGAGGACTTTACCCCGTGCGTACATAATCGGAGAATGACGTCGAAGCATTCGTGGTAAAAGCCTACCAGTTTTCATGATTGCCTTACTTTTTCAATATAATCGAGTAGTGTGGAAACGTATTCAGCATGTGACCAGGATAGTGGGGCTGGTGCGATAACTTCATCGTTAACGGGGTTGATTTGTTCACCAATCATACCAGTTTGTAAGGCATGATGCTTTACCCAGTCTAAAATATACTTGGCTTCTTTTGTACTATTTTTTTCCAGCAAATACTGAGCATGCCATAAGGTTGTAATAAACCACCAGTTGCCATGAATGGATGGATCTGAGCGGCGATAGATATCGTTTTCATAGCGTGGAATACCCGGTTCGTCATCAAGCAGTTTAAACGTAGAAATCATTGTATCGATCGACGTTTTTATCTGCTCGCTGTTGGAATCAAATAGACCGTACATATAGGCTCCAAAGATACTGGAGGCGTCGATAATCGGGTTTTTGGTAATAGTACCGTCAATCGTCACAAGGCTTTTGTAAAAAACGCCACGTTTTTCGTTGTACAGGTGTTTGGCTGCAGCTACTTTGATATCATCAGCTGCCGTGCGCCATTTAACCGCACTGTCATTGTCACCAGCAATCACCGCTAGCTCTGAAGCAGCCAAAAGTGCTCCGTACGTGACTGCGGTCGTATACGTTAAAGTAGCAAAGATCTCCTCCCACACATCATAACTAGGTTTAGGCAGTCCCGTCGCCTCATCGATATAATCTGTCAAAAAATCCGCCATTGGTTTAATCATAGACGCGTAAAAGTCTTTAATGAGCGTACTGTCTTTATGGACGTTATAAAACTGTACGAACATAAAGACGACAATTGCTGTTTCGTCGATCTGAATCGGAGGCGCTACAATACCACCTTCATGAACATATGGATGCCAACTACTACCAAGCGCACCATCAGCGCGGTATTTATGCATAAGGTAGCCATTTGGATGCAGCCCACGTTTTGTGAATTCAAAAAAACGGTACGGCTCATCGACATAACCTAGACGAATAAACGGCCACATTGTATATGCGCCATCGCGCGGCCAACTATACCCATAAGCATCACGAGAGTAATTGAGCATTGTACTATCGGTACTGGCAATAACTGCGCCGCGCTTATCCATGTGTGATTTCATGATCATCATACTGTTCAATAAAAGTTGGCGATGATTTTTCGGTACCAATGGGACAATTTCAAGCACCGGTTGTAACCATGTATGCCACCAATCAGCGGTATGATGCAAACGCTTCATGATGCCATCGTCTTGAATTTGTTTATGAATGTAGAGTGCTTCACGGTTTGACATGCCGGCTGCGATCCAATAGCTAACACGTTCTGAACTATGAGCACCGATATGCATTGTAAACCCGATGATCGAGTCGACACGACCATGCTCAATCGTATTACTACTGAGGATACCGTCTTCGGCGTCGCGGTAACTACCTTCGTGACCTTCAATGCCGAACAGCCCAATTGTAAACTGATCAAACGACCGACCTTTATGCTGACCAGATATAACAAATGCGCGCCTTCCGCGATAATGAAGGATGGCATCGCTGTCAGGCAAATACTGCGCAGTGTCGGTGTTGCTGCGTGAATCACCAATGGCAAAGGCTTGGTGCAGGTATAGTTTTACCTCTCGTGGATGCTCATACAGATTCACAACGTGAATATTGCGCATAAACATACTCATCTCAGCATCAACGGCATCATCGAATTCAATAATAATACCTAAGTGAGCGTTTTTAGCCAGCGTATGCCCAATCAACGCCATGTGCGGATACTTAAACGTAAACTCCCAGTTCTTGTCATCATCAAGCCAGCTCATGGTGCCATCAACCAGGACGCCTACTTTGTGACGAAGGTTTGCTCCGGCGGCATGATTCTCAAAGCCAACATAAGGATAGTAAAAGTCATGAACGAGCCCGTAAATATTTAACCCTACATGGAGTTCGCCGTTACTAAGGACAATCGGTCTAGCCACGAAGCCCACCAGTGCGGTGGGTTTCATGCAATCTCCACCTCAAATCACGAATAACGTTCATATAATACAAGAATGCGTCGTACGGTGATTCATACGGACTAAAGTAGGCATGAACATCACCATCGGTAAACCATTTCGTACACATGTAATAGGCATGGTCAGAAGTTTGCAACTTACGCCAATCAGCGATCAGTTCAAGGTCATTGGTACGTAAAATGTCCGCTTCAAGGGCATACAGATATCGCATCGCTTCTTGTTGCATGCTATTCCCAAGCCAGGCAGTTAAATCACGCTCTGAGTCTGCCCAAGTGACGGTGCTGGGCATACTGATCGTACCGACTGGTTGGTGTGCATCAATTGCATCAGAAACCGTATAAAAAGTGTTCTCGGGATTGCTCAGCCAACGTCCGACAAATGCTTCAAAGAACGTGAAAATACCGGTGTCTTCCCATTGGTGCTCACCAAATGTCTCATAATCCATAAAAAGGTTAATAACTTTGGCGTTATGTACCGCGGCGTTTGTCCATTCAGTATATGTATCAGCGGTGAGTGGCCATTCTTGCCACTCTTTATTACTAAAACGAAAAGCCAGGTCGTCACTTAATTTGTAGTTTTTAAGAAGCAGGGCAATATTATTTGTGCCTTCTGGTTGATAGACAAAGTTTGGACTACGCCAATCAAGAATTGGGTCCCAACCTTCAGCTAAAATACCCTTAAAACCGTATTCATCAGCCCACCTAGCGAGAGAGTCGTTATAGGCTAGTTCTGTGTTACGAAAGACGCGGGTATCAACGCCGAACAGTTCACGAATCTTTGTTTTATGTGCCTCTACCTGGGCTTCAAACTCAGTGCGGCTATAAAAAAATGCGAGTGAATGATAGTACGTCTCAGAAAGTATCTCCACGCGACCAGTGTTGACCAGACGTTGAAAGCTTTCAATCACATCTGGCGCCCACATTTCAGCTTGTTCAAGAAACGTACCGCTGATACTAAGCGATAGTTTAAAGTCTTCGTGAACCGTTAAAAGTTTTTCAAGCAGGGCATTCATTGGACGGTATGATTTGTTCGCCACTTTATCAAAAACGTTTTTGTTATTGCGCTCACTTAGTGTATCGGGTTCGTTGAAGTAGTTATGGTCATTTGCCGTCTCAAATACACTGTAGTCACGCACTCGAAGTGGTTGATGCACGTGCAGGTAAAGGGTTATCCCACGGGTTGCTTGACTCATGCAAACACTCCAATGCGCGGTTTTTGATACATTGCCATGCATTTCTTCGCGACGTCTTGCCAAGAGAGCTTAGCATATTCAGAGCTAACGTTATCTTTTAATGAGCTACAAAGCGCATCAGAGGTGGCGATACCAACAATTTGATCGGCCAGCCGGTCGATATCCCAGAAATCGTAACGAAAGATGTTTGAAAGTACTTCTCCAACGCCAGATTGCTTGGTCAGAATAAGTGCCGTCTTATGATGTGCCGCTTCAAGGGCAGCCAAACCAAACGGTTCACTGACAGAACTAAGGACAAAAACATCAGAAACACTATAGGCATCACGCCACTGTTTACCGCGTACGAAACCCGTGAAAAAGATTTTGTCCGATATGTTTAATTCGGATGCAAGACTAATCAGTTGGTCGCGCTGTTCACCATCACCAACCAGTAAAAGTGCAATTCGATCATTCTTTTCGCTCGCCTTTGCAAACGCTCGTACAAGATACTCAAGTCCTTTTTGGATCGTAAAACGCGTGACCGAACTAATGATGGTATACCCTTCGCCGTGCAGCCCTTCAAGGTACCTGTAGGTGCGTCGATCATACTCATAGCCATCATCAAAACTCGTCACATCAATGGCATTATGAATCACCTCGACTTTATCAGCTGGGATGCCGTATTTTTCAATGATAATTCGCCGGGTAATGTCACTCACCGCGACGATGCGGTCTGCAATCATCAGACCTTGATATTCAATTTCATGAATAAGGGGATTGCCCTTGTTACCGCCAGCCCGGTCAAACTCAGTGGCGTGAACGTGAACGATTAATGGCGCATCTGTCATTTGCTTTGCCCGAATGCCAGCCTCCATTGTCAACCAGTCATGCGCATGGATAGCATCAAAACGCTTCTTTTTTACCAAACGTTCAATGTACTTTACATAGTGACGTTGGATACCACGAATATTTTTTGCATCATTCACTTCTGATCCAGGTTCGCTTACGATGTCAAAACTGTGATCGTAGGCACCCACGCCAAACTTGTGCAGCGGCGAAAGCTTGGTGGCAGCATGAATGTTCATAAAATCGATATTTTCATGCTTCGCGGAGTAGGGAACGACAAAATCGATTGATGCACCCTCCTGGGCGAGAGCTTTTGACAAATGATAACAAGCAACACCTAGACCGCCACTATTGTGTGGAGGTAGCTCCCAACCCAGCATTAAAATCTTCATAGCCTGTCGATAGTGAGCGATTGTTCGCCACGCTGCTCCCATTTATTTTTGGTCATTTTTCTGACTTAAGTATAGATGTATGCTTATGCTTTTACAACAACATTATCTCTTAACATGTATAGAAATGTTTGTTAGCCTGTATAAGGATTTTACTTTCACGGTACTTCGTATATATTCACGCTTGTGGTAGCAGATTTTTTAAACGTTTGCAAAGCACTTTAAGCAATGTTCGCCATCTGTTACAATGTGTAAGCTATAGAAAACTTTCGGGTCATCTATAGAAATGCAGAGGGGCATAGTACAACGGCTAGTACATAGGTCTCCAAAACCTAAAATCGTGGTTCGATTCCACGTGCCCCTGCCATAATGGATAAAGCGCATTTTCGGCGCTTTTTTCGTTATTTTGACCCCTGTTATTTTCGCTATTTGTAAAAGTTCTATCATTTGATTTTCGTGATCCTAATAATTCGCGTGTTTTCGAACTGTATTTAGCAATCAGTTCAGCACGATCCTTTAAATTAACAGATACAGCATCGTTCTTGAACATGATATTTTCGAACAGTTCTATCAAAATCTGGCGCTTTTCGTCGTCGTCCTTTTCGTCGTAGTATTTAGCTGCTCGCTGGGATAGTTCAAGCATGTATATGCCGCGTCGCTTACGCTCTGTGACGGCACTATCAAACGATGCCATAGCAAGCTCTAGAGTCTCAATTTCACTCATGAATGACTCGTGTTTGGTTTCATATCGCTCCTGTGTGATGACGCCTGCAAGTTTGTCGTCGTACAAGGACTCGTCCATGGACTTGATACGCTCAATGCGTGTCTTCGTATTCTGCTCGACTTCTGCACGGTTATCCGCGGCCTTCTCGACGTCAGATTGCATACTCTCAACAACCCACTCTAGGACACTCTGAGAGGGGCACAGAAGACGCTCAAGCTCCTGCTTTACAACCTCTTGAACTACATCTTCACGAATATATTTATATTTACGATTTTTGCACCGCTCATCACGACGCTGGCAAGCTCCATAGTAGCGACCCTTCTGCAACTGCCATGAAACCTGACTACCGCATGTCGCACACGTCACGACACCCTTAAGAGAAACATTGTGTCGGACTTGTTATCCTTGATCGCTTTAGCCTCCATAATGCCAATTCAATCACGTTTGCACAGTCCGGCTCGGGTAAAAGCTACACGACAAAAGTTGAGATTTTGCGCCAACTTATGCAAGGCACGAAAGTCATTGTTATTGATCCGGAGCGCGAATATAAAAATCTTTCAGAGTCAGTTGATGGCACGTACATCAAACTATCGACGCGCAGCAAGGACAAGATAAATCCGTTCGATTTGGCGACGACTTTTCACTCTAAAGATGACTTGTCTGAGCATATTCAAGACCTCACCGATGTCATCGGCTTGATGGCCGAGGGCTTGGATAAATCAGAAAAAGCAGCGGTAGACCGCGCTATTCTCAAGGTGTATAAAAAAGCAAAGAAGTCACAACCGCGCCTACAAGATTTGTACGCAGAGCTACATGACCTTGGACAACTACAACTTTGTGAACGACTAGAGCGATATATCTCTGGCTCGCTGGCTGGCGTATTTAATTCACATACCAATATCGAACTAGATAATCGACTGGTGATTTTTGATATCAAGGATATGGCGAGCAACTTGCGACCAATCATGATGCTCATTATCTCTAACTTCGTTAAGAATCAAGTTATGGCTAGTCCCGAAAAACGCCTGCTTGTGATTGATGAGGGCTGGTTACTACTTGAACACGAGCAAAGTGCTCGATTCGTTGCCGGGCTAGTCCGTCGAGCGCGTAAATACTACCTTGGTGTTTCGATCATCTCGCAACAAGCTAATGACTTTTTGCATAGCGAATACGGTCGCGCTATCGCCTCGCAGAGTGCCTTGCGTATTCTAATGCGACAAGATACTACGACCATTCGTGGTGTTGTCGATGAGTTTAATCTCAGTGAATACGAGCAGAGTTTCTTGCTGACATGCGAGCGTGGTGACGCATTGATTGTTGCTGACCAAAACCATGTTGCGGTACGAGTAGTTGCCGCAGATAAAGAACATCCACTCATTACGACAAACCCCACGGAGATTTACGCGTGAACCCAAGCATCGTTATCTTTGGTGTAGCTGGCTACAATCCAAAACGAACGATTGCGGTCGTATTAGCGACGCTGGTCATCATCTTGTCGCTACCATTTATGGCGGTGATGTCGATGGGTACGGATGCCCTGAGCTTTCTCGCCGGTACACCGGATGCAAAAGCTGCTGAGACACAAGGTTTTTACATGGGTGGCCCCGTTCCTGGCGATACCTACGAATGGGGCAACTGTACCTATTGGGCGTTTGCGATGCGTCTCTGGGCTGGTACACCGATACCGACGACTTGGGGTAATGCGAACACATGGGATGATCGTGCTCGCGCCGATGGCTACGAGGTAAATCATACCCCGGCCATCAATGCAGTCTTCCAAACCGATGAGGGAGAATGGGGTCACGTTGCCTATGTCATTAAGGTCGATGATAAGACTGGCGACTGGACAATATCAGAGATGAACGCGCCGCACCTAAACGTAGTGTCACAGCGTACATTCTCCAAAGACTCAGCGCAGTATTACAACTTTATATATGGCAAGAAAGGAGAAGCATGGACACCAAAGCCTATCTTGAATCCATTATTGAACACTGGCAACCTATCACCATCGTTCTAGTAGCTATTGTCGCTACATACTTTATAGCAATCTTTGTTCTCACTCTTTTCAACCGTCGCTATCTATTGCATCGTGATACGGTCTGGCTCGAAATCACACCACCGGCCAATATTGCCAAGACGCCAGAAGCTACCGAGCAGCTCTTTTCGGTCATACATGGCGCACGCGCTGCACGACAACTAAAAGATAAGCTATATCATCGCTCGCCAGTGATGAGTTTTGAGATTGTTTCAACACGGAGAGACGGTATTCGCTATTTACTACAAGTCGAGAAAACACGTTCAAAGAATACACAGAAAGTTATCACATCATATATACCTGATTCAAAAGTTAAAGAAATTGAACGCGAGATTAGTGAAGTAGATAAAATTATTGAGTTCAAAGAGACCGGCCACTACGTATTGCCGCTCACGCTAACTTCTGTATTTGAGCAACATGACCCTTTATCCTATGTAACAGGCGCGATGACAAAACTGGGTGATGACGAGGAGATTGCACTGCAAATTGTAGCAACACCAGTACGCTTACGCGAAGCCGATATGCTCTCTCATAAAATCCTTGGTAATGAGAATATCTTGCAACAAGTAAGCGGCAAGCAACTAACACTACTCGGACGTTTCACGAATATCTTTGGCAAAGCATCGTCTGGCATAACAGATCTTGCCGGAGAGGTGTATATGGGTACAACTTTTGGCCACAAGGACTATTACAATTCCAAATCACGCGCCGTCCAACAACAAGCACGTATCACTACTCATGATAGGCCAGCACGAACTTTGAGCGCATTTGAGCTTGAATTGATGGAGACAATGCATCAAAAAGTCACACGACCGCTATTTCAAGTAAACCTGCGCGTGCTTGTCAAAAGCCCCGATGCAAAACAACATATCATTGCACTCCGATCAGCACTCGACGGCTATAGTGTTCCGCCGTATCAGTCTATCAAGGCGAGGCTATCCCTACCGGTTATTGATAAACTACGCCAGCGTAACGCGACGAATCGACTGCCATCTCTCTTCCGCAAGTCAGCAATGATTTTAGCCTCAACGGAACTTGCAAGTCTCTACCACTTCCCGTCGAGCCAAGTGAGTAAAACTGATAATCTTATCACATCCCTGAGCCGTACACTGCCAGCGCCCGTATCATTAAAATCCGGTAAGAAGCTATCAATTCTCATAGGTGACAACTACCACCATGAGACGATTACACCTATTGGCCTTACCGATGAAGAGCGAGAACGGCACATGTATATCATCAGTGGCACGGGTAATGGTAAAACGACGATGCTGTTTTACGAGATATTGCAGGATATACGCGCAGGTAACGGCGTGGCGGTACTCGACCCTCACGGTGATCTTGCCGAGCGTATCTTGCGGTATATACCAGAGGAGCGTGTCAATGACGTTATCTATCTCAATCCTGACGATCTAGCCTATCCGATAGGCATGAATCTTCTTGAGCTATCATCCGATCTTGAGGGTGATGATCTTTTGCGAGAGAAAGACCCCATCACAGAAGCAACCATATCAGTGCTGCGCAAGATATTTTCAGAGGACGATAGTGGCGGTCATCGCATCGAGTACGTACTACGCAACACCATACAAACAGCGCTAACACTTGAAAGCCCAACTTTATTTACCATCTTCGAGCTACTCAACGATGCTAAATACCGTCGCAAGGTTGTAAAAACACTCGAAGATAAGAACCTGAAAGACTTTTGGAACAACGAGCTCGCTAAGGCCGGTGATATGCAGAAAGTCAAAATGGCCGCTGGTATTACTGCTAAAATCGGGCGCTTCTTGTTCTCAGCTTCAGCTCGCAGGATGATCGAGCAACCGAAGTCTACTATCAACTTTGAAGACATCCTAGCCGGACGCAAGATCCTAGTATGCAACTTCTCAAAAGGTCTTCTTGGTGAAGATACCTCGGCATTATTTGGCACAACCGTACTTGCCAAGCTGCAAACAGCATCACTACGTCGTGCACGTATTAAACAAGGCGAGCGTACCCCATACTACCTCTACGTTGACGAGTTCCAGAACTTTGCTACGACAAGCTTTGTGCAAATGCTGTCGGAGGCGAGAAAGTATAAGTTGTTCTTAACTATGGCCGAACAATCTACCTCGCAGCAGGACGAGCAACGTCTGGTCGATATCATTCTCGCTAACGTAGGTACGGTGGTATGTTTCCGTTCTGGTAGCCCATCGGATGAGCGTCTGGTTATACCACTATTTATGCCGTTTATTCAGCAGGGCGAGATAGCCAATCTGCCAGCATATTCATATTATGTACGCATCTCGGCCGTCAATGCACAAGAACCAATGTCAGGTGTGACCGTAGTAGTGGATGAATCGGGCGATGAGGCTATAGCCGAAAGAGTGATCGACGCATCACGGCAGCTTTACGCCAAGAAAGTTGAGCCAGAAGAACAGCAACCCACCGAATCAAAGCAAGAAGACGCTCCTAAGGCATCTAAAAAATCTGTAAAGCCCAAGAAGAAGCAAACTGGTAAGAAAACAGATGACGAGCTATCAATGATGAAGTCAGTGACTTAGATATTGCCAGATCAAATCAAGCTATTGCTTATTTTCGTATTTCGTGCTATAATAGTAATCGAACCTTAACAGTTTAGCACTCCCTACTGAGAGCGGCGTTTTATATACAAATTTTGCATGTAATACGCCGTTCTCAAACTAAAAGATAAGCTCGTCGCATCAGATATGCGAACTACCGAGTAAGTCTACGGCGATCACAGAAAGGAAGTGAGCCATCATGGCCAGCTTCTTCGACACCACCATCGGCCAGCAGGTCGAGTTCCAGCGTGTGCTGGCTTCGGCTGGATTCACGGACTCGGACATCGCCCGTATCATCAAGGAGCCGAGCTTGGCTTCCACGATGTACGTGGCGATCCAGCCCAAGCTCGTGGCAACCGTGCCGTCATGGTACGTCTCGCCCGAGCAGCAGCTCGAGCGTGCCCGTCAGCTCTGGTCGAACGTTCCGTACCTCAACCGCTGGGACGACGACCGCCAGCTGAAGCTGAACGACAACTGGGCTGACAACCGGAATGACAACTGGTCGTCTCCGTCGGTCAGGGACTGCTCGTGATGGATTTTAGCCAGCCTCCCAGCATGCGTCCAATCTCATTACAGGTTGAGTCAAGCTGCTGGTAGGTCTGGTTAGAAACGCATTTACAGTCTTTGCAGAGATTGAGGAGCAAGCGGAGGCTATCGAGCCGTACGGATGCTTCGTTTATGTAAGCGGCCTTATCTGACGGTTTAGTACTACTAGCAGCCCGCAGTGATACTCGCAGGAGCTCAAGTATTTCGCTCTGACACGTCGCGCCGAGACTGTAGCGCTCTGATTTTGGAAATGCAATCAAACATTCATGAAAGGATTCGTATAGGTGGTAGACGCTATTGACAATGGGAACTTTCCGCAGCGCGGAACCTCTCTCTCTCTCTCTCTCTCTCTCTCTCGATAGCCACACTCAAACCAAACCTCTCAACGTAATAATTACAGACATTGTATCTATTAAAGCATTGTCGGCCGCATGGCGGAAGTTTTCGCGAGGCAAAAAATCGCGAAAAGATGTGGCTTTGTACCAAAAGTATCTTCAAAAAAATCTCGCTGACCTACACACGCCGCTTTCATCCGGTCTCTACAGGCATCAGCCCTACCAACGATTCACCATTCATGACCCAAAGCAACGCCAAATACATAAGGCGACAGTAGCCGATAGAATTGTACATCAGGCAGTCGTTACAGCCATTGAACCGCTCTTTGAGAGGCGATTTATATACGATAGCTATTCTTGTCGCGTCAACAAAGGCGCACATGCTGGCGTGTTACGCCTGAAAACTTTTCTCGCGAGTACAAGCAAAAACGACACAAAAGGAGTATATGCGCTTAAGTGCGATGTACGAAAATACTTTGCTTCAATCGACCATGAGGTATTATTGGACCTTATTGCTCGCCATATTCAAGATGATGCAACTTTGGAGCTGGTACGAACGATTATTCTGAGTCATGGTGCTGAAACTGGCAAGGGTATTCCGCTCGGCAACATTAGCAGCCAGTTGTTTGCGAACATATATCTCCATGAATTGGATTGGTTCATGAAGCAAACCCTTGGAGTCAAGCAATATATTCGCTACTGTGATGACTTTGTGATCGTCTCATCAGACAGAGCATATCTCGAAAGCCTTATTACACCCATCCGCAATTTTCTAAAAACCGAACTACAACTTGATTTGCATCCATCAAAAGTGTCGATTCGATCATGGAGACAAGGTGTAGATTTTCTTGGATATGTGCTGCTGCCACACGCTACTGTGGTTCGCACAAAAACGCAGAAGAGAGTACATTCAAAAGTTAATGCCACCAACTACTCGTCTTACCTTGGGGTATGTTCTCACGCAAATGCCTATAGACTCTCGCAAACTATACGTAATATAGTTTGGACTGACATCGTCTCATAGAAATATGACTCGGGTATAATAAGGACATGAACATTTATCTGGACATTGACGGCGTATTGCTAGCCAACGAGCATAACGCGGCCAACTATGCAGATGAGTTTCTACAGGCGGTACTAGCAGCATATCCCGATTCTACCTATTGGCTGACTACACACAACCGGAGGGGTGAAAACAGGACTAAAGAGGTACTTGCACCACATCTCAAGCCTGAAACCGTGCCTCTGCTGGACAAAATTAAGCCGTCCGTCTGGAATGAAATGAAGACGGATGGAATAAACTTCTCTGAGAAGTTTATATGGCTCGATGATGACTTATGGCAGGATGAGCTAAAGGTGCTTGAGCGACACAATGCCACCGATAACTTTATCTTAATAGACCTCCAGAAAAACCCAAACCAACTAAAAGATATAGCCGAGATTATTTAGTCTTTTTATTATCTTTTAGGTAGTCGCGCATTACCGCAAAGACCATGAGTCTCTTACGAGCACCAGCCCCACGTGGTTTTACGATAATTGCATATAGCGCTAAAACGCCTAAAGCTATAAGCACGCCTCCAATGTAGTAGTACCAATTTGCCCAAAATAGGACTGCCGGTAACAGTGTGATAGGCAAAACACGAACTAAGATTACTCGCACTAACGTGTCGTAATATTCCCTGAATCGCTTATACGCCGAAGGGCGAGCTGACTGGTGTATGCGCAGATAATCAGCGTAGTCTTTGACGGCTATTGTTTCCGTGTACTTCAGATGCTCGTAAACCGATTCTTGCTCAGTATTATCATACAATCCGTAGAAACTATCTTTTGACCTAAAGAATGCGTAGTGAAGTACAACAAGGATCCAATCGATAGCCTGTGAAAAATGTAGGTACGCAAGACCAAACAAAACTCCGGCACTTAACGCTAGATATTCCATACTGTCTATCATATCATTTACACCATTTTTCCAGTCTTATGAAGCGTAGCATCTCTTGTACTGACGAAGCATCATCTATACGACGCATTAACTCACAGCTATCATTTTGAGATAGTATATTCAAACTACCTTCGTAGAGGATATCATCGATGATAGCTAGTTTCCTGTGATGGCCGATCGTCATTAGGACGGTAACTCCCATACTCTGCATCATTTCGATAGCCTTGATCACTTGATCTTGATACTGCGGATCATGCTCCTCAATAGGTTTCGTATTCACGATAATCTCAACGCCGCGCTTTTTAAGTTTTGCAAAGACGACAAGCAAGGATATAGAACGACGCTGAGTAATGAACGGACTTTCTATAACTACACGATGTCTTGCACTCCGAAGGTCTTTGTAAAACCTGTCATAAAATGTAGACTGATTGTAGAGTGAAGATGATGATAACCTAAACATTTTTGCCTCCTGAAATAGCGTTTTCGCTAACAGAGTAAAAAGTTCTATCTTCATCCATGTACCCCTGCCATTTAGAACTTTCAGCAAGTTTCAGCACAGTTGCAAACGGTTCGTTAGGTGTAAAACGAACCGTTTTGCCCTTCATTCGGAGGTTCCATAGTAGAATACTGATAATCTGTCGCTTTTCTTCATCACTTGCCACTTCAAAGATCTTATCGCCGTGTTTGAATAGCTGTAACAGATACGAAGCTGTTGCATAGAAGTTTTGATCTACGTCTTCTAGCCGTGTCAGTTGACCGTCTATACGGACTATTTCTTGGTCGTAGCGACCCTTCTTTTCGTTATAATCATCGGGAGTAATACTACCCCTTGTCATTGCGTCAAACTCAACACGGATACGGTGCTTATAGTCATCACGCTCTGATCGGAGCTTTTTGAGCATATCATCTTAAAAGCAGTTTCAGCTTGGTGCGATGATTGTATTTCGGTTTCAAGCCGTGCTATTTCTTCGGCTGGTATCTGTTTGAAAGCATTGAATACCTGCATAAATTGGACTGTCAGATCGTCCTGCGTAACGTAAGTGTTCTTCTTGTGCTTCTTACGGGCGTTGGTGCAATGATAGAAGTGATAGGTGTGCTTGTTGCCGTTTTGCTGATCCCTTTCACGGTATTCAGTCGTTACCGCACAACCGCAGTCAGCACAAGTTATCAAGCCACGATAGATAAAAGGTATGCCGATGAACCGCCGTTTGCCTAGTCTGTTGCCGTCTAGCACGTCTTGGACCACATCAAACAATTCACGACTGACGAGCTGCTGGTAACTATGCACATATTCTTTGCCGTCGCCTTTCTTGTCTACGATTATACCGATATAGAATTTATTACGCAGTATGTCGTGAACACGGCTTTTTGATATATCCGTCTTCAATTCTTCGGCTATCTTACGGCGTAGGCTTTCGCAAGAATACGCACCAGTCGCAAACAATGTGAACATACGCTTGACCACTTCGGACTTAAAGTCGTCGGGCAATACGGTTTTGTGGCGTGTTTCTATGATTACGTTGTTGTAACCAAAAAGGCGCAACCCACGGCAATTCGCCACGCTCTAGCTTGGACATCTTTGTGTTCACGCCGTCTTCCTTGATCTTTTCGAGCTGCGACTTGGCAAATATCACCTTAAAGTCCCACTGGATAATATCGTTGGATCGGCTTTCCTGTGTCAGCACAAGCCTGTCGTCAATAAAGTGTAGCCTGACCTTGTACTTGATGCGTAGTTCGTCAATCAGCACGCTATCACGGAAGTTACGTGTTATACGGTCTACACGAAACGAAACAATGTCATTAACCTTGTTTTTTTTTAGCATAGTTCACCATTGCTTGGAACTTGCTACGTGCCTTGTATTCGCTACCCGTTTCGCTGATCTTAAAAGTTTCAATAATGTTCAAGCCGTTAGCTCTGGCATAGTCCCTAGCACGGGGTAGTTGTATTTCTTCAAGCGACAAACCTTCTTTTTCCTGCCGCTTGGTAGACACACGGGCAAAAATGATGGTCTTGTTGCTCATATATCAACCTTGCCGTCTTCTATGAGCTTATGGACATCTTCGATCTTGAATAGATAGGACTTACCGACTTTATAGGCGGTGACCGTGCCCGTGAGCAGATCGGTTCGCTGGACATTGAGAAAATCAACGCTGACGTATCAACCGCAAACATATAGCGTGAGTTTGACTATCTGGCACGGCTTTGGAGCTTGCCATTTGCACCTGCCCGATCGTACACAAAGGTAAAATCTGCTATCTGCAAATGGTTCAATCACATCGGCTACAACGAAGAACGATGGGCGGAAGTGCAAAAGATACTAGCGTGTTCGGAAAACAACCAAAGGGGTATTCAGTGAAACGATCAAATCTGCACAGCTTGATTATGAGCGTGTAAGGTCAGAAGAATTGACCACACGCCGCACCCGAACCAACTTTATATTTGACCTGCCTAAATCTGATGACTTTGGCGGTAACTACGAATTGGTGCAAGCCAATATGTATCCTTATGACAAAGCCTAAAAGCCTATTTGTAAATCAAACGATCTGACCCAGAAAAGTATTTTGAAGATATGCTTGAACGATCTGATAACGTGGTCTGGTGGTATAAAAACGGCGAAGATAAAGACAGATACTTTGCTATCCCGTATGAAGCAAACGATGAAGAAACGAACGTCAAAAGTTTGCGTGGCTTTTATGCTGACATTATCGTTCGGTTCAAAGATGGGCGGATTGGCATTTACGACACAAAGGCTGGTATGACGGTTACGGACAAGAAAACCTACGCCAAATCAGACGCACTTCAAGCCTGCCTTGCGGAACACGACAATCTGACAGGCGGTATATTGAACAAACGATCTGACAGCATGTACATATTTGAAGGTGATGAATACACCCCAAACCTTGACGCTTTGACTAGATTTATCCTGTAGTCAAAAACGCTTGAAAACTTACCCCGAAAAAATTGGGTATTATACGGCGGTGTGCCTACGACAGATACGAAGGGCGGCTACCCCCTATATATGTCGGCATGATTTATAATATGTTTATGGAAGAGTTTATAAAGTCTCATCTTGTATCGCAGGTTGTGCTACGGCAGTTTGCGGTCAAGACAGTCGTAAAAACAGATGACGGCAAGAAGAAGTATAAGTATGAAACTACGGTTCATAACAAAGAAACTGACGCCACTGAGCTATGTGATGTTGAAAATGTAGCCTATCTAAAAGTTGCCAAAAAAGCTATCGCTGAACTTGAACAACAATGGTCGCACGATATAGAAAAAGACACCAAAAGTGCCATCAACAGTATTGCGAACAACAACTGGACTGATAAACATATAGGTGTCGTCAAAGACTTGATGGCTTTACACTTCATCAGGTCGCAAGCCTTTGCTCTTGTCGGCAATAACACCAAGTACATCATCAATATACTAGAAGCACGAAAGAACGAGGTTGTAGCGGTCTATCCTGAATACACAGATATAATCAATCAAAAATACGTAGAAGCTATCAAGACGGCACCTCTTGAAGTAGCTATCGACATATTGAAAACCTATATCACTAAAACGAAAAAATATCTAGCCGATACCTCAGTTGGTCTTGAAATAGGTGAAGCACCTGATAATGCTGAGTTTGTCATTGGTGATACCCCAGTCATAACTATGACTAAGGCTGGCGACATTAGTGTACCAATTACGGAAGCCGAATACGTAGCTATGCCTATTACGCCAAAGTACCTAGTGGCATTGAAGAAAAACCCTGATAAAAGGAAGCCCGTGAAGCTAACAAAGCAACAGGTTGAAAATGCCAATAATAAACAAAAGAGGTTGGCACGAACTAGCTACTTTTCTATACCAGAGTAAGACGTAGGTAGTGCCAGCAAAGCGGTAAGCCTACGATCAGGGTCCATTATGCCAACAATGGCAGATAGCCGTGTCTTTCAACTATCGGTTTGAGTATGTCTGATATAATTTCAAACGGTAGTTCGGGGCTACATAATGCGTCCTATAGGGGCTACCATAAGCATTTTAACTTATGTTAATCCGGAGGCGATTTTGTTTGCTAGAATAGGTTGATGAAGCAGTTACACAGTATTGGTACGCAAGATTCATTAATTGATTATGTCGATCGACCGACGGTAAAGGTTATAGTGCAAAATAGTGATGGTAACATCCTTATTATTAATGATGGTCTCATTCCAGGCGGCGGAGTTGAAGGCGACGAGAATAATTCCTCAGCTCTAAAAAGGGAACTTCTGGAAGAGCTTGGGATAGAAGTGACGAATCAACAAGAGCTTGGGAGTGTCATACAACATAGAAACTTGATAAAAAGAAAATATATAGTGTATGGGTACAGTGCTGTTTATAAAGATAAAGTTACACATCCCACACCTCAAAACGATCGCGAAGCCCATTTTTCGTATGATTGGTACTCGTTGCAAGATGCCGAGCAGCTACTTCGATCTTCAATAAGTAAAGCTAGTGATGGTTTTGAGAAACATAAAACAAGTGATATGGAAAGTACGTTATTCAATTTAATGACGACTCAACTATTCTTGGATAGTTTTGCTGAGAGTTCTAAGCTTGTCAGCGAACGTCTGCCAACAACCACCAATCAATAGAGGTGTAAAAAGCTAATCGCTTATCCGTTTTTGATAGTTTAATTTCTTGACTTGAATAATACCCCCTAGGGGTATATACTATGAATATGATTGAGAAGGTAAATAAACGAGCGGATCATCGAATCAAAATCATTCAAGGACAAATTAATGGTTTACAAAAGATGGTCGATAACGATGTGTATTGTATGGATATACTGACTCAAAGCCTGGCGATCCAAAGGTCTTTATCGTCATTTAGTAAATTGATGATCGATAATCATATCGCAGAGCATATCATACCTATGCTTGGTTCGGACGACGAAGCAAGGCAACGACAAGCCCAAGCTGACTTACTTGGCATGTACGAAATACACGCCGTAAGAAGTAAAGAGGCATAAAAAAGAGTAAAAGTAGAGTAAATGGGCCTTACAATAAATGTAACCGAAAGGAAATCACTATGGATCACTCACATCACCAACACATGCAACACTCTCCCTCACAAACCGATACTCAAAAGAGTGACCCTCATAGTATGGGTCATGGCGGTGGCCATGCTGGCATGTCAATGCAGTCAATGGTAAAAGATATGCGCAACCGCTTTATTGTCGCGGCCATACTTTCATTGATTATCGTGTTTTGGTCTCCTATCGGACGTGACGTGTTTGGATTTAAAACTCCGGCTCCTTTTGGGCTACGTGATGATATCTTTACCCTCATCCTCTCGTTACCGGTTATCTTTTATTCAGCCTGGATATTTTTCGATGGTGCCTATAGAGCATTAAGAGCGCGGACTTTAAATATGATGGTACTGGTCGCTGTTGGGGTCGGTGCCGGCTGGCTGTATAGCCTGTTTGTTACCCTTACTGGTGGCGGTGACGTATTCTACGAAGCAGCGACGGTGCTGACAAGCTTTGTATTGCTCGGACACTGGCTCGAAATGCGTGCTCGAGGCGGTGCGAATGATGCCGTGAAAACTTTACTTAAGCTTGCTCCCCCTAAAGCGTTTGTGATCAGAAAAGGCGAAACGATTGAAGTCCTGACTTCAGAGCTTGTCATAGGCGACATACTGCTTATTCGACCTGGCTCTAAAATCCCAACCGACGGTATTGTCGAAGAAGGTGATTCTGATATTGATGAGTCAATGGTGACAGGGGAAAGCCTGCCTGTGGCTAAAACGGTTGGATCACCAGTCATTGGTGCAACTTTAAATACGACGGGAACCCTTCGGGTACGTGCGACGAAAGTCGGAGCTGATACGGTTCTTGCCCAAATTGTGGAACTGGTGCAAGATGCACAGAGTTCAAAAGCGCCAGGCCAGCGTCTGGCTGACCGAGCTGCTTTTTGGCTGGTGCTCGTTGCTCTGATTGGTGGTATTCTTACTCTCGTTTCATGGTTACTGTTCGGTGCTACGTTCCAGGTTGCTATTTTGTTCGCCATCACCGTCGTCGTTATTACTTGTCCTGATGCATTAGGGCTCGCGACACCAACAGCGATCATGGTCGGAACAGGTCTGGGCGCAAAACGAGGGATTTTGTTCAAAACCGCCTCTGCGCTTGAAACATCAGCACGTATCACAACTGTTGTTATGGATAAGACGGGCACATTAACGCAAGGAAAGCCCGAGGTGACAGACTTTATTACACTTTCTTATGATAAGAAGCAGTTGCTTGGTCTGGTTGCCGCGGTTGAAAGAGAATCAGAACATCCACTAGCAGGTGCTGTCGTCACATATGCAGAAGCAAAAAAAGCCAGCGTTCTCAAAGCAACCGCCTTTCGTAACGTTCCAGGACACGGCGCTGGTGCGACAGTCGATGGTCACAAGGTGTTTATCGGTAATCGTAAACTAATGACCGCTGAAGGTATAAATATTGATCCAGTTTCAAAAAAGCGCGAAGAATTATCTTCGACTGGCCGGACAACCGTTTTAGTGGCAGTTGATGGAGAAGCGGTCGGCATTATAGCCCTAGCTGATGCTATACGTGATACGGCTGTCAGTGCCATAAAAGCACTGCACGATTCAGGAATAGAAGTCGTGATGCTGACTGGTGATAACCAAGCAACCGCCGAACGAATTGCGTCGCAGTTACACATAGACACTGTCATCGCCGAAGTGCTTCCAGCGGACAAATCTGCAAAAATCGCTGAACTGCAAAAACAAGGCAAACGTGTTGCGATGGTTGGTGACGGCGTAAATGATGCTCCTGCCCTCGCACAGTCTGACCTTGGCATAGCTATTGGTGCTGGTACTGATGTAGCAATTGAAACGGCCGACGTTGTGTTGATGCGATCAGATCCTTTGGGTGTACCGACGGCACTTCGAATTGGCAAAGGAACGCTTCGGAAAATGCATCAAAATCTTTCTTGGGCAGTTGGGTATAACACAATTGCATTACCGATTGCGGCTGGCGTATTCTATAGCTCCTTAGGTCTAAAACTCAGTCCCGAGATTGCGGCACTATCAATGTCGGGCTCCAGTGTGATTGTTGCAGTGAACGCACTCCTTTTAAAGCGCCTGAAATTGCCTCAAGCTGAAGCAGTCAGCCAGGTAATCGCACAAAATTCTCGTCGATTAGCATCAAACGTTTAGTATAATAAAATCGTGTACACACAATAACCACCTGTTCACAGCTTGCGTAACGTATTGGAGAGACGATGTCAAAAATCTTTGGGATAACAATTGGTGCAATGATAGTCGGGTTTGGAGCGATAATAGTGATTAGTCAGGTAACAAAACCAAAAGATAGTACGTTAATAGGTACTCTCTATCCTGACCAAGGCGGCTCTCATATATCTCAAGGGCAGGCACGCGTTACCTACAATTCGGATCTCGCAAGTTCAGGTCCGCATTTTTCAAGTAGCGTTGCGCCAACAGGTTGGGGAGTATATTCAGTAGAGTTATCTCCTGAAATATATCTTCACAATGAAGAGCATGGTGGGGTTATCATCGCTTATTCACCAAAGCTACTTTCTAGTGATAACATAGCAAAATTAAAAGCACTTGTACTGGCACCAAACAGCAACCCGAACTTCACACCGAGAAAGGTAATTGTCATGCCGAAAGCCAGTACTACGTACGCCGTACAGCTAGCCAGCTGGAGGTATACACTGAACCTTGATAGTTATAACGAAGCGACGATCATAAAATTCTTTAACGACCACGCTGGCAAATCACCCGAACCATTGGGGGCACCAGTTGACCCTCCTATCGATCGATCTTCAAACGCATAATCACTTCTAACATATACATATGAAAAAACTCGTTAGTGGAATTATCGGAACGCAGGAAATATTCGAATTAGACGGTCGGATACGTATTAGTAGGGAATTTGATCAAGAGCAAGCGACGGCAATGGGTATCCACCGTGCCCAGCGTATAGGCGAACTCGCGCTGACGGAACCAACCAGGGGTTTTAAACGCATGGTATCAGGCCTATGGATTCCACACTCGGCAACTGAAAATAATGCCGTAACACAATTCCCAGAAACTTTTATGCGCACAAGTGCACATTTTGTACGAAACAAAGTATTCGAAAAATACCTGGGCGAGGGCACTGAACATGCCGTTGCCGAAGTAAGAGTTGCAGTTTGGGCACAGTTGGCGTCCGATAATCAACAACGAGCAATCGCTAATAAATACGACGAATGGCGCGAAAATGGTCGTCAAAAAGCGGTCGATATGAATTCCGGCATCACCTATGACGGGTTCGTTAATCGCCGACATAGTGAACATCATTCTGCCGTTATGGGCAGCATCGCTTCGTACCTGGCAGATTTGAAAAGCTATATTGCACATCCGGATGCAATGAACGGGGTCAGACGCAAATGGACACAGGACGGCTGGACAAAAGTGCGAAATGAACAATTAGAATGGACGCAAAATTTTATGAAGAAGCAACCCGACTGGGAGTTTGACCGCTTTTTTATAGAAACCTATTATAACCATCGTTCAAGAGCGAAGTTTTGGTACGATGTCATTCAAAAAAGCCGCCGCATGCGCGAGGATATTATATTGCAGCGCCGACTTAATACCTGGCGCGAAGACATGATCCGACGTGGCTATGATGTGTCTAAGAATAGCTTTACGTTGCTTAAGTGAAATATGAAAATATAGTGTGATACATTATTTCTACATCATGTAATCAAACATTTGCGAAAAGCTAAGGAGTACTATAGGGGCATTTTACATAACTATGTAGTTTTTAAGCATAAAGCGTATACTAACAATGAAATGCAAAAAAACAACCGCGGTTTTACCATTGTTGAACTTATTGTTGTAATCGTCGTTATCGGTATTTTAGCTGCTATTACAAGCATTGCCTTTAACAGAGTTCGTCAAAGTGCGGCCGAAGCAACGCTTAAAAGTGACCTTGTCAATTCAGCTAAAATACTTGCAAATGATGTCGCAACAAATAATGCCTACCCAATAGCAACCAGTGCAGCCAACGGCGGCAGAGGTCTTCCAACTAGTACAGGCACTTTCTATACGGTGTATACCTATAATAATGGGGGAACTCCATCGTATATACTCATCGGAGCGAACACTGCAACCCCTAATAAATATGCTGTCACTAGTACGAATAATGTGCCTACTCTCGTCACAGGATCTCCGCCAACGGTCACTTTTCCAACCAGCGATACTGCTTCTAATAGCGATGGCTGCGGCGGTCAATATTATGACTTTAATTTGTATAGTACCGCAGCCGGCACTCCGGCACCAACTGTACAGTGGCAACGTCTTTCAACTAAAAACAGTTTGACAGGCAGCTGGGTTGATATACCTGGCGCAACGACTAATTTTTATATTTGGAATGCACAAAATATTCTAACTGAGCTAGATTACATGCTATTTCGTGCGGTTTGGACAAGTAGCTTTTATACCACAGTCAGCCCAACTCTGAAGATCACATTTACAAATGGCTGTTAATAAAAAGCTCTCTAGTCGAGTGTAAGGGATACGGCTATTGTTCAGGAGGGACAAATATTTAGATGAGATTATTCAAATGAGATTGAAGATTAACGGCTATAAGGTATGATAGGTATAAGAATTAAAGCAAAAGCACTATATGTCAAAACCTTCTCATCTTCCTGCGCCCCAAAAACTACACAATGTCCTTGGTATGTTAAACCAACAGCCCGGGAATGTAATCTTGACTGGTCATTCCAGTGTGATACATCAGCAGTTCAAAGGATTTAAATGGCTGGATTTTCAAAATCCAAAGATAGAGCAGCTACAAGAAATTGCCGAGAAATATGAGCTTCACGACTTACATATTGCTCAGGCGCATACTAAAAATCAAATATCTCAGGTCACTGTTGAAGAAAAGTATATATTTCTCATTTTGCATTTCCCCCACAAACTACAAGGGGAACGGCGCATTACTTCCAGTCAGGTCAATATTTTTCTTGGCAAAAACTACCTCATTACTATCCATGATCAAAATACACCGACCATACGAGAGTGCTTCAACGAACATAAAGACCACACCAAAGACCATTCGCCTGGAAAAATTGTTTTTCATATTATCGAGCACTTATTAAAAGAAGTAGAGGTGCTACTAGCCGATGTATCGACTGATCTTGACAAGATTGAAGAAAGAGTCTTTAATGATGCAACATCAGATGCATTTGGAATAGGTATTTTAAGGCAAAAAATTATGCGCCTTTTAAGAACACTGGCTTCACAACGAGGCATTCTGGCTGAACTGGACGAAGTGATCGACATGTTTACGGGTGAAAGACTAGCGCGCTACTATAAGAGTAATACCAATTTAAACAGTAAGTTATTGGAAACCGTTGAAGAAGCAAAGGAAAGCATTGAAATTTACCAAGACGCCCACTTTACCAGTAGTACCGAACAAACCAACAAGAGCTTAAAGGCACTGACGCTTGTCTTTACCCTTACGATTCCGGCTGCTTTAATTTCCGCAATATATGGCATGAACGTGACGCTGCCCGGTGGCATTGGGACGGGGTCTTGGACATTCCTTGGTGACTACACCATGCTCAAGCTGATTGTCGCCGCCTCCGTTTTATCCGCTATTGGCATGTTACTGTATTTCAAGTACAAAAAGTGGTCTTAAAACACAGGATATTTAGTAACTTTTCTTTTTGGTCAACAAAGTACTCGATCCATTGTGCCAGTGGCCGCAAAACACACAGATGTATTGGTGAAGGTCTTTAGACGGCGCGGATAAGGCTGCGTCCATTTCGGTTTCGTATTTACGTTTTTTCTTATCACCAATGATGCAGTACTCGGAATTGTTTGGAATAAGAGGGAAGGCGGGGCTGCGTTTTTTATGCTTCATCTAGTGTATTATAGCCTCTGGTCGACATGAAACATAGACACCGATACGGGTGTCCAAGGTGACGTTATGATGGTTGGTGCCATCATGATACAGAAACTTCGTTGAAGTACGATAACATTAATAATACCGAACACTAAACGAACTACCGTTGATCGCAGAAGGTGTTCCTCCGTGACCAGCTGCTTCTCCTTGGCCGATTAAGTGAATCTGAGAAGCACTACTTGCAGCCGCGGACATCGTGGTTCCATTCATTGTCGTGACGGCATTCGTGAATTGAACGGTCCCAAAATTGTCGAGTAGCACAAGGCTGCCATCAGGATTGCTAGGGTCTTCCTGGATCCACTCAGCTGAAGAGAGTGATGACGAATAGCTGACTGATCGTGAAAAAGTTTTACCGGTCGTAACATTCGTGATAGACAACATCCACTGGTTCGCAGCTTGTTGACTAATTGACGCTGATACCGTATCGCCTGGTGAAATCGGAACCGATACGATACCGACAGCTCCGGCAGGGAGCAGCTCGTAAAAAGCGGACGTCGACATAACACCAGCTGCAGAAAACGTGTTTTCAGTTCCAATTTGTATAAGATCTTTTGTTGTAATACCCCCAATGCCGACCCATGTACCATCACCCGATTCTTTTGTTGTGCTGGTTGGGGTAGGTGACGATGCAATCCAGGTACCAGATACTGCCGTAAAAGTACCGCCGGTCGAGAGATATCCTGCCCAGTTCGTCGACTGGTAGGTAGTCGTCGTTGTATTACTTGACGGGGGACTGGTGGGTGCCAGGCTTGGCACTTTGCTGGCCGGTGCAGGTGTGACAACTGGCGCCGGTTTTTCAACTGGTGGTTTCGTCACTTGTGTAACGGTCGTGGTTGATCCCGAAAGCTTATCGCTGTCACTCTTTTGGACGGTCGGTATATCAGTTATTGTCACGACTTTTGACTGGTAATTTGAAAGGACATACACCGAGAAACTAGCTGCCACTATAATGATCAAAATACTTATGGCAATCATGCCTATTCGAGACATATATCCAAAGTTAGAGAGATTTTTTTGTTTTGTATTCTTAGGCATAGATTGTTGTGCTTGTTCCTATAGTCATTTTAACAGCAAGAGTTAAATTTGCATGCAGCATTGCGCTATGAGTGGTAATGTATCAATCACTCTATGAGACGGGCTTTTTGTAAAACCCTTCTGTTTTCACCTTTTGAAACTCACGCCAAATCAGCGCCAAGATAGCAATATCTACTACCGTCAATATAATAAAGACAATCGAGCCTGAACCAAAGAAAATATCATAGATTTGATACAACGTCAGAGCGCCCAGTGAAATAAGAGCAAATGGATACGCCCACATGTTATTTCGTAATAATCCAACTACCGATACAATTTTAATTGCGGCATGAACTGCAAGATATACAATAAAAAAAGGCGGGCACTGTTAGTAAATTGCTGCGATGCGTGAATAAGAAAATTTGAAATGAAGTCATCCGGATCACCAGCAAGTTCACGGCGCGTTGCCAACACAACCAAACCCTGAAGGCGCTGAGGACTAATAAAAATGAGAGAAATCGCCGTTAGTGCTTGAATGACACCATCAATACCTTTAATAAGGGTTCCGTATTCGAACACTTTGTCAAACAAATTCTTCGGTTGAAACCAGTTGCCTTTTTCCGGTTGATGCGCTTGTTTGATTGTCGTAACCATTACTTTCTATTATATAGGTAATTCTAACATTGTAGTGAAATGTGAAGGGGCCACTGGAACTACGTCCAGTGGCCCTGTGGCTCACAGGTCACATCCGCGGTTCCGATTATGGCAGTGACACCACGTGGGATCGCCGTTGCACCCAGTGCAGGTGCAGTCGCAGCCTCCCATAACGGGCTCGCGGACTTTCATATGAGCGAGTGAAGGTAGATCCACAGCCTTCTTTTCGGAGGTTGGACGCTCCAACAGTGCTGTACTCATGTTCTCCATTTCTCTAGAGCCAACAACTATATTATACATCTTTATGTGTATTTTGTAATTAAATATGGATTTGTAATAAATACAATTTAGGTATATAAATGTAGATATGCTCAGCTATCCCGCTGTGTGGTGTGTATAGCACATTAAAAATCCGACTTCTCTCTAAGGAGCATGATGAACGACCATGACACCAACAAAAGCAACAATGGAATCAAACAGTCGCATTGGCAAAAAAACAATGAACTTTCTGACGATGATCGACGCCAAATCGAACTTGGTGCGCTCTCAATCCTGAGAGCACAAGAAATCCAAAACCGGAAAGATGCTCAGGACAGAAAAAAAGCACAGAAATTACTCCGTAGCCAGGTGGGTGTTTACAACGAACGACGAAGCCTTTTGATGCTTGTGATAGAGTACTTGAAGCTTCTTGTATTCGTCATGTTCGTCATCGCCTTATACTTCGGTCTTAAGTATTTTCTAGCCTATGCCTACGCATCAAACCAAGAGCTACTCGGTCGCTACGAATCGCAGTTGATCGTGGGTATGGTGATGTTCGTAATCCTCATAGTATGGCTCGTACTTCGGGCATTTAACATGTGGTCACGAGACTTCATCTACGCTGATCTCGATCGTGTCCGACGCACCAGACAGCCAATTTGGTATCTCGGTATCTTGAAGATAAGTTTCGAAGTGAAAACTAAAGAAACTCGCTGCAACCTAAAACCGACAAACTTCGAGACCGCAATCAAAAGCATCGGCGTCGACGCATCAACTGTGGACATGGATACAATCATCGAACATGATGAGCCGATTCATAACCTGAAATACGTTAAGAACGCCGAACGTCTTGAAGCAATCATCAATGCAATCACATAGTTTCAAAGAGGAGGACGAAGATCCCCGGGTGCTCATTTAAGCGCGAACACCCGGGGATAAAACATTATGTTATATTAATAATTCGAATTTTAATCAATTTCATGTTAATGGTTTATTTAAATTTGAATTAGTGGTATAATTTTTAAAAAAATATATACATATATACATCATATACATCAAAGCAGTTATGGTAATTATTTTTGTTCGATTACGGGTTTGAGGGCAAAAAGTTTTTATACTTTCGCGAATATGAATCAAATTCTTAACCGGACAAAAATCCGGGTATGTCACGAAGACGACTCTACAACTTTTTAAGGTGTATTGATGTCGTCACACGCGTCATTCGTATACCTTAAAAAGTTGTCTATCATTTACAAAACATCTCAATCCCTTAAGGAGAGTCATGGAGCAACAACAGCAAGTTACCTTTCCGAGAATGGTTCACATTGTCGGGAGGAACAAGGACGAGGACAACCTCATCCCCATGAAGGCGCAGAAGCCCAAGCGTGAGCCTCGTCAGTCAGTGACATCGCTTATGGCAAGACGTCGCTCTGCCTTCGAAGCCAAGCTCGAGCCGTGGGTGCTTGCTGGAAAGCCAGAGGACACGTCGCTTCGTGCGGTGTGGTGGCTTTACGCAGCACTCAAACTGAACAAGTTTGACTGGCTTCCGCAACCGCGGATGGTCATGTCTTACAACGCAGCTTCCGATAAGATCATGCAGTGGCTCAACCACTACCGACCGTATTTCATGGCAATCATTACAGTCATGACGGATAAAGGTGGCGCCACCAAGACGACCATTTCAACGTGGCTCGTCGCCACCTTGGCAACAGCGACCCACTTGGCCTCTGCCGTCTTCGATACCAATCGAGGGGGCGGTAAGGTTGCAGGCAGGTTCAACTTGCTCAAGGAGGACATGATTTCCACCACGCGGGTCTCGAAGCACGTCAACAGGGGAAACACCCCGACGTACGACGAGCTCATCGAGGCCACCGGAACCGATGACGCAACAGGAGTCGTGGTGTTTCATCACCTCGCGGGACATAGCATCAGTGTAGGTACCATGATTAAGACGGTGACCGAGCTGAAGCATAACTTCCACACCTTCGTGATCGACACCAGTCCCAACCTTCGTGATCCTGCAACCTTTGGAGCATCCAAAGCCTCAACCGTCCGAGTATTGGTAGGTAAAGCAGGCTCTAAGGAAGACCTCGAAGATATAGGAGAAGCCCTGGATAATGTCCACTATCAGCTGCGTGAGCAGTTGGAAACCGTCGTCATTTCACTCAGCGACCTGCCCGTGCACATGTGCGGAACCAGGGAGCAGTACGCATTCGCTGCAATGTTCAAGGTGTCCCCAGAGCAGATCGTTCTGATTCCGTTCGACCCCCACCTGAAAAAGATAGGTAAGGTCGTTCGGAAGGCACTGACACCTCAAGCACGCTATGCACTCACCACCCTCGCACAGAAGGTGGCGACTACGGCAATGCGAATCAACGGCTATACCCCCGAGTAACACCCCTGCACCGAACGGTGCCTGACAGAACGGAAAACACATGTTCAAGCACGCACGCAAGTTGGGAGCAGCCATCTTCATGGCAGCTGCCTTCCTGCCGCTGGCTGGTGCAGGGGGAACCCTGGATCAGAAGACGGCAGCCACCACGCTCAAGTCGATCGCACCGTCTTGCGGCTGGGTCAACACGATCAAGCAAAGCGCCAGTAGCGCATCAGGAAGCAACGTCAGCGACGCTGTCGCGAACTTCCTTGGCCTCATGCAGGCCAGTGCAGTCATTCTAGTGGTCGTTGCAGTCGGTCTCTTCGCGGTAACCTTCTTCACGAGGCATCGCGGTAAAGTCCTGACGATCTTTGCTGGAGCACTTGGCGTGATCCTCTTTATGGGGGCAATCGTCGGATTCGCGACCAGCAGTTCCACTGGAGCCTGCAGCTTCATCTGATTCACCACCTACCGGGGTCGTTCGCCAACGCGTTCGACCCCGGTAGAATCAACCATTGATTGGAGTTCCAATGTTTCCTTGGGATTGGCCAAGCGCGTTGAAGGACGCGTATCAGGCTGTATTTCAGGTGCTTCTCAAGGTTGTCGGAACTTCACTCAATTTCGACAACTTGTCCATCGTCCAGTGGCTGTTTGCAAACGGTTACGGTTTTGGAACAGCGCTAGCGCTGGTCATTGCATTGATCATGGTGCCCATGGGTATCTTGATCTCACGTCACCGATTGTCAGCTGTGTACTCGTTGCTAATATTTGTCGCATCGACCGTGTTGGGAACCGTCTGGTTTCTGGCAATCTCGACGATGAATAGCTTGAGTCGCAGCCTAACAATTTTGGTACTGAGCATTGGTCAGCAAACGGCGTCAAAAACCGACCCTGCGATCGTCCTGCCGGACTTTACGTTCGGCAATGGACTGTTCGACTCGGCGATTTTTGCTTCGCTATTTTCATGGTCTATGGCACTAACGCTTCTGTTCGTGTCTTACCAACTGATCAACATCGTTTTGACGTTGTTCGGCGTGATCGTTGCGTACATGTACGGTATGGGACCTCGGTCTCGCCGCACTATGTCCGTGATTATCTCGATCCTGCTCGTCACCGAACTGTTTGGTCAGCCTGTCGCAATTGCCATTGTAGAACTAAGTAATTGGTTCGCCAATCTGATCCCTTCATCGGGATTGTTCTGGATTGGGCTCATCAATTGGGCTGGCATGACGCTCGCAATACTGTCACAAATCGTGATGCCGTTCCTGTTTTATCGTAGCGTGAGTAACGTGATCGGTAAGCTGAACGGCGAGATCAAGGGATCAGTTCGATCATGGACACAGGGTCGCCAGAAGGTGGAGGCTCGTGTCACCAACAAGGTCGAAACGGCCATGACAAACCGGACGCGTAGTATTAATGAGGTTAGCAAAGGGCAAAACTTCAAGAAAGAGGTTACCTTGGCTGCCACCGCAACCGCCTCGTCCGCGCTTACTGCGTGGGGGATCAAGGCAGCTAAAGCAGCTGCTATGGCTGGAAGCAATGTCCATCCGGCGGCAAAAGCCGCAGTCATGATTGGGCCTCCGCTCATCAAGGCTGTTGGCGGTGCCATCGGCAACAAGCAAGCGAGTCCAAAAAAGGGAGGTCTCAGTGTCTATCGATAACAACGCGCCAGGGATTCGACATCCTCGAACGCGGGGCCAGCGGTTCCTCCCACATGAAGCACTCGACTGGTTCTGGACATCAATCGTCGCAGCCTTCGGGTTGGTCACGATGAGCGTTCTCGCACAGAATGGCCTGAGCTGGTTAACAACATTGGCCCTGGTACCCCTGATCATTTTCTGGGGTATCACGATGTACACTCCGAAGAGCGGCAAGTTCAATGAGCGTCTCTATCAGATTCCCATTACTTTGGTGATGGACTGGTGGACAGTGGCTGTCAAACATCACGAACTCTTCCGATCCGAGCAATCGGTGCAGGTGGAGCAAGCGATTGCCGACGCGAAGCAGACTGAGGCAAAGCGTGTAGGAAATGTTCGGCGGGTCAAAACGACCGTCGATGACATTCCTGATGCCGTCATCGCTCAGTTCACACTGAGCGAGATTGACCGTGAACGGAGCGCCAAGATTTTTCCCCTCGAAGTTCGAGGGATGGTGCTTCGGGATGGTTCTAAGGTGGGTCTGATTTTTCAGAAGGAGAAGCGGACCTACTCGATGGTGTTCAAGACCGATGGAAGCAGGTTCCGGAGCATGTCTCATGTGAACCAGTATCTAACGATCAAGGGCTACGCTGACCTCATCAAACAGGCAACGGTCACCGCCGGTCTCCGTGGCCTTAACATCGCAATGGGAGTTCGCAACCGGCCGCAAGACCAGTGGCTTATTCCCGAAACGATGAAGCAGGTCGCCAGCATGGAAGTAATCATGCCGGAGGCCATCCTGTCCGAAAAGGATCCCGAAACCTACACTCTCGACGACAAGATGAACGTCGCGTTGTACGAGATGCAGGCAGAGGGATTCGCCGAACTGACGGTGCAGTCCTATAGCACAGACATGGTGTTGGTCGTCACCGTCAAGGAGAACGACGCTCTGAGGAAGGCGTTCGAGACCAAAAACAAGAAGAACGAGATGTCGGAGAAAGTTTTCCGACGCCTCACGATCACCAGGATTAAAAACATCGTCTTCCCAAAGCTTGACGCTTTAGTAGGGGGCGGTACAGAGATCCTGGACGTCGAGCAAGCTGAACGATACTTACGGAAGTCGCGCGACGTCACAACACTGTTCGACTACTACAACGAAGCCGAAGAGCTATTGCTTCTGAACAAGGAACGACAGCACAACGGCATCGAAGTAGTGGGAGACGCAATGTACGATCGCTACCTTCCAGTGAGTCATGTCATCACCTCGAAGACCGGAATCAACGTGGACGGCACCTATGCAACGGTGCTTGATATGACGGAGTATCCACGTGAGGAAGCTCTAGCACATGAGATGGCTGACCTCACAGACGCCATCTCAAGGTTCACGTCATTCTCCGTGATCGGTCAGTCTCACAGCAGTAACATGGAGTACATCGTCACGAACAATGGTCTCGGTGCAATCGGCGAACTAGCCGACAATGCTGGGATCATCCGCACCGGTCCTCGGGCTGAACGGCGGCAGAACGAACGCTACGACGAACTCAGAAACATCGATGAGTCGTCTGTTCGCCAGAACTATGTGATTCGATTTGCTGCACTTGAGAGCTCGGAAGAAGACCTGGAGGAGCAGATCGCGGCTGACATGGATCGATTCGCTACATTGGGGTATACTCCAGTGCAAGTGAGCCGACCCAGCCAACAGTGGAAGAAGTTCCTTACCACTGTCACACTGATCGATTGTGAATGATCAGACACTCCGGTATACATCTCCGGGTGACTGGCGTAGCGAAAGCTGCGTCGGTCACCCGGATGTATAACATTTCAGCAGTTATGTTTCCTGTTAACATTGTTTCTGAGGTGTTATCCAATACCTCATGTACCACACAATTCATCATCCCCCAACGAAAGGAAAGATCGTGCGCGGTCGAGTGTACAGGGGTACTCCTGAGGCGATGGCGCTCTATCAGCCCAACGTCGCACCGAAGCCCCTACAGAAACTAGGAGTCCCTGTGGGTAATTACACCTACATGGCCGACCTGATGTTTTTCCACCCCCACCTGATTGACAGTAAGACCACATCGGTCACCGTTGCTGGTGAGCAAGGGGCGGGAAAGTCAACCTTCGCCAAGTCAATGATCAAGCGTTGCGCCCTCCTTCAGGCTCGTGACCCCCTGGGTCGTCCGGAGTACTGGCGGACACGTATCGTGAGTCGTCGTTCGGAAAACGGCGTGGCAGAGTACGGCCCTGTGGCCAAATCCCTGCATGCGACTTTTTTCAAAATCGGCAAAGGTAAGCGAATCAATTTGATCGGTCTGCTGAAGTCGCCCACTAGCATCATCAGCGCAACTGTCGGGATCATCCAAGATATCGGGAAACAATACGATAACATCCAGGTTGCACCAGCGGTCTCGATCGCTGTTACCCGCATCATGAAGGAGAAGCCCGAACTCATCGGCGAACGTCTGATCGCAGAAGCCCTTCGAGGACTGGTCATGACGGACTTCGACGAGTACTACAGGGAGGGTCGTCGGCAGCTCGAAAAAGATTTCGAGCAGGAGTTCACGCGGTTTCCGAATCTTCGGGAACAGCTGCGGCTTGATGCCACGATCACCCATGTCGACCTGTCCTTCCTTGAGACGGCAAGCCATGCCGCCAAGTGTCTGGATAGGCTCATGGGTCCAGAGTATGGAGATGCGTTCGGAGGCAAGGAGTCGCTCTATGACATCCTGATCCAGCGCGTCGCCCTTCTTGATACAGAAGACATCCCCATGCTCGCGAACGCGTTCCTGGAGGCTGTCATCATGCAAGCCGAGAACGACGGAGTCCAATACGACGACAAGGAGATCGGTACCAACCGTGACCTGAGCCGCATTATTCCCCACCTCTTCATTAGTGATGAGGAAGGAGTAGCGGCGAAGGGTCTGTTCCATCTGCGTACGCAAGCGAACGGATCGGCAACGGTACGAAAGCGTGCGACGTCGCTCTGGCGCATGTATCAGTTCGGCATGCAGGTCACCGAAGCGGGCTCCGCAGGCTCTGAAATGCGGGCACTTGCAAAAGAGATTGATCTGGGAGTGGGCATACGGTTTTTTATGCGACAGTCGGATGACACCGATGTCTTGCATGAAATTTCGAAACTCCCGGGTATGACCGAAGCACTGGTTGCACAAATGCCTTACTTCGAACCAGGAGAAGGCGTGCTATGGATTAGAAACAGGGAACCCGTTCGTTTTCAGCACAGGCTGCTGGAATCGGAGATTCCGCTGGTTCAGTCCAACTCCTCGCGCGATCGCCTGAGGAACATCCAACCCATCGATGAAATGCCGGAGTACCCCGAGCGACTTGCGAAGCTCGCAGCCCTTCGAGCCAAGCAAATCGCAGAGGAAATCCGGAACTAACCTAGAGAGGAAACATGGCGCTCGATAGAAAAGTCGCACTGACTATCGGGCTTATCTCGCTCGGTAGTTTCATGGCTGTACCGCTTGCTGTTGGTGTAGTTGGTGGTCTCCTTTCAGGAGGCAACAGCTGCACCGCAGCAGCGAGCGTGTCGTTCACTGGTTCCAATCAGTTGACCGGCATGTCTGCCCAGGAGTATCTAAATCTGTTCTCGAAAGATGATCAGAAGAAAAAGCTCCAGATCGCAACACAGATCTACGCCGCAGGCATGCAACGCACACCACAAGAGACCCCAAAGGCAATCGCCACCGCGATCGCTACTGGCATCCAAGAATCGAATCTCACCAATGTTGAAACAAAGGCGAGTGACGGTTCAGATAGTGTGGGCGTGTTTCAGATGCGTCCAAGTCAAGGATGGGGGACACGAGCAGAAATACTCAATGTCACCTATGCCGCAAACAAGTGGTTTGACACACTTCATAAAAACGTGAAGGGTAACCTCGACTCGCTTTCGATGATCACCATCGCCATCGACGTCGAGAATCCAAACCTAGCGGCATACCAAAAACGGTGGAATTGGGACAAAACCGGCACCGAACTGTTAAGCCAGGTGGCAGCACCTGGCGCGACGAATAGTTGTCAGTCGACTGGTTGGCAACTTCCACTGGCAGCGGGTACGTATCGTATCAATGATATTTTTGGCATGCGCATTAACCCGGTCACGCTTCGGTATAAGCTGCACGATGGCGTCGATCTCGGTGCTGCCAAAAACACGCCGATTTATGCCGTGCGTTCCGGTACTGTCACCTTTGCCGGAGACAACGGAACGTATGGTACCTATGTCGGCATGGACGCTGGAAACAACGTCACCATTGGATACGCACACATGTCCAGCATCGCTGCAGGGCTTAAGAAAGGGGATACAGTAACAGCAGGTCAAGTTATTGGATATGTTGGGTCAACCGGTGTATCCACTGGCAACCACCTACATTTGCTGGTCCATCTGAATGGAAAGCCCGCTGATCCTATTGCATTCCTGAATAGTAATGGGGTGTCTCTAGAAGGTAGCAAACGGTAGCTCTTCCGTCCAAAATGAGCCAGTCCTAGATCTGTCATCTAGAACAGCCTCGCGTCTGCCATACGCGAACCATTCGTGTCGGCGAGTCGTCTCAAAAATGACGACTCGCCGGCAGAATGAAGAAGCACCCTTCATCGGGTGCTTTTCAAAATGGCTTTTTTAATCTATAAACCTTCGTTATTACGAATTTCGCGTTTAATCAGGTCACGAATGATTTTTGCTTTTGTTTTACCCGTCTTGTACGACTCAATATCAAGGTACACTTGCGTTTCACGGTCAATAAACATATTAAAGCGCATATCTTTATCGCTTACTTGGAATTTGTCCAAAAATTCCTTTAATACAGATTCAAGCGTTGCTTCAGTATAGTGCACAATATGCAAGAAAGGATTGTCTTCACCAGCTATAATCGTATGGCTGATCTTGTTATTAGGAGTCATAACTAAAACAGGTTTTTTATAACTGAGAGCAAAAGCCGTCTGATAGCCTATACTAAAGCTGTTATTCCATCCTTCAATAATCACAGCGTCAGATATCATAATTGAGTTCTTTACTTTTTGCCATATCTCACGATACTCAACCTCGCTGTATTCGGCATCTTTATTTTGATGTTTTAGATCTTCATCGATCCATTCGCGAGTTAATGTGTGTCCTTGGGACTTCAAATAAGAAATAATAGCCGAGTAGTCGACGTAGTGCTCGTCAAGCTTGTAGTTAGATCCGGTAAAATGGACTTTCATTATGTCTACAGTGTATCGAATGTCAGCGACGTTGTCTTTACGTCAATCCCTAAAGTATCCATGTAGCGTTGTTCGATTGACTCGGTTGTCAAAGCTTCGACAGGAATGCCGAGCTTTTCAGCAACCTTATAAATCGTCGCCGTACGCTCGCCAACAGATGCATGAGTGTCTTTAGCCTCTATCTCTAACAGCTCTTTCAAACCTGGCCACGTATCAATGGAAACTTCTGTGCCATCAATCGTGTAAATATCACTGCGTGATTCTTGAACACTGCGAGGTTCAAACCCAAGTGAAGCCAACAATTGCAACGTCGTTTCGAACGACTCAACCCGTTCTTCGATTTCGCCGTCCATTTCCGTAGCCGTCCCACGCTGCTTGACTGCAAGGGTCGTTTCAATACCGTTTGAACGAACACGGATCCATTTATTTGGATCCGCTGGGTAAACGTCAAGAACCGCACGTTTAAAAACCAGTTCACCAAGGCTCACCGCTCCTAAGGTTCGGAGTGTTGCTCGAAGCGCATCGCCATCTACGTCGTAGGTGCGAAGCTCAACTTCAATATCTTTCACTGACTCTGAGGACACAAGTCTTACAAAATCCTTTCAATTTGCGTTGTCTCAATAATTCTATCATATTCTTGACTTCTGTTCGCTCTAATTGCCTCTGGTAAATTACTACGCATAAATAAGTCTAATGGACGGGTAAGATCCATGCGTTGGATACATACACCGACTCGATATTGATTCATTCTATCAACGTACATACGCATGCCATAAAATCCTTCTTCGCATCCGTTATCTTTTAATACACAGTCATTGCACACTTCACTTAAATATGACTTGCGTATCTGCTTAAATCCGACTGCTTTATGATCCGGAAGCACATAATCAACTGACATGCTCGATGCGCCAGCTGTCATGTTTACTTTTTGAACTTTAGTACCCATCATCGCGAGCACTTCGTAGACAGCTTCGTATGATTCTATACCTTCGTCAAGAGAGTTTAAAATACGGATCTTACAAAAGTCACCAAACCGATCAATAATATTTATAATTCGCTCGGCATGATCAAGACTTGGCATCACAATATTGGCAGATGTTTCAATGCCATTTTCATATGCCGCAACAATAGACCTTTCGAGTGCATCAAGTTTTAGCTGCGCGAACTTTAGATTATTAAACTTTCCACCTTGAACCGCAGCAAGATCCTCGGGTGTCGTTCCAAAAATACTAAAAACAACCTTACTCAGCCCAGCTTCTTTTAATGCTGGAGCCATGGTATAAAAACGCTCACCATTGCTCGTCATTTTTACTTTATGACCATCGTCGGTTAGTTGCCTGACAATTTCCGGTAATCGTGGATGAAGAGTCGGCTCACCTCCAGTTAAGTGAACCTCATGAATATCGACCAAATTATCAATACTGCGGACTGCTTCCTGCAGGGCTATGTCCGGCTGCACATTACCACTGACAAAATCCGCACCATTTGTGCTGAGATAAATTGAGACGCGACTCGATGTACCGGCTGACGTAAACTCGGAAGCCTCACGACCAACATTATCAGAGCTCACTGGTGTTCCTTCGTTATGACAAAAAACACAGGCCATGCCGCATTGATCGAGTACTTTGAGGCGCAGAGAGCTGTCGACTGATACTTCGATCGGAGCAATTTGCTCATTTTTATACAGTTCATTAGCGGCAGAAGACAAGTTTAACGTCGGCAGTGACTCGTTTGAGTATTGTCGTTCAGATGATTGGATTTTTGTCACATTTCCCATGGAGAATTATACACATATATGTATACTATTAGTTAAGTACATGCGTCAGTAGGCGAATTAACGAATAAAAAATTAGGTTCTTATGTGCCAGGCATGTGAGCAAAATTAGCCAAATCACAAAAAAAGGCGCATAATAGTATGCAAATATATCTCCATAACGGAGACACAAGGAAAGGTGGCTTATGTCAAAGGGACGAGACCGAAAGAAAGAAGTCAAAAAACCTAAAAAAATGGTTGCTTCATGACAAAATCCTTAAGCGCACAGCGTTTCCTTGATTCCAAAGAAGCAAAAGAGATTCGTGAGATTCTTAACAACATGATGACTGACCCTGAATTTAACACGAAGTCGATGTATTCGCCGGCGGCTGGCGGCAACGTACTATTCGTCGACAAACATATGGAATATCTTAGTCAACATACGACCCTTAACGCATCCCACTATCTTTCAAATCTACGGTTGATGACCCGCGTTCGTGAATAACTTAACGAACTAGGTCCCGGAGTCGCTTGATTATCTAGACGTTCAATGACGTGTTTCGTATGAGAGTAGTAAGTGGTACTACTTTTATCCATAGCACAGTATAGCCTCAAAGGGATGATACGCGTATACTAATATGAGAAATACACTGGTTGGAGGTGCCGATGCTCACAATAAGAGAACTACAAGATGCCGCTGGTAAAGAGCGTCAAAAAGCGGACAGTTTTCGAAAAGAAGCTGAAAAAAGACAAGCAGACGCGGATAACGCCGTAGATGATCCTGATGCGTCTAGTAAATATGCCAATGAAGCGCAGTCTTTGATAGAAAAAGCTGCCCAACATGATCAGGCTGCCCAAAAATTTGACATAAAAGCGACAGAATTAGATGCACGAGCTACTATTTTACAACGCCAAAAAACCGAAATAGAGAATGCCAGTCAAGCCCAAATCAGCAAGCTTGATCAAGAAGAAAAAATGTTAAGAGGCTAAAAATAGAGGCCATTTTCAGATAGAGCTAGATGATAGTACTGTTTTTTTGCTATACTACAAGTAACCGTAAGCGCAAGTGTAACATACGAGGCAAAAAAGTTCATGGATCACAATTCACGTCCCAATCATGTCGAGCCTGTCGAGGTAGTGGTGCCCGAAGAGGATCCTCATCTTTTAGCGATTGAGGCACTTGAGGCTCGCTCTGTTGACGACCTGGCAAAACCTTCACATGCGTCGGGTAGTCAGCCGGTGCCTCCTCGGGAACCGGCTGTAGCTATGCCAACCTTGACACCAAAGATCAAAGAACCGATTGGCGTGAGACCAATCGCCCCTACGCTAAAACCAGTTGAAATAAAACACCCACTTGCACCAGTGACGCCACAAAAACCAAAAAAACCCGCCACAACAGCCGAAGCGATTGCTGAAGAGCTGACACATGCTTCGACGTCACGTGCCTTCCAATTCTTTACAAACCATCCAGCGCCTCGAAAACCATTTATCGTTATCGGGGGTATTATCGTCGTCACCGCACTAGGTATTGGCGTGTATTTCTTCCTTCGCTAGGCTGCAAATAACGACACATCTTTGCTATACTGTCATATATGAAACCACTCACTCCAAACACGCCTCACGTTATTATTATGGTGGGCATTCCGGGTTCAGGTAAGACGACTTTTGCGGAACATTTTTCAAAAACGTTTGATGCACCCTACATAAATGCTGGTATGATTTCAAACATGATTGGTAGTGACGTCGACACGACTGAAAAGATTACAAAATTACTTTTCGACGAACTCTTGAAAACACACACGACGCTCATTTATGAAGGGTCAACCTATCTGCGTACGCAGCGCATGGCGCTTGCAAATATGCTCACAAAGGCAGGGTACAAGCCACTGCTTGTCTGGGTTCAAACAGACCCCTCAGAATCAAAACACCGCGCAACCAAAAAACAACGTGGTGTTTCAAGCCTTACCAGCAAACAGTTTGACGCTGCATATACAAAATTTCAACATCCATCCGAAATTGAGAAACCGGTCGTCATTAGTGGCAAGCACACCTATCCAACGCAGTTAAAAACCGTCCTGAGACGACTTTCGACAACTCGTCCTCAGATTTCGCAAAATCCACTGCCTCCAAACTCACCAAACTCCAGAATTGTTCCTGGTCGTCATATAACCATTAGGTAATCCATCTATGCCGATTATTCATGATGAAGAGTTTGGCAACATCACGATCAGACGGAGTGCTCGTGCCTCACAGGTTCGACTACGCGTTGCACCAGACGGAACACTGCGAGCGTCTTTGCCCCTCTATGCGCCGATTTTTTTAGTAAAGCGGTTACTCAAAACGTCGCGCGACGAATTACGAAATATGCTTTCACACGCACAGCCAACGACACACTACGAAAATGGTATGCGTATTGGTAAAAGCCACACCCTGGTTATTCAGCCGACGGTAGGATATTTTCAAGTGAATCGGCGTGGTCAGCAAATTATCGTTAGTTTGCCTGCTGACAAGTCGTTATCCGACCCACTTGTTGCGAGAGCTATCCGCGACATTATTATTGCCGCGCTACGTATTGAAGCGAAAAGTTATCTGCCAAAACGTCTTGCTTTTCTCGCCAATAAGTTTGATTTTCAGTACAAAAAAGTACGTTTTTCTCACGCCAGTGGCAGATGGGGCAGCTGTACCTCAGAAGGAACAATTAGCCTCAACATCGCACTGATGAAACTGCCGTTTGAGCAAATCGATTATGTTCTGTTCCATGAACTCGCCCACACAAAACACATGAATCACAGTCCTGAGTTTTGGTCAGTTGTTGCAGTTGGTGATCCCCAATTTAAAGAGCATCGAAAAAATCTAAAACAACAAGCACCGACCATTTAAACACCGTCCGGGTCATTTATATACAAAGCCCTGACATCTAGGGTATAATGACAGCACATGTTCGAGGGGGGTATAAGTTTCAACATTGATTCCGATAAAGCAGTGCGCTACATTGCCTTGCTCGGAACACCGATTTTTGTTGGCTACAATCTTCTAGTTTATTTTGGTATCGCGCAGAGCTCAAACTATGCCGGCGGTTTTGTCTCGTTGCTGATCTCGGCATTATGGCTGCTAGTTGGCATCTACCATTTTTTCGCACCCATCCGCTCACGCATCGACATGCTGGTGCGACTTGTCCTCTACCACGGACTCGCGCTGGCTACCGTTCTGTTCATTACCGGCTTTCTTGAACCGTTCGCATCATCAATTGCATTATTATTCCTTGCCTCAAATATCTATTTTGGACGAAAGGCGCTGGCAATCAGTGTTGGGTCTGTTATCGTTGCTGCCACTGTCGACAGCATCGTTCGCTACCCAAATGATCCCTCTATAGTTATCAATAATTTCCTGGGGGCAAGTGCTATTATCGTGCTTGGACTTGCAATGGTGGGTATTATCATTGCTCAGGAAACGCGTCGTCAAACACTTATCCAAAGTCAAGCAAGTGAACGACTGCAATACGAACGTATTCTGACGATAATCAACAACCTGTCCGATGCCACGTTTAGCACTGATGACAAAGGTAACATTTTAATGTATAACGCCGCTTGCCTCGATCTACTCGACACCAACGAAAATCTAAAAGGTGTTAATATCACTTCCTTATTTCAACTCACTGATAAAGATAAAGTATCCGTAAAATTATTTGACATCCTGCGTCTTGCAACAAAAACAGTCCGCCGCGACGACTTACGACATACCTACAGTGACGGTGAAGACATTCGGCTTGAAATGACATACGCACCGATTAAAAGCGTCTACAGCCGTCGCAAAAAAGGACAAGTCCAAGCTGGCTTTATCCTCATCGTGCGCGATGTTACCAAGCAAAAAAGCCTTGAAGAAGAACGTGATGAATTTATTAGCGTCGTCAGCCACGAGCTTCGTACACCAATTACAATTGTAGAAGGCACGTTATCAAATCTAAAGTTCATGATGGACATGCCGAAAAAACCAGACGACTTTCTTCTTAAAGGTTCAATCACAACTGCTCACGACCAGGTATTGTACCTTGCAAAAATGGTTAATGACCTTAGTACTTTATCGCGTGCCGAACGTGGTGTTGCTGATGTCGGTGAAGATATTCCTGTCGAAGAGCTAATGCATAAATTACATAATCAATACGAAAAAGACGCGCGCGCTCGTCACCTTCATTTAGACCTTGATCTTGGGACAAGACTTGGTAAGATCCATGTCAGCCGACTATACGTAGAAGAACTGCTACAAAACTTCATTACTAACGCAATTAAATATACCAATGAAGGCAGTATTACTATCAGCGCCAAAACGAAAGCTGGTATCATTCATTTCGCCGTCAAAGACAGTGGCATCGGGATTAGTCGCAGCGATCAGCAAAAAATTTTTGCAAAATTTTACCGCAGTGAGGACTACCGCATACGAGAAACGAACGGGACCGGATTGGGATTATATGTTTCAGCCAAGCTCGCTCACAAAATTGGTACCCAAATTGCTGTGAGCAGCCGTTTGAATCACGGCTCCACCTTCAGTTTTGACCTTCCTCAAGTAACAACCTAGTTACTTCGGCTCTTTGACCAAACGACCTTTCCATGTCACGGTATGCTGCTGATACTTAATAGCACTTAGCACCACTAGTACCGCCTCTTGAATAATGATGTATGGCCACAACAATCCACCAATCAGCCAGGCTTTATTCCACATCTGACGAAGGTACAAAGCGTACAGTCCAGCGAACAAAAGATAGAATAAGATTGAAATCAATTGGTGTATATTAAAACCTATAAAAATGAAAGACGCCATGATAAATACTGGTGAGGCGATGATCAAAAGATCGATCGCAGCAATGATAGCATTTGGTCTTTTACTACCAAGGAGAGGGAATAATAAACGAATACTTGTCTCAACCTGTGAACGCCATTTTTTTTCATATGAGATCCCCAGCATTTTTGTGCCAATCAAAAAGCGGTATCGTCCAGCTGCCATTAGTTCAGCCGAAAGGCGTGATTCGGGCTGAATAGCATCTTTAAACTGTGTAAAGCCTTGCCAACGATCAAGAAGGGTCTGACGATGAATCATCCAGGCACCGCTTGCCGTTGCGGGAGACGCGATGCGGTGAAACATAATTTCCCAAAAATATCGTAGCGGTGAAAAGAACACGCTGGCACGCGGGCTATCCTCACGGCGAGGCAGCACCGAGACCATCAAGGCATCTTCTTGCTGTGTATACGCAACCAATTGTTCAATCGAGTCAGGACTGAGGCGAGTATCAACATCCATAAAAAGGACGTAGCTACCACTGGCTTGCTGTAAAAGACCCTGCAGCGCATGATTTTTACCTAGCCATTGCGCCGGTAACCGAGAGCCTTCAACAAAGCGAATACCTTCGTGGGCGAAAGATTTAATGATAGTAGAAGTATCATCACCAGACAGATCATCCAGCACAATCACTTCCAGTTTTGGATACTTGCTTTCAATCACGCGTTGCAGTGCATCAGTCATGGCGTGTGTTTCGTTACGAGCAGGAATACAAATGGTGACACTCGGCAGTTCGCCTTGTGAACGAACATTCGTCAAAAGTGATTTCATAGTAAAGTGCCTATATGCATAGTGAAGCCGCCATGCAGCCAATCCAAACATTCCTAGCAGTACGGCGTACAGTATCAACAATATAACCTGAAGCATCTTCCTCCATCATAGCATCCCTTGACGAGAAGGGAAATAAAAGCTACAATGATCTTGACAGTCTGCAACAGCAGACTATTTTTATTGGCTCAAACAGACTAAAAGAAAGTAGGAATGCGGGCAATGGCTAGCAAATCTGGTGAAAACGTGACGCGAATCAGTGCAAAAACCACTGCACCTAAAAAAGATTCGAAAAAAATGTCCAGGAAGTCTTCAAATAAAGTGAAGGTACGAAAAGAACCTTCCAACCCTTTTACGAAGACAGTATTTGCTATTGGGGGATACTTCCGTGGCGCTTGGGTCGAACTGCGCCTGGTGCGTTGGCCAACCCGAAGGGCGACTTGGGGGCTAACTTTCGCGGTCATCCTTTTTAGCACATTCTTTGTTGTGCTTATTGTACTGCTTGACCTATTATTCAAATTCTTGTTTCAATTAATTCTTAAGTAAAGGACTTTATTCACATGGCAAACAATCGATATGACTCATCACGACAATGGTATGCAATCCACACCTACAGTGGCTACGAAGAAAAAGTAGCCGACAGTATTCACCAACGGATTAACGCAGTTGATATGGCTGACAAGATATTTGACGTCATGGTGCCAAAGGAAAAGCAAATTGAAATCAAGAATGGTAAGCGAAAAGTCGTTGAAAAGAAAATCTTCCAAGGCTACGCTTTGGTTGAAATGAAACTAACCGACGAAACATGGTACATCGTCCGTAATACACCTGGAGTGACTGGATTTGTGGGGACGAGCACGCAGCCGACTCCTGTCTCTGATGACGAAATTCGTAAAATCAAAAAGCGTATGGGCGTTGAAGATCCGAAGCACTTCATCGACTTCTCTGAAGGCGAAGTGGTCAGCATCACCGATGGTCCTTTCAAAGGCTTTGACGGCGCAATCAGCGAAATTGATAACCAAAAAGGTAAAGTCAAAGTCATGGTCAGCATGTTTGGACGTGACACGTCAGTCGAACTTGACGCGCTGCAGGTTAAAAAAGTTTAGCATCGTCTATAGTTTCCTTGTGGTAGACAAAAAGCAATTTTCTGCTAAAATAAATCTGTTACGCACTAAATAAAGCTTTCGTCGGTCTTACCATCAAGAAAGTGCTTCGCAATTATTTATTTAGTACAAGCTAGAAATAGCAATGAAAGAAAAGTTATGGCAAAGAAAATTATTGGAAATTTGAAACTTCGTATTCCCGCTGGTCGTGCGACGGCAGGTCCTCCTGTTGGTTCAACACTCGGTCAATGGGGTCTGAACATGATGGATTTCATCAACCCGTTTAACGACGCAACAAAAGACCTGATGGGTAAGGACGTTATCGTTCACATCCAAGTATTTGAAGACCGAACATTCGCATGGAAGTCACTTGGCCAGCCAGTTGATGACATGATCCGCGAACGTGCCGGCATCCAAAAGGGAAGCGCCAAGCCTCACACCGACAAAGTTGGTAAGATAAGGCGCGCTCAACTCGAAGAAATTGCCGAAATCAAAAAAGACCAACTCAACGCCATCGACGTTGATGGACGCGTAAAAGTTATCGCCGGAACAGCGCGATCTATGGGTGTTGAAGTGACTGAGTAATATCAATGCTAAAAATAAAACCGCCGTTACAGGCGGTTTTTTATTCATACAAATTACAAACATAACCTCGATAGCAGTATGTTTTTATTTTCTTTCTTTACGGTACTTCATTTTCTGCTTCATGTAGTACTCGTTGCTCGTCGCAGCGTCTTTCATCTTTGAAGCAGGGTATTTCTTAACATTGTGTTCAACTTTAAGTTGCACCGCCTCAGTAATATCAATATCTAAGTGAACTGCTAATTCAATCGCATAAATAACGACGTCAGCAATTTCTTTCTGCATATTGAGTTTTAATGAGGGATCAGTATTAATTTCTTGAACAGTATAATTCTTCCACTGAAACAGTTCGAGTAGCTCAGCCCCTTCAATCATAATTGACTTAGCAATGTCTGCAGGCTGAAGATTATTCCAGTTGCGATCATCCATGTACTTCTTAATCAGTTGCTGACTATCATTCATACGTTACAGTATAGCAAATAACGTTACTACGAACGCAGTTTAAATTTTGATACTGTATGGTTAACCTTAAGCGAGTGAGAGATTTTTGATTCAACATGCTTTCGCACTTCTGCAATATGATACGGTCTGAGCTCTTCACGTTTACTCGCTGCATAAGCTAATGTCTTAGCGATTCGTTCTACCGACGAAAGATCATAAACTGGTCGAGTATGTTGGTTGATTTTATTCATAATGCCGTGAATGGACATATCGCAGAGTTTACCATCAACAATAACCTTATATGCATTCGGGAAAGCAATATAAGAATGTATTGGTGCTTTTATCATTCCGTGCAAAAGATTTTCTAATGACTTCGCATGGTATTCATTTTGTCGGTAAGGATTATACATGCCATATTGCTGCCTGCCTAGATATTGTTTCCAGTGTTCACTTGTCGTGAATCCATACACACTTCCGTTGTTTGATTTTGTCTCGATACAAAATATACCGTAAATAGAGATGACTACATGATCTATTTGAGTAAGCGGTAAACTTTTTACTCCAGAAGGAATGATGAGATCTCGGAAAACGACGTAATGTTCGTTATCTAACTGTCTTAACGCATGATCGACATTAAATTCTGCCATCGCGGGCCTGTCACCATAGATGATAGGTGCATGTGATTGTTCATTGATAGAGATGAGTGGATTCATCTGTGGAAGTGGCGTTAAAAAAGAAACCGGCGTGTCATGAACCAATTTTTCGTCTTTATGTTTCGTTCGCTTCACTAGATAATGTTTCCTAAACAAAATGGATCGAATCGACATGATAGTAACTTTTAGAACTTCTCCCGAATATGCGAGAACGAGTAGCCCCACTCAGCATTTGCTTTCTTGTGGGGGTTAAAGATGTGCTGCGGGTCGAAGATATCTTTGGCAGCTCGGAACAAATCAACGATTTCTTTGCCGTACATCTGTTCTAGCCACGGGCCACGTACCAGTCCGTCGTTGTGCTCACCAGAAAGAGATCCCTTATATTTCAACACCAGCTCATTCACTTCTTTCATGGCAGGTAGTAGTTTCGCGCGGTCATTTGGATCCTCCAGCTTCATCAATGGGATGATATGGAAGTTCCCATCGCCCATGTGCCCAGCAATCGTCGCGAACAACTTGTACTTCTTGATGATGTTACGAATCTGCGGCAGGAATTCTGGTAAATGTTCTGGATTGACGATCAGATCATCAATAAACGGCGCGGTGTGCTTGTCTTTAACTTTGCTGCGCAGCAACTGGAAGCTGTATCGGCGCATAATCCAAAACTTTTCACTTTTTCCTTCAGTTGGATCTTCTTCAAAGCCATTAATTTCGTAGCGAGCACGGTACTTACTCAAATCTTTATGGAGCATAGTGATCTTTGAACGGACTTCATCCTCAGTTTCACCGGTAAATTCAACCATCAAAACAAGTTTTGGAATACCGCGGAGCAATTGGAACCCATCAGGAATTAGTGTGATCAGCAGGTGAATGAAGCGGACTGGTCCTAAAATCTTTAAAAAGCTTGGCATGAATTTCATGCTCAACAGCAACGTCTGGTCGTCGAAACCTTCAAAAGTTGCCGGTTTGTGCGTCATGACCGTTTTTATGAGTTCACCAAGGTCATCAATCTCGTGCATGAACAAGACGAGTAGACCGGAGTGCTTTGGACGCGGTACAAGCTTGAAGGTGCCTTCAGTGACAAATCCTAGGGTTCCCTGCGCCCCAATAATCATCTGTGTCATGTCAAAGATGCTAGTTTCACGGTCCCAAACATTCCAAAGGTTATAGCCAGTCGAGTTTTTACTGACATGCGGCTTGGCGGCTTTGATTTTTTCATAGTTGCCGTCGATGAGTTCGAACAGTTCTTTGTACACTTTGCCTTCAAAGTCGTCTTGCGCCATTTTCTGATCAAGCTCGGCTTTACTAAGTGGCCTCACAACGCGTTCGATACCGTCAGAAAAGACGAACTTTAGTTCCGGAACATATAATTCCGTCTTTCCAAACTCTAACGATTTTTCGCCACCAGAATTATTGTTAATCATGCCACCAACAGAGGCGAGGTCACGGCTAGCTGGGTAGCTTGGCAGGAGGTAGTCGCCAGTTGCCGCGTCGAAGTCACGGAAAAACACACCAGGCTGGGTCACCGCGCGATCATTCTCGACGGATATAATCTTACGAAAATAGGTTTGGAAGTCAACAATAATTGATTCATTAATCGCCGCTCCAGACATGTCAGTGCCTGCGCTACGAGCGGTGAGTGAAAGGTCCGGGTTGTTTTGCTTCTCTTCTGCGATAACCTTAACAGCCGTTTCAACATCTTTGGTATTTTTTGGTTTGAGAACAAGTTTTGGCATCAGTTCGAACATTGATGCGTCATGTGAGTAAAATGTTAGTGCTTCGGCAGAATCGTCAAGGTCACCATTAAACCCATGCTCTTTCAAGCTGTTTTTTATAGTATCCATATGCATTTAGGATAAGCGAGAGCGTCATAGCTGTCAATCAACCCTAGTAAAAATGTATTGTCTGTGTCATAATAAACATATAACAATCAATGTTGGGAGACAATTGATCATTCTTAAAAAAATGATTCATTGTCGCTAAAACCACAGAAAGGGTTACCACCTATGGCCAAAAAAGCCAACTTACTAGAAGAAGCAAAAACACTCGGGCTCGATGTCTCTGAAAAGAACACCATTGCGCAAATCGAAGCTGCGATCGCTGATGCCCAAGACAAACCCGTGACATCTGAACCTGCTGTCGCGCCCACGGAGGTAGTTGCTAGCGAATCAGTTGCAGAAACAAGTGACGAACCGAAACTGGCGAAAGCCGGCAAGCGCTCAGCAAAAGCGCTCGCCGAAGCAAAAGCAAAAGGAGAAAAAGACGCCCGTAAAGCTGCGGGTAACACTGCTTCAGCTGACGGCGAGCCAGCCTCTGTCAAAAAAGGTCCAAAACCGATCACGCGTCCGCTCCTCGAACGACGCGGCAAAAAATACCAAGCAGTTGCTAAGCTGATCGAAAAAGGAAAAGCATACGCTCTCACCGAGGCGGTTGAACTGGCTACTAAGACCAGCCCAAGCAAATTCGACGCATCGATTGAAGTCCATGTTCGACTCGGTGTTGATCCTCGTCAAGCCGACCAAAACATACGTGCGACTGTCAGCCTACCACACGGAACCGGTAAGACGATTCGGGTTGCTGTATTCGCTCCAGAAGCTGACCACGCGAGCGCGACCAAAGCTGGTGCCGATATAGTCGGTGACGAAACCTTCCTCGCACAACTTGATAAAGAAACCATTGACTTCGACATCCTGATTGCAACGCCACAGTACATGCCTCGGCTTGGTAAGTATGCCAGGTTACTTGGCCCACGCGGTCTGATGCCTAATCCTAAAAGTGGTTCAGTGGCAACAGACGTCGCAAAAGCGGTTTCAGAAGCTAAGACCGGTAAGGTTGAACACCGCGTCGATAAACAAGCTATCGTTCACCTTAGTATCGGCAAGGTCAGTTTCGGTGCTGAAAAACTACACCAAAACGCCAAAAGCTTTTTTGACAGCTTGATGAGTCAAAAACCAACCAGTCTCAAGGGTTCGTTCGTAACGTCCATTAGTCTGAGCACCACCCAAGGCCCGAGCATCAAGGTTGAAAATTTTATTAACTAGCCACTAGTTTGCAAAGCAAAAACTCCGCAGAATGTTCGACGAGAGTCGCCCAAAATAGCGGAGTGTTTGATTTATTTTTGACCAATACTTTCAAGTTCAACGTCGATCAACGAGTTACCGGTTGTCATCGCATGTTCTATTGGTGGAGTAAAGAATCGAACCGTTGCACTCAAAGCCTTGCGACTGATTTCGCGAATAGAAATACCACGGGCTGGGCTCATTGCCTCACTGGTTTCAGATAAAAAAGCAGTTTCAAGTTCGTCGGTTGTGGGAACATTATGCGGTGTCTCACTAGTCTGTAGCGTCTCCTGAATTTCGCTGACGAATTCATCAACATTTGGTTCAATGTGCTTTGGTTGTTCTAATAAAGGTGCCATTTCGATCAGTATATCAGCTGGCTGTTCCATTAGTGCAGCTTTAATGTCCGCAAGTTGTGTTCGGAGTGCCTTATTTTGTGCAATTAATGCGGCGGCTGTTTCCGTCCGGACGTGACCTTCGATTTGACTGATGATATCGCGAACAAAAGATTGTTGAGCGGCAAGTTCTGCTGGAGAAGCATTTGTGTCATAGCCAGTAGCGTTGAGAAAGCGGTTCACTTCGCGCACTTGAACCTCCTGATTAGTCGATACACCTATTGCAACAGCAAGGTTCGCTGCTTGGCGACCTAAAAGAACACCCAGTTCGGCTTCTTCCGATAGGTACGGTGCCACAAACTCTGGGTCTGGTAATGCTATATATTCTGCCTGATCCGAGCTAGGAAAAATGGTAGGATTTGTTAAATCTGGTTCAACAGTAGGATTCATGCCTGTATTTTCGAGCAAAGTATCCTCCCGAGAACTAACGTTTGTTTCGGGTGATACCTGATTCATAGACTGCTCCTGAGCTTTGTTTGATTTATCCTAATACGTGCGTTTTTGTTTGGTGAATAACGTCGCTTAGCTACATTATAGCATAAAGGGTATGGACGTAAACCCCTAAAATGGGCTTAAGAACGTGTTATAGTTGTACGAGGTGGGTAGAACATTTCGATTTCATGCCCTTGTTACATGGAGGTGATAAATTTGGCTTTCCTAGCCCAAATCAAAGCCGATTCCATCAGCCCTGATGGAATACGACTGACGACGTTCGAGGCGACATATCCGCGCATCGTTCACAGCGAGATGATGACACACCGCGTGTTCAGCAGGAACTCTGCCAGCACGCGAGCAATCCCTATCGCAACTCAGCTCTACAACCTGCTTACCAACCCGTTCATCCCAGAGAAATTCGGCGTGAACCAGCCTGGTATGCAAGCGTACAACCACCTGTCGGGTCTCAAGCACGACCAAGCCGTCAAGGTGTGGCTGCGCGGAAGGGATAGAGCGGTGACGACCGTCCTCGAGCTCATCCTCGGACCCGAGCGCGCAGAAAGCGTGCTTGAATACGAGTCCAGCCGCGAATACGTAAGCGGTGATATTCTGCTGAGAGATTTTAACAAGATCAGGTCGCTGCTTCCGAAGAGCACCGACACAGTCGATCTGGCAGACACCGATCTCCTCAACGTCCACAAGCAACTCGCTGGTCGTGGACTCGAGGCATACATGTGGCACACGATCGTACTGACAGGAACGGAGTTTGACAACTTCTACGCCTTGCGCGACCATCCCGAAGCGCAGAGTGAGATTGCAACAATCGCTCGACTCCTTAGTCAGGTGCATAAAGATTCGGCACCGAAGCAGGTGCAGTACGGCGAGTGGCATCTGCCGTACGTCGATACCGACGAGTTCAACAATGTCGATGATGGCATTCGCTCGTCAAGTGCACGTGCCGCAGCAGCCAGCTACGGACGTCAGAACATCAAGAATCCCGAAAAGGAATTCGAACGCTACGACAGCCTGCGCAGCGGTGGACACATGTCACCACTCGAACACCAAGCGACCCCCTTTGAGCGTCGCGAGTGGGACTACATCGATATGCAGCGACTATTCTCGTTAGAACAATCTAAAAGGGGAGTGATCTCAAAGCTGGTAGCCCGCGAGAAGATCGCTGCTTCAAAGTACAGCGGGAACTTCAAGGGCTGGCGGCAGCACCGAAAGTTCGTGCCTTCGGAGCATAACTTCGGTAAGCTACGCGCCGTATGAACTTCGGTGGGTCGATCAACGAATGAAAGAGTTCGTGCGATCGACCCACTAAGGTTTTTTTTATTTCATATACGCTTTTATCTGAAGGCACTCATGGTACAATTGTGAAAACAGGGGAAATACAGATATGGGAGTCTATAGCAATATAGAAATTGAAAATGCAATTAAGGACGGACACATTATTTTCCATCCCTTCCGACCGGAACATATTAATGGCAGCAGTGTTGATGTGACAGTGGGCGAATGGTTTTACCGCACCGACCGTAAAAGTCCGCAGACCGTTTACAATCCCTTTGATAAAATTGAAGTTGACCGTTATTTTGGTGAGCCACAAAAAGCCATTACCCACGCCGAGTGGTGCAAACAGACGGGCAATCAACCGCTGACCAACATTCCGAAAGACCATCCGGTCATCGTCCTTGAACCAGGAGAACGTATTCTGGCGCACACCAACGAATTCATTGGCATTCTCCCCCCTGGCACCACCAGCATGCAGTCCCGTAGCACCTGGGGACGTAACGGCGTTGCCGTGTGTTTCGATGCCGGTTGGGGCGATCCCGGCTACGTAAACCGCTGGACATTGGAGGTCTATAACTTGAACCAGCGTCATAGTATTGTTATTCCGGTGGGCGAGCGTATTGCCCAAGTTGTTTTTATGCACACCGGTGAAGTCCGCGGCAGCTACGAAAACCTGAGCGGAAAATATGCGACTCATACTGATCTTGATACACTCATCAAAAACTGGGAACCACGACAAATGTTGCCCCGTGCTTATAAAGACGAGCGAGCGAAATTGTTATGACAGAACGCGGAGTCTATACAGTTATTGAAGGCAGTGACGGCGTCGGAAAATCGAGTGTCGTGCAGTATTTGGCTAAGCGAAATCGTGTAGAACGTGGAGTCAGGACTTTTACGGTTGAAGAGCCTGATAGTATACGTGATGAGCACGGAACAACACTTGTTCCCATTGCCGAGATACTCCGCACAACTATTAAAGCAAAAGAATTCGGAAGAAGCGCCCTGACAAATGTGCTGCTCTTTAACGCCTCCCGACGCGAAAACCTCCTGCAGGGAATTGAACCCGCACTGGCTGCTGGCATTGACGTCTTTGGTGCACGTAACTTCGAATCAACTACCGTTTACCAAGGCTTCGCAGAAGGCTGGGATATTGAAGAGATTTGGCGCATGGTACTTGAAGCAACTTCAGAAGCGTATATGCACCCTGACCATACCTTCGTGTTAGATTTGCCCGAAGAAGAACGTTGCCTGCGTCTTGCGATACGAGATTCAAAAACGCATCTTGATACATTTGAATCACGTCCAACCGATTTTCAGGTGAAGGTTAATGATGGCTATCGAACACTCGCAGATCTTCGTGGCTATCCAATTATCTCGGCTTCACCTAACATCGAAATTGTTGGTCACGAAATCTGGCAGTACATTCATGGGCAAAATGCCGCTTAGATTTTACGTTGATGTGCATCTATGTATTGGCGGTTTCGCTCCCTCATTGCATCACCTGAAAGCAGTCGTTTTTCAAGGATCGGATTGATAGCCACGACGGTAGTTGATATAGGAATAGCAGTGTCGTAAACATTTTCCTCTAGGAGCACTGGTATAAGAACGTCGAGATCTTGACTGTGTAACACTTCGTCAGCCCATGTCGCTCCGTATGATACAAGGCGTATTTTATCAGTCACTTCCTTTGGCAAATTATTCACTAAAAGTACGAATGATGACCGTTCCATCAGTTCCGTAGTATCAGGGAGCACACCAATAATACGTTTTCTTGTCGTATGAATTCCTTCCATGATCGTCGGATCATGCGGGTTATCACTTCCTTTTACTGTATACACTGGCATTTGATCTATAACCCTTTGACCACCAAATATATCAACAGCGTCGTTTACTGCTGCACGCATCGGCTCGAGCATCTCAATACGCTGCCCATAAGGATGCGTCAAACTTGCTAATTCGATAGTTGGGATTTCAAGGTTACGAGCAATTAACAGTAGCTCAGCCGGTGAAGCAAAGCCCATCAAGGCACGATTAATTACCTCTTGTGCTTCTAATGGCACACCATCTAAATCGGTTTTGCCCCGATAAGCATAACTGTTTCGGTTATGATTTTCTCGGTTGTACGTACGCGACATGTTCAGGACTGCGATATATTCAGCCAGATTTTTCGAAACATATCGTGGAATATTTCCGTTTTCAAATAGTGCCGCTATCTGGGATTTGACATCATTTTGTTGTAACACCACCTCAGGTGTATTAACCAAAGGTGTCGTACCCCATGTCAGTGGCTCACCACGTGCGTTTAGCGAGACGCGTTCAAATTCGGCTAAAAGAGCTTTTTCATGTTCTGGCAGCGTACCAAATTCAAAAGAATATTCAGACATTCGGCTATTATACAATGGTTAACAAAAAATGTCTATTGACATAAAGAAGTGAAGCATATCCAGGAGTGAAGAGAGCCTCGACCAAAATAGTCAAGGCTCGATAGTGAGAGGGACAGGTGAGGGGTGATCTGTGAACCACCCCTCAACCCGTTAAGTCCTAGTGTTCGGCGCGTTGACGAAGCGTGTGATACGCCTCGGTGTTACCGGCAGGGTGGGTGGGTTGCAACGCGGAGTTATCCTTCACGCTTAACCACACCCTTTTGTACACTTCGCCGATCCGGACGTAGTGTTCGTGTGCCACCGCCCGACATTCTTCCGTCAACAGCATTGCCGACGCAATTTTTCGTTTGATGACCGCATCAGCAATGCGTTTGATCTCTTGGTGAGCTTCAATGCCTTCCAAACCGATCGCGCTGTTACTTTTTGCCGTCACTACGTTATTCGTCATGTAGTGTCCCTCACTATTGTCCCAAAACGTATTTCGCTAAGGGCAACTTCTTATTATAAGCTGCTACGACATATGTTTCAACCGAAGCCAAGCATAGCGGGTATTCTTTTTATAAGGTGCTAACAGTTGCGGAATCTTTGTTGATTGACTTATATAGCTTGAAAACGTATAATACCTCGTAAGACACCCAAAGACAGTGGCGGTGAATGAGTGAGCAATCAGTCAGACACTTAATGTGCTACCGAGGAATTGTACATACACATACATTTCATGAGTCTTTGGCAATGCTGCGAGGTCCAAAGACTTTTTATTCTAAAAGACCGCGATACCAGCACTGCCTGTCTAGATAGTGATTAACAATTTGACCGAAAAACACTAATGTAATTCATTTAATCTCAAGGAGATTTAATATATGGCGATTTCACGCGATAAAAAGAATACATTGGTTGCTGATTTTAGTGCGCTCCTCGATACAGCGAAGACTACCGTATTTGCAAAATATGATGGTCTGACGGTTGCCGATGTCCAAAATCTGCGAGCCGAAGCCCGCGAGGCGGGCGTCGTCATCAAAGTGATGAAAAACCGCCTGGTTCGAGTCGCACTGGCTGATACTAAGATGTACAAAAAGACCGACACCTCGATTCTGACTGGACAACTTCTTTACGCTGTAAGCACAGATGACGAAGTTGCCGCAGCGAAGGTCCTGCATACGTTTGCAAAAACACATCCAGCCCTTCAGATTGCCGGTGGTTTTTCAGCTGAAGGTCTTCTTCTTAGTGCCGACGAAGTGAACGCACTAGCAAGTCTTCCAAGTAAGTCACAACTTATTGGTGAAGTTATTGCCATGCTTCTTTCACCAGTGAATGACATCACTAACGCACTGTCAGGTAACCTTCATGCATTCCTAGATGGCATTGGAGCCAAAGCAACGAATTAGCAACCAGTTAATTTTTATAAACGTACACAATTAATTAGTAAATAATACGATAAAGGAGTCACACATGGCTGATTTAAAGAAATTTGCAGAGACCCTCGTTGGTCTCACCGTGCTTGAAGTGAACGAACTCAAGACGATTTTAAAAGACGAATATGGCATCGAGCCAGCTGCAGCGGCAGCGGTTGTTGCTGGGCCAGCAGCCGAAGCAGCACCAGCCGAAGAAGCAAAAGCTGATTACAACATCATTTTGAAGGATGCTGGTGCTCAGAAAGTTGCCGTTATTAAGGCAGTGAAAGACATCACCGGACTTGGTCTTGGTGAGGCAAAGGCTATCGTTGATAGTGCACCATCAACAGTCAAAGAAAAAGCGCCAAAAGAGGAAGCAGAAGCAGCAAAGAAAATGCTTGAAGAAGCTGGGGCAACTGTCGAACTCAGCTAATATACCTTCGGTCATATTGATACTCCTTAAAAGCACCCCCTGGGGTGTTTTTTTGTAGAATATTTTTAGGGATTTAGGGAGATTTACAACGTTTTTGTACCTACCTCAGTAAAACATGTGGAAAAATAGTTTGAGTATAGATTATTCATTGACAGATGTACATTTGATTGATATAAGTGGGTTAATACCATTTCAAACACACACAGATAAGGAATTGCGAGTACCATGTCTGAATTACCAGAAAAACAGGCCAAGCGCCTCCATGCGCTGATACAAGAAGCAGAAACAAATCTAGCCGCAGCCAAAGAATTGCTGATTAGTATTATTGGTGATGATGGCAACGTTATTACGCCAAAATCAGGTACTAACGAAGAAGTCAGCGGCAAAGTCGTCGAAGGTATTTTTGATGGACAAAAAATGGCAGGGCCTGACGGCAAAGAATATCCCGTGCCAGCTAACTACGCCAGCAAATCAAAGTTAGTCGAAGGGGACATCCTCAAGCTGACGATTGCCGACGATGGTAGCTTTATTTATAAGCAAATCGGCCCAATTGAACGTATTCAGATTATTGGGACCCTTGTCCAACACGACGGTGCATACTACGTTGAAGCCAACGGTCGGGAATACCGCATTCTGCTTGCCAGCGTCACCTACTTTCGGATTAACGTGGGTGACCAAGTCACTATTATCATTCCTGCCGATTCCCCAGAGGCTACCTGGGCAGCAGTCGAAGCAGCGCTTTAGGATGCGTCATCTTTAAGAGCGACAACCGTTTGTATCTCTATAGCCTCTAATACTCCGGCAGCATGGATTGCACGTTGAGCTAAAGATCGTTTCCAGGCACTCTAGTCAGGACTTCATGGGCATCGTACAATATAACATAGAAATGAGGGGGAAATAAAAAGTGTCACAGGCGTTATACAGAAAATATCGGAGTAAATCACTCGATGAAGTCGTCGGGCAAACGCACATTACCGATATTTTGGCACGGGCTATTAAAGCTGGGCGCATTTCCCACGCTTACTTACTCACCGGACCGCGCGGCGTTGGTAAAACTTCTGTTGCCAGAATCCTTGCACACGAAATCAACCACTTACCCTACAGTGATGAGTCGACACACTTAGACATCATCGAGATTGATGCCGCCAGTAATAATGGCGTGGAAGATGTACGCGATCTGCGCGAGAAGGTACAAATCGCACCGGTTTCTGCAGCTAAAAAAGTCTACATTATCGACGAAGTACACATGCTTTCAAAGGCAGCCTTTAATGCGCTTCTAAAGACACTAGAAGAACCACCAGAGCACATCGTGTTTATCCTCGCAACCACTGATGTCGACAAACTGCCAGCGACCATTATCAGCCGGACGCAGCGCTATGGCTTCCGTGCCATTTCAGAAGCTGATGCCATCAAGCATCTGCGGTATATTGCTGACGAAGAACATATTATCATTGATGATGCCTCTTTGAAACTTATTGCCAACCGAGGTGACGGCAGTTTTCGTGACAGTATAAGCTTGCTCGACCAACTTGCAAACCTGTCAGTACCTCAAAAAGGCATTACACCCGATTTGATTGAAGCAGCCTTAGGTTTAGCACCGACGAAAATCGTCAAAAAAATTATCGAAGCGGTGGAAAATCGTGACATCGCAAACATTGCTCAGTTACTGGAAACAACCATCGCTAATGGTATCAGCGCAGTCACCCTCACCGAGCAACTGACGTACACCACCCGTGACAACATCGTCAGTAAACCGCAGCTACTGCCACTGCTTGACGGTTTGCTAGACGTTGCAAAAAGCAGCCAACCGCAGCTAAAACTGCTTGCAGTCCTCGGCAGCGCCGCCCTTGAACATAAACCATCTAAAACTGCAGCCCTCTCCACCTCAGTCTTCGAAGTCACCGCAACCATCGAAGAATTATCGAAGCAAGCCGTCAAAGCAAAACCAGCAATGCCTAGAACTAACCATTTTCAAGCAATTGTTTCGCCTGCGTTAGCGCCGGAAGTATCTTCCGTAGAGACCCTGGAACCCGAGTCAACCCCGGTACTGAAACAGAGAGGGACCCGGAGTGAAGCAGTCTCTACGGAAGATACTTCCGGCGCTAAGTCAGTTTCGATAGACTTTGATTGGAAAGCCCTTGTCGAACACACCCGCCAAACTTACGTCGCTCTCTATTCAGTCCTTTCTAAATGTGACCACAAACAGCTTGGCAACACGTTAACGCTTTATACAAAATCCACATTCTACAAGAAAAAATTAGATGACCAAAAATATAGTAGCCACCTCTATGAAGCCTTAAAAGCAACTGGCAGTTATGGACTTATCGTCCACACCATTCCCACACCCATGCCACCACGAAGTATTCAAGCTGCTGCTGTAGCTGCTATGATGGGAGGAGGAGAAGAGGTCACTCTGTCGTAATTGCAACGACTGATTCATAAAAGAGGGTAGCGTGTCATGGCAACGAAAGAAGTTCCTGCGGGAAAAATACCACCACAAAATCTTGACGCCGAGATGAGTTTGCTTGGAGCTGTTCTTATTGACGAAGAAACTCTAGCGGACATTTCAGAACACGTTAAACCATATGACTTCTATGATAAGCGGCACGGACTTATCTATGATGCCATGATGCGTCTGTATGAAAAGCATAAACCGGTCGACCTTTTGACGCTCACAGAAGAACTAAAAAAGAAAAATGACATTGAAACAATTGGCGGTTCAGCGTACCTAACAGAATTGACAAACTATGTCCCGACTGCCGCCCATGCCGAAGCATACGCCGAATTGGTGCAGCAAAAAGCAATTCGTCGTCGTCTTATCAAGGCAAGCGCTGAGATTTCTGAAATGGGATTTGATGAGGAAACTTCGACCGAACAGTTACTGGAAGCCGCCGAAGCTGAACTATTTTCAGTTAGTGATCAGTCTTTAAAGCAAGATCTTGTTAGCATCGAAAGCATTTTAACCGAAAGCTTTGATCGTATGGAAGAGCTACACCGTAATAAAGGGCAGCTCCGTGGTATCCGGACGGGCTACCGTGATCTCGATACCATGACCGCTGGGTTACAGCGCAGCGACCTGATTATTCTTGCGGCACGCCCCGCAATGGGTAAAACAACCCTGGTAACAAACCTAGCATACAACGTGGCGACCATTGCCAAACAACCAGTTTTATTCTTCAGCCTCGAAATGAGTAAAGAGCAGCTGGTAGACCGTATGCTTGCCGATGCCTCTGGAGTAGATAGCTGGAACATTCGAACCGGAAACCTTTCCGATGATGACTTTAGTAAGTTGTCCGACGCAATGGGTGAAATGGCCGAAGCGCCGATCTTTATAGACGATACTCCAGGTGTCAGCGTCCTTGAAATGCGTACCAAAGCACGGCGTGCCGCTCATGAACAACCACTTGGTCTCATTATTATCGACTACTTGCAGCTAATGCAGGGGAGTGGACGTGAGTACGGTAACCGCGTGCAAGAAGTGAGTGAGATCTCGCGCGGACTCAAGCTTTTAGCACGTGAACTAAACGTGCCGGTCATTGCGTTGTCGCAGCTTTCCCGTTCGGTTGAATCACGTAGTCCGCAGATTCCGCAACTTGCCGACCTTCGTGAATCAGGTGCAATTGAGCAAGATGCCGACATTGTCATGTTTATTTACCGTGAAGAATACTATAATCCAGAGACCGACCGAAAGCAGATTACTGACCTCTATATCGCAAAACACCGTAACGGCCCGACTGGTAAAATTGAACTGTTTTTTCATCCAGAACGTTTGCGTTTTATGTCGCTTGACCGTAAACACGAATCATAAGTATGAACCTATCAGTACGTTAAAAAAGCCCTAGGAATGCTATAATCAAATGAACATTATGGCTGCAAAAGAAATTTCACAATTCTTCATATATCGTTGGCGTTACGTCATTGGTTATACCATTTTCGGGGCGCTTCTGACGGGTTTGCTGATATTTGCCGGGTTATACGTTCCGGGCGGTATTTCACCAGAAGAAATTCGTGCAACAGTAAGGAGCGACAGTCTATCATTTTCTAATCCCACAACCTTTGCGATTACCAGCCTGCCCTTTTACATGTTTCAAAAACTGATTTTTTATTTCTTTGGCGTCACTGAATTTAGCATCAAGCTACCTGCGCTTATCATTGCGCTTTTGTCAGCTGTCGGTTTATTCTTTCTCCTCCGTCGTTGGTATAAAACAAATATCGTCGTCCTGACGTCTTTAATCGCTATCACAACCGGACAATTCTTATTTATCGCCCAGAATGGAACGCCTGGTATTTTGTTTGTATTTTGGCCAATCGTGCTGCTCACGTTAGGAACGCAGGTCACACGTGCAAAAAAAGCCAGATTTTTTTGGAAAATTTCTTTTGCCAGCGCTGCTGCACTGAGTCTCTACACGCCGCTAAGCATCTACCCGCTGCTTGCTACCGTGCTCGTGGTGATGCTACATCCCCACCTTCGCATTATTGTGCGACGACTTTCCAAGCTAAAAATCACCGTCAGTATCGTACTTGCAGCAATGTTAGTGACGCCACTTGTATACCTTATTTCAATCCAACCACAACTAGGACTGAATTTATTGGGAGCACCAGCTGTCTGGCCACCAGACATTGGAGCAAATGTAGTCACGCTGCTACAACAATTCTTCCTTTTCTGGGAACCAAGCACAGGCACGCTCATGACTCCAGTTTTTGGCTTCGGTTCGATACTTATTATCGGACTTGGTATCTACCGACTCGTCCTGACACGTGATACAACGCGAAGTTATTTGATTATTGTCTGGTTGCTATTTCTTATCCCTGTACTGCTGATTAACCCGATTTTTACGAGTGTGACGTTTGTTCCATCAGTTCTTTTGCTCGCAGCTGGACTAACTAGCTTGATTGGCTATTGGTACCGTCTATTCCCCCTCAACCCGTACGCACGTATCGCCGGACTGATTCCGATTGTGATTCTTGTCAGCACACTCATTGGCTCAGGGCTTGACCGTTACCTGTACGGCTATCATTATGCACCGAGCACGGCAGCAAACTTCTCGAATGATTTACAGCTCATTCCAAAAAACACACGAAATCTTGTCGTCTCAAATGATGAGCTGGCATTTTATCAGGCTGTCGCGCGCCATCAGTCAGGTGTAAGCGTCACGACCACTGCGCAGAGTGATCAATTTGTCGCAACTAGGGCGGCTAGGGAAGACGTCCCGAGTGCTTATGCTATCACCCGCATCATCACGACAACATACAGCAATAATAGTGATCGACTCTACGTCTACAAAAAGACCTAGGAGTAACGTATAATTAAGATGTAATTAAGAGACGGAGAACGAAATGGCTTTTGACCAAATGAAGATGCTGAACAAGCTACGTAAAGCGCAAAGTGATTTAAAAAAAGAAATTATCGAGGTTGAGGCGGGTGATGGTGCGGTCGTGGTGCAAATTACCGGTGAACTAAAGATGAAAAAAATCACGATTGATCCAGCATCGATTGATCTTGATGACATCGCCGAACTAGAACATTGGATTGAAATCGCCGTACGAGATGGGCTCGCCAAAGCGCAAGAAGTCGCCGCTGAAAAAATGAAGCCGCTTATGGGCGGTCTTGGCAACTTAGGTTTATAAGACGTAGATCTTTGCACGTATGGCTCACTTACTACCGGTTGCACTGGAAAAATTAATCGACGAATTAGGTCGTTTGCCTGGCGTCGGTGCACGTACCGCCGAGCGATACGCCTATTTCCTATTGAAAGCCGACCAGCACATTAACACGTCACTCTCGACGGCGATCCACGACATTCATAGTCTCGTCAAGACCTGTCCGATCACATTTGCCCTGATCGATGCAGACGAAACAGTCTCACCACTGTATAGCAATTCAGATCGTGATAAAACAGTAGTTGCGGTTGTTGAGGAACCGCTCGACATTGTAGCCCTAGAACGCACCGGACAATTCAAAGGCACCTATCATGTTCTCGGCGGCGCTATTAGTCCGATCGACGGCGTCGGTCCGGACCAGCTGCACATACCTGAATTACTAAAACGGTTAGTTGATGACGACGTCAAAGAAGTCATTATTGCGACTAACGCCAGCGTCGAAGGCGAATCAACGGCGCTCTTTTTGCAGCGACATATCAAAGACGCCGGTATCGTGGTCGCCATCAGTCGTTTAGCTCGTGGAATCCCAGTTGGTGTTGACCTTGAGTATGCCGACCAAATCACCCTTGCACATGCCTTGGAAGGGCGTCGTACACTTTGATTCGTCCTCGTTATAGATTGACAAATAGTGGTAATTTGTTATAATATACTCAGTCCTTCCGCCGACAAGAAAGTTGAGACTACTATGCACTTTTCCATCAACCGCGTTCACATCTACCAGTTCAAGCAGCCTTCCTTTTGGTTCGCCTGGTGTGTTCAAAAGCCATTCATTGTGAGAGTTCTTCAGACGATGAGGGTGGGCAGCCTCATTGCCGCTGCCGCTACTTATTTTCAAAGTGTCCTCGCTGCAACTGGCCTGCAAGCTAGTATGAAGCTTGAAAGTCTATTTACGATTCTGGTTTTCTTGTTTTTTGCTTGGTTTTTGTCAAAAATAATTACTAGCATCAACAAAAGCCGGGAATCGATCACCAATGGATCTCGGCGAAGTTGTTACGTTACCAACGACGACTATAGCTTCCAGATGATGTTCGTCAATGGGATCTTGAAACATGGTTCGCTGCCTAACAATGTGCTGAACGACATGTTTACAGATCGCAGTCTCGCTCAAGCTGATAAGATACTACGACAGCTTGACTGTCAGAAACCCGAACACGTCGAGCTGTACTGGCAGCACAAGATGCGCATTCTAAACCTGATCCAGGCAACCTATGTCCGCGCACAGTTGCTGAACGACGAAGTCATGGGTCAGCTTAGCATACATCGCAAGTTGGTCAATACAACGACCAACCACGTCGCCATTGATTTGCTCAGAAAAACTGATGACAGCCGACAACAATTGATGGACATAATTGAAAGGGTGCGCCAGCAGGCTTAATGTCATGCTTGTCGGTGAAGACAGGGACGTCCTAGTGATAGAACTTCGGTTATGTCATCGGGGCGTCCCTCTTCAATGTGAAAATAAACGTCATCTGTTACAATAGAAACAATGTATGAATCCGCCAAAAGTCTCATAGAATCAGCTCAAAAAATCATGGTTATCCAAGCTGAAAATCCCGATGGCGATAGCTTGGGGAGTGCGCTCGCGTTAGAAGAAATCTTGTCTGACCTCGGTAAAGCCGTTCATCTGTACTGCGACGTGGACATACCGAAATATCTTCGCTACATCAATGGGTGGGACCGCGTGACGCAAGAGTTTGATACTTCGGCAGAACTTGTGATTATCGTTGATACGACAAGCGAAACTCTTATCAGCAAAGTGTATGAAATACCGGGTGCGCGTCAGTTCCTTGAATCACATCCGGTGTTGGTGATCGACCACCATATCGAAACAGCAACAACGCTCCCGTTCGCACACGAGCTCCTCGCCGAGGAAGCGGTCGCAACGACTGAAATTATTTATAAGCTGGCTACGAAGTTCAACTGGAACATCACCTCACAAGCTGCCGAAGACATGATGATCGCCATTATGAGTGACAGCCTAGGGCTCACCACCCATAATGTAACGGCAGAAACCTTCCACATAGTTGGTGAGTTGGTGGCACTTGGTGCGCATAGTAATACTATCGAGGAGCGCCGAAGAGAGTTTATGAAGAAATCACCTGAGATTCTCGCCTATAAAGGTCGTCTTTTAGAACGAATTGAATATAGTCTTGACGGACAGCTGGCTACCATACATATTCCTTGGGAAGAAATTGCCGAATTCAGTGATCAGTACAATCCAAGCGTTTTGGTGCTCGATGAAATGCGCCTAGTGAATGAGGTGAAAATTGCTGTTGCGCTTAAAACATACCCGGATGGAAAACTAACCGGCAAGATTCGTAGTAACGTGCCGATTGCCGAGCAAATCGCTGGTTTTTTTGGCGGTGGTGGACACACCTACGCTTCAGGTTTTCGCGTTTTTGAGAGCTATGACAAAATATTGTCCGAATTAATCACGGTCACAGACAAGGCACTAAGCGTTTATGAGGGAAAGCATGAGTCTTCAGTTTCATAATCAATTAACCCATCGTGTCGATACTTTTACTCCTCAAATTGAGGGAAAGGTCAGCCTTTATACCTGCGGTCCGACTGTCTACAACTATCTGCACGTCGGTAACTGGACAGCTTATATATACTGGGACACGTTGATTCGCGTCTTACAAGCAAACGGCCTAAGGGTTGAGAGAGTCATGAATATTACCGATGTTGGTCATTTAGTCAGCGATGCGGATGAGGGTGAAGATAAGCTTGAAAAAGGCGCCCGTCGAGAAGGTAAAACGGCGTGGGATATCGCCTCGTTTTATACCGACGACTTCATAAAAGGCATGGCTCGTTTACATCTCCTCACGCCGCAGCACATCATCAAAGCGACCAGCTACATCACGGAACAACTGGAGCTTGTGCGAACGCTTCAAAAAAAAGGCTTTACTTACCAAATTGATGACGGCATATATTTTGACACGTCGAAGTTTCCATCCTACGGTCATTTTGCCGGGCTTGATCTAGATGCCCAAAAAGCCGGTGCCCGGGTTGAATTTAACCCGCAAAAGAAAAATCCTGTCGATTTTGCGTTATGGAAGTTTACTCCACAAGGTGAGACCAGAGATATGGAATGGGAAACTCCGATTGATTTGCTGGAGCCGATTGTTGCTGATGGTCTCGAATACGAGCAGGCGAACAAAAAGATGGGCTTTCCTGGCTGGCACCTTGAGTGTTCTGCTATGGCGATGACACTACTTGGTAAGACACTTGATATTCATACCGGTGGCATCGACCATATACCTGTCCACCATACCAATGAAATTGCGCAGTCTGAAGCAGCGACAGGCGTGACCTTTGCACATTATTGGTTGCATAATAATCACCTTAAAGTGAATGGTACCAAGATTAGTAAGTCACTGGGTAATGGCTACACGCTGAACGGCCTGGGAGAGAAGGGATACTCACCACTTGACTTCCGTTTGTTTGTCTTGCAAAGACACTATCGCAGCGAAGGCAATTTCACTTTTGAAAATCTTGAATCAGCTAAAAATCGTCTGCACAACTGGCGAAACAGTGCAGCACTCCGCCACCAAACCCACGACCGTCTGCGGGATGATGATGAAAAGTCCACCGACGACGAGTCGGTCTCGCTCTACGCCAGCTCACAGGCACTTATCGAAGCCATCTCAAACGACTTGGACACGCCTGCCGCTTGCGCTATTATTGATGAGGCATTTCGCAAAATCGACGGTATTAATCTAGAAGATATCCACCAGCATGCACTGACTTCATTCATCGAAACAGTTGACAACTTGCTTGGGCTTGCCTTATTTGACACGAGCAAAGATATTTCAGACGACATCAAACGACTGATCATCGAACGCGAAAGAGCTCGTGAAAAAAAGGACTGGCAGGCTGCCGATAGATTACGTGACCAGATTGAAAAAAGCGGCGTCACTGTTCGTGACACCGCCCACGGTTCAATTTGGGAATATGTGGCTTAAGATCCACCTCACACTTTCGCTTTTTTGACGACAATATCTTCTTCAATCACACCCTCATCATCAGTATCATCATTGCGGCGGCTTTGGAGATACTCTTCTAGTAAGATACGAATTGAACCAGCAATTGGAATAGCAATAATACCACCCAATAGACCAAACATGTACAATCCGATGGTAACCGAAGCAAGCACAGCAAGTGCCGAAAGCTCTATTTTTTTCGCCTGCACCTGTGGTGCAACAAAGTTGTTTTCGATTTGTTGATATATAAAAAAGTAGACGATATATATAATCGCAGCGAGAGGTGAATTAAAGGCAAGTAGTGTAGTAATCAAAAGCCCGGCGATTGTTGCCCCAAACATTGGAATAAGCGAAAGTGTAAAAGTAATTGCCGCAGTCGGAAACGCAAGACCAGCCGGAATTTTTGGAAATATCAAACTAAGCACAAAAATTGCTGTACCCGCCAAAATACCGCCAATGGCAGAAACAATCAGTTGACCTGTCACGTAGCCATTCACGACACCGTAAATACGTTTTGTAATTCGCTTGTGAATTTGCATTCGTTTTTTGTTATTATACAATCCCCATATGCGCTCCATCCACACAGGTCCTTCAATTAACATTAGGAAGGTCAGAACAAGCACAAGAAGTAAGCTGGTTAGAAACGCAAAGAGTGACCCAACACCAGTAATAACCGTACTACCAACATTACTTGCCCAGCTAGAGGTATTTTGCTTGATAGAAGTTAGTGCCTGGTCGACCTGTGGTTGTAAGTTGTACTGATTAATAAGATCGTTTAAACCTTTGTATTGATTGGTCGCGGTGTCAACAAAAGAGGGGACGCTTTGTACAAATTTTGCTGTCTGTTGCACGATTGGGGGCACCACGAGAAAAATAACAGCCCCTAAAATAACCACAACTACTATATAAGCGATCGTCGACGCTGCCAAACGACTCCGCCCAGGAAGTATCCGGCTAATTCGAGAAACCGGTCCGTTGAGAGCGACGGCGAGAAACAACGAAATACCAAGAATAAGCAGCGCAGTGAGGGCTTGATAAATTGCAAAAATCGCTAACCCAAAGCCAATCACTACTAAAATAAACCTGACAAATGTTTTCGTGTCGATATCAATGCGTGTCTTCATAAGACGTATTATACACATGTTGAGGTTTGTCTGATAGCAAAGGTGATAGTATAGTCTTGCACTGACCTCGACAAACCGCTTACGGCAACGTATAGTGAACGGGAGTATGGAGCGGTTATTCGATGATCTACGAAAAGTTTTTAAAGGAGGGATTTTAACGCACCGACAAGACCGATTGGAACATAGCCACGATGCAAGCATCTATGAAATTATTCCTGACGCCGTTCTAGAACCAAAAGACAGTGAAGACATTAGACAACTCGTCGCATGTGTGACTGCTCACAAAAAAGACTATCCGTCGCTGTCGATCACCACGCGAAGTGCAGGCACCGACATGTCAGGTGCAGCTATCGGAAACTCCCTTATTCTCAACATGACAACATACTTCACCCATATCGAAGGAGTGAACGGCAATATACTACATACCCAGCCGGGCGTCTTACTGCGTGACATCGATCCGCTACTTGCGCAACATCATTTAATGCTAGGGTCAGCTCCGGCCAGCCGCGCTATTTCGACGATCGGCGGTATGGTTGGTAACAATGCTGGAGGCGAGCAGTCGCTACGGTACGGAAACACTGAACGCGCAGTTCGTGAATTAAAGGTGGTTTTTGCTGACGGCAATGAATACGTCGTTGCACCACTTACCAAAAGACAACTCGACACTAAAATGAAGCAAAAAGATTTTGAAGGGCAACTCTACAGACAAGTCTATAACTTGATTGAAACAAATTATGATCATATTCATAACGCCCGACCAAAAGTAAACAAAAACTCTATGGGCTACAATCTTTGGAGCGTCTGGGACCGTGAGACAGGTATATTTGATATGACCAGACTGATGACTGGCAGTCAGGGTACATTAGGCATCATCACCGATATTACAATCGAAACAGTCCCAAAAGCCCCGCACTCCGGACTGTTGCTTGTCTACCTTACCTCGTTTAAAGAACTAGGCGAAATCATACCTATCGTCATGAAATATAAGCCAGCAACTTTTGAAGGCTTCGACGACATCACATTCAAGCTTGGCATCCAATATTTTGGAAGTTTTGCAAAACAACTGGGCCTAAAACACATGCTGACGCAACAAGCTTGGCTGCTTGGGTCGGTCGCTCGTTTTAAAGGTCATCTTCCTAACATTCTTTTGATGATTGAATTTGAGGGAGAAACAAAAACAGAAGTTTACGACAAAATTGCCAGGCTTCATGCGGCTCTTAAAAAATTTCATGTCCGCATGGATATCGAGGGCGATGAATCGGCCAGTGCACCGTTTTGGCAAATTCGCCGCGCATCGCTATGGCTCCTCCGGACGCGTATCCATAATAAATATGCCGCACCATTTATTGATGATGTAACGGTACAGCCAAAGTATGTGCCCGAGTTCCTGCCAAAGCTGCGAAAAATTATTCGCGCCTACAAATTACCAGCAACAATCTCTGGGCATTTCGGCGACGGCAACTTTCACATCGTTCCACTTTTAGACATTAAAAGTCACGCTGATCAGGTAAAACTTGAACCCGTTATGCGAGAGGTCATTGCACTTGTCCTGCAGTACAAAGGGACACTTGCCGGCGAGCACAACGATGGTATGGTACGAGGACCGTGGCTGCCAGCCGTATTTGGCGAAGATATGTTCGCACTTTTTAAACATACAAAAGAAATCTTTGATCCCCATTATATTTTTAATCCTCACAAAAAAACTGATGCATCGTGGGAATACAGCATGGATCACATCCGCACGACGAATAGTAATGAACTCATTCACTAATTTTTGACGTTCAAAGCTAGATAATGTATAGTAAAACGTACTTATGAGCACAGAAAATATCGGCTGCGTCAAGGCAGCGACCAACATTCTTGGTGACAAATGGACACCCCAGTTACTCCGTTTTTTTATGAATGAAGAATCCGTCCGTTTTTGCCAGATCCAAGACCTCGTAAAGGGAATAAATCCACGAACACTTTCAGCACGTCTTGATCATCTTGAAGTCGAAGGCATCATTACAAAAGTTGCCACAACTTCTGAAAGCCGCTGTGAATATCGTCTGACCACCAAAGGGCGCGACCTCATGCCAATTCTGAAGGACATGCAGACATGGAGCGATCTTTATAGCACCCGACATACATCTCACACTGCATCCGTTGCTTAAAATACCTATATACTTCAGCCCTATCTCAGCTAAATAGCTGTATACTAAGTTCATGAGAGTACTAATCATTGAAGATGAACATAAAATTGCTCGCGCTCTTAAAAAAGCGCTTGAACAAGAAACATATGCGGTAGACGTTGCTTTTGACGGTGATGAGGGGTACGCAATGGCAACCACCGAGCCATACGATATTGCAATCATCGATCGGATGCTGCCTGGAAGCTATGATGGACTTGGGATCGTTAAGGCGATGCGTCACGCCAAAATACACACACCAGTCCTCTTTCTCAGTGCCCTTGGAAGCGTAGCCGAGCGGACAGCAGGACTTGACGCCGGAGCCGATGATTATCTCGTCAAGCCATTTGCATTAGAGGAGCTTATCTCACGTGTCCGTGCACTTCTTCGACGACCAACTGAACAACAGCCAGATATTTTGCAAGCAGGTGATTTAAAGCTTGATACCGTCACCTACAGCGTGGAGCGTGCTGGAAAAAACGTCCAACTTACCAGCAAAGAATTTGCTCTGCTTGAATATATGCTGCGTAATCCAGGTCGACCCCTGAGTAAAGAGGTAATAATTAGCCACGTATGGGATTATGACGCTGATATTCTTCCTAATACTGTTGAAGTTTACATTAAATATCTTCGAAACAAGATTGATTCACCGTTTAAAAAACCCTTGATTCATACTGTTCGGGGGTTTGGCTACAAGCTAGAGGCATAGAGGCCAGAAGTGTTCAAGTCTGCAACCGTCAAACTGACAGGCTGGTACCTTGTAATTTTAATGGTGATCAGTTTACTTTTCAGTGTTGCGATCTATCAGTTAAACTTCCAAGAAATCAATCTTCGCCTTGAAAATTTACAGCAGGGAATCACGAATTCAAGGATGATGCGCTCCCGCGTCAACCAGCCAGGGGTAAGTCCTGCTGACAGATCAATATCCCCCAACAGTTTTCAACAAGAACAAGATCAGCTCCGTCTCGATCAGTCACACCAAGCAGCAGTGCAGATGATTTTGGCGCTTGTGTACATAAATATATTTGTCCTCATTGCTGGTGGTTTTGGAAGCTACTTCCTGGCGCGTCGTACGCTTGGACCGATTGAAAAATCTCATGAAGCGCAAAGTAGATTTACTAGTGATGCTAGTCACGAGCTGCGCACACCGCTTGCCGCAATGAAAGCCGAGTTAGAAGTTTCACTTCGTGATGAGAAACTGACGCCGGAAGAAGCAAGAGAACAATTAGAAAGTAACCTGGAAGAAGTCAACAAACTTATCTCATTGTCAGAAATGCTCCTCAAGATGGCACGGCTTGACTATGACAAACTTGAAAAAAAGCACATCAACCTGGTTGAAATGCTGCCCTCAGTTATGAAGCCATTTGCAAAATATAAAAAACGTTTTGATATAACTACGAGAAAATCAGCGATGCTCGTGGGAAATGAAGCAGCAATCATGGAACTCATGAACATTTTGATTGAAAATGCCATTAAATACAGCCCGGAGCGCTCGCGGATTAGCATCCGAATTTTTGAGCGTCGCACGATGACAGGTTTTGAAATTAAAAATACCGGCACACCTATTCATCCAGAAAAATTACCTCACATTTTTGATCGCTTTTACCGCGCCGATACGTCACGAACCGAAAGTGGCAAAAACGGTTACGGACTAGGTCTTGCTATAGCTAAAAAAATCACCGACATCCATCATGGCTATATTCAAGCAAGCTCAACGGAGAAAGAAACGTCGTTTACATGTTATTTACCAAATATCAGAAATATTACAGCTAAGATTCAGGATCCCTCGTTATAGTGACCTCCACAGTAACGATTGTTACTGCGATATAACTATAATAAGGAGATATAAACATAATGAATGTTGTGACCCGCGGCATAAAAAATGCCGTCAGAAGTCCGATTAAAACCGGTGCGATCGTGTTAATGTTTGCGATCAGTATCGCCCTAATCCTTAGCATGCTCGTTGCCCGCGGAAGTGTATTAAGAAAGGTAGACGAAGTCAAAGCAAATGCCGGAACGTCGATAACCATTACACCAGCTGGTATTGTGGGCGACCAAGGAGGCGGCGAGGCACTCACTACAGCACAAATTACCATTATAAAGAACACGGCGAACGTCAGCTCGGTTACATCCACGTTGACAGATCGTCTAGGCACAACTGATACAAACCTGACGTCATCGTTAGCTTTAGGATCATTCGGTGCAAGGCAGCAACGATTCGAAGCTCCGAACAGCTCTGCTTCCGAATCAACTGGAGCAGCCCATCCCGCACCGACCTCGCGTATAAATGTTACCGGAACCAGCGATCCAAACTCAATCGCAACAAATGGAGGAGTGCTTACGATTAGCAGTGGCGCAACCATTGATGGTAACAGTTCAGATAATATTGCTCTTGTCGGTGCAACCCTCGCAACGAAAAATAATCTTGCAGTTAACAGCACCTTTACTGCCTACGGTAAGACTATTACCGTCAAAGGCATCTATACGACAGGAAATGCTTTTCAGGACAGTGGCATTATCATGCCGATCGCCACCGTACAGACACTTACTGCGCAACCAGGCGCCGTTAACAATGTCAGCGCAAAAGTCAACAGCAGTGATAACGTCGCGTCAACTGTGGCAACACTAAAGACGACACTTGCAGGCAAGGCAGACATTACAAGCCAAGCAGAGCAGGCGGCCACGAGTGTTTCGTCGCTTGAAAGTATTGCTACTTTAACACTGACGGGTGTCATTGCAGCTGCTGGAGCCGGTGCGCTTATCATTCTGCTTGCCATGATCCTTGTCGTACGTGAACGACGACGTGAAATCGGTGTCATAAAAGCAATCGGTGGATCAAACAAAAAAGTCATTGGTCAGTTTATCGTCGAAGGGTTAACCATGACAGTTATTGGTGCCGTCATCGGATTTGCACTTGGTATTGCCGTGAGTGGTCCAATGACCACCTCGCTGGTATCGAACAGCCAAAATAGTGCCTCAACCACAAGCCCAACCCGAGGAGGTGGACCTGGAGCGGGTGGCTTTGAAGGAGGATTTGCCCGCGCACAGAGCCAACTGACAACCAATCTTACCCAAGTAAGCGCAACATTGACTCCTCAAATCCTGATGAGCGCCATTGGCATTACGCTACTCATTGCGCTTCTCGGAAGTGCAATCCCAGCGTGGCTCACCGCACGCATTCGACCAGCAGAAGTACTAAGGACAGAATAGGAGACCATATGTTAACCGTAGATAAAGTATCAAAGTCTTTCACCACACCAGGTGGGACAGTGCACGCATTACAGGATGTCACACTTTCGGTGAAAACCGGTGAATTTGTCAGTATTATCGGAAAATCAGGCAGTGGAAAGAGTACATTGCTTAGCATCCTTGGCGCTTTGGACACTCCAACGTCCGGCTCAATCATCGTTGACGACACGGAAATCAATACACTAAGCGGAAGAAAGCAAACAACGTACCGCGCTAGTAAAATCGGGTTTGTTTTTCAGCAGTATAACTTAATTCCAAATCTCAGTGCATTAGAAAATGTTATGCTAGCACTTGAGTTTGGTGGTTACCCAGCCAGCAGCCGGCTTGACCGTGCGACGCAGCTTCTGCACTCAGTTGGCATAGAAGAAGATCAGCAACATCGCCGACCATCACGTCTTAGCGGGGGACAGCAGCAACGCGTCAGTATCGCAAGAGCCCTCGCGAACCAGCCAGCATATATCCTTGCCGACGAGCCAACCGGTAATCTTGATAGCGTTACGGGGAAGAAAATTTTTGACCTGCTCCATGATTTATCACGCAGTCAAAAGACAACGATTATCGTTGTAACTCACGATCTTGATATCGCCGGAAAAACAGATCGTACTTTTACATTGCAAAATGGCAAAATTACAACAAAGTAACGCCAGCTTTTAAGAATGTATTCAGGATAATACGACATACTACTATTAGTAGCATATCGTACAGCTACAAAAAGCTAACAAAAGCATTAAAACGGAGGGAGTGAACACATGAACACCACCATCAGCAAGAAAATAAGTACCATGCCAGAAAAAACCATCTTACTAAGTAAAAAGGGTATGAAAGAGTTAAAGAAGGCAATTTCTCAGTTAAAACATGATCGTGCAATGGTCATTAAAGGGTTGCATGATATGGATAAAACAACCGGTCATGATGACCGACTTGAACGCATCGAACGATTGTCACAATTAGAGTCAATCGAAGCAGAGCTTGCAGAAAAACATCAAACCATTCTCGCAGCCAAGCTACTTCCGACCAAACGTGCTCGCATGAAGGTTGCTATCGGGTCAGTCGTTGATGTCATCGATCAACAAGGCAGACTTTTCCGTTACACCTTAGTCGATACAGTTGAGGCCAATCCAAGTGATGGACGCATTTCAGTCCTTAGCCCACTTGGGCGCAATCTTGTTGGTAAAACCGTCAAAGACATCGTGCACTGGAGCTCTGGAATTCACAATACGACATTCCGCCTCGTAAGAATTGCGTAAGCCTAGTTCCGACATAAAAACAACCTCCATAATCTGGAGGTTGTTTTTATGTCGCTGGCAGCGGTCGAAACCGCTACCCATCTCTGATACAATAGTGCTAATGTTTTATTACCACATGTCGATTGATGACACCTGCAACGCACTTGCCACGGAACGAAAAGGTTTGTCGCGCCGTGAGGGAGAAAAACGACTAAAAACATACGGGCGCAATGAAATCAGCATAAAAAGCGATCCTTTGTGGCGTAAGCTTATCGAGCCGTTTAAAAACGTCTTTATGCTCGTATTATTTATTGCCGTTATTATTAGCTTTTCACGTCAATCATTTTTTGATGGAATTATTATCCTTGTCATTATGATGACCAGCGCTGTCATCTACTACGTACAGCAGTTTACGACCGAACGTATCCTCAGGTCGCTTCAAAAGCACACCGCTCAGCGCATTGAAGTCGTTAGGGGCGGTGAAACTCGTTATATTGACGATTCAGATCTGGTACCGGGTGATGTCATTCAACTCAATGAAGGCGACAAGGTACCCGCAGATGTACGTCTTATGACAACCAACACGCTTCGTGTCGACGAATCTGTCTTGACCGGTGAATCAGTGCCGGTACAAAAAAACACCGATGCTTTACACGGTAAAAAAGAGGTCTACGAACAGTCAAATATGCTTTTTCAGGGTTCGTTCATCGTATCGGGTCACGCAACCGGCATTGTTGTGTATACTGGTAACTCGACTGAGTTTGGTCACATTGCCGCTTTGTCGCGGAAGTCATCAGAGGCGAGTACCAGTCCCGTCCAAAAAAAGATCGACAAGCTATTAAGCTACGTAATTATGGGTGTCGGCGGGTTGGCAGTGGGTGCCTTTATCCTTGCAATTGTCCGTGGCATTGAATTTAGCGAGGCGCTGCGTTTTGTCCTGGCACTTTCTGTGTCTGCCGTACCAGAAGGTCTACCAGTCGCCATATCTGTTATCCTTGTCCTAGGCATGCGTCGAATGGCCGCCAAAAAAGCGCTTGTACGGAGCATGAGAGCAATCGAGACGATTGGCGTTATCACCACTATTGCAACCGATAAAACCGGGACGTTAACAGAGAATAAACTGTCCGTACAAAAGACTTGGCAACCAGAGAAAAATCAGCACCATCTGCCAACGATTGCGCATCGTACCATAAATCATCACGGCCAGCACACACGGGATCCGCTTGATATCGCAATGATTGAATTCACTGAGGCAGAGGAATTAGTTCAATTAAAAGGCGAACCAATTAAAAAGTTACCGTTCAACCAGACTTTCTCAATGAGTGGTAACATTTGGCATCACGAGGGACTATATGAACTGGTTGTCAAGGGCGCACCAGAAAGGGTGATTGAACACAGTCACTTATCCTCTGCTAACAAAGAAGAAGCCGAACAAGCACTACAGGCATTAACTTCAGAGGGCTACCGTGTGATTGCACTTGCCACGAGCGTCGTAAAAAACCCAGTTGAAGCATTTGAAGAACTATCATCCCGTCACGTCTTCACCTTCGTTGGTTTTATAGCGGTTGCCGATACACTTCGACCGACGGCTCGTCGTGCAATTACCACAGCCCAGCTTGCGGGAGTAACCGTGCGTATGATAACGGGTGACCATTTCGAGACCGCCTATCATATTGGTCGACAACTAGGACTGATTCAATCAAGAGACCAGGTTTTTGATAGTCGTGAAATAGGAAATTTAACAGATAAACAACTGCAAAAAAGAGTCGCCACATCGTTTGTCTTTTCACGTGTTACGCCCGAAAACAAGTTTCGTATCCTTCAGGCACTTAAAATGAAGGAGGTCACCGCCATGACAGGCGATGGCGTCAACGACGTACCAGCCTTGTCAAGTGCTCATGTTGGCGTTGCAATGGGGAGCGGCTCACAAATAGCGAAGGACGCCGGTGATATTATTCTCCTCAATAACGATTTCGAGAGTATTATTCGAGCCATGAAAGAAGGTCGCATTATTTTTTCAAATATCAAGCGTATGTTATTTTACCTTCTTTCGACCAACATTGGCGAAGCCGCAACCGCTGTCATCTCGATTGCCATTGGCTTTCCGATGCCTCTTTCGCCAGTTCAGATTTTGTGGGTAAACTTAGTGACAGATACGGCAATGGTCATTCCGCTTGGTCTTGAGCCAGGTGAAAAACACATTATGCGTGTGAAACCGATCACACCAACGTCACCACTACTGAGTCGATACATTATATTTAGAATCGTATTGGTTGCCGTTACCATGGCAAGCATGGCGGTAGGGATGTATGCATTCTTTAACATGAGATATGGAGCAGATTACGGACGTACAGTTGCATTTGCCGCCCTGGTCGTCATGCAGTGGGCAAATGCCTTTAACGCTCGAAGTACCTTCCAATCGCTCTTTAGTCGCCTAAAAGTTATTAACAAACCTTTCTACATTGGTCTAGCAGTATCCATAACCCTGCAGATCATTGCCATGTTTGGACCGTTAAAAAATCTGCTTGGCATTTATCCCATTGCACTTGGTGATCTTTTTGTGAGCGGTCTCATCGCATTCACGGTGCTTGTCTTTGTGGTTGAATTGCACAAATTGTGGGGAAGACGATGCGTTATGGACCCGCAGGAATAAAGAAGGCGATAATAAAAAACCGGCAACATACCAGCCGGGTTTTTACATGGTGGACGCGTGCATTAAGAGATAATACTCAGTAATGTCCAGTTGCCGCCGTGATTGTCACTACGAAGACGATACTGTGATTGTCCATCAGTCAGCGTGATGATCTCGGCCATTTGCTCACCAGAACGGATGAGACAGCGCAGTCCAGCGTCAAGGAACTCATAGATAGTACCGCGAAATTCCATACGACGCGGATAGGCCGAAAGGTCTTTTTTAAACCCCATTTTTGTCACGGCGATTTCTTCGTTGATAGTGATACGATTCATGTTGATATTCTCCAAAATAAGTTTATGTGGTCGAGTAAAGCAAATAAGCTGACAACATTATTTTCTGGTCAGCAGCGGCTTTTATATTCCGGTTAGAGACGGAGGAGAGATTTAGAGAGGGAAGTGAGACCGCTTTGACTCGAGGACTTCCTGTTTACTAAATATCACGGAGAATTGTAGCGATCATGAGGGGCGCTTACAGATAAGAATATGTCTTTCTATAGAGTGCATCAGAACGTTTGGTGGCTTCTTGAAGCCTATAAGTGAAAATCTTATCCTTATTTATTTTCATAAGGAATGAAGTACTTATATGACTGTACTTAGTATACACCTGTCTATAGCATGAGCGTCAAGCGTGACTTCATCGTCTGATAACGGTTACGGATATTTACAATGTTATAATTTTGTGCTATAATCACCAAGTTGCTGTGGACCTTTGCTTTAAGGTGCCCCAGCGGCACCTTAAATCTTAGGCTTATGACAGACACAGGTTCATCCCTAAAACATCAGCAGTCCCGCTGATGCCACCCATCCTGAAGAGAAAGGCATTCCTAGAATGCGGCCTCCAAAGACAACCACCATGGCGGTGGCAGTAACAGCGCTGGTCGCGCTGGGGCTGAGTGGGGTATCCCCGGCTTTTGCCGAGGGTGCTCCGACACCGTCCAGTACCGACACGACAACGGTCGCTGCGCCGGTCGCGACTCCCTCACCGGAGCCTTCGACTACGCAGACGCCGGCCCCGCCGACTCCTTCACCGGAGCCAAGCACGCCGGTGACCACGTCGCCCACACCGAGTCCCACAAGTACCAACGCGCCATCGGCACCCGCCGACGTCGTTCCTCAGGCAACAGAGCCGGCACCCGCCGCCTCCGCAACGCCAACGGACACTTCGGCTCAACCCAGCGTGGCGACCAAGGTGAAGACTGACACGCTGCCGGCACCGCCGAAAGCGCCGAAGTACAACCTGGTCGCCTGGTTCATTCCAGGTGGACCCTCCAATCTGTGGAACCCGAACCAGACCTTCGCTGACAACGTCCTCACCGACACCGCCAGCCTTAGTCTGCTCGACACGTCCACAAAGTTCGTCTGCGGGTCATCCTACCAGATCGACCTGTACAACAACAGCAAGACGACCAACGACCTGATCGCTGGCGGCAAGCTGTACGGACCGAACATTCCCAAGGAGGACTTGGCGTACGGTGCACTCGGCAAAGATGTGAACCCCTACAAGGTGATCACCACGCCGAACTGCCCCAAGCCGCCGACTCCCAAGGTCTGCCCGACGATCACAACTGGTCCGAAGGCAACCAACCTGGACGCTAGCGGCTGGTATCAGTCGGACACGCGTGCCACCGGCAAGGTGTCGTTCGTTTCTGGAGGTGTGAACTTCCAGACGACGGACACCGCCAACCCGGGGTCAAGTCAGAACAAGGCGACCCTGTACCGTGCGATCACGCCGACGCCGCTCTCCCAGTTCGGGGAGCCCAGCGTCACGTTCGCAAACGGTGGGTCCGGCGTCAAGCCGGGCATGCAGGTCGGCATCGATGTCGATGGCAACGGCACCTGGGACGGCTACCTCGTGGGCGAGCCCTGGGCTTACGGCAGTCAGAACTGGTGGGTCAACAAGCCCGGCTTTAACGTGCCGAGTGGCATGGGCTACACCTCCTTCGGATCGTGGGCAGACTTCGTGGCGGCTAACCCCAAAGCGAAGGTAATCGAACTCGGCCTGAGCCTCGGCTCGGGCGTGGTGGGCAACTGGACGGTGACTAACCTCACCGCTGGCTGCACCAGCTACACGTTTGACTACGTCACCCCGACGACTCCGGTCTCGGGGACGCCCACCATTACGGTGGACGGACCGACCTGCAAGGTACCGTACAGCACCATCAACTACACCATCCCTGCGGGGCTGAGCGTCAACGGTTTCACCGGCACGGGATCCATCCGTGCCGAGGACTACCCGAACGCGCGTGGCGATGGTTCTAGCATTTACGGCCTCTGGAGCGTTCCGGTGGTCGTTCAAAGTGGGTTCAGTTACACCGGACCCACCAAGCTGGAGTACACCCTGGTCAACCCGACGTCTCTTGACTGCACCGTTCCGACGGTGCAGCCCGAGAACGTCTGGTTCAACGAAGGCTGTGGCACGAGCGATGACTCCACCAACGTTCCCGGAATCCTCGATGGTAAGCCTACCATCGTCAGGGACTTCCCGAACGTCGGAGACGTCGAGACGCTCAGCTTCTACAAGTCCAACCAGGGCACCTACAGTGTGGTCGACACGGTGACCAAAGATGGTGTTCGCACCTCAGTGGTCACGTTCGTCCCATCCAATGGGGCGACTGTCGCCGAGCCGGGACCGAAGGACACGTACACGGTCCTGACATCGATCGACGAAGTCAAGTACGCTGCTCAGTGGAGCTACACCTTCACGAACGTGCCGTGCGCGACCACGCCGCCGACGACTCCGCCGACGCCGCCGACCACTACCACCATCACGACGACCACTTCGACGCACGGTAACCCGCCGTCGAAGCTGGCCTTCACCGGGGTGGACACCACCACAGGTGTCATCGGTGGTCTCGGCTTCCTCGTGCTCGGTCTGCTACTGATCAACCCGACGCGTCGCTGGCTCTTCCGAGTCATCCGTCGCATCACTGGTCGTCACGCAGCCGCGTCGTAAGTCAACGAACCTGGCTGATCAAGCAGATACTTGATCAAAAATCCGCCATCCCTGGCGTCCCGTCCCTAAAAAGATGGTTGCTTGTCTCGTGAAGACAAGAGGGGTCCCCGAAAGGGGGCCCCTTCTTCATTGTTTAATGGCAAGAGAGGAACCCCATTATGCTATAGTAGGGGACATGAAGCACACTGGCATTTCGACGCAAAAAGCGTTAGCCCCAGTCGATTCAAAGGCTATGGTTGACGCTTTTATTGCACCACTCTTACGGCAACTGACCGAAAACGCACGCCGTGTTAATCCGCACTACGAAACGATGTGGCAAGATATTCATTATTTATACAGTGCTGGCGGCAAACGACTGCGCTCTTATATGACACTACTGACGTATGAGGCATTCGGCGGCCTCTCGCTGCAGCGCATGTTACCGGCCGCAGCGTCGCAGGAGTTACTGCACCTTGCTATGCTCATCCATGACGATATTATTGATCGCGACGTCATGCGCTATGGGGTAAAAAATATGACCCAACAGTACGTAGACCACTACGAAGAATTGATTGACGATACCGTAGTTCGCCGTCACTACGCGGAAAGTGCTGCTCTCCTTGCGGGTGACTTACTTATTTCAGAGGCCTACCATGTAATTGCCAAGGCAGATATTGAACCAACGCTCATTATAAAAATCCAGCGTTTACTTTCACACGCTATTTTTCAGGTTGTCGGTGGAGAACTCCTTGACACAGAAACTCCCTTTAGAGGCTTCGGCTCTACTGATCCGTTAGTGATTGCCAGCCTTAAAACAGCCAGCTATTCATTCATCAGCCCGCTACTTATAGGAGCAACGCTGGCAGAAGCAAGTCCTATCCAGCGCAACATTCTTAGAAAACTTGGTGAACAGCTGGGAATTGCTTATCAATTGCGCGACGATGTACTGGGCGTCTTCGGCAATGCCTCGAAAACAGGTAAAAGCGTCGATAGCGATATAACGGAAGGTAAGCAAACCCTGCTGATCGAAGCATTTCGAACCAGCGCGACTGAAACGCAGCTAATGGAGTTCAATACGCTGTTTGGCCGCCGCGATGCCTCGACAGATGATATCGACCGCGTCAAGACGCTCTTAGCCGAAAGTGGAGCCAAAGAAGCCATTGAAAAATGTATTATCGACTATCAGGAATACTGCCATAGCTTGCTGCAATCGCTCGATATCGACATAAAGCATCGTGAAGCTTTTGGGCAACTGATTGATTTGTGCGTGAAACGAGACACATAATGGACCGCTACACCGCTGCAAGCTACAAAGCCAGTAAGCTTATCACTACGACCTATTCCACTTCATTCGGACTGAGCATTCGCTTGTTTGCAGCCTCCCTGCGTCCGCATATCTACGCAATTTACGGATTTGTCCGGATCGCTGACGAAATCGTTGACACCTATAAAGGAGCAAACCAGCGGGATTTACTTAATAATCTGGAAGCCGAAATAAAACAGACACTGCGATCCGGCTACAGCACCAACCCGATTATTCATGCTTTTGCCTCAACCGCTCGTCAATTCGCAATTGATAACACTCTCATCACGCCATTTTTCGAAAGCATGCGCATGGACCTCGTTCCACAGCATTTCGACCAAAAACGTTACGAAACATATATTTACGGGTCTGCCGAAGTCGTGGGACTGATGTGCCTAAAGATCTTTACTAATCACACATCGTTGTACGATTCACTTAAAACTGGTGCAAAACATCTGGGCGCAGCCTATCAGAAGATCAACTTTCTTCGCGATATCGCCGCCGATGCTAAGGGACTCGGGCGCTGGTATTTTCCGATTGGCTCCTTCGAAACTTTTGATAAAGATGCCAAAAATACTATCGAAAAAGACATTGAACATGACCTTGCCCTGGCAGCAAAGGCGATAGCAAAACTACCATCATCATCTCGTAAAGCCGTTCAGCTTAGTTACCAGTATTACAGAGAATTATTAAAAATAATAAAACAAACGTCGTCTGCTTCATTGAAACAAAACCGCCTTCGAGTAAACGACCTGAAAAAAGCAGCGTTATTTCTAAGAAATTCGTTAGGCAGGGAAAGTGACTAAGAAAGTTGTAATTATCGGGGCTGGCATAGGGGGCTTAGCGGCGGCAAATATGCTTCAAAAAGCCGGCTTCGATGTTCACGTGTACGAAAAAAACGATCAACTAGGCGGACGAGCCGGTCAGCGCACACAAAAAGGCTTCACGTTCGATACTGGTCCGTCTTGGTATCTTATGCCTGAAGTGTTCAAGCAGTATTTTCAGTTGTTTGCTCTTGACGTTAATAAAGAACTGGCAATTAAAAAACTCACGCCGGCTTACAAGGTATTTTTTGAAAACCACCAGCCGATCACCATAAACGGTGACCTTGAAAAAGATATGGGGCAGTTCGAGGCAATCGAAAAAGGAGCCGGCGCGAAACTAAAGGCATACGTCAAAGAAGGTGATGAAATTTATCAGCTAGCGATGCGCCGCTTTCTTTATACAAACTTTTCAAATAGCAAAGATTTTTTACATAGGGAAGTAGTGGCATCAACTGGTCGTTTAACAAAATTATTACTCACTTCGATCCACTCACATGTCAAAAAATTTGTGACCAGCAAACCACTCCAACAAATCCTTGAATACCCGATGGTGTTCCTGGGGACATCACCCTTTAAAGCCCCGGCGACGTACAGCCTAATGAGTGCGATTGATTTTAAAGAAGGTGTTTATTACCCCGCCAGAGGTATGTATTCACTCATAACAATCCTGGTCGATATCGGCAAAACACTTGGTGTGCACTATCACCTGAATAGTGATGTCACGGCAATCATCCATGATAAAAAAGTGGCGACGGCGGTCGTTGTCAACAAAAAACATATTGCAGCCGACATTATTATTTCAAATGCCGACTTGCATCATACAGAAACAAAATTATTACACCAACCAGCCCGTAGTTATCCGGAAAGTTTCTGGCGCAAGAAAGAGGCGGGTATTTCGGCGCTGCTTCTATATATCGGCGTCAAAGGCAATTTGCCCCAACTTAGGCACCATAACTTATTTTTCGTTGAAAAATGGAAAGAAAACTTCAAAGCGATGTACGACACGAAGACCATCCCTGATTCCGCTTCACTCTACGTCAGCCGAACAACCGCAACCGATCCTACTACCGCGCCAAAAGGACATGAAAATCTTTTTGTCCTTGTCCCGTTACCCACTGGTGTTCATATCAGCAAAGTTGGTGAAAGAAAACTGGCTGATCGATTCATCGAACAAATTGCTACAAGCATTGCTGTGCCAGATTTAAAAAAGCGTATTATCACACTCGAAACATTCGGACCGAGTGATTTTATGCGGACATTTAATTCTTGGCAGGGAACTGCCCTGGGCATGTCACACCTTTTAAAACAAAGCGCGATGTGGCGCATTCCCAATAAAAGTAAAAAACTACAAAACTTATATTACGTTGGTGCCTCAACCGTACCCGGCATTGGTTTGCCTATGTGCCTCATTAGCGCTGAACTAGTGTATAAAAGAATTATGAACATAAAAACAGGCGGACCAATCCAGAAAGTAGAAAAGGCTCGGTAATGCCGTGGTTGTATCTTACCAGCTTACTTTTTGTCATTTTGTGCCTCTTTATTCTCGATCGAAAATACAAGTTAGCATTTTTTTACGATGCCCGGCGAAGCGCCCTGACTCTTGCTATCACCACCTGGCTCTTTAGTGTTTGGGATCTGTTTGGTATTCGGTTGGGTATTTTCTCGCGTGGTGATTCACCGTATATGCTGCCATTTAGTATCGTACCGGAATTTCCGGTTGAAGAACTATTCTTTCTATTTGTGCTTAGTTACACGGCGCTACTTATCTACCGATTTGTAAAGACGAGGCGGGCAGAATGACCTATTTAGTCTTAAATATCATTTTTTTCATAACCCTCATCATGTTCTTGCCAAAAAAAATTAAGAAAATACCAAAAGCATGGTGGCTAACGCTAGCTGGACTTCTTATTTTAACGGCGATTTTTGATCCGCTCATGATTTATCTGCAGTTTTTTCAGTACGCACCATCAAAAATTCTGGGACTCACATTTTTCGGTGCACCAATTGAAGATTTTTTTTACGCACTATATGCCGCCTGTATCGTCCCGCTTGTGTGGAACCGTCTAGGAGAAAAGAATGAGCACCGTCACAAGTAGCCTGATGAGATTATTCAAAGTCTCACGACCGATTTCATGGGTCAATACTGCCTATCCATTTGCTGCAACATATATCATTCTCGGTGGAAAATTAGATGGATTATTTTTTATTGGCACGCTGTTTTTCTTGATACCATACAATTTACTTATGTACGGTATTAATGACGTCTATGACTACGAATCTGATATTCGTAACTCTCGTAAAAACAGCCTTGAAGGTGCCGCTGAAACAAAAAAGTTTCATCCGACAATCTTATGGACATCGGTGATTACTGCCGCCCCGTTTAGTATTGCGCTTATTCTACTGACGCCGATCCAAGCCGCTGCTATTTTTGCGGCGCTTATCTTTTTTGTGATTGCCTATAGCGTTAAGGGACTACGATTCAAAGAAATTGCTTTTCTCGATTCTATCACCAGCAGCATTCACTTTGTTGGCCCGATGGTCTTTGCGGTTGCTATCACTGGCTTTCAACCGAAGGCTTGGCCGTTTGCACTGGCGTTATTTTTATGGGGCATCGCCAGTCATGCTTTTGGAGCGGTCCAGGATGTCATACCAGATCGAAGAGGTAAGCTCCAGTCTATCGCCACCATGATAGGCGCCCGAGCAACAGTGTGGCTAAGCACAATACTATACCTCCTTTCGGTGGTCGTCGTCGCGGTGCAAGGTGGTGCTGCGCTGATTATCGCACTGGCTGGACTTGCTTACGTCGCAAATGCTGCGGCATATCTAAAAGTGACGGATAAGACGTCAGCCAACGCCAATCAAGGCTGGCGTCGATTTATATGGCTCAATTATGGTGTTGGGGCGGTCGTCACTCTGAGTCTTATTATCAGTGTTCTTTAAATGTTTAGGACCAATCGTGTCATGCTAAAAGCGTCATTATCAATCTGAGTTCATCCCTAGACAAATAAACTAGCTTGTGCTATGATTAACCTATCGCATCCGAATGGATACCGCCTCTCACGGTTAGTACGCCAAAAGTAAGCACAAATGACTTAAGGCAAAAAGACTTTACCTAGTGAGAAATCGATGTAATCGATGGTTCTCGCTGTTCGTCTGTGTACATACTACTTATCCCAGAAAGGGAACTATACTTATGCCTTATGGCCAACATCGCTCATCTGCCAAACCTCGTGGCGCACGTCCGGGTCACCGTTCATTTGGCGGCTCTCATCAACGACGGGGTAGTGGTAATGGCGTCCGACGTGGCGCATATATTCACCCAAGTAAGTTCATCAACAAAGCAGTTTCACAAGCTGAAGAGGTGGTGTACGAATCAAAGCATGCGTTCAAAGACTTTGCTTTTAGCCCAGATGTACAACATAACATTATTGAAAAGGGCTACAAAATCCCGAGCGCCATCCAAGACCAAGCCATCCCACTAATCCTTGAAGGAAAAGACGTCATCGGACTTGCGAACACCGGTACTGGGAAGACAGCAGCTTTTATTCTTCCGATTATCGAAAAAATACATGCAAAAAATAAATTGAGCGGACAGATGTTTTACTCTGTCCTCATCATGGCGCCAACGCGTGAACTCGCCGTGCAAATCGACGAACAATTCCGTGAATTTTCACGTGGCATGCGTCTTTACTCGGCACTTTGTGTCGGTGGTATGAACATCGACCGTCAGATCCGTGATCTTCGTCGCCGACCACACGTTATTATTGGTACACCTGGTCGTCTGAAGGACCTTATGAAGCGAAGTGAACTCAAGCTAGATAGCGTGTCTTACCTTGTCCTCGACGAAGCTGACCGTATGCTCGACATGGGATTCATTAACGACATTCGTGAGATCGTCGATCAAACCCCACGTGATCGTCAAACACTTTTCTTTAGCGCAACAATTACCCCGACCATTCAAGCACTGGTAAATACGTTCCTTAACAACCCCGTAGAAGTGTCTGTTCGGACGGCTGATACCAGTGAACATGTTGAACAAGACATCGTTGAAGCCCGCGACAAAGATCACAAACTTGAGACACTCGTCACGATGCTAGCGGGTGAAGATTTTGATAAAGTGCTCGTCTTTGGTGAAACAAAGTTCGGCGTCCAACGTCTTTCTGATCACCTTGAGCATAACGGCTTTAGCTCTGTTGCCATCCACGGTAACAAATCACAGTCACAGAGGCAACGCGCACTGAAGTCGTTTAAGGACAACAAAGTCAATATCATGGTGGCAACCGACGTTGCTGCCCGCGGACTTGATATACCTAACGTCAGCCACGTGATTAACTTTGACCAACCGGCAACTTACGAAGATTACGTGCACCGTATCGGTCGTACTGGTCGTGGTGGCGCAAGTGGAAAAGCATTCACTTTCGTTCCTACGCAGACCCAAAATCGCCGCTAATTCTATCGTTATCAAAATACGCCCACCGTCTAGTGGGCGTATTTATTTTTTTTGAATATCTTAATTTTGAATTTTTTGAGACGCAGGAAGTCGTAATGGATTGATTTCGTCAATTGTCAATTCAACTGTAGTACCACGAGGCGTTTGAAAAGGAATCTTTTCACCAATTTTCTTACCTAGCAGCACCTGCCCCATTGGGCTGCTTATCGTAAAAATGCCGAACTCATCATGACCTTGATCGTGAAGTTGCTGGATTAGCTCATCAGGAAGTTCACGTGTTACTCCTGTAAAAAAATAATTCTCAGGTTCCGATTGGCCATAACGCATCGATATAATGCTTCCGAGGGTCACACCATCCTCGAGCTCAAACTCTTCGCTAAAGACAACTGAGTCTTTCATAATTGTAATCGCGCGTTTTGCGGCCTCAGCTAAAATGCCAGCAGCGCTATTAATACTATCTGCCGCAGCGTTATCATGCCATGTCTCAGATGTTTGCTCATAGGCTTCTCGCATCTGACCGGTAAGTCCGTCACGTTCGACAATATAACGGGCTAGTGACATACGCGCATTATCGACTTCAAAACTTAAAACTGGTTGCTTCTTTTGCTCGAGAGCTTCGAGAATTTCTTTATTACGTAGCGACATTAAGATGCTCCTTTTGCTTCCTTACGGAAAACTGCGCGAAAAACTGCACGTGCTCCTGTATTTTCCTGTTTAATATCAACGCCATAATCAACTTCTAGATTAAACCTCGCATCATTCATATACTGAACAAAGCTTTCTTTTGAAAGCAGTGTCATACCAGGCCCTTCTTTCGTAATCACAGCGTTATGTGTATCGTCCAAGGTCTTATAGCTATCATCCCATACATCATTCGTAAAGATATTAAGGAGGACAGCACCACTCGGTGCGGTTACACGCCCAAGCTCACTTATAGCAGCTTTATATTCGTCAATCGACTTTGCCTGGTGAAGCACTCCGGTTGCCACAACAATATCAAAACGTTCATCTTTAAATGGAAGCTTGAGAATAGATCCATTTTGAACATTTCCTTCAAGATTTTTTGCTTTAAGGCGTACGGCTGTTTTTTCCAACATTGCCGGATTAACATCAACTGAATCCAGATCAAACCCATATGCAGCCAATAGTTCACTGTGTCTTCCACCACCACATCCCAAATCAAGTGCTTTTAGTCCATTTTGGGGTGCATAATGACTTTCTAGAAAATCAATAATCCTTGAATCAGGAAGTTTATCAGCAAAATACTCAACCGTTGAAGAACCGTTCCAAAACTGCTGTTATTGGCGACTAATGACAGACACGCCTATACTTTCATAGCCTTAACAAAAATGTCCCATACTGTATCTTGATCAATAGGATCACTACCCACATCTTCGTCGAGTTGCTCAGCTATTGTTTTTCCAGATGCTACATCTAAACAAACAACTTTATCAGATTCCTGACCACCACCTCCGCGGGGAGATTCAACAATAGTACCGAACGTATCTTTTTCGAATACCGATATCTTTTTGCCATCGTGGTAGGCAAGCACTTCCTTGAGAACAATACTTCTATCTGACTTATCCTTCATTAACGCTAACAAATCGCTTGCGGTGAGCCATTCATTGATATATCGCATATAGGGACCGGGAAAGCCTTTGAGCGCAGGAATAATCCAACCCGCATCGTTGACGACTAAAGGCTTGCCGATGATTTCATAGGCTTGCTGTGCTTTATGACGAGCAATCTCCGCTATCGAATCACTTTGGATTTCAAGTGTATTTACTTTTTGTTGTTCAACACTCATTCCATGTCGGTCAAGGCGTGCACGTGCATCTGCAACTTTTTGCATATTTCCCGTTACATATACGATTTTCATAGGTATTATCTTATCATATTTGATGAAAAAAGCTAGTAATATCATGGTGACTATCCCTCCACAGCAAGTAACCCCTAAAATCCAAAACGTGCTATAATAATCTCCGTCTAGAACCATAAATTCGTACGGGGATTAGTTTAATTTCATTTGCTGAAATGGGCAGCCATTGTTAAGTAAATGAAGTTCAATCTCCGTTTATGGGTCTAGACAGCCGCAATGGCTGTCCATTTTATTTTAAGGGGAGAAAACTATATGCAAGCCACACTCATCGGTGTCGGGGTTATTATTATCTTAGTCGCAATCAGTCGGTCGGAACTCGGGAAGAATATCGCCAAGGTGCTTGTTGGACTTGCCGTACTCGTAGGTATTATTTTGTTGCCTTTTATCGCCATATGGCTCTTAAATGTCATTGCGCAATAGTATAATGAAGTTATGAAACCAGGCAAAAAACTCTTTAAAGAATTGATTCGACGGGCTTCGACGCCCGTTCCAAAAGAGCTGGATAAACAACGACACCCCGAAGGTTATAACGGAAAACAAACTCGTTCACGTAAAGCTGGAGATACTTCGGCGAAACAGCGTGGTACGTCCCGTCGATCGAGCGCTTCATCTGCGACCAAAAACCCTCGATAGTGTTTGTGTATACAATACCTCGCCCGTATTTCTTCTCTGAGTGGTTAATGACATCATGCCCGTACTCACGTTTGAGACGGTGATAAACCTTGCTATCGTCGGTCATGATGAACCCATCTTTTTCGACGTTGTTGCGGAGAAATGGCAGCGCGGTACTTGCATTTGCACCTATTGTTACCTTTGCGCGAACTTCACCACCACGCTCTACGACACCCAGTACAGGTGACTTGTTTTCCCATCGCGCGGTTGATCGTCTGTGGCCACCTATATAAGTTTCATCAGCTTCAACCGTTCCACTTAAACCACCGTCAGCTTGCGCCATTAAAGAACGAATTTGACGAGCCATGAGATGAGCCGTTTTATAAGTTACTCCCAAGTGTCGCTCCAGCTCTTTAGCCGCTACACCGTTCTTACTCACGCTAAAAAGGTAAATCGCATAAAACCAACTCGTCAGAGGAGTTGACGACTTATGGAAAATCGTCTCAGCCAATGGGTGCAACTGATACCCACACCACTCACATGCGTAACACTTTCGTCCCTTGACACGGTAGAAATGCGTTCCAATCACACCACAAGAAGGACACGTATCTATGTCACCGTATCGTTCTTTAAAGACGGTATCAAGACAAACGTCATCGTTTGGAAAGTCACGACGGAAGTCTTTTATTGTGTATCTCATACTGTACATAATTGTAGCAAAATACTTGTTATAAAGCAAGTATTTGTGTCTGTTAATTACGTACGAATCGTTTAATGTCGGCTGCATAATTTTGACAATTCTAAGAATTGCGTTATCATGCATATAACGCTTCTCACACGATCAAAGGCTCCTTCGGGAGTTCTTTGATTTTCGATTGATTTAGTCGGTCTATGCTGGGATCGAACCAGCATCTTTCGCTTCTCACACGATTGTCCTACCAATTGAACGAATAGCCGATATTTTTGGACACAAAGAGCCCCTCAACTGAGGGGCTCAAGCGGCCTGTGCGGCGCATGATAGCAGGTTACAGAAATGGGTTCAAGGACTAGGTAGGTGAATTACTTGTTGTTGGGGGATAGTCACCCAACTCAGGTTAACGAGAAATAAACAAACTGAGTACTGAGAATGCAATACCAATAAGCCCCGACCACATAACAATGTTCAGGGCTTTTCGTTTGTCTTTCAAGCGGAATTCTTCTAAGTCAACATCATTAACCACACCAGCACTATTAATGACATTGTAGGTACCTTTCATACCAAAGCCAGCACAAATATGCAGCGCATCTTGCAAAAAGCCAGTTGCCGACCCCGATGCGGGGATAATAAGAATAAGTCGCCACCAGATCGATGCATCAATTAGTAAAAGCCCCGCAAGAATCACCAGTGTTGCAATTGCACCTACAATTCCGCCCAAACGCCTACGACGACGCTCTGCCGGTCCGATATTACAAACTCATGGAATATATTCTTGATTAGCTGTTACGCCTGCCCTTATTTACGTTTCTTGATCAATGATGCAAAGACAGCCAGTGAAAGTAGTCCCACAAATGCAAGTAGAATATTCGCAATCAGCGTCAACGTTGGATCAAAGACAACATTATATGAACTTGAAATAGCGAGTATTGCCATTAAGGTAATTACTAAAAGGATAATCATCCCATGCGCCCTGGCTAACTCATGTTTAAGAACTTTGTCTTTGACTCGAAACTTTGATAAGTGTTTTTTATTCATGCTTATGACTATACTCTTGTCAGTAGCGTAGAGCAATAAAAAGATAGGCAAGAGAGGGACTATGGTATAATCATACCAATATATATAACGACGAGTTGGATATCAAACCCTTATGGCAAAGCATAAAAGCTGGCATGGAGCTGCTCGAAAACGACTTTTGAAGAAAAAGCTCAAAAGTCTGAAACTGAAATTAGCACGCTTCTAATCAATAATTAAAAAATGACTCTACAAGGAGTCATTTTTATATGCACGTATTGCGTCTTACTGCGCACCAATTTTCAACACGTCACCAGACAATTTGTCACGGAAATAGCCATCGTGACTGACATAGATAATCGCGCCAGAATACTTTAAAAGCGCCGTTTCGAGCTCTTCGACACTTGGAAGGTCAAGGTGGTTGGTCGGTTCATCGAGAATAAGGAGTTGCGGATCATTTGCCAGCATGGCAATTAACTGGAATCGTGCTTTCTGACCACCTGAAAGGCGCTTGACTGGCGTCTTGCCGTCGCCTTCGTTGAAGAGATAATCGCTCATGATCGAACGGATTTTGGTCGTAGAAATAGGCAGCTCACGTGATAAGTACATGCGTTCAATTGCTTCCTCAAGCGGCATTTCGAAGTATGTCGACGACACCTCCTGTTCGTAGATGCCAACACGGACTTGTTTGTCGAGTAGTAAATCACCAGCGTAAGTCGTCACTGAATCATCGCCCAGAATTGCTTTAATAAGCGTTGTTTTACCAGCACCATTTCTTCCACGAAATTCGATCGCTTCGCCTTCGCGGAGGTCGATGTTAATACCTTTAAAAAGAGGGCTGTCATAGCCAAGACTTAGATCGCGAGCAGAAATCAGTACGTGCTTGCTGCGTGATTCATCCGACTTTAAATGAATGCGAACATTTCTCGCTTTGAATTTGTCATACTGGGCGGCAACTTTGTAGTTAAGATTGTCGACGGAATCTTTATCAATCCAAAACGTTGGTTTGGTGCGGGTTTGTAACTCCGCCAGTTCTTTACGAGACTCTTCTTCTAGCCGTTTGAATCGTTGAATCGTTCCGCCGTGGCGAGATTTTTCCTTTAATCGTTGGTATTCAATAACTTTTGCTTTAAGGTTGACGACTCGTTTTTCAATCATTTCAAATTCATTCATTTGGCTGCCGGTTGAGACGGCATTTTGTTTTAAGTATGCATCGTAGTTGCCTTTGAAAGACTGAGAACCGCCGTCTTTCAGTTCAACAATACGGTCAACGACGCGAAGCACATCGCGGTCGTGAGTAATCAAAAGTACCGCTTCGCGGGCGCTTTTTAACCACTCGATAAACTGCTCTTTGGCGATGTAGTCCATGTGATTGGTTGGTTCGTCGACTAACGCAAGTTGAGCATCAGAGTGCATAATCTTGACAACCTCAACCAGACGCTTCTGACCACCAGAAAGAGTAGAGAACTCACGGTGGGCAATATCTGGCAACTGGAAGTTTGCGAGTTCTCGTTCAATTTGTTCTTCAATTTGGTAAAAACCTTTGTCGTCAAAACGAACCAGGGCATCACTATATTCGTTAATTATCTTCATGTTGTCGCCCATAGTCAGCGGGTAGGTTTCGATGATGTGGCTGAGCGCAGCATATTCAGGAAGACCTTGCAGAATATATTTCAGCACTGTCTGGTCGCCAACATCATGGTATTCCTGCTGGGTCGCCACAATCACGGTACCGGGTTTATAGATAATGTCGCCGGTAAAATCCTTATCATGCCCAGCCAGGATGCCAAAAAGCGTCGATTTGCCAACGCCGTTCCGTCCGATAATGCCGATTTTTTCGCCGTCAGTAATAGTAAATCTCACATTCGACATGAGCGATTTTGGCCCAAAGGACTTTTCTGAAATAGTTATATCGGCAATCACAACCTATCCATTGTAACAGATTGGGCCCAATGTTGCTAAGGAGTTAGGACTGATGCGAGTTGTGGATTGTTTCACGACCTAGTTTCATGGTCTTGGTCATCCATATCAGCTCCACCCATGCACCTTTTACAAATTCCCGGTAGGCTTCATTCAACAAGTTGCCTTCGTCGTCGAACAGGTCCTGGACTTTTGGAAAATGCATATCGGTAAATGTTGCCACCATACCCATTTCCCGTACTGCGGTTACTAACGCCTCAATTGCCCTGACGCCGCCCCACTGACCAGATGATGCACCAGCAAAAGCAACCGGCTTGTGAAGGTAATGTTCGAGCTCACTGTCCAGCATTCGCTTCAGCGTTCCGGGAATACTATGATTATATTCGGGCGTGACGATAAAAAATCCCTCGGCGCGTTTTGTGACGGCCGTATAGCGCGCATCTTTTCCCTCTGGATCGTTGCCATCACCGGGAAAATAAAAGTCTTTTGGGTCAATCAGTTCCGTTTCAACCTCTTCAAATGTTGCACCGACTTCTGCGACCAATCGGGCCGCATAAATGCTTTTACGTTGTTCGCGCGTCGTTCCAGCGAGCACAGGAATATATAACTTTGTCATGTCTCTCCTTAATATATTCAGTATAGCAAACTACAGGCTTAAGGTTTAAATATGAGATAAAAAATGTTTATATCTAAAAAATATTAAATCACTATGAAATATCAGTAGACCATATGAGAAGAGAGAAAACTCTTATTTCTTTACAGCGAAAAGACACGAAAGACATTATTGCTTTTGACCTGACGAAACGTACGGGTTATCTTTCATGTAAAAACGCCACTTTTTTTCTTTGGCACGGCTGATACCAATTCTTGATGATTTTTGCATCTGGCTTGGATCGATTGGAGGAGTAATGATCAGTTTAAGGGGCGAATGTCTTAAACTGTGCCCATTCAGCTGTTTGTCAATCGAAAGGGCCTGACAGAGTTTCGCCGGACCATTCGTCAGGAGCACCCCAGTTTTACGGCGAAAAGTCATCATTGTTGCCTCGCCGTCAATAGGTTCAACCGCCCGAATTAGCACCGCAGCACCAACATCTTCATGCCCAACCACAATGTTACAGCAATAATGCATTCCGTACGTAAAATAAACGTAGAGATGACCCGCCGGACCAAACATGATATCAGTTCTTGGTGTTCGTCTTTTATAGCTGTGGCTGGCAGCATCGGTTCCGTCGTAGGCTTCGGTTTCTATAATTTTGACCCGCACAATTTCATCGCCCAGTTGACGCTCAAGTATACATCCCAGTAAACGTTTGGCGGCATGTTCGGCACTCTTATTTAAAAAATCAAAATTATCAGTGGTCATATTATGAGTATACTATTGGCAAGTGGTGATCCGAAAGCGTCGTCAAAATGAACGCCGATGAGAGGATGACACAATGCCTAATTATTTATCATACAGAACTAGTAAACTATTTACATGTTGCCTCATCATTGCTAAAGTAGACCCATGCAGAAACCACTCAATGATCTGATTATTTATCAAGTTGGTAATGAATCAATCAAGCTAAAGTTTAACCCTTCTGATGAAACCATATGGGCAACTCAAGCTCAAATAGCAAAAATTTTCGATGTCACACCGCAAAGCATTACTATACATTTGAAAAAAATATACGAAAGCAGAGAGCTTGATGAAAATTTAACCTGTAAAGAATCTTTACAGGTTCAGACCGAAGGACAGCGATGGGTCGAACGTAATGTTAAAACATACAATTTAGATGCAATTTTATCTATTGGATACCGTGTCAATTCTCGCCAGGCAACAGATTTTCGCCGCTTCGCAAATTCAATACTAAAAAATTATATCTTGCAGGGAGTTGCAATCAATAAACAACGTCTTAAACAGCTCAATAAGTATCTTGAGGTCATATCACGCAGTGAGATCGCTGAAGTAGCTGGAGTGGCTGAAGTCATAAAAGATTATGTTGTTGCCCTTTATCTCCTTAAAGAATACGATGAAAACAATTTGTCTATTCCACGAGGCAATAAGGTAACCTGGCAGCTTAATTACGATGAAGCGCGCATGTTTTTGGATGAACTTAAGGCGAATGAAAATTTTGGTGAGAATTTCGCAGTCGAACGTACGCAACAATTTCGTAGTATCGTAGCGAATCTATATCAAACTTTTGATGGCAAAGAGCTGTATGATACCGTACAGGAAAAAGCAGTTAACTTACTCTACCAGCTAGTTAAAGATCATCCGTTCATAGACGGGAATAAGCGCTCTGGCGCTGCGCTGTTCATCTATTTTCTTGCTAAAAATGGTGCCCTAAGAGAATTCAATAACAATACATTAGCCGCTACGACTCTCATGGTCGCTCTTTCGGAACCTACAGAAAAAAAGCAAATCATACTGCTAATCCGTCATTTTTTAAAAGCTTAAATGTAATAAATTTGGCTGGGGATGAGGGATTCGAACCCCCGAATGTCGGCACCAAAAGCCGATGCCTTACCACTTGGCGAATCCCCAATAGTATTCTTGTTTTGATTCGTGGAAAGAACTTCATTATTTTACCATAATTAAAGAAGATTGATAGCCTTCGCGCTCGATAATTCGCTTTATATCTTCGTTTACAACCCTGCTTATGCTTGCTACAATAGCGCTATGAACCGCGTGATTGGACGTAGCAGGGGCTTTACTCTTATCGAGCTTATTGTCGTGATCGCGGTGATCGGCATTCTAGCGACCATTACCACCATAGGCTTTAGTCGTTATCAGGCGCAAACCCGTGATACACGCAGGGTGTCAAATGTAACCGTTATTGCTGAAGCGTTGGAAAAATACTATGACGCAAACGGTGAGTACCCAAGTTGTAAAGCGCTGACACAATCTCCGGGCGGTGTTTCCTCATCAACATTGAAAGGAATTGATGCGGGTGCTTTACGGACTCCAACCGCATCGGTCGGTGCAAATTCTATCACCTGCGGTGCCATAACAACAAGTTCCAACGATTTATTTGGCTATGTTGGCGACGGGAGTAGCACGTGTACCGACCCATCTGCTGGTACCTCCTGTATCAGTTTCGAGTTGCAATATAAAGATGAAGAAAGCGGAACAATACAATCAATTAAAGGCCGTCGCAATACGGATATCAATACCTCTGGGAAAATCGCCTTGACTGGCACAAGCCCAACCTATACCACAGTGAATCTTACCTGGAATGCCATCCCTAATGCCGGAAGTTACCTCGTTACACAGTCAAAAGACCTTGGATTTACCACTAACGTACAAACCTATACCACGTCGACTAATTCGTATATCGTCACGAACCTTACTCCTAATACAAACTATTTTTATAAAGTTCAAGCCGTCGCAGTCGCTGGACAAAGCGATCCATCGAACACCGCCGCAGTCACTACGCTTCACCTAGGGAAGCCTGTGCTTACCCTTACGGTCAACAATACTTCAACGATTACTGCTAGCTGGACTGCGGCTTCCAATGCTGATGCTTCAACAACGTACACTTTACAAAGATCAACATCAAGTAATTTTTCATCAGGTACTAGCACCTATGCAAATCTGACGACAACTTCCTACGTTTCTACGGGCTTAAGTGTTGGTAATACCTATTATTTCCGTGTTCAGGCAGTTGCCAGTACAGACACAAGTGACATGTCAGACATACAAAGCGCGTCAACCGCACCTAATCAACCAACCGGAGTTGCTGCCACAACTTACTCATCAACACAAGTAAGTGTCAGCTGGAATGCAATGCCAGGCGCAACAAGCTACAACGTGGAATACAGCCTTGATAGCAGTTTTTCAGGCTCTTCAACCATCACTGGTATCACTGCCACAAACAGCTTAGTTGGTGGACTTTCACAGGGAACGACCTACTACTTTAGAGTCTATGCATTGGCTGGAACAACCCCAAGTTCTGCATCTGCCTCAGCTGCAGCAACCACTACTATCGATAATCCAGCCGCCTATGGTGTTGCTGGTAATAACGATGGCTCAGCAGTGTATGCGGCTTCTCAGGCTGTGTGTGCAAGTGGTACTATGCCATACTACTATTGGTACGCTAATGGTGGAGGTTGGGTGGAAGGAACCCAATATCAGTCTGTTGGTTATGCACTGTCCCCTGGACAAGGAGTGACACTATCGGTTAATACACGGTGTATAAAAGGCTCCGTCAGCAGTGGGTATACCGGTGGAAGTAACAGCGTTTCTTATACACGTCCCGGTATGAACCCTTATATGGTTGCAGACGATGATGGCTGTAGTGGTGGTTTCTGTGGCAGACGCATCAATGCCTATTGGAATAATATCTGCGGAAGCGGTGTCACCATCAACGCGTCACAGTTGTCATATCGCACATCATTTTCAACAACTGGCGGAACCTATTCGACCAGGTGGAAGGGTGGTTCGGGCGGAGGCGTATACCTACAATATGATATTTATCTGAGTTGTGCATCCGCGTCGGCTGGCATAAATGTCATAAGCGCATATAAATGTACGGGCTGTAGCTAGGAGCATACAATGCGAAATAATAAACGATTAAAAATTATCCTTGTGAGTCTGCTCCTCATCATGATGATAGCAGGCATGGCTTTGGCTGCTTTTGCAGTGTTTCTTCCTCAAAATAATAAGCGTCCCGTGCAACCTGCAACCGCACCACTTCCCGGCAGTATGGTCGCTCTCGACAAAGCACCGTCATTGCAAACTTGTAAACTACTCTCAAACGCACAAATTCAATCTTCACTTGGAGCGTCAGTGACAACCCTAACCAATGGAAAAAGACAGGCCGTCGTTGCAAACACCGGTAAAATAGCCGAAAACTGCGAATATGTGTTCAAAACAAGCACATCTACCAACAACAGCCTTGCCTTACAAACCTATGTGTACGATACAGCCGACCAATCGGCAAAAAGCAAAGAAGTGATGGGCCCTGAATGGGTGCAATTAACATATACAAAAAAACCATCGTATTTCAATCAAGACACCAAGTCTGATAGCAGCAGCGATATTTCCACTTTGCGCGTGATTGTTGGAGCTTATAACTATCTGTTCGTCATGCGACAAGAAAAAGGTAAAACAACGTTCGGTGAACTTGAAGCTCGAGCAATCCTCGTCAGCCTGTCAGAAAAAGCAAACTTTGCATTGACGACACCAGTCGATCCAAATGCTCCGCCGGCACCAAATGTACCAGATAAAAAAGTGTAGTTTAACTGGTCTTGATGCGACGATAGGTAAACTTGGTGTTCAGTCGCCACTGCACCGAGCTATCGCTATCGTACTGATAGATAGCACCTTTCTTCACTTCCGTAATCAGAACAAGTGCGGGGCTATACGGACTGAGCGTGCGATAAAACGCAATGTCCTGCTGGTTGATATGGCCACGACCCGGAAAAATATCGCGAAACTTTTCCGTACCGACCTCATCAAAGTAATGAGGCCGATTTTTGGGCGGCAAATAAAGTTCAGCCTTTAATCCAACCCGAGAGACAATTTTTTGCACGTCCGAAAGCAGCAGTTTTGACTGACTATCAATGTAAAGAAATAGCTGCTTTTTCTTGGTCAAGAACAGTGTTGCTTCAGCCGTCCGACTAACGGGAAAATTCCGGGCAATAACGGTATCAATTTCAGCAGTCACACCGAACGTGGCTTTAATAGTCTTCTCCAGCGCGAAGTCGTGGTAGAGCTGGTCGTTCATGCGGTCATTGTACCACCTCTTGAGTACCTGTACAAATGAATGAGTGGTTATAAAAAATGCAACGCCTGTTAACAGTCGTATAGTAAGGTATAATAAATCTTAATGGATTTTGAGAAACGGTATCAACAGCTTAACGCTGCACAGAAACAGGCAGTCGATCTGATTGAGGGACCGGTTATGGTGATTGCCGGACCTGGAACAGGTAAAACAGAGTTACTGAGTGTACGTACGGCTCATATTTTAAAGAAAACCGACACCTTGCCAGAAAACATTCTTTGTTTAACTTTCACCGAAAGCGGCGCGACGGCCATGCGCGAGCGACTGGTGGGCATCATCGGAAAAGACGCTTATAAAGTCTCGATCCATACGTTTCATAGTTTTGGGACTGAAGTTATTAATCAAAACCGCGAGTTTTTTTACCGCGGCGCCTCATTTGAACCGGCTGATGATATCAATCGCTATGAAATTCTTCGTTCGATATTCGATGAGCTGGATTACAAAAATCCACTTGCCAGCACGATGAACGGTGAATATACTCATCAGCCAGATACCACAAAGATAATCTCCGAATTAAAACGTAGTGGCCTTAATAGCGACGAACTATTGGCGGTGCTGGATGAAAACGAAGCAGCGATTGACTTTGCCGAACGTATCATCGTTCCTCACATTTCTGGGTCCGTCAATAAAACAACCAAAGAAAAGTTGGCAAGTATTCTTCCTGAACTACGACTACGTGCTGAAACAACCCAGACACTTTACGAGGTAACTCCTCTCATACGAGCAATTGTTGATGGGCTTGCTTCAACCCTCGAACAAGCCGAAATAGACCACCCGACAAAACCAATTACTGCGTGGAAAAAGAAATGGTTCGTTAAAAACGAAAAAGCTGCATATATTTTTCGATCACGTGCATACATAGTGAAGTTTCGCGCGCTTGTTTTTGTTTACTATGAATACCTGAAAAAAATGGAAGAGAAAGGGTTGTATGATTACGACGACATGATCTTGCAAGTCGTGCGCGCCATGGAGGATCACGATGATCTACGATACAATTTACAGGAAAAATATCTGTATATCATGGTCGACGAGTTTCAAGATACGAACCTGGCGCAGACTCGTATACTTCGCAACCTGACCTCAAACCCAGTCAACGAAGGCCGACCAAACTTGATGATTGTCGGTGATGACGATCAAGCAATTTATAGTTTTCAGGGAGCTGAAATCAGTAATATTTTAGAGTTCCAAACCTCCTATCCCGCAGTGCAAAAAATTGTATTGACCGATAATTACCGTTCAGGTGATGCGATCATTGCGCAGGGACGTGCCGTCATAGTGCAAGGAAATGATCGCCTTGAAAATAGATACAAAGATATTGACAAGCGACTCACCGGTCATAGAGGCGTTAACGGATTGGTTGAACTCTATGAAGCCAAAACGATTGATCACGAACGTCAGTGGATCGTTGAAAGCGTTGCAAAAGAAATTAAAAGCGGCACTTTGCCTCAGAATATTGCCGTTCTGACTCGACAACATAAAGAAATTCAAAGTTTGCTGCCGTACTTCCACCACGCTGGCATTGCGGTCTCATATGAACGGCAGGAAAATGTCCTAGATCAAGCACCAATTATCGTTCTTGAAAAACTCGCCTCGGTGATTATTGCCATTTCTAAAGGTCACCACGACGAAGTAAACGCGCTGCTTCCGGAACTGCTGGCACACCCAGCGTGGGGAATATCACCACATGAATTATGGCAGCTTAGTATAAAGGCTTATTCAACTCGTCAGCATTGGATGGAAGTGATGGCGACCACCCCGGGTTTTATTGATATTCACAGCTGGTTAATTGAGCTGGCCGCACTGTCACCGTTTACCGCGCTCGAACCGATGATCGATCGCATAATTGGTCGGGTCGAAGATACAACAATAGCAGCGAAAAACAGTCCGTTCTTTGATTATTTTTTTGGCCCAGAACAGCTTGCCGCCAATCCATCGCAGTACCTCGATTTTCTGGCTGCCCTCAGGACCATTCGCTCCAAACTTCGTGACTACCATAGCCAGGAAAGTCTGACACTTGCATCCTACCTCACCTTTGTGACGCTTCATCGCCGTATCGGAACAGAGCTGAAGGTATCGCATGGAAGCGAGACCAATTCTAATGCTGTTAATCTCATGACTGTCCACAAATCAAAAGGACTCGAATTTGAGGTTATCTATATTTTCAACGCCGTTGACAACGTATGGGGAGAGAAGGCGAGAGGCGGGAGTCGGAACGTAAACTATCCGGAAAACTTGCTGCTCGCGGTGGTTGGTGATTCCATAGATGAACGCCTTCGGTTATTTTATGTCGCCATGACACGCGCAAAAACGACACTTCGCATGAGCTTTAGCCATTCGGACGATAAAGACAAACAAACATTACTGGCGAGTTTTTTGACCGACACTGCGCTAGACCCTATAGCAATTGCACCAGCGGGTAATGAAGCGCAACTTGCTTCGGCTGAACTCGCCTGGTACCAGCCATTAGCTGTGCCCCGCGCCGATTTAATGACGCTCTTGCAGCCGTCGCTTGAACACTACAAGTTAAGCGCAACACATTTAAACAGCTTCCTCGATGTCACTCACGGCGGACCACAGAAGTTCCTGATTGATCATATATTACATTTCCCAGCCACAAAATCACCTGCGGCTTCGTTCGGAACCGCTGTTCATGCTACTTTGCAACAAGCCCATGTTCACTTAGTCGCAACCGGTGAAAAAAAGCCGCTCGAAGATATTCTCCATGATTTTGAAATCAACCTTACAAAGGAAAGGCTGAATCCACTCGACTACACAACCTACGTGCAAAAGGGGAGTGAGCAACTCCAAACTTTCCTAACTGAGAAGTACGACACCTTCACGGCGACCCAAAAATCCGAACTAAATTTTAGTGGTCAAGAAGTGTATTTGGACGAAGCACACCTAACGGGGAAGATCGACATTGCCGATATTAATGTAGCTGACAAAACGATGATCGTCACAGATTACAAAACTGGTAAAGCAGTCAGTAGTTGGAGTGCCGTCGCCGAATACGATAAGATCAAGCTTCATAAATACCGCCAACAGCTATTATTCTACAAACTCCTCGTCGAACATTCACGCGACTATCACGGGTATACGGTGACTGAAGGCTGCCTGGAATTCGTCGAACCAAACCGTTCCAACGAAATTGCTAGCCTTCGTCTGAATTTTGATCAATCAGAATTAGATCGATTTGCCACCCTTGTGGGCAAGGTCTGGCAACATATTATCGAACTTGACCTGCCCGATACTTCCATGTATGAATCCTCCTATAAAGGGCTGCTAGAATTCGAACAAGACCTACTAGACGGCACTATCTAGAACCACTGTCGAACTATTGACTATACGGGTAAAAAAATGCTATAATATTTATTGCATGATCGGTGGGGTAGGACGTAAGCAGCCATAATGGTGGTTACATTCTACACCGTCTCTGCACATTAACAGAGATGTGAAAAAACTTCCGCTTTTGCCGTACGCATGGTACGGCGGAGTCCAGATTCCAGGCTTTTAGGCTGGAGGCTTCTTGCAAAACCTGAGATTTTCTGACAACGTCGTCAGAAACATTTCATAGTTTTCAGGAAGCCTCCTGCAACCTAATTCCCGCAATCCAATTCCACCCTGAGAAGGTGATTACAACGTTCAAGTCTGAGGATGAAAAACGCAAGGAAGCAGCACATGCCCGAGGCAACAAGCCCTGTGACAGGTGCGGCGGTACCGGCACCCTCGGTATTGGTGGTCGTGGATCGATCGGATCGACACCTTGCCCCGCTTGCGGCGGTACCGGACAGAAGCGCTAACCATGCGCGAGACCGTTCGGGAAACCGTTCGCAAAAAGCTGAGGATTTCACTATCTCTGCGTCTCTTATTTATCATAACAAGCTTGTGGTCGATAAGAGACGTTTTTAGTTTACAACTAATCCGTGAGACAATAATAACGATGAAAAACTTCTGGCAAGAACTCCCAAAACCTTTTTTTGCGTTGGCTCCGATGGAAGCGGTCACCGACGTCGTATTTCGTCATGTCGTCAAAGCAGCCGGCAGACCAGATGTCTACTTTACGGAATTCACCAACGCCGCCAGTTATTTTAGCGAAAAAGGACGCGCCAGTACCCGCGGTCGTTTAGCATTTACAGATGACGAACAACCTATAGTGGCACAAATATGGGGTAGTAACCCTGAACATTTTGAATGCATGGCAAAAGGGTTGGCCAAGCAGGGGTTCGCTGGCATTGACATCAACATGGGCTGTCCTGCAAAGGATGTTGTCAAAACAGGTGGAGGTAGCGGACTTATCCGCACGCCGGAACTCGCCTCCAAGCTGATTGCCGCGGCTAAAAAATCTGGGCTACCCGTGAGCGTCAAAACACGACTGGGTGACGTGAAGCCCGAAGAGTGGAGCGGATGGCTGACGCATATCCTTCAACAAGACATCATAAACCTCACGGTTCACCTGCGGACACGAAAAGAAATGAGCAAAGTTCCAGCGCACTACGAACTTCTTCATGAAATTAAGACACTGCGTGATGCAATTGCACCGCACACACTACTCACGATTAACGGTGATATTCGTGACCGAGAACATGGGCTGGAATTGGTCAAAACCTACGGTGTTGACGGGATAATGATAGGTCGTGGGATTTTTAGCGATCCGTTTGCGTTTGCGAAAGAAAAACGTGAACACAACAAAGAAGAGTTACTGGGGCTGCTAAGCATGCAGCTAGACTTGTTTGATACATATAGTCAGGAACTCGAACCTCGAAAGTTTGATCCATTAAAACGATTTTTTAAGATTTATGTGCGAAACTTCGAAGGGGCATCCGAACTTCGTGAAAAAATGATGCATACCAAAAGCACCAATGAAGTGCGGGCATTACTAGGGAAATAGCAGGAGAGCGTCACCGCTTTGCTTACTAGAGGAGGATGTCCCCATCAGAGCGAGCCGAACGCCATGGGCTAACGAAGTTACACATAGAGTGGCCTCCTCAAGGAAACAAAACCGTGACGCGATAACGCTTAGCTGCGTTTGTGACGTCGAAGTCCGGCGACTTGGAGGCGGACCGTGTGGCGATCAATCAGTTCTTTGGCGTGCTCGAGATCGACCTGGTTCTTAGCTTCACTCCGTAACTTTAAGGCTCGATCAAGCGCGGCGTGCGATTCGGCTTCAATGATATCATCGCCGTGATCGGCTTCGTCAACCAAGACGCGAACAGCTGTATGACTGACTTCAATCACGCCGCCGCTAATCGCGAAAAATTCACGTTCTGTGTCGGCATCACCTTTTTTATAGCGAACCGCAAGCGCACCGGGAATCGCAACCGATACTAACGCCTCGTGACCCGGAAAAATACTAATCGGACCAGCCGCTGTTGGCGCAGTTATCTCATATATGTCAGCATCGACACTGACGCCTGATAACGTAATCAGCTGTAAGTGCATGGCACTAGGCTTTCTTTACCTTTTCAGACAATGGCTCGCCGGACATGTAAAACCAGTCTTCAGGCTTGTCGTCATATGTACCGGCAAGAATGTCACCAAAATCACGAATTGTATCTTCAAGTTTGACATACTGACCCTTGTTGCCGGTGTATTTCTCGGCCACGAAAAATGGCTGGGAAAGATAGCGCTGAACACGGCGGGCACGGGCAACGGTTTGCTTTTGCTCATCCGACAGTTCTTCCATGCCTAAGATAGCAATGATATCCTGCAGTTCTTTATATTGTTGCAGCACCCGCTGGACTTCACGAGCGACGCGGTAGTGTTCTTCACCGACTATTTCTGGATCGAGGCTGGTAGAGCTTGAGGCAAGGACGTCAACTGCCGGGTAGATACCAATTTCTGTCAACGCACGGTTCATCACAATCGTTGCATCAAGGTGAGCAAAGGTAGCCGCTGGCGCTGGGTCGGTAAGGTCATCGGCGGGGACGAATACCGCTTGTACAGACGTAATTGAACCCTTCTTGGTAGAAGTAATTCGCTCTTGCAACCCACCCATTTCTTCTTGTAAGTTAGGCTGATAGCCAACGGCTGAAGGTAGGCGACCAAGCAGGGCAGACACCTCTGCGCCGGCTTGGGTGAAACGAAAGATGTTATCGATAAATAGCAGAACGTCTTTTCCATCGTCGCGGAATGCTTCCGCCATTGCAAGTCCAGATAGCGCCACGCGAAGACGAGCTCCCGGTGGTTCGTTCATCTGCCCAAAGACAAGACTGGTCTTTTCCAGCACGCCCGCTTCCTGCATCTCGTAGTACAGGTCGTTACCCTCACGCGTTCGCTCACCAACACCGGCAAAGACAGAATTACCACTGTGGAACTTGGCAATGTTGTTAATTAGCTCAGTAATCAGGACGGTTTTACCAACACCAGCACCGGCGAAGAGTCCGGCTTTACCCCCTTTAATAAGGGGAGCAATAAGGTCAACAACTTTGATGCCTGTTTCAAGGACTTCAGATTTATTGGCTTGTTCGGAAAGTGCAGGCGCTTCGCGGTGAATAGCAGCGGTTTTAAAGCCAGCTGGCAAAGGAGCTTTACCGTCGATGATATCACCGACAACGTTGAACATGCGGCCCTGAGTGGCGTCTCCAACTGGCACGCTAATTGGCGCACCGGTCGCTTCGACCGTATCACTGCGACGAAGTCCGTCTGTGCTTGACAGCGCAATTGCACGAACGGTTGTTTCGCTGAGGTGCTGTGCAACCTCAAAGGTCATCTTGCGTTCTTTGGTATCAATAATCAGCGCATCATTAATCGCTGGCAGTTCACCATCAAATTCAACATCTACCACGACACCCACTATCTGTATAATTTTTCCAAGTTTCTTTGCCATTCTATTCTCCTTATTCTGCCTTGTTGGTCTCTTTATTCGTCTGGTTATTCATGAAGTGCCTCGACACCGCCAGAAATTTCAGCCAGCTCCTGGGTAATCGCGCCTTGGCGGGCTTTATTCATTTCAAGTGTTAAATCATCAATCAGATCCGATGCATTATCGGAGGCATTTTTCATCGCGATCATGCGCATACTGTGTTCACTGGCGCGCGCATCGAGTAAGGCCTGAAAAAGCTCGGCACCGATTAGCCGGTAGGCCACACCATCAAGTACTTCTGCAGTTCCGGGCTCGTAGGTGATATCGCTGGTGTTTGGTTGATCGGGGTTATCCTCAAATCCAGCCGGAAGGACCCGCAGAATGGTCGCTTCCTGCGTCATGCTACTGATAAAATTGGTATAAATGACATCAACCGCATCAACTTCACCGGCTTCAAACCGTGTTTTGGCAGCGTCTAAAATAGCCCGTAGTTCGTTACCATCCGGCCGATCGGGCAACTCTTGGTAGGCAGCAATAATTTCCGTATCTTTTAGTCGCACCGCAAGCTGTGAAGCCTTTCGCCCCACGGTAATCGTCTTGTTTTTAATACGTGCCGCATCATCAGCTTGTAGTTCGTTGACATACAACTTTGCAATGTTACTATTATACGCACCAGCCAGGCCTTTATCAGATGCAATGACAATCATCAGTCGATTTTTGACAGTGCGTTTCGTAAACAGAGGATGATTTTTCACTGAAGTCCGAGTTGAAAGTGCAGTCAAAAGTTCACGTGCTGCCTCTGTATAGGGGGCGGAAGCTTTGGTCGATTCCTGCGCCCGGCGCATTTTACTCGCCGCCACCAGTTGCATCGCCTTGGTAATTTGGCGGGTGCTACGGACGCTGCGAATACGTGATTTTAATAACTGCGTTGATGCCATGTCTTAGCCCGCAAAGCCTTTCGCGACTGATGTAGCAGTCGTTTCAATTAGCTTATTCATTACCTCGTCCGGTTTGCCACCCTTATCGAGTTCAGCCATTTCCTTTTTGTGATCAGTCCCAAGTTTGGCAAGTAGTGCCGACTGCGCTGCCTTGATCTGCGCCGAAGGAACGCTGTCAAAGTACCCACCAGAAACCGCTGCAATACTGACAACTTGTTCCCAAATGGCGGCTGGTTGGTATTGGTGTTGTTTCAAAAGTTCAGTCAGGCGTTGACCGCGGTCAATTTGCTTTTTGGTTGCCTCGTCGAGGTCACTGCCAAACTGGGCAAAACTGGCCAACTCACGGAACTGTGAAAGTCCGAGCTTTAGATGACTTGAAACGGATTTCACCGCAGCCGTCTGAGCTGCACCACCCACACGCGACACCGACAGACCGGCAGAAATCGCTGGGCGGATACCTTGGTAAAACAAGTCAGTTTCAAGGAAAATCTGACCGTCCGTAATAGAAATGACATTAGTTGGAATATAGGCACTAATGTCACCGGCTTGCGTTTCAATAATAGGTAGCGCAGTTAATGAGCCGCCCCCGAGGTCATCGGACAGTTTCGCCGATCGTTCGAGAAGTCGAGAGTGAAGATAGAAAACGTCGCCCGGATAGGCTTCACGTCCTGGTGGGCGGCGCAGAAGCAAAGACATCTGACGATAGGCGACGGCGTGCTTGGTCAAGTCATCATAAATCATCAGTGCGTGCTGAGAATTGTCACGGAAAAATTCACCCATAGCCGTTGCCGCGTACGGGGCAAGGTACAGTAGTGACGCTGGGTCAGATGGACTCGTCGCAACAATGATAGTTTGATCCATCACGCCTTCTGTTTTCAAACGCTCGACCAGTCGAGCGACTTTCGAGAACTTTTGCCCAATCGCAACGTAAACGTTGACGACGCCGGTGTTTTGCTTGGCTTGGTTGATCATCGTGTCGATCGCAATGGCGGTCTTACCGGTTTGACGGTCACCAATAATCAGCTCACGCTGTCCGCGGCCAATAGGGAACATCGCATCGATAGACATAATACCCGTCATCAGTGGCTCGAAGACTGACTTACGTCCCATCACACCAATGGCTTCGCGTTCCACCAGTCCGGTTTGCTTGGCTGTAATAGCAGGGCCACCGTCAAGTGCGCGGCCCAGTGGATCAACCACTCGCCCAAGCAGTTCAGTGCCAACTGGCACTTCGAGAACAGTACCTTTCAGGCGAACTGTTTGCCCTGCCTTGACCTCCGAGTCGTCTCCCAGCAGCACAGCGCCAATTTCGTCTTCCAGCAGGTTGAGAGCGAATGCCTCAACGATACCTTTTGGTGTCTCGATGTTCAAAACTTCGCTGTAGCCAGCGCTACGCAGGCCGTGTATCCAGGCCACACCGTCACCAACGCGAATAATCACACCGACTTCGTCCAGCTGTTTGTCCGTTTCAAGGTTCTCGATCGCATCGCGAAGCTCTTTTGATAATGCTGCTATAGATAATTCGCTCATAATTTCATTCCTTATTTCTCTCTTTAAGCTTTCTTGAATCGTGTCTTTAGGACAGTCAGTCGGCGGGCAATGGTCTGATCAAGCTCACGTCCCGGGACGGTGATTTTGACGCCACCGATCACATTTGGGTGAATGATGTGAGATACATTCACTTGCGCCGCACTCATTTTTGTTTTTACAAAGGCTACGAGCGCTTTTTTCGTTTCCGCTGTCAAATCAAAAGCTGAAATGACAGACGCTTGCACCATTCCTTTTTCAACCAAAGCAAACTCAATGTCACGGACAATCAGTTCCAACTCCTTCGTTCGCCGCGTCTCTACCAAATAACCGGCAAGCTGCTTTAAAAGTATTTTTTTGCTATGCGTACCCTCAATCAGTCCATTGGCAATATACCTGGCGATACTGCGACGAGAAAGGCGACCAGGCATTACTTGACGACCCCAGTTGTTTTAACGACAGCAGTAATCAGCTCGCTATCAGTCTTTTTATCAAGCTTTTTCTCGATAATCTTTTCAGTTGCCAGACCCACCAGTTCTAGCGTGTCATTATAAAGCATTTTGCGGGCGTTCTCGACATCTTTCTCAAGCTGTTCATGAGCATCCTTCGCGATGCGTTCGGCGGCTTTCTGGGCTTTTTGTTCGCTACTACTTATCATGTTGGCAGATTCAAGTTTGGCAGTTCCAATAATTTCATTTGCTTCTTTGCGAGCCTCAGCCAGCAGTGCAGCAACAGCCTCTTTATTGGCTTCGGCGGCTTTCTCTGCTTCGGCCGTTGCTTTTGCGGCTGCTTCAATACCTGCCTGACGTTCGTCAACTGATTTCATCAGCCATGGGTAGACCCATTTGCCCAGTATGAACACCAAAATCAAAAAGGCGATAATCTGCAAAACTAACGCCTTCCAGTCAATGCCTAAACTAGAAAAAATGTTATTGTCGGCTGCAAATTGTGTGACATTCTGCACGCGTATATACTCCTAGATAAATCTCGCAATAATTGCCACAATGATGCCGATAAATGCAAGTGAGTCGGCGAAGACGATACCCAGGATCATCAGTGTACGAATTTCTGCCAGCTTTTCCGGGTTGCGACCGAACGCGTTCAATGCACCCATTGCCGTAATACCAATACCAATCGCTGCACCAAGTGCCGGTAGGGCATAGCCAAGTACAAATGATAATTGATTCATAAATTTCTCCTTATTCTATTTTCTTTGAATTACTTTGATTATATCATCTCTCATGCGGTCTGCTTTTTCTTCTCATCATGAGTCGGTGCCTCATGCGTCACGGCCAGTGACGTGAAGATAAGTGTCAACACGAAAAAGACATATGCCTGGATAAAGCCAATAAACAACTCGAACAGCATAAAGAACGGCAATACAATACTCGCGACGTAGCTGGTCAGGAGTAGTATCACAATTAACAGAATTTCGCCGGCAAAAGAATTACCAAACAGCCGAAGTGCCAGTGCAACCCCGCGGCTAAACTCACCAATAATTTCCAGCGCGCCCTCGAATGCACCAACCGGATCTTTAAAGGGGTTACGAATGTATCTTTTGATATTTCCAAAGACGCCAAGATATCTGACGGCGTACATTTGAACCGTGACGACAGTAATAATTGCCAGCGCCAAAGTAAAATTTAAATCGGCAGCAGAACTTCGAAGCACGGGAATGCCGTTCACTCTAATAGAGTCAAGCCCAGGTAGTACCGACAACCAGTAATTAAACATGACAACGAAGAAAATCGTAATTGCTAGTGGCGTCATTTTCTTGGCAAGTTTTTTGTCCGGAATAATATCGTTAATTTGCCGAAGTAAGCCTTCAAACACCCACTGTACTAAACCGATAAAACGGTTATACGTGCCGCGCTTCACACTAACAGCGGTGTACACCAAAATGACAATCGCAATAATTGTACCGACCAGTCCAGTCAGTAACCCGTTCGTCACATTAAAACCAAACAGAGTAAAAAGCGTCTCTGCGCCAATACTTACCTGAAGGTTGAATGCAGCGGGATTATTCATTATGTTTTTATTCCTCTAAATAATCTGTAAATAAGGGAAACAGAAAGAGCTATCCCTAAAACCAAGCCAGTGATGGTGAGCAGTGGCGTCACACCAAGGGCATGATCCGCCATGATGCCCACGATCGTCCCGACGACGCCTGGCAAAATAGTTCGCCACGTCGCATCAAGGGCTGTAGCAGCTAAGATCAGAGCGGCTCGTGATGTCCGTCCATTCTTTGTCGTCATCTCGGCAGTTTTCGTACGTGGCGACTCACCCATATAAGCTTCATTGTAACAGGGGAGTGGAGAGTTGTACAGGCTACGGTATGGATACGACCGTAAATGTGCCGTTAGCTGTAAACGTATGTATTGTTCTTCCGCCAACGCTCGTGATTGTTCCCCCTGTTGCAACCATCGAACCGGTAGGATATGAAATAATAATGATCCCACTACCACCACTACCACCACTGCCACCTGCCGTATACCCACTCGCACCGCCACCGCCACCGCCAGTGTTTGCCGCACCAGAATATCCTTTACCACTATTCATGCTCGAATTGACACCACTGCCACCTCCACCAGTACCACCTGCTCCTGGTGTGTTTGACGCGCCATAAGCACCGGCGCCACCACCGCCACCGTAGTAAACACCGCTGCCAGATATTGAGTACATGACACCAACACCTCCAGAAGCCGCCGCACCAGTACCTCCCGTGCCTCCAGCGCCGCCACCACCGCCGCCGCCAAGTCCTGATGAATTTCCAGCGCCACCAGCATTACCTTGACCTGCCGTGCCCGAACCACCCGATCCTGGAGCCGGAGTGCTTCCTCCCGAACCACCGCCGCCCGATGCACCAGAATTCCCCGACATACCACCTTGTGGAGCGCCACCACCGCCACCGATTGCAGATACTAGTGATCCAAAAGAAGTAATACCGCCATTTGATCCAAGTCCAGCACCACTATTAGTACCAGCGCCGCCAGCGCCGCCTATACCGATATTTATTCCAAATGATCCAACGCTCATTGGTACGCCAAGAGAATACACCACACCGCCAGCGCCGCCACCGCCAGCGCCACCACAAGTAGGACAGTTTCCTCCACCACCTCCACCTCCGCCGACAGCGAGGACATCAGCCGAGACTGTATTACTTGCTCCAATCGAGTTGACGGTGAAACTTCCACTACTATAAAAAGCATACGTGGTAAAGCCTGGTGTACCCGACGATATGTCGGTTGCGCCGCTTACAGTGGCACTTAAGGCTGCTGAAGGGTAGGAAATTATGACGACACCCGATCCTCCAGATCCCGAAACTCCAGTTGCAGAAGTATTCCCAGCAGCGCCGCCGCCGCCGCCGGTGTTAGCACCCCCAGATCCACCTGTTGTTGCGCTTCCTGCACCTCCACCGCCATTACCCCCGGCACCATTTGGACCTGATCGAAACGCGCCGCCGCCGCCGCCGGCATAATATACTGTCGAGCCAGTAATGGAGTTTGGCATGCCGACGCCACCATCACCGGCTTTTGTCGTTGTGGCATTCTGACCGCCGCCGCCGGCACCACCGCCACCACCGCCAACAAAGGGGTTACCGCTGATACCGGCACCGCCCGCATAGCCCTGTCCTGTCGCACCAGTAGAAATGTAGGTAGGGTAGGGATGAGAAGCACCGCCGCCGGATCCTCCCGCTAACCCATAGATTGTCCCACCATTAGGCTCTCCGACTCCGTATCCGCCACCAACGGCACGTAGTGTATCAAACATCGAATAGCCTCCCGGATTGGTCGACCCATACCCTCCGCCGGCTCCGCCTGCGCCAACCGTTACATTGTAGGTACCAACTGTCACAGACCGTGCTGCGTCGTACAGATACCCGCCGCCGCCGCCACCACCACCTTCCCAGCCACCTCCGCCAGCGCCGCCGCCGCCTACAACTAAGACTTTAATGTTCGTTGCACCAACAGAGTTGGGGTTAGGCAAGAAGTTCTTGTCATATGAATACGGTTTCGTGGTGGTATTTTGCCAAAAATTGGTTGAATCCCATCCGGCGTCACTTCTGGCGACGATGTTACTGTTCGCAAGGTCCATAGCTGCAAACAAGAATGCACCGACATTGCCACTTGCGCCATTGTATAGTCTTACTCCAAACGTATGGACACCAGCTTGGACTGGAATTGATTTGGATATCAGCCCAGCGCCAGGTGCAGAGTCGAATACTTGCACACCATCTAGATATACTGTGCAGCGGTCATCGCAATAATCAGAGATGCGTAGCGTCGTAGGCGCACTAAGCGTAAATGGATATGTTTGTCTGAACCACGAAAATGAATCACCTGGCCGATTCGTCCCCCCGGTACTATACTTCGTAGAAATCCAGTTAGAATAGGGGTCACCGCTCACAGATGCCCAGTTAGCTGGACCACCACCCCACGGAAGCGTCGTATTGGCCCATCCTCCCATTACCAATGCCTGATCCCAAAGACTTGGTGTTTCCATATAGTTTGTCTGTGAAAAGTGGACGGGGCTACTAGCTGTGACCTGCCACGACGTATTCGATACGACCAATGGAGCGCCGCCCGTATTGCCAGCTCTGGTGAGTGATAAGGTGAAATCAGTCAGACGAGGGAATACAGTGGCGTTCGTCAGCCGTACCATTAACGTGTGGCATCCAGCCGTCAGGGTTGTTGCTTTGCTTGCTAATGCGCCAGCTGCCGTGGAGACAAGAGACGAATCAATGTAGATATCGGCAATGTCCTGCGAGCTTTTTGTATAGACATTAAGATTATATGCATCAGTCCTGCTGACATTAAAGTCTTTTCTAAAGTACATTTGTCCAGACATGATGTTACCACTCGATATGGTAATCGACTGGGCAGTAGAAGCAGAAGGCAGAGCGTCTTGATTTGTAGCAAGTACCGCTGGGCCCCACCCCCTGGCTGCCGTTGCATTGCCGGAACAAAGAGCAGGCACCACAGCGTTTTGCACGCTTGGTTGTTGATATGTACGCCACACGGCACCGTTAGATGTACGGAGAATTTGCGTATACCCACTATTCGGAATGGTGACCGCCTGACCATTTGCATCAACTGTCGGCTTTGGCACACTAAACGAACTGCGAACATTGCCATTTATAGTTACAGAACATTTTGGATCAGACGGACAACTGCTGGTACCAGTGGAAGTCACCGTAAACGTTCCCGATGAGGTGAACTTGTGGATTTTATTGCCACCAGAGGTTGTTATTGTTCCACCACTCGCCACAATCCCACTGTTAGACGGATAAGAAATAATGACTATGCCAGAGCCACCAGCACCACCGTTACCATCAGCATATGCCCAACCACCAGTGCCGCCGTTGCCTGTATTGGCACTTGCCGAGGGCGCTTGACCGCCACTTGGACCGGGCATCTGGTTCCCACCTGTACCTGCAACGCCGCCGTTACCTCCGCCGCCACCGGCGCCGTAATAAACCATCGATCCACTGATGTTATATGGAACGCCAGCCCCACCGTTTCCACCAATGTTTGCGGTAGAGTTTGTCGTACCCGGTCCGCCAGCGCCGCCACCGCCACCGGCATTCGTGGTACCACCAGGTGCACCGTCATTACCCTGATTGACAGTACCGGTACCACTAGAGGTAGGTTGATAATAGGTTTGCCCTCCGCCGCCGGATCCACCGTTCAATCCTGGTCCAGAGCCACCGCTGCCATTTGACCAACCGCCGCCGCCGCCACCAATTGCGGTTATACTATTGAAAGAAGAAGAGGCGCCACTTAATCCTGCCGACTTATTACCAGGAATTGCGCCGCCGCCGCCAACGATAACCGAGTAAGCAGTTGCATTAATTGTCAAGCTGGAACTATATACGACACCGCCACCACCTCCGCCGCCGCCGGTTGAACCTCCGCCCGAACCGCCGCCGCCAACAACCAATGCCTTGACCGTCGGTGAAAGAATTTGATTGCCCGCACAGTCAGTCGCAGGGGTCAGTGGTTTTGCATCAGACCACTGCGGTACATTGCCATTGGCCGCCAGACAGGCTTTGGCATAAGCGACACCTGATTCGCCGGCAATTTGCGCTAGTTGAACATAATATTGATTTTGAAGTGTCGTTCGTACAGCAGCAGTAGCACTAACAGAGACAGCCAATACCATAAGTAACACAATTGAGGCAATTAGAACAGTCGGTAGCGCAAACGCCTTTGACACCCTATAGTGACCCTTGAAATGCATATGTAGTCAGCCAACCCAAACCATAACTATAATATCCCTTTAAGATTATTGTAGCATAAGCATAGTAGTCGCAAGTTATTTACAGACGCTATCATTCACTGTACAATGTATAGTAAAGTACGAAAAGCGTACAGTATATTCATTACCGAGACACATAAAAGGGGACACTTATGGCTGATACACCAACACCTCAAATTACCGTTTACCGCACCAGCTGGTGTGCCTTTTGTCACACTGAAATGCAGTGGCTTGATAAGCTTGGTATTCCTTATATCGCAAAAGACATTGAAGCTGATCCAGCCGCAAACGATGAGCTGATGAAAAAGATCAACGGTGATTTTCGCGGCGTGCCCGTCACCGACGTCGCCGGTGACATCATCCTCGGGTTTGACCGCCCAAAGCTTCAAGACGCCATCAAGGCGCACGGTATTCAGCCAATCGCAGCATAAATACCGTTATACGCTATACTTTAAACAATGGCTAAACAAACAATTATCTTTATCCACGGCTTTCGTGGCACCCATCATGGATTGGAACTGATTGCCAAGCACCTTGAAGGTTTTGAGACGATCATCCCAGACCTACCTGGCTTTGCCGAAGGTGACCGTTTGCAAAGATATGATTTACCGTCATACGTCGACTGGCTCCACCAGTTTATTGTGCGCCTCGACTTAAACACGCCACCAATTCTTTTAGGGCATTCCTTTGGAAGCATTGTCACTGCCGCTTACGCAGCAAAACATACTGACACTATCGAAAAGTTAGTGCTCGTGAATCCAATTGGTGCACCTGCCCTCGAAGGACCACGCGCTGTCATGACGAAACTCGCTCTCTTTTACTACTGGCTAGGAACAAAACTACCAGGCAAATTATCGCATAGCTGGCTAGCGTCACAAACGGTGACGAAGATTATGAGTCAAACGATGACTAAATCAAAAGACAAGGCGCTGCGTGCCTACATTGACGATCAACATCGCCAATACTTTAGTCTATTCCATTCAGCGCAGTCGGTTTCCGAAGCGTTTGCGACTTCCGTCAATCACAGCGTCCGTGACTTTGCGAGAAACATTACGACACCCACCTTACTCATCGCTGGCACCAAAGACGATATTACTCCCATAGAAAAACAACAAGAACTCGTCGAGCTCTTTCCCGATGCGACGTTAGAAGTGATTGAAGATGTTGGGCACTTAACCCACTACGAAACGCCGGATCAAGTGGCGTTGTTCGTTTCTAGATTCGCTAATTCTTTATAAATCGCCTCAAAGCGATCAAGCGTCGCATCCAAATCGTGCAGGTGGGCAATTGCCAAACTTTCTTCACTCATACGTTTTTGTTCTTTTGGATCATCAAGAATTTTTATAATCGCTTCAGCGAACTGTTCGACGTCATCTTTACGGCAAAGATAGCCATTACGTCCGTCCTGGCACAGTTCCCTGAGTGCGCCGGCATCAACCGCCACCACTGGCTGGCCACTCGCCATTGCTTCAAGCGTCGCAATACTTTGTAGTTCAGCTGGCGAAGGCATGGCAAAGACCGTTCCGATTTGGTGCAACAACACCTTATCTTCTTCGCTCACCCGACCAGTAAACGTCACGTGGCTATACACCCCTAGCTCATGTGCAATTTCTTTCAAATTGAGCACTTCTTGTCCTGATCCGACAATCATCAGATGCGCATCGTGTTTTTTACGCACTTTTGCAAACGCTTTCACCAGGACTGGCAAGTGCTTTTCAGCATCGACTCGTCCGACATAACTGATGATCGGCTTATTCGGCGGAAGTTTGAACTGACGATAAATCTCTGGGCCTGGGTTACCAGGCTGGAACCGCACTAAATCGATACCATTAGAAACAGCCTCCATTGGGACGGTAATTTTCTCGCTCAAATTAAACATATCGATCGCAGATTGCGTTGGCATCGTAATGTAATCCGCTTTTGAGTGAAAACGCATGCCATATTGACGCAGCATAAAGTTAATCGGGCGGGCAATTGGCGCCAGTAACAAAATGTTGTCCATCAGGTTTTCCGGCATTGCATGGTTGGTGCTGATAATAGGGATGCCAAATTTATTGCCGTATTTCATGGCAGCTTGACCAATCCACATCAACATTTGAATGTGGATCACGTCGGGGTCGAAATCAAGCATCGCTTTTTTGACTTCACGACCAGGAGTAGGGGAGATACGAAAGTTTTGATATGGCACGAATGGCACGCTCGCCGTTCGTATAACCACATGGTTGACGTCGATTTCCTTAAATTTTTTACTTGTTTGACTTGGCGCAATCACCATGACTTCATGACCTCGATTGGCTAAACCAATCGCAAGGCTACGACCAAAAGTGGCAACGCCGTTAATGGTCGGGTAGTGTAAATCCGACGCAATAAGGATTTTCATATTCTCCCAGTATACCACGACCGTCCAGCACTCACCCAGCATGCTACAATGAGTACTCAAGATGAAACTACTGTACGATGCTCGTTATATTCGCACCGATTTTCACGACGGCATCAGTCGTTATTCTACCGAGCTTGGCAAGGCACTGGCGAAAATCACCGATGTCACGTTTCTTATTTTCGACCCAGCACAGATACAGTTCCTCCCCAAAAAAGCAACCTTCGAATACATCCATGCACCAACCTCACCACTTGAACCATTTACCGCACACATCTTAAATAAGTTTGAACCAGACGTTGTTTTCTCACCGATGCAAACCATGGGAACGATCGGGCGAGACTACAAGCTGATTTTGACATCGCACGACATGATTTACTACCGACACTCCACGCCGCCAAATAACATTCATGGGCTGCTTCGGCTAGGCTGGCGACTATATCACTTAACCTATATTCCTCAGCGTCTGACGCTGAATGCTGCCGATATCGTAACGACTGTCAGCAGCACCGTCCAGCGGGAATTTGAACACGCAAAACTCACCAAGCGACCGATTGTCGTCATTCCAAACGCACCACAAACATTTCATACCCACAAAGTCATCCATCTGGACGCGCCGAAAAATCTTATCTATATGGGGTCGTTTATGCCGTATAAAAATGTTGAACTCCTTATCAAAGGAATGGAGTGGCTTCCCGGACGAACCCTTCACTTGTTGAGTAAAATAGCGCCAGCTCGCCGTAAAGCATTAACAAAACTGATCCCAAAAGGTGCCGACGTGCGTTTTCACGGCGGCGTGACCGATGACGCCTACGAAGCACTCCTTGCCGATAATGCCGTCCTAGTATCGGCTAGTTTTGACGAAGGTTATGGTCTTCCCATCGCCGAAGCCCTGGCTATGGGCGTTCCAGCGGTCATAAGTAATATCCCCATTTTTCACGAAGTTGCCGCCGGTGGCGCACTGTATTTCGACCCGATGAACCCAAAGCAATTTACTGACCGCATCAAGGAGCTTGACGATAAAGAAACCTTGCAGCAATTGATCAAAATCGGTAAAGAACATATCGCTACGTTTACGTGGGATGCTTCGGCGCGCACCTTGCTGAGCACTATTCATTCTCTCCTCTAATCTGTCGAGCATTCTGATACAATGGGGGCATTATGGCAGCCCAAAAAAAGAAACAACCAGGTGCCCGTGCGATTGTCAACCGACGCGCGTCTTTTGACTATGCCCTCGGCGACGAACTAGTGACAGGCATCGCCTTGACAGGGAGAGAAGCCCGCGCTGCCCGCGATGGACGCGTACAGTTAAAAGGTTCTTTCGTGACAATACGTCAGACTAACGCGAGTACTGAACTATGGCTCAACAATGCGAGTTTCAGCCTGGTGCTCAACACTAAAAATGAATCCGACACCAGCGTCGACACGTCGCCGCGCAAATTGCTAGCAAAGCGCCGTGAGATCGATGAACTTGCCGATCGAAAACACCAGGGCATGACTATTGTACCCCTGAAATTATTAACTCAAGGCCGCCACATTAAATTAGTTATCGCGCTCGGTAAAGGTAGGAAACAGTACGATAAGCGCCAATCGATCAAGTTAAGAGATCAACAACGCGACGCGAAAGTTCGTCTATAATAAAGCTATGAAACTCTATTCGTGGAACGTCAACGGCATTCGGGCAGTCCTTGGTAAAGGAACGTTTCAAACATTCGTGAAAGAACACGACCCAGATGTGATTTGTTTACAGGAAACCAAAGCAAAACCAGACCAAGTCAAGCTCGACCTTCCAGGCTACTACCTCTACTGGAACAGCGCCGACAAAGCCGGCTATAGCGGCACGGCAATTTTTAGCAAAGTAAAGCCACACCAAGTTATCAACGGCTTTGCCGGTGACATCGCCGTGAAGTATAAACTTGCCGGCGACAGTTACGGCGACCCTTCAAAGGAAGGTCGCGTTATTTCGGCCGAATTTGAAAACATCTGGGTGGTAACCGTCTATACGCCAAATTCCAAAGAAGATCTGTCACGCCTTAGCCTCCGTCATACACAATGGGATCCAGCGTTTTTAGAACACATTAAAGCACTGGAGAAAACAAAACCTGTCGTGTTTAGCGGCGACCTTAACGTCGCGCACAGTGACATTGACCTTGCCAACCCCAAAGCTAACGTCGGCAAACACGGCTTCACCAACGAAGAGCGCGCAGGCTTTGATAACTTAGAGAAAGCCGGGCTATTCGACACACTCCGCACAAAATATCCCGAAACACCCGAACTCTATACCTGGTGGTCCCATTGGGCCAATGCCCGTGCCCGAAACATCGGCTGGCGCATTGACTACTGGATCGCTAGTGAAAGCTTGAAAGACAATATTAAAAACGCCGCCATTCACCCCGATATTATGGGCTCCGACCACTGTCCGGTTAGTATTGAATTACTTTAAACTTGAGGCATGAGACGATATAATAGAACATACAACTAAAGTCGTGGTGGGTTTTTAAGGAGTTACGATGATCAATTCCGGTGAACTATCGCTAGTTAATCAGGAAATCGCAAGAGCACTACGAGCGAAACAGCCTGATTACCGCTTTGAACCAATCGACGACTATTCCGAACTTAGTGACAAAACACTCGTTGCAACCATTGGTCCAATTGGCAGCGGAAAATCGACGTTATCCGATAAAATCATTCAACTGGCACCAGAATTTAAGCCAAATGGCACCCGTACAACTAGAGCACGTCGACCGACTGATCCCGACAACTTCAAAACCGCTAACGAAGGTATCACACACCGTTCGATGAACGAGGATATCATCAACCGAAAGTTGGTCAATTATTCCGTCTTTAATAACGGTCACCTGTATGGGACAGCACCGGAAGATATTGCCGAGTATGCCATCGGGCCAATCCTTAGTGATAGTATCGACAACCTCGTGTCGGCTGGATTCAAAGATTTCATCCCAGTTTTTACAGTTGCTCGAGGCCCGTTGTACCAACGACGACTTGAACAAGAACGACTGCACTTTCCAGATATTCGTGATCGCCTTGTCGAGGCGATGGGCTCGCTGACATTTGCACGATTGAACGTTGAAGCACCGTGGCTGAGTTTTGTCGATACCGGTGACACGCCGGAACAACTAGAAACTGCTGCCAGTGACGTCATTCGCACCGCCTATCAACGAACGCATCCCATTATGTCAACCGAGCGCAAGCTAAAGCTCCTCTATGAGATGGAGAGGGCTGTACAAAACGTCAGCAGCCAACTACCCTTAACGTAATGGACTACGATTATTGGAAACGCCAAAGCTTCGATACACCACTTTTTCCGGACATCGAATGGAGTAAACCTGAACAAAAATCCATGGCGGGAAAGTTGGGGATTATTGGTGGTAACTCACTTGGTTTCGCCGGTGTCGCTGAAGCATACAGCACTTCACTTGCAACTGGGGCAGGTCATATTCGAGTTCTCTTACCCGATATCCTTAAGAGAACAATTCCTACAACCATCAACGACACGGTATTTGCACCGACCAACCCTTCTGGTAGCCTGTCAAAAAACGCCATCGCCGAGATGAAAGCTCTCGGTGAGTGGGCAGATTCGATCCTTATGATCGGTGATGCCGGTCGCAGCGGCGAAACCGCCGTTGTCTATGAACAATTTATCCAAGCATACACTGGTCAACTAGTCGTAACCCGTGACGCGATCGACCTCGTAAAAAACAGCTCTGAGTTACTGGTTGATCGCCCTCACACCGTCCTTATCGTCTCGTTTGCTCAGCTCCAAAAACTTTTTCAAGCCGTCTATTACCCGAAAGTTTTAACCTTTAGTATGCAGCTCACCAATTTAGTAGAAGCCGTCCATAAATTTACCATCACGTATCCTGTCACACTTGTCGTACTACACAAAGATCATTTAGTCGTCGCCAGTCACGGTGCCGTCACCAGCCAGCTGTGGAATAATCCGATGCTGATTTGGCGGGGAAGTGTGGCGGCGAAAGCAGCGGCCTATTGGCTCTGGAGTCCCAATAGACCTCTTGAGGCAATCACTAGCAGTCTTCTGTCTTAATATCATCACGCTACTTGGCAAACCACAATGGTTGGAGTTGTATTTGAACTTTTTATGTGTATGTTATATAATATTTGTATGAGTAGCGCTGAACGCTTGTTCCTGGATTCAGGACGTCCCATTAGCGAATCCGGCTCGAGACGTGATTTCGGGCTTTCTTTCACGTCCGAAAGTGACCTTGATCATCACCTATGGCTTGACCCTGAAGTAGCAGAGGATGACCTTCGTTTTCTTTTGAAAGTCCATCAAGGCGACATGAGCCCCGCGCTCAGTCGCCTTGCGTTAAAAGCAGTGGCACTGCCACTTTTTAAACGTGAGTTCTACGGCGATGACACTCCAATACAGGTGATCAGGGCAGTTCGTGACATACCTCAGCAAAACAGTCGACTGTTGAATGCGTATATGGACAGGGTAGATGACGACCAGATTGATCAAACAATGTTAAGGCAAGCAATCGACGACACCACTGTCTTACAGCTCGTCAGTCGCTCGTTCAAAAGCAACACGAAAGACGACATCGTGTTACTTCCAGCTGGCCCAGAAGAAGATTATGTCGACAAGCCAACCACATTCACAGTACTGCGCCGACGTAGTCTTGGTCGGGCGCTCCTGTTTGTTTCCAACGCTCGACCTGTCGCATATATTCATACGCCGCAGTCAAGAGCACACCGCATCCAGATCCGTCCAGACGATCTTTTAATTGACGGCGCAAACCGTTTTGATCTAGCAGAAGCGCTCATTACGGATCAACGAGGTGACGTCGATGACAGCATGTTACCCGATGAACGTGACCTGCTGAGACATGCCACAGGTCACGTCACAGACAAGATCACCACGCACTTCGACCGTATCCAACCACGTAGGTAATCAAAGCAAAAAACTCCCATACAGGAGTCTTATAGTAAAAACGTGGTACCGCGAGCCGGACTTGAACCGGCACGTCATTGCTGACACCAGATTTTGAGTCTAGCGTGTCTACCATTCCACCACCGCGGCCCGGCAATGTAACTTCTACTACTGAAAAGTACCAACGTATTGTACAATAGAACCTAACAGGAATAAAGCTATGAAACCCGATAACGATAACAAAAACGTCGATGATAGTACGAGTGATGTACAGCCCCAATCCGCGGGTGATACTGTCGCGCCCCAGGCTCATCAATCAGTCGATAACTTAGCACAGCAGAAACTTGCTGCGGACGTCATTCGGTCACAAATTGGTCATCTGTACGATAGTAGCAGTGGGGAGGTGGTGACTGAAACTCCGCAACAAAGCGATCCCAACCCATACCAGCGTGACCATACGCCACATCCCCTTCCCGAAGCCGAACAATGGAAGCAGTATCACACTGCCTGGCAAAACTATTATCAGCAATATTACGAAAATTATTACGCCTTTCAAGTTGCTCAGCCGCCGGCACTTGTCGTCAAGGATTCAGACGACATCCAGACGAATAACTTTTTTCAACATCAATCTACTGAAACAAAACGAGAGGTGACGCCGGAATCACTTTCAAATAGCGAAGCACTGTCTGAACTCCGTCAAAAACTGCTCGGACGCGTCACTGATTCAGCGAAAAAAATTCGCAAAAGCCGTCATTTCATCCCCATTATTTCGGCAGTGGTTGTGGTCGCTGCTTTTGTCGTTATCCAATACAACCAATTGATCACTGCCAATGTCTTAGCGTACGTTTCACCAGGTAGTATCAACCCGCAGAACATCATTGTTGATCCAACAACTGATGTTGCGGTCACCCAGGAATCGAAACTTATCATACCAAAGATCAATGTTGATGTTCCGGTCATCTACGATGTCGGGACCGACAACGCCTCTCAAATGGCGGCAATGGCAAAAGGTGTTGCTCAATTTCCCATTCCTGGTGCCAATAGCCACCCTGGCGAAATAGGTAACACCGTCCTTGCCGGACACAGCAGTAACGACCTGTTTGATAAGGGCGATTATAAGTTTATTTTTGCACAGCTTGAAAAATTAACGATTGGCGATAGCATTTATGCCAACTATAAAGGCAAACGTTATACATACATCGTCACTAAAATGCAAGTCGTCGCACCTACGAACGTTGGCGCCCTCGTTTATCCTACCACCAAGCCTGTCATGACTCTCGTTACCTGTACGCCGCTGGGTACCTCGCTGAATCGTTTGCTTGTCACAGCCGAGCAGGTCAGTCCCGATCCGAGCGCGGCGGCCCCAGCACCGACCGTAAGCAACCCTGCAAAAAACAGCACCAGTTTTATTCCTGGCGATAACGGCACTCTCTTTTCAAAATTATTTACGCAACTATTCGGACCCAAATAAATATACTGTGCTAATTGAGAATCATAGTCACGCGTTGTACTTGGTATCCGTTGGCATTTTTTGCAATGCCATACAGGTATTTTCCGTTCTGACTGAGGGTTGCGTCATAACCAGGTTCCATTGGCATAATAACGCGGACGTTGGTACCATCAAATTCACGGATTGACAGCCGTCCATCGTACACCGCCCACAAGTATGCATTATTCAACCACTGCAAGGTACGTGGTGTTGTTTCGGACGTCGCAATTGTAGCATCAGTTTCTCGCATGTAGTCAATTTCGTAACTGACAAGGTTCAATCCGGATTGAATAACCAGACGCTTACCATTGACACTAAACTGCATAGTATCTACGTTTGACAAAGCTTTTAGATCGGCAAAATTCTTCAAACTAGCATTTGTGGTGTCGGTTGAAGCTGGATACTTACCCTTTAAAATTGTGACTTTTAATCCCTCTGATATTGCAATGTAATCATCACTATAATACTGAGTGGCGGTAATTGTCAGTGGCGTGGTCAGGTTGTTCACTGTCCGGAGCACATGCGGAGCATCGTCGCCTTCACGGTAGATGCCCGCCACTTGATTAGCAGCGTTCTTCGGATCAGTCCCCGTATAGGTCACGATCGTGTTAGCAAAGATAGAAAAGTCCTTGACGCTCGAGACGAGACCGCGCGAGATTGTTGCGTTCGAAAGATCAAGCTTACGCAACACTCCATCTGTCAACCCGTACAACAGCGTGCCGCTGGTGCCAGAAAATTTCACTTCGGTAAGCGCAATGCTGAGTAAGGTTGAAACATTGACTGTTTTAGTGACATCCTGCGTATCAAGCACCAAATATTCAGATTTGTTATTATACGTATGTTTTATAATGACGTACCGACCATCTTTATCCCAGCTTTCCATCGTAAAAGTATGCGTCACGTTAGGTGTTGTCGCATCAGTGTAGACACTGGCTGGCAGCGTCAGTGATGATACTTTTACCTGCTGAGACCGTAGGTCAACCAATTGAAAGTTCGGTAGGTTGGCCTTTTCTTGCACCAGCAGCCACTTATTATCTGGTGAGGCTTTTTCACCGTACAAGGTTGCATAGTTTGCCACCGATTCCACCGGTAATTTTGTTGGTACAAGAAGGGGATAATCAAGCCATTCGAGCGTTCCGGCCTTTACGTTGACTGTTTTTTGCCAGCTTTGATAGCCACTTTTATTCATCACAAATGTATGAGGTCCAGCAACAACAGTTTGTTTTGAGGGTGTGTTCGCATTGATAGACGTGCCATCAATCCTCACATCCGCATTATTTGGCTGCGAATCAAATTGCACCAGCGCACCTTGTTCAAGCCGCCCTTTATCACCATCTAGCCGATAGCCTTGAATAAAAAGGATTGTTCCTGCAACAATCACACCAATAGCAGTAACCATCACGCTATACACAATAATCCGTCGGATGAGTAACTGCCTTTTCGTTGGACGTTTAAACATGTCAACTCTCAGTATAAAACATGCGTAACGCAATGAATACATTTTTAATTCAGGTCTTGCATAAGCATCATGAGACATCTAATATAAGTGATAACGTATGCGGGCAAACATCCAATACTTCATTTTGACCTGCGAGGAAGAATAAATTAGTATGCAAGCAAACAAAACAGTAGAAATCAATGGACGTCTTTACGATGCGGTGACTGGTCTTCCCGTCAATAAAGTAAAGTCGTCAGAAAAAACAGTTTCTCCCGCGAATGTCAAAAAACGTGCAGCTGAAGCTGCCGCCCAGTCGGTCCACGCTCAACCACAACGTTCGCAGACACTTCACCGTCGAGCGGCGAAAAAGGTCATTCCTTCAGTATTGAAACGTACAAAACCAGGTCAACATATGGACATCACCCGCAGCTCAAAAGTAGCAAAATTCGCTCCGCACCCGACAACCATACCTATAGCACCTCCCAAAAAAACTATTGCGACGCCAGATATCGCACCAAAAGCACATCCACTCGCCGCTCGTGCTTTTGAACGCATCACGAAAACAGCTGTCTCAGCACCAGTCCAAACGTCCGCGAAACAGGTGAAAGACGCAGCAATCGATAAAGTACTGAAGACCCCTGTCGCCACACCAGTTCGAAAGCGCCGTAGTTTCCGTTGGTCAGGTCGTTCGACTATTATTACCGCTATGTTTCTCGTGCTCATTGTCGGTGCATATGTCATTTACATTAATCTCGCTAGTATTTCAGTTGGATTTGCTGCCTCGCAAGCAGGCATTAACGCCACCTATCCCAAGTACAAACCAGACGGTTATAGTCTGAGCCAGCCAGTGACGTATAGCGACGGCACAGTCACGCTAAAATTCACTTCTAATTCTAACGATAGCCAGTTTACAATTGTTCAAACACGCAGTTCTTGGGACTCGTCTGCCGTACTAACCAATGTCGTAAAGAAAGCTGCCGGTGACAATTACATTACGACACAGGAAAGTGGTTTGACCATCTATTCTTATAATAACAACGTGACGTGGGTCAACGGTGGCATCCTGTATACAATCGAAAGCAATGCACCACTTTCCGGTGATCAAATTCGTCATATTGCGACGAGCCTGTAGTTAATGTAAGTAGCATTCCTTATCTGTTATAATGAGAACCATGTCTGATGCTATAATTCGTACTCGTTTTGCGCCAAGCCCGACTGGGTTTATGCACGTTGGCGGTATTCGAACTGCTTTATTTGCCTGGTTGGTTGCTCGTCAAGCTGGCGGCGCGTTTATTCTTCGTTTGGAAGACACCGACCAAAAAAGGGAAGTAGCCGGTTCCGCTGAACATATTCTTATGGCACTTGGTGCGCTGGGTATTACTCACGACGAAGGTCCAGATGTCGGCGGGCCATATGCACCCTACTTACAAAGTGAACGTCTAGGCATCTATACAGCTTGGGCACAAAAACTGATTGACAGCGGTCGCGCCTACGCCGATCCATACACGGCTGCCGAACTTGATGCTATTCGAGAGTCCGCCCGTGCTGACAAAAAAGCTTTCTTATACCGTGATTATCGTCCAAAAAACCCACCAACCTGGGACGGCTCGATGCCACTTCGCTTTAAATCTGAACCAAAAACCTACCACTGGCACGACGAAGTACTAGGTGACCTTTCAACGGGACCTGACGTCATTGACGACATTATTCTTATCAAGTCAGATGGGTTTCCGACCTATAACTTCGCGCACATTGTTGATGACGCCGAAATGAATATCAGCCACATTATTCGTGGCCAAGAGTTTATCGCCAGTCAGCCAAATTATTTGAACATTTACGAAGCACTTGGGCTTGATGTTCCGATTTTTGCAACCATGCCGCACATTATGGCGGTATCTGGCAACAAGAAACTCGGCAAACGTGACGGTGCAAAAGACGTGCTTGATTATCTGAAAGATGGTTACTTACCAGAGACAATGGTGAATTTTATTGCGAGTCTTGGATGGAACGATGGTACTGAACAAGAAATTTTTACAATTTCTGAACTGATCAAAAAGTTTAGCCTCGACCGTGTACAAAAAAGTGGCGCACGCTTTGATGACAAGCGCCTTGAATGGATGAATGGTCAGCATATTCGTTTGCTACCTCTTGATGATTTGTACGAACGAGTGACTGACTTTTGGCCAGCGTCTGCTGTAAACGTCAGTGAAGACCTAAAGAAGCAGGTCCTCGCTTTAGTCCAGGATCGGCTCAAAACATTAAAAGATCTTGCTGTATTAACAGGTTATTTCTTCGCAGATCCACCCGCCGATTGGTCACTTATTGAAAATAACAAGCAACTCGCAAAACTATCAAAAGACGAGTTAAACCAGCTTCTTCAGGCAGCCTACGACGCCTTTGGCGCCAGCGATTTTACACCAGAAGCCATTCAGGAAACCCTCAACCAACTTTTGATCACAACCAGTCAAAAACCAGCTATCTTATTCAGTTTAATCCGTACTGTCGTGTCATGGGCACCGTTTAGTCCCGCACTCAATCACACACTATCGGTCCTTGGCAAAGAAGTCAGCCTCTCTCGACTCGACGCCGCGCTCAAGCGTGTTTAGTTTGTTCAGTTACTCTCGGGTGAAGAGCACACACCTGGCTTAAAAAGTTACAAAGCGCAAGCATTTTGCTATAATGACGCAGACGTGATATTTAAACGAAAACCAAAAACTGACTACGTTGAATTTGGTCAAAAACAGCCACATTGGTTTCGTCGACACAAAAAGTTGGCGATTATTCTCGGCTTTGTGTCCGTTCTTTTGATCGCTGGCGGGACAGTGACAGCACTTTATGTTGTCAATAAGAAACCTACACCTCCCCCAGCTCCAGCTAACGTTGTGAAACCAGTGCCACAACCTGTGCCAGTAAAGTATTTTTCACCTCTGACTGGTCTACAGGTAGCAGATCAGGCGGCAACTACCCAAGCGGTCACGGCTGTCATGATCGAAAATAGTCCCATCGCCCGTCCACAATCTGGATTAAAAGAAGCCGGCGTCGTGTTTGAAGCAATTGCCGAAGGTGGTATTACTCGTTTCGCCGTCTTATACCAACAAGAAAAACCCGCCCTTATTGGACCAGTCCGAAGCGTCCGCACGTACTATGTTGATTGGATTGCAGCCTTTAATGCCAGTATTGCGCACGTCGGCGGTAGCTTGGCCGCACTAAATGAAGTCCGTAATGGTAGTTACCGTGATATCGACCAGTTCTTTAACGGCAGCTATTATTACCGCTCGACCGACCGCTACGCGCCACATAATGTCTATACGACTTCCCAAAAATTGGATGCATTAAACGCCTCAAAAGGGTATACAACTTCAACTTTTACCGGCTTTACTCGTAAAGACAGTGTCGCTTCAAAAACGCCTAATGCTACCCAAATTAGCGTTACTATCAGCAGTGCGCCGTACAACAGCTCTTACACCTATAACTCGGCAACAAACACCTATGACCGTTCGGTCGGAGGAGCACCACACTTAGACCGAGAAAAAGGTCAGATTAGTCCACGTGTCGTCGTCGTTATGACAATTCCAGAACGGACTGTCTTTGAAGACGGTAACCGTGAACAAATCGACGCCATTGGCAGCGGTAAAGCGGTTATTTTCCAAGATGGCACCGCCCAGGAAGTGACCTGGACCAAAAAAAGTAAGACCGAGCAGATTGCCTTCACTGATGCAAGCGGAAACGACGTCCCACTGGCACGCGGGCAAACCTGGCTCACTTCCGTTCCTTTAACAGGAGGGGTCTCGTGGCAGTAAACAAACAACAAAAGTTCGCAAAAGATTTTTGGCCTTATGTTTACCGGGTCGTTGCAACGGTGATTATTACCTCGCAGCTCATCGTCCTTCTGGTCATCGCAGTCATACTTTACCTGTTTGGTTTTTATGAGACGAACCTTGTGGCATTCGCGGCTATTCTTTTGGCAGAGGCAGTCTTAGGGACTGTTTCATCGGTTGCTATTTATAAATTAGTTGCTCAGCCAATGAAAGATATGCTTGCCGCTGTTATTCACGTCTCGGGCGAACCAACCGCAACAACACCACCAAATCCAAATGATGCCCGCTACGAGCAAACCGGCTTTAAGGACGTGCTACAAACCATTTATGGGCTTGCCAGTAGCGATTCAGATAAACACACTACCATTCTTTCATCGGCAACAGACGCACCAGCCCCGATCACTGCACCTGTTCCAGCGGTCAAGTTAGCGGCAACCATGCTTGAAAACGCCTTAAATGAAACAAACTGTGGCTTCGTTGTCATGAACCACCAGCGAAACATTACCTTTGCTAATAAAGCAGCGCCCCTCAGCGTCGATACTAACGGCGTCACGTCCCTCAGTCTGATTTTTAATGGACGAGAAACGCTTGATGCCTGGCTGGAAGAGTGTGATAAAAATGCTGTTCACGCCGAACATACCTGGTCGCGTATTGCTGATAAATTACCCGAAGAGGATAATCGCCGCTTTTTCGATGTCATCGCTTCGTATGACAAAGGTGCCGAAAGCGAAGTTGTTCTGAGCCTCATTGATCGTACACATCTTTACGAAGTCAGCGAGCAAGAACTCGACTTTATTGCGTTTGCGGCGCACGAACTGCGCGGACCTATCACGGTTATCCGTGGTTACCTCGATGTCCTCGAAGATGAATTAAAAGACGTCTTGAAGGACGACCAAATTGAACTGTTCCACCGACTGACTGTCTCGGCAAATCGTTTGTCGGGTTACATCAACAATATTCTTAATACCTCTCGTTATGACCGGCGACATTTAAAAATGCACCTCGCCGAAACAACCGTCAACGAAGTATACGACACCATCAAAGATGACATGAAGCTACGAGCCAGTGCTCAAAACCGACTGCTTGCCATTAACATCCCGAGCGACCTGCCAACAATTGCCGGCGATACAGCCAGCCTTAGCGAAGTTTTTGGTAATCTGATTGACAACGCTATTAAATACAGCAACGAAGGCGGTTCTATCATCGTTAGCGCTGCGCAAAAGGGTGATATGGTCGAAATCTACGTTGAGGACCACGGCATTGGCATGCCAACCAGCGTCATCGGCAATTTATTTCAGAAGTTCTACCGTTCGCACCGATCACGCGAAACGGTCGCCGGCACCGGCATTGGACTCTATATTTCAAAAGCAATCGTCGAATCACATGGCGGCAACATCAGCGTGCGGAGTGAAGACGGACGAGGATCAACTTTTACGGTGTCTCTCCCCACTTATACATCAGTTGCAGATAAACTGAAAGCAGGCGATAATAGCAATGAAGGGCTGATTGAACATGGAGAAGGCTGGATTAAAAACCACTCAATGTATAGGGGATAATGGGGGAGCATAGATATGGCAATCAAAACAATACTCATGGTAGAAGACGACCGATTCATTGGTGAAATGTATGTGCGCAGCTTAAAAAAGAGCGGCTACACAGTCGACTGGATGGTGGATGGCAATGACGGTCTGATCGCCGCACGCAACAAAACCTACGACCTCATTCTGTTGGACGTTATGTTACCCGAACGACGGGGGAGTGACATCCTCGAAGCACTCCGCGGTGGTACGGAGGACCTCATCCCTCATAGTAAAGTAATTATCTTAACTAATTTTGAACAAGACGACGAATCTCGGATGGCAATGGAGAAAAAAGCCGACGGTTACCTAATTAAAGCAGAAATAACACCAAGCAAACTCCTCAGCGTCATTGCACAATTCGACCAACCAGCCTAATAGCATGGCAGAACATCATTTTGTCGATCCAAAAGACCAACACCAAGCCGCAACCGGTGTCGAAGATCACAGTGACTTAACGTCCTTTTATGCCCAACCAAAAAAAGAAGTCCTCGGGCCGTGGATGCAGGAAAAAGATCGTCAAGCAGCCTTCCAGGCAGACCTCGATACGATTCAAACCGGACTACGAAAATCATCTATTTTAATCGGGCTGAGCCTCAGTTTACCTATTGTTCTGGGCATCTTGCTATGGCAACTGGCATTTACCAGTACCGTTTTCACCATTGCCGGACCAATGCTGTTTGTCTTTATTATCTTAGGTTTGATTCTGGTCATTATGACTATTATCATGTTTACGTGGGTCGGCAATCGATTTCAAAAAAACGGCGTTCGTGCACTGCCCGTTACGATGACAACTCTACTGACAGTATTCTTAGTACTTCAGCCGATTTTTAACCTTGCTAAAAAGCTTATTAACGGACTAGGCGGCTACGGCGTCGCCCTGGCATTAATCTTGGTAGTAAGCATCGTCCTTGCAACTATCACCATATTCATCTGGACTGCGCCAAAGATACATCCGCTTGTCAAAGTATTCATTTTACTGGCATTCGTTGGCATTGGCGCAGCTATCTTTTACCTGGCGTAGCTGGACATTACTACTGTTATTTGGTATATTAATCAAGTTCTGGTCTCGTACTTTGTACGAAGTCCACACGGTACAGGATACTAAATAAGTAAACCTATTTCGCATCGCTCACCCTCATGGTCTCGTCGTCTAACGGTTAGGACACCAGGTTCTCATCCTGGCAATCGGAGTTCGATTCTCCGCGGGATCACCAAACTGAATAACGAATAGAGATTTGTTTGAAAGAACAGATCTCTATGTTTGTTTATACATTAATCTCTATATTGAGAGTAGTGGAGCAATCATTCCTTCAATCCATAATGTCATTAGTGCTAAGAATGTCACAAAAGAAAGGCTAAAGCTTGACCATCCAAATGGTATTGTACGATTTTATAAGTGATCAAAAAAATAATTAAAAATGTACTTGACATGTTAACCAATGACTGCTACAATATGCATTACAACTTGCGCGAGAGGTATGAACCACTGTTCTCATACTGATCGTGGGCTGAACACGGATTCCAGCCCTCATGTATTGTGTTGAGGTGACTAACCGAAACAAAGCGTAGCAAGACGCTTTCCCGGTACGGACAATACATAAAGTTTTAAAGACCGCCTATCAGATATAGGCACTCAGTGGAGTCGGATGTGCCGACCACATCTCACTAGAGTGAAAAACGGCGCCAGATAAAAAAGCTGGTAACAGAATAAGAGTAAGTCCTACTCGGCTAGATGATGGCGTGCACGCCCTCAATCTCGAACAGGATGAACACTAAAGAGCCAAGAGGCTCGCACATGGTATTAGATGTTTACTATCGTGCCGGTGGGGTTGAGCTAGGTCTTATGCGGAAGGCCCGCGACCTGCTCACCCCACCTCGACCGGTTCTATCCCGGTTTCATAAAGCCCACTTCGGTGGGCTTATTCTTTTTCTCAATTTTTTTGGGTATAGTAAAGTCATGAAACGTGTGCGCCACCCTTTGACCATTATCGCCATCTTCGTTGTTATCGTGACCTTTTTTACCAGCCACACTACTTACGCCGCCGAGCCAGCCCAATTGATTAATGTGTCGCCGTCATCAACTGCACTCAGCGTTGAACCAGGTGCCTCTGCAAAGGGTATTGTCACCGTTATCAATCAAGGGACGACAAGCTTTCAAACAAAACTTACCGTCAGTCCGTATTACGTCAAAAATCTGCAATACACCCCTTCATTTACACAGCTACCGGGAACGATTGACCCCTCAACATGGGTCCAATTTACCTCACCAATCACCGCTACGGTGGAAAGCAAAAAGTTATTTGATGCCACATATACCGTGACCGTGCCGGCTGGCACAGCCCCCGGGGGTTATTACGCAGTTATTTTTGCAGAAACCGATGTTCCAAACGACGCCGGTTCTGGAGTAGCAGCCCGCAGTCGCGTCGGTGATATTCTCTATATCACGGTTAATGGCAATGTCACACAAGCTGGAACAGCAAACGCAGCCAACCTGCCACTGGTCATCACACAGGACCAAGTACCGCTGCTTGTGACGGTTGGGAATCAGGGAAGTGTCCACTTCCAAACAACTATTAACACCAACATAAAAGATATGTTCAATCAGACGGCTTTTTCTTATCAAGCAAATGCCTATGTCCTTCCACAGACAGCGCGGCAACTAACGACAACGTGGTCGCCTCAAGCTGCCGTCGGTATATATCGCATTGAACAAACCGTCAGCCTTCCAAAAGGAGAAGAAAAACTCCCTATTAAGTGGGTTGTGGTAGTAAAACCTTGGGTAATCCTTGTGCTTATTGCTATTATAATACTGATAATACTGACACTACTGTTTATGGTAGGGCGGCGTATCCAAAAAGGGAAAGAGTCTCACCACATATGACGGGCAAACAAGCAAAGGGAATTTCGCTACAGCAATTCGCAGTGATTGCTGCGATGACTATACTCACCGCACTAGGTAGCCTACTTATTCCCCCCTCAGTTGTCACTGCTAATGACACATACGGCTCGGGGAGCTACGGCAGCTGTACCTATAATTCCTGTGGTATTACGTTTTCAGCAGATGCCGCTGTCAGCCTCAATGTGACGCCGGCGGCCGGTTTAACGCAGTGTTCCGTTGCCAGCGCCACAGTGCAGGTACAAACCGACTCAAGCACAGGATATACACTCAGTATGACCGACACCGACACCGACACGACACTTAACGACGGCGGTTCTGGGAGCATTGCAACCACCAGCGGTACCAGCGCCTCACCGACGGCTTTAACTGCCGGTAAGTGGGGATACCGCGTCGATGGTATCAATGGGTTTGGCGCAGGACCAACCAGCGCGGTCTCTAGTGGTGCCGTGCCCAGTCTCAATTTCGCTGCCGTACCAGCATCAAATACCACACCCGATACGATTGCCTCGTCCTCAGTTGCGGCAAACCCAGCAGTCAGCACCAACGTCTGGTTTGGTCTCTGCATCAACGCGACGCAGCGCAGTGGAAACTATACCGACTCGGTGACCTATACCGCCGTCGTGAACTAACGCTTGCCTTACCTCCCGTTATCATTCATACTATTCGTAAGCACGTTGACCGAAGTTACATGAGGGGGGCTCGTATTACACCGCTTACACTGTCACGGTATTGGCATCGCCGCATTTATGAGGTGGCTTTTTTGCTTTCACTGGCTATACTTGCCTTGTATGTCGTGCCGAAGGTGACCAACGTCGCTCCTAGTGGACTCTTTAGTATTACCATTTTTGTTGCCGTCCTCGCTGGGCTGACTGCCGTCCTGAGCGTTATTTTTTACCTCGTCACACTGAAAAAGGAGTCTTTTATCCAGCCTTTTATTGCTTACGTGGCTTTCGCGGCAACCGTCGGTGTACTGGTGGTGCAAACTGGTGGCACCGGGTCACCATTTATCATGCTGTGGCTGTTGGTAGCATTCGTTAGTCCTATTTTCGCAGTCTACGGTTGGCTTCCAATGTTCATTGTTACTGCAATTTTTTTAATGATAGCCTATATAGAAACGCGGTTTGGCGTCAGTGTTGTCGCCATTGTATTATTTAGCTCTATCTTACCGACGGTCATTGGTATGTTGGTCTGGCGCGCCAGAGGGCAATTAACCGAGCAAGAACGAAATGTTAAAACGCTCGCTAATGAATTATCTGAGGTAGCGAATCGTTCCGAAATTGTCATTAATGCTATTGGTGATGGCGTCATCGCAATTGATGCTCAAGGCACCATACAACTCATCAACCCGGCTGCCCAAGGAATTTTGGGGTGGGGGAAGCAAGACGCGCTCGCACTTCACTACAAGTCGATTTTGCAGCTGACTGACCTCAATAATAAAGAGCTCGATCCCGCCACCGACCCTATCATGCAAGTACTTAATACTAATCAGCAAATTCGTTCAAACACGCTGATTATCAAGACAAAATCCGGCAAAAAGATTACCTCGTCATTAGTTGTTTCACCAATTGGCACACCAGGTTCCGGTGTCATTACCGTTTTTCGAGACATGACGAAGGAAAAAGCCGAAGAACAAGAACAAGCTGAATTTATTAGCACCGCCAGTCACGAGATGCGCACACCGGTTGCCTCGATCGAAGGCTATCTAGGACTCGCCTTAAATCCAAACACTGCTCAAATAGACGCCAAAGCCCGAGATTTTATCATGAAAGCCCACGAAGCTGCCCAGCATCTAGGCCATTTATTTCAGGACCTCCTCGATGTGTCAAAATCAGAAGACGGACGCATGATAAACAATCCGAAAGTCGTTGATATGGCCGATTTTACAAAAACTATTGTTCAAGGACTAACGCAAAAAGCAACCGACAAAGGATTAAGTCTCATCTATAAACCAACCGACAACAGCAATCAAAAAACCATCACGCCAGTTTTTTTCGTCAACCAAGATAACGATCATATCCGTGAAATTCTCGATAACCTGATTGAAAATGCTATTAAATACACCCTAAAAGGCAATGTGGTCGTGGACGTCCAAGGTTCGGACAGTAAAGTGGTCGTCAGCGTCAAAGACAGCGGACTGGGTATTCCTACCGAAGATGTGCCGCACCTTTTCCAGAAGTTTTACCGCGTTGACAATCAAGATCGCTCGTCAATCGGTGGAACCGGGTTAGGGCTATATCTTTCACGGCGTTTAGCCGAAGCCATGCAAGGTCGATTGTATCTAGAAAGCGTCCATGGGCAGGGAAGTACTTTCTTCCTCGAACTGCCACGCATTAGTAGCCAGGAAGCCGAACAACTGCGCCGCCAGCAGTTCGCCACAGCTGCCCAAGCAATCACACAAAATGAGTCGACGATAGCAGCGACAGCTCCAGCGATGCCACCAGTCGTGACACCCTATCCCCAAACATCCCAGCCAACCGCAGCAGCTACCGCTTCGCCGTCCAGTGGAGTCAAACCTGCGACCACCGTTCCACGCGGCGAAAGCTTATCTCGCGAACAAATCCAGGCGCACGTCAAACAGCTAGAGGAAATGGCGCGTCAGATGCAAACAGACGTCGCAACAACACCCCCAGCAGTAGCGCCTCCAGAGATTCTGACCCCTGTCCCGGCACCCACAATCATCCCAGTCAGACCAGTAACATCGACACCAGCACCACGAACTGGACAACAGTAAACATAAGCACTATAGTAATTGTAACGATCATCGGATAGAATAAAGGTAATTATGGCAAAAATTTTATTAGTTGAAGACGACAAGAGCCTGCGCGAAATTTATGGAGTACGCCTGCAAGCCGAAGGATATACCATTATTTCAGCTGGCGACGGCGAAGAAGCGCTTGCGGTTTCTATTAAAGAACGGCCTGACCTGATTGTCAGTGATGTGATGATGCCGAAGATTAGTGGCTTCGACATGCTCGACATTCTTCGCAGCACGACAGAGACAAAAGCTATTAAAGTCATCATGATGACCGCACTATCCAGCGAAGACCAGCGTGCCCGCGGTGAAGCCCTCGGTGCCGACCGTTACCTAGTCAAATCCCAAGTCGGTATTGAAGACGTTGTACGTACTGTACACGACGTGCTCGGCGATGGCATCTCTGGTGCGAGTCCAGCAACTTCAGCGCCAGCTGTGGCGCCAATTGCTCCGACGATTGCTCCAGAAACTCCAACTACACCCGTTGCGCCCGTGCAACCACCGGTTGCTGAAATTCCTACCCCAGCTTTCGAGACAACGCCAATTGTCCCATCGGCTCCGCCACCTCCTCCTGTTCCGACACCAGCGCCTGCTCCTATACAAGTACCCGCACCGGTTGCAGCACCAGTTGAGCCATTGGCACCATCGACGCCAGTTGTCGCTCCTATTGAACCAATCGCACCGACCGCGCCAGTAACGGCTCCGGCGCCCGTCACATTCCCGCCGGCTACAACACTGCCAGCGCCGACCGCGCCGTTCTCTTCAGATCCTCCTGCTGGGCTTGGTGATCGCATCATAAACCCTCTGCCCTCAGCTGAAAGTTTGAATGCTACCAGTGTCACTGACATCGCTGCACAGATGAATCAAGAGTTGAATGCACACCTCCAAGGCTTCGAGCAGCCAACAACAACGGTCACGCCGACAACGGCTCCATCGACAGCTCCACCACCCCCGCCTACTGCGCCTTTGGCACAGCCACCTGCGCCAGCGCAGTACACCTTGACTCCTCAACCACCAACGCCACAAGTTCCGCCATTTCCGCCCCAGCCCGGTCTTTAATACCTCTGTTAATGCTATACTAAACGGATGAGTGAACGTCTGAATAAACACATTGCCTTACAGTTGGGTATTTCTCGTCGCGAAGCCGATAATCTTATTCAGTACGATCACGTTCGAGTAAATGGTGAAAAAGTGATGTTAGGGGCACGTTTTGAAAAAGGGGACACGATTACCGTCAAAAACAAGCCCCTGGCTAGTGACACAGCGTTCGTATATCTCGCGATGAACAAACCAATCGGCTACGTTTGTTCCCGTAAACAACAGGGGGATGCGCCTACTATCTATAGTTTGCTCCCCAAACACTACCACACGTTAAAACCGGTCGGTCGCCTAGATAAAGAGAGTAGTGGGCTGATTTTGTTAACCAATGATGGTGATTTCACTTATCAGATGACCCACCCCAAATTCTTTAAGACAAAAATCTACCAGATATCGCTCGATGCCGCACTGGCACCGATTCACCAGCAACTGGTTGCCGACCACGGGATTCAGCTAGAAGACGGTCCAAGCAAACTAGTATTAGAACGCAGTGATGACACGCGAAAACACTGGATCGTCACAATGCACGAAGGACGTAACCGGCAAATCCGTCGTACATTCAATGCGCTTGGCTACAGAGTGACAAAACTGCATCGAACAAACTTTGGTCATTATTCACTGGGTGATATACAACCCGGCACATTTTCGATAACCGAAAAACTTTAAAAATTTTTTGTAGGGGGTAGAACTATCTCTTCGATATTCGAAAAGATTCGCATTGCCGTAAAGGCAGTTTTAGAAAGGTAAGGAAAGGCTGAATCCAAATTAAATTCACGCCCTTGAATCAATACATCTCCTTTTACATATACTTCTTTTTCATGAACACGGCTCGATGCTAACGGTGGTTCTGAATCAACAAGGGAAATCAAGTAACTTCTCTCTGATGGACCCTTGGGAAACATTTTGAAGGTGAGAAAATATTCATCTTCGGTAAGGACATGGACGGTTGCATCAACAGGAAAAGTCCCCTCGTTAGGGGCAACGCGGAATCCTTCGGTAAATGTAGGAATTTCTTCTGGCATAGTGACATAAAAACGTTCTGTACTGCGCACGTCCTTTATAGTACTCCTCTGCATATATTTTTCAACCCCGTGAACTTCAAAGCGCTTGTGCTCGCAAAAATGAGCTACCTCTGTTATAGTAATACTCTGTATGGCTTCTAAACTTCCGACAGTGGCAATTATTGGACAGGCGAACGTTGGTAAGAGCTCGCTTTTTAACCGTTTCGTACGGTCTCGTCAGGCAGTTGTCGCCAAAGAAGCCGGTACGACCCGCGATAACGTTCTCGGGAAAGTATCCTACAACGATCACACATTTTGGCTGGTTGACACTGCTGGCCTGAAAGACGCCGCTGACGCATTTGAAGCCTCCATTCAAGAACAAATTGAAGAAGCTGCCGCTGCGGCTGATGTTATCATGGTCGTCGTTGATGGTACACAATATGCTAGCGACCAAGATAAACTAGTCGCTAAAAAAGCGCTTCGTAGCAAAAAACCCGTCCTGCTGTTGGTGAATAAAACTGACCTGGCGGGCAGCCTGCCATCTGATGAATTCAAACGCCTCGGCATCAAGGAAATCATCCGCACCAGCGCCGAGCATAATACCGGCATCGAAGCCGTTCTCCAAACCATTACCAGCCTTATCCCACCAGCTACAGACGAACCAGCCGGCGACATGATTCGAGTTTCACTTATCGGTCGCCCAAATGTAGGTAAAAGCAATCTTTTCAATGTACTGGCTGGAAAACAACAAGCAATTGTGGCTAACGTCGCTGGGACAACGCGAGATGTTAATCGTGTTGCGATTCGTTATAAAGGGAAAACTATTGAAATCCTCGACACGGCTGGCATGCGAAAACCAGGCAAGCAAGAAGTCGGCATCGAGAAGTTCTCGGTGCTTCGCACCCTCCAAGCCATCGAAGAATCAGATATTTGTTTCCTTTTAATGGAAGCAAACGAGTTAAATACCGCCCTCGACCAACGCCTGGCTGGCATCATTGACGAGGCGGGCAAGGGACTGGTCATCGTCGTCAGTAAATGGGATATCGCCGAAGGTAAAGATGAATTTACCCGTGATACCATCGCGCCAAAAATCGCCCATAGATTTGATTTTGTTCCGTGGGCGCCGCTTATTTTCACTAGCAGCGTTACCGGGCAAAACGTTACGAAATTATTTGACCTGACGCTTGAAATTGACGGACGTCGTCTCCAAGAACTCAAAACTCGAAAACTGAATGACCTTCTTCAAAGTATCGTCCAAAAACACCCACCCGCAGGGCTGAAAAATACCCACCCGCGGCTTCGCTATGTTGTTCAGACGGACACATCACCCCCTTGGTTTGTCATTCACGGCAGCAACTTGAAATTCGTTCACTGGTCATACAAACGGTACATTGAACGCAACTTCCGTGAAGCTTTTGACTACGCCGGAACACCTATTAAATTTAGCTTCATCGACGAACACCAAGTGAAGGATAATAAAGCCCGCATCGCCGCCGGCAAAGAACCGATCAACAAGGCGAAAGCCAAAACCCAAAGACAAAGCCAAAAACAAGAGAAATAACCCTAGCGATTACTCGCTAGGGACGTGAGGCTTTCTCACGATTACAAGATATGTTCTTGTTAGACTTGGTGTTTCCGGTTGGCTTCTGCCCCCTTCATCAGAAGGTAGATGACCCCGATCGCCGCCGGAATGGCGTACGGCAGGTATGCCCACAGCTTCTGTGCTTCCGGATCTGTTGCCATAAACCCAAACAGATGCAGCACGAACAGAACGCAGGCTATCACCGTCACGTAAACCGGCGACGCGCCAAGTGAATGCCGAGTCAGCCGGGGGACTCCCCAGTAGTGCTTACTAACACGGAAGTACACAAACCACGTCAGCGGGATGGCGATCAGATCAAGGATCATCAGCCACAAGTTTCCCTGTTTGCTGTGCCACCCGGTGTAGACCAGACCTGCTCCGTACAGCCCGATGAATAAGACGACTGGCCCGAAAGCCAGCAATCCTTTCAACGTAACAATCTTTTTCATGTTGACCCCTCTCAAACGATGCGAATACATGACAAAAGATAAAAAAATTATAACACGAAATTTAAATAAAATCAATGTAGTAAAATAAACCTATGAAGATTATTTTCGCCCAAGGCAATCCAGGTGCCAAATACATCCACACCAGGCACAATATAGGCTTTTTAGTGCTCGATGCGATGGGCGAGAAACTTGATGCCAGCTGGCGTGATATCGATACATACAAAGGGCGCATTGCTACTGTCATAGTAGACGGCGAGAAAGTGCTGCTCGTAAAGCCTCTCAGCTACTACAACGATACTGGACTGGTGGCGCGCGCACTGGTTGATTATTACAAACTGGACGTAACCAAGGACTTTTTGGTGATACACGACGACCTGGCATTACCATTTGGTACTATACGGGTGCGCAAAACTGGCAGCGACGCTGGTAATAACGGCATTAAAAGTCTAAATTCCCACCTTGGCACAGAGTATACACGTATCCGCGTCGGCATTTGGACCGCACAACGCAACCTGGTGGACGATATGAACTTTGTCCTTGATACGTTTCCCAAAGACGAGTTCGACACGCTCAACAAGGATATAATTCCGTATACCATTTCTCTGATCGAAAAATTCATCGGTGGCACACTCGAAGCTTCAAGTGTGACCGTATAAAAGTTAATACGTTTTCAATAAAAAACGCTCACAGTAAGGGTGGGCATCACTGTGAGCGCATTTTACCCTTTAACCCACCCTGGAATCTCAGTGAAGCGTCGCTGGACCGATAATCTATGTATGGTGCGCGCCTGACGCTCACAGGGAGAGTCACTACTGTATAGTCACTATACGTGAGGTTCCAATAATTGGGATGCCTTATCTTAAAAAAGATACGGTGTTAAAGGGATTAGTATACACATAGGGCTGACATGCCAGTTGTCACTGAGCAAGATTCTCGCAGTGGAGGGTAGTTACTACAAGAACACCATATGTGTAACCTAACATAAGTTAGAATAGGGGGTATAAGGTGCTTGGTTAAACTTTTGAGGATCAACCAATCGCTTTGCATTTTAGCATGTATTTGACATATAGTCAATACATTCTAAAACAAAATCTATGAAAATCAATGTTATTTCTCCAGATGATCATATATTTTTTCGGATCATAAGTACTATTGCAAAAAAGCCAAAAGCATTATACTTTATTGGAACGCTTCCGCACGAGGGGTCTCCGGTGGTAGCAATTGTCGGAAGTCGGAAACCTACTTCTTATGGTAAAGAAGTCACCTTTAATTTAGCTTACAAGCTTGCCCAGAAAGGAGTGATTATTGTCAGCGGACTGGCGATAGGGATAGACACGATCGCCCATCAAGCCGCATTAAAAGCCGGCGGAACAACGATAGCGGTTCTTGCTGGCGGATTAGATACGATATATCCGGCAACGAATCAAAAATTGGCAGTTGCTATTGTTAAAAACGGCGGTGCCCTTATCAGTGAATATCCACCCGGTACACTAGCAAGAGATTTCCAGTTCCTCGCCCGTAATCGCATTGTGAGTGGAGTATCGGATGCGATTATCGTCGCCGAAGCCGCCTCGCGTAGCGGCACACTGTCAACCGTTGCGCACGCTCTCGAGCAAAATAGGGAAGTGTTTGCCGTGCCTGGCAATATAACCAGCCCCATGTCGGTGGGTCCAAACCGGCTGATCTCACAGGGAGCGCATCCTGTCACATGCGTCGATGATATTCTACAGGTGATTGCCCCACATTTACTTGAGCCGCAAACAACCTTCAATCTAGGGAGCAATGCGATAGAAATAAAAATTATCGAACTTCTCAAATCTGGTATTCGTGATGGGGATGCACTTCAGAAAGCATCGGGTTTTAGCGCCAGCGAATTTTTACAATCAATCACCATGTTAGAAATCCAGGGTATTATTAGAGCTTTAGGGGGCAATCGCTGGACAATTATATAGGCTAACCCATTTACAAAACCGTTTCAGTTGTGTAAAGTCGAGCCTTGTGTTTAGCTGGTGAAGCAAACACGAGCAGAATAAACCTGCAGAATTGCAAAAATATGGCAAAAAATCTAGTCATCGTCGAATCCCCAGCAAAAGCAAAAACGATCGAGAAATACCTCGGGCGTGACTTTACGGTGCTCTCAAGTATTGGTCATATCCGTTCGATAGCCAAGAAAACCAAAACCGGCACACCACCGATTGATATCAAAAACAACTTTGCGACCACCTATGAAGTAGACCAGGATAAAAAGAAAACAATTACAGCGCTGAAGAAAGCTACTAAAACTGCCGATCAAGTCTGGCTGGCAACCGATGAAGACCGCGAGGGAGAAGCCATTGCCTGGCATCTTTGCGAAGTGCTGGGGCTTGACCCAATAACGACCAACCGCATCGTATTCCATGAAATTACGAAATCAGCCATCGAGGAGGCGATAAAAACACCTCGTACGGTCGATATGAAGCTCGTTGCGGCCCAACAAGCCCGACAAATTTTGGACCGCCTGGTTGGGTTTGAACTTTCTCCCGTTGTCTGGCAAAAAGTGCCTGGCGGAAAATCGGCCGGTCGTGTCCAGTCGCCAGCCGTCCGCCTACTGGTTGAACGCGAACGCGAAATTCAAAAATTTGAAGCCTCGTTCACCTTTAAAGTCACTGCCGAATTTATGCATGGCGGCGAATTGGTGAAAGCCGAACTGCCGGATCGTTTCGAGACCGAAACAGAAGCGAGAGCATTCCTCGAATCGTTGAAAGACGCGACCTTTACTGTCAGCAACGTGACAAAAACCCCTGGAACGCGAAACCCTGGCGCGCCGTTTACCACCAGCACCTTGCAGCAAGAAGCTAACTCCAAATTAGGTTTTGGTGCCCGTGCGACCATGTCGAGCGCCCAGAAACTCTACCAAGACGGTAAGATCACCTACATGCGTACCGACTCCGTCAACCTGAGCGGTCAGGCGATCGCTGCCGCCAAATCTTTTATTACCACTGAGTTTGGCGAAGAATACTCACAGGTTCGCCAGTTCAAGACAAAATCTGCCAGTGCCCAGGAAGCCCACGAAGCGATTCGTCCAACCGATATGACGCTCAAAAAGGGGAGTAGTAACGACTACGACCAGAAACTGTACGACTTGATACGTAACCGGGCGCTTGCCAGTCAAATGGCTCCAGCGAAGCTCGAAAAGACCACAGTCACCATTGTCATTAGCACTGAGGGAAAAATTTTCGAAGCCCATTTTGAAGCCAAAGGTGAAGTGATTATCTTCCCTGGATTCCTCAAAGTCTATGGTTCCGGTAAAAAAGACCCAGACATCTTGCCAGCAATGGCATCCGGCGATAGGCTTGATCTGCAAAATGTTCTTGCGAAGCAAACGTTTACCCGTCCACCAGCCCGTTATAGCGAAGGATCGCTGGTAAAGAAGCTGGAAGAGCTCGGCATTGGTCGTCCATCCACCTACGCCACCATTATTGCCACTATCCAAGCCCGCGATTACGCCGTGAAGGGTGACGGCGAAGGTGAAGAACGCGAGGTGATTACCTATACGTTTTCACCACAGTCATCTTCCCGTCAAGACGTTACCCGAGAAATTATCAAAGAAAAAACCGGTTCCGATAAGGGTAAATTAGTACCCACCGGCGTTGGCCAAATGATTAGCGACTTTTTAACCGATCACTTTGAACAAGTAGTCGACTATGGCTTTACCGCCGATGTCGAACAGGACTTTGACAAAATCGCTACTGGTGCACTAGCACGTAATGTCATGCTTGAGAAATTCTACCAACCATTCCATAAACTGATCGAAAATTCGGGCGATATCGACCGTTCACAGGTTGCGCAGGCCACCCAGGTTGGCATCGACCCAGAATCCGGTAAACCGATTTTTGCGCGTTTTGGTCGTTTCGGACCTATGCTCCAGCTCGGCGACACCGAGGACAAAGAGAATAAACCGCAATTTGCACCAATGCCTGCCGGTGCTCGCATTGAAACCGTCACGCTTGAACAAGCCCTAAAGGCCTTCGAGCTGCCGCGGCTGGTGGGACAAACTGATGAGGGTAAAGATATCAAAGCCAACATTGGCCGATTCGGTCCCTACATCCAAGTCGACAAACTCTTCGTCAGCATCAAACCGCTTGACCCGCACGACATTACGCTCGACCAAGCGCTCGAACTCTACGCCGCCAAACTCAAATCCGAGGCAGAGAAAAATATTACCGACTTCGGCGACGGTCTCAAAGTATTAAACGGTCGCTACGGTCCCTACATCACTGACGGCAAGAAGAATGCCAAGATTCCGAAGGACGTAAAACCCGAAAAAATCACGCACGAAAAAGCAAAAAAACTTCTTGATGAAGCACCTGCCACCAAAGGACGCTTCGCCCGGCGAGGAGCTGTAACCACGAAGAAATCCGCAGCCAAACAAGTTACTGCTAAACGAAAGACGACACCAAAGAAGAAATGAAAAAGAAATCAAGCACCCTCACTAAAAAACAATGATACGTCGGTGCTTGCGCCGCACCATCCGGTATTACCGCTACTATTTTATACTGGCAATCTGAGCGCATGGCGTACGTCATTCCTCGCCCTGATGATAGTGTCATACTTGCGGGACTCGGTACCTGGGTTGCTTTTATTTCGTGGGTGGCGTGGACGCTTTTTATCCTGCTACTCAGCATCCGTCTTCTGCAACACCGATCATAGTTCATTCATGCTAAGCTAGAAAGATGAAGGTCCGGTGGGCACACTCAAAAAAATCTGGTTTTACCATCGTCGAATTGATCATTGTGATCATCGTGATTGGCATTCTTGTTGCCGTATCGGTTGTTGCTTATAACGGCGTGCAGAAAAATGCCGCCGACAAGGCAATGGAAGCCGACCTCGACCGAGTGTCTGGTGAGATGCAGCGACTTGCTTCGCAGAACAACGGCGTCTACCCGACAACCCTTCCGAGTGATATTACTGCCTCGCCAAACGTCACTTTAACGCTGAAACATTCTGGAACTATCAATTATTACGGTGGAGGAGGCGCACTGACCCCGGTTCAAAATGGCGTCCTGATGTCACAAATTTGCCAGGACCTCGTCAATGAAGGGGCAGGCAATGGCGTCAACCAAGGTGGTCAAACCAATGCCTACATCACTGGCTGTGGTAACTGGAATCGTGGTAGCATGCAGATCACCGGCTGGGACTCTAAAGTCTATACGACACCGGTTACAGCTACAACGCTTCTTAATTATGCCAATACTTTTACCACCAATGATACCTATAATAAATCACAAGAGTCGGTCGTCAAGAACTTCTACTATGAACTGGTGGACCGGCAAACTCGACAAGGCGGGTCATATCCAATTACTACTTTTTGGGATAGCTGGGCAACTTCAACCAACGGCGGCACGCGAGCCGAACCGCTTCCTACGCCACAAGCGCAGGCCTGGTATTGTATCGAAGCAACGTATTCAAAGTATAGCGACTTACGGTGGCGTATCACGGATTCGTTAAAGATTCAAAGTGGCAGTTGTTAAGTGCAAACCATACCACATCTTGTGGATAACTAAAGCCTCATAACACTATTTACTATCCGTGTCTATTTCATGCTATAATCAATCTAATCATTCAAGATTTGCTTATTTATACTATGATATTTGACATAGTTACAAATATCTTATATAATGTTAAGCACAGAGATATATTCGATAATACTAGAGGTGTGGCGAGGAGATAGACCAACTGATGAGCGACGCAAACGACCAAAAACAGCCGACGACCGACCTAAAATCAGGCGTTACAAATGTTCTATCACTTATTGAGCAGGAGCGTGAACGTGAAATTATTACCCGTCGTTTTGGGTTGTATGACCGCCGAGAAACTCTTGAACAAATCGGAGAACTGCTTGGCATTACTCGTGAACGTGTTCGTCAACTAGAGAAGGCGATTCTTATCCGCCTGAAGATCGCTGCCGAAGATGGCAAGACCGAAGCCGTCACCACCCTTGAAAAAACTTTTATTCGTACACTAAGCGAAGTGGGTCGTGTTGCTAGGACGCAGGATCTTGCCGACAAACTATATGGTCGCATTACCAACCAACAGGAACGTGCCCACGTCGCTTTTATTGCGACGCTTGCCCCTGGCTTGACCGTGATTGACGAAAACGACAACTACCATAGTGCTGTTGGTATCGCTGAATACGGTGACGAAAAGAAGATGCGCGCTGAAATAGACGAGATTGTGAAGACGATCAAAGAACATAAAGAACCTCTGTCGCTTGATCAGCTTCACGATGCACTTCATTACGAGCATCCTAGCCATGTTTCTGCCCTTGCAAGCATAAGTAAACAACTGGCGCACCTTCGTGATAGTTGGGGGCTCATAAAATGGCCAACCGTTAACCCGAAGAATATTCGCGATAAAATTTACGTCATTTTATCAGAGAACAAAAAACCCCTACACTTTTCAGAAATTGCGAAAAGTATTAAAGACTCAAGTTTTAAACGAAAAGACGTCACGACACAGGCGATTCACAACGAACTGATTAAAGACAAGCGGTTTGTGCTCATCGGTCGTGGTATCTACGCCCTCGACAACTGGGGCTACAGCAAGGGGACCGTCTCAGACATTATCGCGCAGGTGCTACGCGACTCAAGCGAACCGCTGCACCGCGACGAAATCGTCAAACGAGTATTAAAAAGCCGCCAAGTTAAGGAAACGACTATTCTTTTGAACCTTCAAAGCAAGCCGCAGTTTAAGCGAGTTGCCAAGGCTACCTACACTCTCGACGTTCAATAGTCGTCCCAACGAAGATTTCTTTCATGCATTTCAGGACACCGTGGACAAAGAGTGAATCTTGGTATAGCCAGGAATCCCTCTTTGTCCAGCGACATAATAAGTGTCATGAAATGCATGAATGAAATCTTCGGCGAAACAATTACGGTTGTCGAATGGATGGTGGATGAAGCTTTTTAAGACAATTACTATGTCGCTGGCTATTGTAAGATTCCTGGCTATACCAAGATTCTTACAATAGCCACGTTGTCTTAAAAAGCTTCATCCAACAGCCGTTCTTAGGAACCAATGGTTCAAGACAGTAGACATTATGTATCAGAGGTGAGAGAATAACATAGACACTATTATGAGTATTATCGGCGACATTCTTAATTTTTTTCTCCAGTGGTACATATGGATACCTATTGTTTTAATTCTCGGATTTCTCACCTGGCGCAACTACCGCAAGGCGGAACAAATTGCTCCCAACGTTGAAAGTGATCTTTTAATTCTTGAGATTCCAAAAACAAATGATAAGCAAGAACTGGCTGCCGAACAACTCTTCGCTAGTCTTCACGGTATTCTTCGCGACAAAACAGAGCGGAAGATGAACAACGGTATTCAGGAGCACCTTAGCTTTGAGATTGCCTCGGTAAGTGGGCAGATTCGTTTTTATACTTGGGTACCAAAGCCGCTGCGAAGCTTTGTTGAAAGCCAGATTTATTCCCAGTATCCAACAGTTCAGATTCGTGAAGCCGATGAAGATTATGTTACCCATGAAAGGGAACATTCTGTAATTTATACTTCTGAAATTGTCCTGACCGACCCCGAAGTCCTTCCGATCAAAACTTTTCAAAACTTTGAGGTCGACCCTTTAGCGGGTATTACCGGCACGCTTGCCAAGCTCGAACAAACCGGTGAAGAAATCTGGATTCAAATCCTGGTTAGACCGATCGCCGATGAATGGCACAAACAATCCGAAGCCTGGATTAAAGGCGTAAAATCCGGAAAAACGAGCATTTTTGGTGGCAGTGGTGGGGGAGTATCGTTTTTCGCCGGCATTTTTGAAGCCCTTTGGAAACCACCTGAAGATTCAGCCAAAGCTGCTGCCCCAAAAGAATTATCTGATCGTAACAAAACACGTATCGCCGAAGCAGAGAAGAAAGCGACAAAGCTAGGCTACCAGGTAAAAATTCGCCTTGCCTACCTCGGAGATAACCAAGTCACTGCCCGTCAGCGCATGCAGGCGATCGTAGGCACTTTCAAGCAGTACAACAGCACGAACTTAAATGGCTTTAAAGTTTCCAGCGCCAGCTTTAAAACCGAAGATCTTTCCAAATACCGTCAGCGATCGTTCGGTAGAAGTGGTTTTATCTTGAATATTGAAGAGCTCGCCAGTGTCTTCCACTTGCCGCACACCAATGTCGAAACGCCAAACATCGTCTGGGCATCATCTAAAACCGCCGAGCCGCCAGCAAAGCTTCCGGTAATCACTGGCAACACTGCCATTGATGAAAATATTAGTGCTTTTGGTCTGACAAACTTCCGCGGAATCAACCACCAGTTTGGTATGCTGCGATCGGATCGCTCACGTCATGTGTATATTATCGGACAGACCGGAGCAGGGAAGTCGGGGACGCTAGAGCTGTTTGCCCTCTCAGACATCTTCCACGGGCATGGCTACGCTATCATCGACCCGCACGGCGACTTTGCCGTCGATAACATGCGCTTTATTCCGGGCAGTCGTATGCACGACGTGGTGTACTTTAACCCTGCCGATACCGCCTATCCATTAGGGTTTAACCCCCTGGAGGTCATCAACCCAAGTCAAAAGACGAATATCTCATCGGAGGTGATTGGTGTTTTAAAGCGTATGTTCGGTGAATCGTGGGGTCCACGACTAGAATACATCCTGCGGTACACCATTTTGGCGCTACTTGACCGTCCATCAACAACCATGCTTGATATTACTCGCATGCTGACCGACAAAAAGTTTCGAAAAGAGACTTTGGAATACTCCACTGACACCGTCGTCCTGCAGTTCTGGAACGTCGAGTTTGCCAGCTGGAACGATAAGTTCCAGTCCGAAGCCATCGCGCCGGTGCTCAACAAGGTGGGGGCTTTCACCGCTAACCCAATCATTCGTAACATCATCGGTCAACCGAAATCAACCTTTAATATCCGTGAAATCATGGACCAAGGCAAGATTTTGATCGTCAACCTTTCCAAAGGTTTGATCGGCGAAGACAATGCCGCTATCCTCGGTGCCTTCCTTGTAACAAAGGTGCAGCTTGCCGCCATGAGTCGCAGCGACATCCCGAACATCGAAGACCGCCGTCCATTCTATTTGTACGTCGACGAGTTTCAAAACTTTGCGACCGATTCGTTTGCAACGATATTGTCAGAAGCACGTAAATATGGCCTCAATCTGACTGTTGCTAATCAATATATCTCTCAAATGACTGACACCGTACGTGACGCTGTTTTTGGAAACGTCGGGACAATGATTTCGTTCCGTGTCTCGGCAGATGACTCACCAATTCTCGCAAAACAATTTGAACCACAATTCGAAGCCCAAGATTTACTTCAGATGCATAATAGACACTTCATCATCAACATGGTCATCGGGGGAGAGAAGGCACCTGCCTTTAGTGCTACTACATTGACGCTGCCACCCGAACAGATTGATAACACCGCCCTGATCATTGAAAATACCCGGCGCAACTACAGCCGCCCTCGAGCAGAGGTAGAAGCGGCAATAGCCGAAGCCATTGCCGTGCAGCAACAAGCAGTCCAAGCATCAAAACCGCAGCCCCAATCACAAGCCCAGGCAAGGAACTGGCCACTCGACGCTGGCGCAGCAGCCGTCCAGCAAGTGGTGACACCAGCCTTTGGATCTGCTTCGGTTGTCATCTCAGAAGAGCAAGAAAAAGAATCTGCAAAGCCAAAACGGAAAAGAACAAGGACACGGAAGAAAAAAGCTGCAGCTTCCAGTAATGATGCATTGTAATTTGCTAAAAGGAAATTACACGTATCAATTTTAGGGGGCAAAAAGATTATAGAACATAGATAGAACATTAATAACTGTCGTGAATATAAAGCAACAACGCACATGATATAGACATCCGTACGTGTCCAACAGGCAATTTACTTGTCCAAACAGAACGTAGTAGACATAAAGCTAAAAAGTACAAGAATAATCGGCACGAAATCGTATGAAAGCCTAGGAGTGAATGAGATTGAAATAGAGACTTAACGTCGCACAATATATCTTTTACGACTCTTAATAAACTTGTTATAGTTGAGTACTGATAAGTCTCAAGTGGGGTAGTGCTTGTGGTTTTTCATATTTACGCTTAGTTGTGTCGTCATTACTGTGTAAATAAAGTATGTTCGTCATACTTGTATGCTTTAATTGATATACTGTTTTTAAAACGACATTATAGTGTTGTCTGTATCGTCACATATCTTGTCTAATGTTAAGTTATCCACACCAGCCATCATAGCTTGTCATGTTCGTGATACAAATCTTAACTCCCCCTATTCTTCTCCGCCGAGCTATTTTTTGACTTTTTAGCGTTTGTATTCTTTTATATGTTTTTCACACAAATACAGTTAATCGAACAAAAATAGAACATACTAGAAAAGCTAGAGAGGAGAGTGGGGATGTAACCTTTAAACTTACAAGTACACTACTCGTCCCGATATTCTTACATCAATGTACTGGGCGTTTTTTCCTTGGGATTTCAAATACACAAGTGACCTTGTCATATCTTCGACCTGCTCCCCTGCTCCTCTATCGATTGAAAATTTTACTTGCGGAGTAATATCTTTTAAACGGATATCTAACTCCCTGGTCGTTCCGGAAGGCAAAATAGCCTGCGTAACGGTATAATTCCCCTGCCCTGCTAGCGCCAAAACCTTGCCAACAAAACTGAGCAGCCGTGAGCTTACGACAATCGTCCCCTGCTGGGGTGATACCCCGCTTTGATCAACGATTTGTACGGCAGGCATCTCGTAATAATTGTTTTGGAAAACGACCCCAGAAGCATCAACATAATATTGACGGTTATTTATTTGCCACCCAGCAACAGGTTTGCGAAACGTCAAAGTAAAGTTGGATTGTACGATATTATTTGTAGAGGTAAGTTTCACCCGCGATACCTCTGGTAACAGGTTCGATACATAACTGCTAAGCTCTGTTTGGTTAAGAGCGAACCGAAGTCGCTCTACCGGATGAATTGCTAAATAATCTGTGATCGCTTTTTCATAATTAGCAGGAATGATTTTTTGTGTCAGTGCTTGGGAAGAGCCTGCAACAACGACTTGACCCGTGAACTGACTCAGTAAACCACCGAGGATAACAATAATGACAAAAACAAGCGTCAGCATCGCAGAAATGTTACGGCGACGACGTGCAAGGTGATGCATGCGTGTGCGTTCAGATGTGGGTTCTGATTCATGTTTGATACCACTTAGGGTTTGATTACGCCGGAACTGATTACCACTGTTATTCATGGCTGCTGGCGTACGAACAAACTTTGTAGATTGTCGACGGCGTGGTGTGTCATTTTTGTCTTTAGAGGCGAACTGTTTCATGGCTGTGGTTATTATAATTCATTTTCGAACTTATTTACGGTTATTTTTTGGCTGCGTTCAAAATCATTTCGGCCATATTTTTAGCTGCATTGGGTTTACTAAAGGCAGCGAATCGAAGTGCCATTGCTTTAGTTTCGGCTGGCTCAGAAAGGAGCAGCTTTATTTCTTTTGCCAGTAGTTCTTTGTGCTGTTCTAAGATATCTTCATCGAGGACAGTCACTGCTCCGGCTTTTTCATAGACGGCAGCGTTTTTCAGCTGATGACCGCCAGTTAATTTTGCATTTGGAATAAGGATGGTTGGTTTTTCAAGTGCCGCAAGTTCAAGGATCGTCGTTGCACCGGCGCGTGTCACCACAATGTCCGCTGCCCCCAGCAAACTATGCATATTGGTGACAAATGGATACAGCTGAAAATGCTGGTTATCAGCTGGTACGAGTGATCGTAGCTCATCATATTGCGCCGTTCCAGCAACCAACACGACTGATCCTAATTGTTGTAATGAATGTAACGTTTCTACTACGATGGTGTTTATACGTGCGGCGCCAAGTCCACCGCCTGTTACGACAATGAGCGGTTGATTTGGCGTCATCCCCCACTCTCTTTTAGCAGCAATTTGTTCGGCAGTCGTAAAGGGATGGAATGCTGCCGCAATCGGAATACCAACATACTTGGTGCGCGTTAAAGGATACGAATAGTATTCTAACGGTGCGCCGGTCCCGATTGCGCGTGCCCACCGTGAAAGTACGCGGTTCGTCAGCCCAGGATGCGCATCAGAATCGTGAATGACTAAAGGAATCCGGAGTACATGTGCCGCGAGACCCACTGGGAGGCACACATAACCACCTTTAGTAAACACAACATCAGGGCGCCACAGTAAAAGTTTTAAAAAGCTCTGAAGAAACCCGACGCCAACCTTAAAAACATCGCCAAAATTTTGTAATACCAGTGAAGGCCACGTGAGCTGCTGAAAAACCGTTAAGTGATGGTAGCGACGAAATTTACCTGCAACAATCGTCTGGACAGGGATGGTGTTGTCGAACGCTTCGACGGTTGCCCGTGCTTGCGGAGCAAACTTTGTATCACACCAAAAGCGCAGTTCTGCATTCGGTTTTTCAGCGCGAATTTCTTTAAGAACTGCAACGACTGGCGTAACGTGTCCGCCCGACCCGCCGCCTACTGCCAGAATCTTCATGTTTGCTGTCTCCTACTTTCGCTAATCTAGATGAATGTACGGTGTAACGTGATAACTGAAATACCAGTCCCAGTGCAGCGGTCAGAAAAATTAAACTTGTCCCGCCAAAACTGAGTAATGGTAACGTAATACCTGTGAGCGGGAATACGCCAATAATCGCTGCTATATTAAGGATAACATGCGTACCGAACCAACCAAAGACACCCGCAACCAATAATTTTAAGCGAATATCAACTAAGTGATCCATGATGCTTAAAAGGCGCATAAGCAACCCAAACAAAATCAATAAAATCACCATTAATCCTATAAAACCGAATATTTCCCCCATAATAGCAAAGACCGAGTCGTTTGTTGCTTCGGGTAGATAACCGCTTGCTTGGACGCTATTGCCAATACCAACACCTGTCAGCCCACCCGTACCAATAGCGATTAATGCATTATCTATCTGGTAGCGATTTCCGCCTTGAGCATCTGAGCCACCGGTATAGGTCACGATGCGCTGAACACGATTTGGTTCAATCACAATAAATATACTTCCTATCACCGCTAGGGTAATAAGCGCGATGATACCAATGCGTTTGTTCACTCCGCCAATCATCATCATCGCTGCGATTATACCCGTAATCGCCACGCCCGTACCAAGATCCTTTTGCAAAATAACGACGAACAGTAAAGAAATGGTAGTGACCGCTGCAACCGGAATGAGCGTTTTGTAAAGATCATTGACATGACCTTGTTTTGCGCGGAGACCAATGAAACCTCCTAAAAAGACGAGAATACCGAACTTAAGCAACTCCGCTGGCTGAATACTGCCAAAAATGCCCAACTGAAACCACCTGACAGCACCAAGCGTTGGTGGAGCAATTGACAAACGAGCAACGCCAGCGATAAACAGCACCGCACAGAGACCGAGACCGATCCATAGCAGCTTCTTACCCTGTTTCAACACCCACTCATAAGGAACCGTCGCAAATATTACAAATCCAACTAAAGCAACCGCCAAGCTGATAATCTGTTTGACAAAAAAGTATGTTGGGCCGTAGTTACTGCCGTATGAGTTATTGAGTACATTCGCTCGCTGCGGACCAATCGCATATAAGGTCACGAGTCCGATCAGCATCAGTAATCCCATAAAAAGAAGGATTAAATAATCAGGACGATGCCGACGGACAACATCCGAAGATGGGCGTTCGTTCCATCCACGGTCGCGCATCTTAAATGTTACCCCCAGCAACTGCCAGCATAATACCAATAAAAGCTGCAACCGCACCTATCACCCAAAAACGCATTGTTACCTTTGTTTCAGGCCAACCACTTGCTTCTAAATGATGGTGCACAGGTGCTGACAGAAATACCTTTTTCTTGAACACTTTTTTGCTAAAGATTTGAATAAGGCTAGTGCCTGCTTCAATCACAAACACAATCCCAATCACCGGTAGTAAAAATAGTGAGTTGGTCAACATTGCCACGACGCCAAGCGACGCCCCAAGCGCAAAACTTCCCACGTCGCCCATAAAGAAACGTGCCGGATGGATATTGAACCATAGGTAGCTAAGAAGTGCACCTGCCACCGTAAAACAGAAACCGGCGATCATCGGCGTCCCCTGCAACAGCGCAATTGTACCGAATGCGCCGTACGCAATAACAACTAGTCCACCGGCAAGTCCATCAAGACCGTCACTAATATTAACTGCGTTACCTGCAGCCACAACAGCAAAAGCAAACAACGGCACGATACCCCATCCTAGCGCCACACTGCCAATAAATGGTACATATATTGCTTCAATACCAAGCTTTTGGTAAAAAAACCAGCCTAAAGCCAGTCCAATGACGGTAATCATAAGGAATTTTAAGCTGGAACGAAGACCTGCAACACCTTGTCCAGCTCCACGAAGATTAATAATATCATCCAGAAGACCGACAACCGCTCCGCCAAGGAGTGCGGCAAGCGGCAGCCACGTCTGCGCACGGTTAAGATTAAAGACTAGGGTGACAACAGCGATGGCTACAACAAAGACCACACCAGCCATCGTGGGAATATTGCGTTTGAATTTACTGGCATGGAGCCTCGTAAAGATAGTTAGAGCCTCTCCCGTCGTACTTGACGTCCGTTGTTTTTTCCAAAACTTAAAACGATACGCCATAAAAGTGTACAGTGGCGTTAGGAACATTGCCAATAAAAATGCGCCAACACTCAACAAAAATGTCTGCGTTAGTTCATTCGTCATAATTTGGACGGTCACATTCATGTTTGTTTAGCCTTTCGGTTGGATTTTTAAATAGTCGAGCATCCAGTTGGAAATATTTGTAAAAATAGGCAATGCATCCTGAGCCCCTCCGAGCTTCTGGTCTTTACCTGATACTTGAACCATTATGACATATCGCGGCGTATCTATACTACTACCACCAAAACCAAGGTAGGTACCAATCGTTTCACTGTTACTATATTGCCCATTCACGATCACCTGTGAGGTGCCTGTTTTGCCACCAATATAATACCCTGGCTTGTCGGTACGACCAAATGATGTCGCACGGGCATCGCGGGTTGCCTGCTTTACTTGAACAGAGGTAGATTGGGCAATAATGTTCGTCCGTATAGGTTTTGGCGTAGCATTTTGCTTGAAACCAGTATCGGTCATGTAGCCGTCAATGATTGTGGGTTTGTAAAAACTTCCGCCATTGACAATGGCGCTAAACCCGGATGCAACCTGTATTAATGTGGCATCAAGACCCTGGCCAAACGCCATGTTTGAGTAGCGTACTGCGTTACCCTGAACAGTGTCAGGAGAAATGACTGTACCTGGTGCTTCATTGGCAAGCTCAATACCCGTCAAGCTTCCAAGACCAAATCGATTGTGAAAATAATCATACATAATATCTCGGGCACTTTTAGTAATGTTTGTCCCATCACCCAGTCGTTGGGCTATCGTCACAAAACCAGTATTGAGTGACCAAGTAAGTGCAGTCTGAAAAGTAATGTTGCCCGTACGTCCTAATGTTGCGTTCGATATGATGATATCACCGACTTTTATATAATCAGTATTATTATAGGTATCACTTGCTTTCACAACACCTTTGTCAATACCAGTCGCAAGCGTATAGGTTTTGACGTCTGAGCCCGGCTCATACGGCGCTGAAATCGTATCATTATTAAAAGCCGCTACGTCGCTTACTTGTCCATAATTGGCCGGATCATAGGTGGGAAGATTGGCCATCGCCAAGACTTTACCGTTGTTTGGATCCATCACCAAAACACTCCCTTTTTTGGCACCACTCCGCTGCAAGCCTGCCGCCAGTGCGCTCTCGACATAGGATTGGATGTTGCGATCAAGGCTTAAAACGATATTCTTTCCGTTCACTGCTGGCTGGCTGACGTTATCGTTGCCAATCGTCAGGGGCACGTTGTTGACGTCGGTCACAGCTTTAAGGTAGCCATCAACACCTTTTAGGGCATCATTTTGGTAGTTTTCGACACCATATCGTCCTTGTCCAGTCGTATCAACAAAGCCAAGAACTTGTGCACCCAGGCTACCTTCTGGATAGACCCTTTGGCTCACAGCCTGAAAACCAATGCCGCTAAGGTTTGCCGCTTTTATCTTATCGGCTTGAGTACGGGTCACTTTTGTCGCGAGGATCTGATAGCGAGAGTTTGGCGTGCTGAGCAACTGCGCAAAATCAGCACGAACGTTGCCACCAGCCACTTGCCGTAATGTATCGGTAATCTTTGTCTTGTCTTTGACCGTTGCGGGATCGGCAAATACTGTATACACCGTCTCATTCATGACCATCGGCACGATAGCAGTACCACTTTTTGCATAGATGATACCGCGGCTGGCCGGTATGACAAATCGGCTCTGTTGCTCGGCTTTGGCGAGTCCGACATAATAATCATATTTCACTACCTGAAGATAAAAGAGCCTGACAACAAAAATAGCCACGATCGCAAGTATCACGGCGGCAAGTATCCGAGTCCGGCTTCCCTTTAACAGTTCTAACTTCATAGGTATATTATATCGCGTCTATTATTGTTGCACGTATTCGGTGCTTGCTGGCGTCGTCATTGCACGGGCAACAGGACTGTTTTTCACTGTTGATAATGCAGTCAAGCGAGCATTTTCAATCTGAAGATCACTCTTTTCACTGTTTAATGTAGCAATTTGGCTGTTTATTTTTTGCGATTCGTAATCATAGCCAGTGGTACGTGTCGCCTGTGTCAAATAAATCAGACCGAGAACGGTAATCATAAGAGCAACCAAGACAGTGTGAGTGACTGGTCCTAGTTTGACAGATGACATGAACCGAGTTGTATTTTGGTTGCGTGACCAGTTTTGTTGCCGACGGCTCGTGTAATAATTGTTGTGTGTTTGTGACATTGTGGTGGTTTATTTGTGCAAAGCACATTTATATGTTGATGTTTGTTCGGTACGTTATAGTTCAAGTTTTGCATATGTACATTGCTCTGGTTCTCCTCCCCAAAGCGCACCGCTCGGAGGAGGAGACAATGTGTGACTACTTTACGCGCACTGCAACCACTTGCGGCTGATCCACGTATTGTACTGTAATGTGAATTGGCATGGTGTTTTGCCCCTTCCTTGTTGTTTTTATTTTTTCACGGCGACCCGTAGCTTTGCGCTACGAGCACGCGGATTGTGAACGTCTTCAGCGGCTCCTGTAATTGGTTTCTTGGTGATCGGTGCGAGTTCGGCTTCAAGGCCTAACTCGAATTGATCCTTGAAAAACCGCTTGACGAGTCGATCTTCAAGGCTATGGAAACTTATCACCCCTACTCTTCCTCCTTTATGTAAAAGTTTTGGAAGTAATGGTAATGTTCGTTCTATGTGCCCAAGTTCGTCGTTAACGGCGATGCGGAGCGCTTGGAATGTGCGCGTGGCCGGATGGATGTGACCCCATTTGCCGCGATGATGTTCAGCTATCAGATGAGCGAGTGCTTCTGTTGATGTAAACGGTCGATTGGCAATGATCAACTCGGCTATTCGCTTCGCGTCCATGTACCGCTCTTCACCGTATTCATGAATGATCTTTGCTAATTCTTCTACTGTCGTGCCTTGGATAAGTTCGTGAGCAGTCAATGCCTGCCGACGATCCATACGCATATCGAGTGGACCCGTGTTTTTAAAAGAAAATCCTCGTTCGCCCTGATCGAGCTGTGGTGATGACACCCCCAGATCAATCAGGATAACGTCAAATGCCCTGCCTTCTTTGATAAGCTGCCTTGCGGCCGATTCGAAGTCGGTATGCATTAGACGAACGCCTTTATCTTCGTATTTTGACAGATGCTGGATGGCATAGTCATCACGGTCGACAAGGACGCTCCCTGGTAAGTTTTCAGTTCTTTTTAATACTTCCCCTGCGTGTCCGCCGTATCCAGCAGTCAAATCAAGGTATGATTCGCCTGCCTGAGGATTCAGGGTATTGAGGGTTGCATCGAGCAGAACTGGAATATGATGTGGTGGATGTTCTTTACTCATCTTTCCTAGTATAGCGTATCGTACACTCGGAAAGTTTCGAAATCACCTAACTGATAGTGAAGCTGTTTGTTTTCGCAAGGTGTGTTTGTTTTAAAAGTCAGTTTTCGCACTGGCAAGGGGGTCGCATAAAGCAACTCATACCCTTTTAGTGCCCGGGCGAGAACTTGTTGAGAGACTTATGTGAGGTGGAGTTTGGGAGGTGTGTTTTTTAAGGAAGGTACGCTAGGTTGGTTACTGTGTTCCTAGAATCCACGCCTCACTACCAGATAGTTGATTTCGAGAGTAGTTCTCTTTGTTCGAATAAGTTGTTAAGGTGCCGGGTACTTTACAGAAAAAACCTATTTTCGTACGTTAATCAGGGGCCATCAAGCGCCAGTACTGACCTGCTCGAACAGCAACGATATCTTTGGCGATACCAGCGTATTCTAAGAGATGCTGTTCAATCGTGATCCGTCCCTGTTTTTGATCGAGTTCGGCTTCCGTCTTACCACGGCGAAACTGCACATTCATATCGGCAGTCTTTTCGTCGAGAATACTGCTACTTGCCTGTAAAGCAGTTTCCACTTCTCCATCCCAAACATTCTTAGGATAAAGGTGTACATAAGAACCAAAACCGCGAGTCAGAACGACGCCCGAGATAAATTCTGTCCGGAGTTCTGCAGGTATCGTCAATCGACGCTTGTCATCCAGTCTTCGTTCAAAATAATCTACGCGTGCCACTTTGTTTCTCTTCTCGATTATTCGATGGATTTTGTATTGTTCGTACGTTATTTTTTAATGTAATGTTGTTTGTTTTGTGGGCATTTTTATATTTCCACTTGGACTCATCATACAACCCACTATTACCCACTACAACCCCCATTTTTGACAGAATATTTCATATCTGTCCATTTATCCACAGATTTGTGAACAACTCTATCACTTCTAGGGAGAAAAACAAACCACGCCTCTGTGCTTTTATCGCCTGAAGCGTGGTAATTTTGTCTGCTATCTTCGTAGTTAACGAACGAACAAAAAGTTGTACACTTGCTGATCATACACTGTCGTCAGACGGAGAATGAGCCAGCCGATGAATACCGCAGCATTTATCAGTAAAGAGACAAGTAATATCGCATTTTTGACGTCATTTAACGTGCTTGCTTCGCGTAGACCGGGTGCGGTCACCCATCGACGGAGGCCGATCGGTTTTTTTGATGCTTTTTTTATTGTTTTTTTAAGAGTTTTTTTCGTTGCCATGTCATTACTTTTACACACCACTTATGCTTTGTCAATTTTTTTAAGTCGGAGGTTAGTTAGACTGTGTGATTTACAATTTTCTTAATTTTTTAATAACCTTACCATACCACACTGCGCTTGGTCGCAAAATGCGCCGGCCGGTTTTATAGTCTATTGCTACTAGTCCGAATCGCGGCCACTTTCCATACGCCCATTCAAAGTTGTCTAGCAGGCTCCAATGAAGATAACCGAGTACTTCCGCGCCTGAGGCAATTGATTTTTGAATTCCCACCACCGTTTCTTTAATCCACCACTCACGATATTGATCTTTGGCGTCAGCCAGACCATTTTCGGTGATCATAATTGGAAGCCTGTAAGTGCGGTTGAGTCGTTCAATAACGAACTCAATATCGGCGGGTTGCATATCCCAGTGAAGATCACTCAGTTTCAAATCAGGATTATGAATACGGTACCCATATACACGGTTCGTAAAGTAATAATTTACCCCTAGAAAATCACAGGATTTTATAAACCTTTTAATAATGAAATCGTCTTGAAAATATTGCACTACATTGGCACTCAAACGACTGAGCCAGGCGTTATCACCTGGATAGGCATAGGTAGAATTCTTGGATATTGAAAGCTTGAATTTACGATTCATACTGTGAATTATTTTCGCTGCCCTTTTATGACCAATCGCCATATTATGTATGACGCGAAGATACTTCCAGATACTGTTTTGATTCGGTGGCCAGTTCTGCAGATAATAACTTTCAAAGGCGTAGACTTCGGGCTCGTTAATCGTAATAATGTAACGCATATCACTGCCTAGCTCATGAACAATTTTTTCGGCGTAACGCACAAAATACTTCACGTTTGCTCTTTTTTCAAAGCCACCCATATCAGTAAACCAGGTTGGTAGCGTGAAATGAAATAATGTCACAATTGGTTCAATATCTCTTTTACGCAGAGCTGCGAGGTACTGCTTGTAATGCGTGATCGCCTCGATATTCCACGCACCCTCGCGTGGTTCGACACGTGACCATTCAATGCTAAATCGATAAGCGTTCATATTCATTTTCGTCAGAAAATCAAAATCTTCTTCATAGCGATGGTAATGGTCAGCCAAGTCGCCCGATACGTAATTGTCTGGGTCATTCGCTGCATTTTTTATAAAATCCCAACTTGGATAGTCACTGTAGTGATATTCAGCCTGAGCAGCTTTTGATTTGGCATTTTCAAGTTCCCACACCGTCCACTGATTATGATTATCCCCTTCAACCTGATGTGAAGCAGTTGAGGCACCCCATAAGAAGTGTTTTGGAAATTGAGTATTCGTTTTTTTAGTCATATGATAGGCGACCACTGAGGTACTGCCTACATAGAGGTACTGCAGCAAATGGTCTCTTTCTATTGTATCATTGATACAGCTACCCCAAGCTACTCTTGTACGACGTCATCTCCAAAGTGTTTTTGCAAGCGCATTTTTATTGAGCCTTCGTGACGACCGAGTAGCTTGCTGAGCGCTGCAATGTTCAGACCCTGTTGAAATTCTTGCTTTAATAGTTCATCCTGATCAGATTCCCAAGGCCTGTAGGCATTGGGGTACGTTTGGCGCATTTTCGCAATTTTTTTGTTCCAGCCACTTTTTTTATCAGTGGCGGGTGTCTGTTCAGGAGCTTCGGCGCGTTCTTTCGCCTTTTTTTCTAAGTGTGCGAAACGTTTTGCGTCGGCGGCTGCTTTCACCCGCAGGACCGCATCAATTGTCTGCGCCTCTTCACTCACTTTCAATGCCATCTGATTGATACCGATTAAATACAGATTGTTCAATTTTTTTACTCGGCTCAGTGCAACATATCCCATACCCTCAACAAAGGCTTTGCGAAGATCCATTCTGGCCGCATCCAAAGTCATCCCTTGGGATTTGTGGATGGTGATCGCCCATGCCAAGCGAAGTGGGATCTGGCTAATACTGGCCCGTTTTTTATCACCGTCACGAAGTTCCCAAGTATCAGGTACCATTGAAACCTCTTTGCCGTTTTTGAACTTTACAATCGGATAATCAGTATAGGGTTCAAAGTCAATAATCGTGCCGATACTACCATTCACATATTTACGCTCTGGGCTGTTCTTTACCGCCATCACTAAGGCGCCTTTTTTTACCTTCAAATTCGCCGGCGCAAGAACAGATCGTTGTAATGTTTCGACATAATTTTCTGATCCAGTCGTCATTTGGCTATAGACGACTTCATCGCCTTCTAGCGTTTCGAGTTTGGCTTCATTCATTGTATCGACGTCCACATTCACCGTGTGAAGCTCTGTCAATTGCTCTAGATCATCAGGGAATTCTTCCGCCCGAGCAAGCAGTAACTCAGCGTGATGGCGACGAACATCACCAGCGCGTATAGCATTCAAAATATTAAGTAACTGCTCGTCGTCCTGCCGGTGTTGCTCGTGCAGATAACAAATCACCGGATCCAGTTCACGCCACACCTGCGAATTCACGACAAATCCACCAGCCCGTGTATCCCCTCGGTTAATCGGTGGTAGCTGGAAAAAGTCCCCCGACATAATAATCTGAATACCCCCAAATGGCTCGTCATTTTTTCTCACCAATCGACAGACTTCGTCGACCATATCTAGGCGGAAATCGTGCATCATACTAATCTCATCAATGATCAGTATATCCGTCTTTTCAATAATTTCACGTCGACCTTTTGCCATATGATCGACAAAGTTATTGCCAATTGAATCATACACACCAATTCCAGACCAGCTGTGAATTGTAGTCCCACCAAGATGCGTTGCGGCAAGCCCGGTTGTTGCCGTCACCGAAACATGTTTGCCGGCGTACTTCGCGAGCTTGATACATTGATTCAACACAAACGTCTTACCAGCCCCAGCTGGGCCGGTTAATAGCACACTCTTTCCCGAGAGCATAATCTCGAGTGCTAAACCCTGATTCATTACTGTCTATTATACAGTGCGTACGTACAAAAGAAGAGAGCCCGCCCGCGAAGGAGGACTCTCGACTTCGAGGGATCGGGCTGTAGATTAGGACGCGGTGCGCAGTGACGGTGATTCGCTTCCCTTCAGGTAGACGATCTTTCCCATCTCCACATCATCGACCTGCGACTTCAGCAGTCGAAACCGCTCACAAGATTGCGATTCCATGTCGGCAGCTTCCTGCGAAAGGATCTCCTCGACGGGCGAGATAACGGCTTCCGGCATATTCTCCGCGAACATGGAGACAACATCGGATACCGTAATCAGCCCACGGCGCATGTTCATCATGACGAGAAATCGAGCTCTCGTTTTCGAGTAGTACACGCTGACGGGACAGCTATGACGCGTAAAATCATGCCGAATCACCTTCTCGATGGCCGGCGCCGAAAGGTTTTCAGCAACAAAGACGACGTCTGTGCTAGGGAGGTCCTCCATGCTCACTGGCGTGATCTGAGGAGGTATTTCAATGGGGATGGTAATGGTGCTTATTGGGCTCGTTTTGACCGCGAAGTCATTTTGACGAGTCATGAATATCGTTCCTAACTGGGGTGTATTTCACCCGCGTTCTATATCTATTTAAACCTGATTACTATATAAATGCAAGTAAACTGAGTTCATACTAACATAAGCAGTTACATGTTAACCGTATTTGTTGTCAATGTGTGACTTTAGTGAAAGCCAACTGGATGTTCTATATATTATATGTTGCGGCTATCGTATGCCCAATGTAACAGCGCCTGACGTTGTCGCCGGCGACAGTCTAATTCGCCCGGTCGACAGTATTTTTTGATTTGCCCAATGTGCCGTGTCATATTGCGCCAGCGCTTGATTTGACGAGCGTCTTCCGCGGGCAACCTTCTTCCCATATAGTACCGACAATACCATTGAAACCAGCCACGAGGATCGTCTTTATATATCCATCCCTTTCGACGCCATTCCATGAGGTGCTGACTGGCATTGACTTCAAAAAAATTTAACAGTGGATCACGCTTGCTGTCTGCTAATTTCGCCTGCGTAAACCAACTTTTAGGAAATTCGTCGCGGCAATCACGCATATACACGCCACCAAACACTCCTAAAGCAAGCATTTCCTTAGGAGTGAGTTCTGGCGTAAAAGCTTCATCAAAGTTTTTTCCTATCGGTGCGATACATTCGTAGCGATAGCCGTGTTGCATTTTGTCGTTAACAACAATCGCACGACTCATATATTACACCTTGTTAACTGGTCCATGTAGCCGTTTTGTCCTCGCGATATTTGCCCACTCATCGGCCATCTCGTTGCCAAGATCGCCTTCATGACCCCTCACCCAGGTCAATATCGCCTGTGAATTCTGATACAATTCATGCGCCTCTTTGACGAGGTCGAGATTCTTGATTGCGCCGCCTTTTTTAGCCCAACTCTTTGCTTCCCAGTCTGATGCCCATTTTGTCATAACATTGATCCAAAATTCACTATCGCTGTAGATCTGACATTTTTTTCCGCCGGCATCTCGCATGGCTGCGATTAACGCCATTCCTTCCATGCGAATGTTCGTTGAGCTGAGTTCATGCCCTACCACCCAAGGCTGCATGTCTTTTATGACAGCAAATCCACCTGGACCTGGGTTAGGGCTACAGCTACCATCGGTATAATACGTGATCATTACACTTTATTTTACACCAGTGATAGTACGACTGAGAAGCGTTTGCTAGTAATTATAGACACCAACCTGCGTTGCAGTGATGGTAGTGCCATTTTTAGTACCAACCACCACAACCGTGTCGTTGACAGCAGGCTTAGTCGAATTTACATAGGTTGTTGATGAATTGGTTTTGATCGTTTGTGTTTTTCCACCGCCAGCAACCACGATGCTATCACTGTTTACTGCCGTTACAACTCCTTGCGTCTGAGTGTAGGTCGTGTTTGTCGTTGTCGTGGTCAGTCCATCAGAGCTGCTCTGACGCAACGTATAACTGCGATCACCGCCTCCAAACTCATATCGTCCCCCCAGTTGTTCTGTTGCCGTTGTCCCGTTCGTACCAAGACTATTGCGACGATCAGCGATTGATTGGAAGAGCCATAATCCAGCAACCATCAACATCAAATACACCACCACAACAATTGCCACGATCGCGATCACCCAAGATCTCGAATGACGATGCTCCGCCACAACGCCACCTGTTGGTGTATCACCTTCAGTAATGGTCTTTTCAGTCACTTCTTCTTTTACATGCTTTGTTTGATTATTTTCAGCCATAGTTGTTATTTCTCCTTCTACCAATAAAGGTACTGCTAAAATCTGAAAAGCAGCTTATAATTCACTATTATTTATTCGCGTACTTCAATACCGTTCCAAAACGCCACATAATGAGTAAAATCTTTCTTTACTCGTTCGATAGAACCTTCCTTTGGCTTGGGATAATACCAGGCGCCAAACTCATTTGTGGCGCCCTCAACCGTCACGTCGTAATAACTGCAGTCCCCTTTCCACATACAGGTTGTGTGATGGTCGCTGTCTTTAAAGAATTGTCGGTTCAGTGAATGTGGTGGAAAATACCAATTTCCTTCAATGCGAATAAGCTCTTCTGTTGGCGCTTCGGCCAGAACTTGATTATGCCAGATTGCTTTCATATAATTTCTCCTTTTTACCCTTTATATAATACACGTAATGCGTACCAATTATTTATGCTCGTTTGCAGTCCTAACGACCAGGACCAGAGGAAGTTGATGCGTAAGCACCGCCCGTCCACTGCCATCCGTTAGAATTGCCATCACCATACGCATATTGATTTGTCCCGCTTGTTATCATAACATCACTCACTAAAAGCCCAGGAACACCGGAAGTCGTTAAGTTAAAATCTAGAAAACGATAGGTTGCGTCATATGTGGCGCGTGATGCAGAAAAGTATATACGCTTTTGCTGACCCGCAGCAAGCGTAAAGTTCGTCATATTTTGATCACTCCAGTCATTCGACCAAGAAACAGATGATGCGCCCGAATTACCAACTAGCATTGATGCCGTGTACGTCTGGCCGTTTACTAAATCACTTTGATTGACATTCAACCTGACTGTACTGGCACCGGTACCATCCCAGACATAACGATACCAATCTGCTTTGCCATTCCAGCTGACATTTGAGGTTGCTGTTACCGAACTCACAATTGGACTAAACCATCCTGCGGTTGACCCAACTCCTTTTGGGTTTAAAACAATATTTTTAATTATGTCACCAGGGAATGCCCAAGCATACCAGCCATACGACGGACTTGGATTGTAGCCATATGACCAGGTAAATGGCGCACTAAACCCAAGCGCCGTACAAAGTGCAACGCCGTTACTGGATGCCGTCCAGGAATATCCCACAAAATCAGACACTCCCTTATTTGAAATATAAGAAAAGGCTTTGCCGGATTTTGAACGGGCTGCCACCGCAAATTCACTCGACCCATTGACTGTACCGGAACAGTAGTACAGATTAGATACTGTCGGATCGTATCCATTCACATTAGGTTTGAATGTTATACCGCTCAGTTGAGTTGAGTCGCCAGTATTCGATGAGGTTGCTCCGCCGGCTGGAATGTTGTTATTGTCAAGACTTTTCAATTTCAATGCATCGGCTAATTTCGTCACGTCGGCTTGGACGGCTTTATCATTGGCATTCCCTACCACTGCGCCATATCCAATTGTGACAATGGTCGCTAAAATAACGATCACCACGATGACAATCAGTAGTTCCACGAGTGTAAAAGCCTTCGACTTTTCCTGTGTTCGCCACACTTTGCTCACCATGCCCGTCCACCATTTCATAGTAAGTACTATACGCTATTTCACCAACTCTTCGATAGGGACCCGGCGCTGCTGGGTTGTGTCACGCTCACGAATGGTCACCGTGTCATCTTCAAGCGTTTGGAAGTCCACCACCACGCAGTGCGGCGTACCAATTTCATCTTGGCGACGATAGCGCTTCCCAATATTACCGTTTTCATCCCACATAACAGCGCCGTGTTTCTTTTTCAAGCCGTCGTATAGCTCACGCGCTTTCGCTACTAATTCCGTTTTATTGCGCACCAGTGGTGAAACAGCGTATTTTATGGGTGCAAGATGCTCGGGAAGCTTTAAATACGTCCGGGTTTCCCCGTTGACCTCATCTTCCGTAAATGCGGCTGTCAGCACTGCCATGACCGCTCGCTCAACCCCGAATGAAGGTTCGATCACATGCGGAACAAATTTTGTGTTCGTTCCCTTCACTAGGTACTCCATGTTCTTAGCGGTAGCGTTTTGGATGTTTCGTAAGTCAAAGTCCGTACGATATGCCAGGCCCAATAGTTCTTCTTTGCCAATAGGAAAATCAAACTCAAAATCGATCGTTCGTTTGCTATAATGTGCCCGATCCGCCTCTTGTACCTCAAGCTCATGGACGTTCTCGTCAGGCAATCCTAAGCATTGCGTCCAGCGCCAGACTTGCTGTCGCCAGTGCTCGAAAGCCTCTTCCCATTTGGCTGGATCAACAAAGTATTCAATTTCCATTTGTTCAAACTCGCGGCTACGGAAAATAAAGTCGCGCGGGCTAATTTCGTTGCGAAATGCCTTGCCTTGCTGCGCTAAACCAAACGGCAGATCTGGGTAAAAACTATCAAGCACATTCTTGTAATTCGTGAACATTCCTTGGGCAGTTTCAGGGCGAAGGTAACTGATGCTCGTGTCGTCATCAATTGGTCCGACCGTTGTCTTAAACATCATATTAAAAGTACGAACTTCCGATAACGCGTTGCCATTCGGACTTTTGACATCGTTGTCTTTTATCAGCTGGGTCATTTGTTCAAGCGAAAGCCCCTCAGGACTGAGTCCTGCTTCTTTTAGGAGGTGGTCAGCCCGAAAACGTTGTTTTGTTTCCAGGTCTTCCACCAGCGGATCAGTAAATGTATCGACATGACCACTCGCCTGCCAAACCTTCTGATTCATGAGAATTGCCGCATCGACTCCGTACATATCGTCACGTTCTTCAACGAACAGCTTCCACCACAGCTGCATGATATTTCGCTTCAGTGTGACACCGAGTGGGCCAAAATCCCACGTTCCACTCAGTCCACCGTACATGTCAGATCCAGGGTAAATAAAGCCGCGACGTTTCGCCAGCGAGACGATTCGTTCCATTTTTTCCCCAGACTTTTGACTGTTTTGTACCATCACTAGGGTTGATTATAGCATAGGAAGACGAGAGTCATCGAGCCTAAATAGCCGCGTGTTCACGGGCAACCTGCAAGCATTCTTGCAAAATACTGTTCACCCCACCTATTTGTGCCAAAATTTTAATGGATCGCGTCGAAATAAGCCGCAGCAGTTTAATATGATCACCGGTGATTTCTCCGTTTGGCGTCTCCCGAAGTCCCTGTTCGCCAATATCATAGCGATAGGTTCGCTTTTGATCTAATTTCTGACCATTCGTATCGATTTCTAGATTAAGCTGGTGACCTAGTAGTCCCGCAAACTTCAGGTAAAACCAAGTCTGCGTCAATGATAACGGGATTGTTAACGCATCAAGTCCCATGAGCACTTCAGACATTAGATCAAACCACTCTGGCTCGTCAACGTTTTCACTGGCTTTCGTCACCTGTTGAATCACGAAATAACCGAACTGCAAGCGGTCGTAATCTTCAATAATATGGCGGTAAAAATGCACCAGCCGTGAAGATATTAAGATCCCCAGCTCACCTTTTCCTTCCCCAAGCACAACGTCGCAGACTGCAAACAGTTCAATGCCACCAGCTAGTTTACTCTTTTGCTTACGGACACCGCGCGCCATCACGCTTCGGCGACCTTCTGGAGTTAATAGCTGCAATATTCGATCAGCTTCACCGTAATTCGTTCGTCGTAGCACAATTGCCCGAGTAGTCGTTGTCTTCATAACAACACTTCGTTTATGGCGGCAATCAGATCATCTGGATGCATGATGGTTTTATCAATAATCCTTCGGACGCCGTAGGTTTTAAGCTCTTCCAGCTTCAAGTTTTCCGCCATATTCGTACAAAGAATAATTGGCACATCCTTAGTATCACCATATGATTGTAATTCGTGTAAGAGCGCAAACGCCGTACTTCCAGTTAATAATACGTCCAGAATGATGACATCAGGCTGATTTTCATCAATTTTCGCGATTGCCGATGGTGCGTGTGGCGCATGCGTCACTTCGTAGCCGGCATCTGTCAGCACACTGGCTTCTAATTCCGCCAACCAAGGATCGTCTTCTACCAGAAGGATACTGGTCATAGCAAGCTCAGCTGCCGTGAGGCTTGTAGCTCGACATAAAAGGTAGCGCCATCGCGGTGCCTCGTTGCGCCAATTGTGCCGTGCATTGCTTCAGCGAATTGGCTAGCGATGTACAGTCCCAAGCCGCTACTTTGTGGCCTAGCATGGACCGCTTGGGGTGAACGCTTGAGCTTTTTTTGTAGGACGCGCCACATATCGTTTGATAGTGCCGGGCCAAAGTCACGAATCCCGACGCGAATTGTTCCTGCCTTTTTCAAAGCTTGAATCTGCATATGCACGGCAGACCCTGGCTGGCTGTAGTGCAATGCATTATCGCTGAAGTTCATGATAATCCGGCGTAGCAAATCACGGTTTGCAACCAGCAACAAAGGATGCGTGCGATGATTGACATCAAGCGATCTTCCGTGTGCCTCAAAAAGCGGCGTAAGTTCGTTAGCGATATCCCTGCACAATTGTTCGGGATTAATTGGCTCAACTTCAAACAGGGCATCCTCAAGCCGGGCAGAACGTGTGAGATCACTCGTCAGCCGCAGCGCACGTTCGCTGGTCAGCGTAATCTGTTGAAGCAAGTGATGCTGCTGGTCAGATAGTTCGCCGGTTTCAAGGCGAAGCGCCAATTGACGCACTAATGCCAGCGGAGACTTTAGTTCATGCGCCGCCGCAATTAACGACGACACCTCACGAGGAGCCATGCCACTTCTCCCATCCCCAGAGAGTCCCTCACTCTTTCTCATACCTTTAGTGTAGCATCAGCCGATGCCTCCTGACAAAGATGAGCATAATGTATGATGTTACTGTTAAGAGTTGAACTTAATGGAAGCGACCAGCGCGTTAAAATCGGGTTTAAATGTGTCGGCGTCAGTCCGAATTGTCACTGTTTTATCGCGGATTTTAAAGACTACTGCTGAACCACGGATGTCTTTTGTAAAATTCCCATCTAGCCGTGTGCTATCGACGCCGTTGATCTTGACCGTGCTTGATTTCAAATCACCTTTTTTGACTAAAGTCTGATATATATTGAGCACCGTGTCGTAGCTGCGCGTTTCAATACTGACACGAAGGGCATACTGAGTTGTTTCGGCCACTGGCGGTACCAAGACGGGGTTTAAATAGGCCTGGAATGTCCCTGTTGACGCATCCTTACTGACGTAGGTGCTCCATGTTTTAGGATATGAGAAACTCAGTGATCCGAAATCTTCAGGACCAGCAAATTGGCGGTTTGGTTTTTTGTCCTCCGCCTCGAAGGTTGCTGCATCCTTATCAGCTTGTGCCTTTACGGCGGCGGTGACTGCCGTTGAGACTTTCGTGTCGACATTGTTTTTTTGATCCATATAATTCACCAGTGCCCAGCCAAATGCGCCTCCCAGCCCAACGGTTAAGATAATAAACACAATGCTTAGGATCAGCCAGATATTTGTCGTTCCTTGTTCGTAAGGTCGCGCTACAAGATGATGATTCATATCGCCATTATACCTTAAGCATTTTTTGACTGTAAAGGATGGAATATATAAAGATAATATGCTTCAAAAGTATCAGATGCTTTCATGCCGGTAAAGGGGCTGGCGTAACAGAGAAGCCGTAACGGTTTGTTCAGCCGATTTGCCTCACGCTGAAGTAATGCGATCAGCTTTTTTTCGTCACGCTGCACTGAAAATGCGTAGACAATCGTCGTCTCCTCGGGCAATGTTGCCAGCCATACGTTTTGTAAAAGCACCGTCACGTTCGGGTCGCGTAACGACAGCAGCCGCGAAACGCCAACTAATATCGGGTTAATTTCGTAGCCTATTGCTTGTGCGCCGCGACTCGCTGCACTCCTTAACACGACTCCGTCCCCGCTGCCGGCATCCACTAACACGTCTGAATTATTGATGTCGAAATGATCAAAGGCCTTTTTGATGTCTTTACGATGGCTCGGTATATACGGCGCCCCTACGAATACAACCAATCCGAAGAAAAGAAATATACAGATGAGGACAAAGACAATTGCAGTCAATGGCGAGATCATGGCGTTTCGCTATCGAATCGCTTTTTGACCACTTTGATATCGTTTTTTAGTTTCGTGAGATCATTTTCAATCTCTTCAGCAAGCGCTTCAGCCTGTTTGAACTTATCGAGCGCATCCTCTAATGTAAATGACGCACCTTGAAACCATCCGACTAATTCGGACAAGTGCGTCAGTTTTTCCTGGACTGATGGGTTACTTTTGTCTGACATCTTGTACCTCCGCGCTTATAATATGTTTGACTGTCTCGATTTGTAATAGTGATCCCACCGTTTGATCGCCTCGTAGCAGGGCATAGCCTCGTCGCAGCACATGTTCAGGATTCAACTGCGACGTAGCAACCCGCAATATTCCCAATCGATCAAAAGCGTCATCCAGACGTTCTTGAATGCGCCCGAAAGCTGCTTCCAGGTTTTCTTTCGTCTGGCGTGAATAGGTATCAATTGCCTGCGTCAGCAAAAACCCGACGGCATGTACCTGTGCTTTGGAACTACGAATAATTTCATGTCTATCTGGAACAAGTAGCTGCGCTGCATCCGTTGGTGTCGCTGCGCGAACATCTGAAATCATATCGGCAAGTGTATGATTGACCTCGTGGCCTACACCAACCAGTGTTGGAATGCGACTCTCAGCTATTGCTCTGGCAAGAGGTTCATCATTAAAAGCTGCAAGGTCATCCGGACTGCCCCCACCTCTAATAATGACGAGTACTTCTGGCAGCGCTTCTAGGCTATTAAAATAATGAATTGCCCGGATCATCTGGTCTGCTGCTGGCGCACCTTGAACTTGCGTATGAGCGACGTCAACGTCGAGCCCACCCCATCTTTTATTAATAATTTTTATAAAATCAGCATAAGCCGCCGATTCAGTACTGGTAATAACAGCGATCTTTTTCGGCATACGCGGGAGTGGCCGCTTTCGTTCATACGCAAAGAGCCCTTCTTTTTCAAGTTTTGCTTTTAAAAGTTCAAATCCTTTTTTAATCGAACCCTCACCGACTGGTCGAACAGCTCGAACGATCAGCGAAAACTTTCCCCACCGACCGTCGAGTTTTGGTGATGCAGTCACCACGACTTTCATACCATCTTCGAGTGGCACACGCATTTGGAACATCGTCATAAAACAGCTGACAACCGCAACTTCATCCTTTATTTTAAAATGTACCCACTGATTTTGGCTAATTTTAAATTCTGCAATTTCTCCCTCAACATGTACCACCGGATAGGCATACTCTAATGTCTGGTTTGTCGCCGCGACAAATTCACTGACGCTAAGAAGTACGTTTTCCATATTTCAACACCGTAAATTGATAGAACATATAACCGAATAAAATAGTGCCTAGCACAAGGGTTACCCGAGCCAGCACGGTGCCCGCAATCGCAACGTCGGCCGGTACGTTACTGGAAGCGAGGAACGCAATCATGATAGCTTCGTATATGCCTGCACCTCCAGGAGTGACCGAAATCGCACTGGCAAGCGAAGAAACACCAAAGGCGACAAACAAGATTGCTGGGCTGACATTGTACCCAAGTGAGAAGAACGCAATCCAAATCAAGGCAACATCAGCAACGTTTATGAAGAATGCCCAAATAAACGGCTTGATCAAAATTCGAGCATCTTTTCGAATTGAAAGGTAATCTTGGTGTAACTCACCAAAAAAATTCGGAATGAGCGTATCCTTTACGGCATGTGGTTTCCGACCGCGAGTGAGTTTATTCACTACGCGATTAGCAAATTTTGTGAGCCAGTGAGAAAATTTTTTCAGTCGCAGATTGTTACCAATCACAAAAATTGCACCAAAAATAACAAATAAACAGACAGCCGCTATCACGCTGGCAAGTACAATAATTAAACGGTTGATGCGACCGTCAGCAGCAAGGAAAATGACTGCGAACAACAAGATAATAACAAAGGCTAAGAATGTTAACGTAAAACGAATCAGCTGCGCGATGGTTGCCCGACTCGGTTTCACCCCATACTTGCCTAATACCCATCCGAGATATGAAAAGCCAGCTGCTCCGCCGCTTGGTAAAATATGGTTGACGAAGTTAAGTTCAAGTGCAAAACGCGTAATTCGCCACTGCGACAAACCTTTTAGATCGCCTTTTGAACGCAGATATGAAAAAATCATACCGCCTCCTGCGTAGTAACTAAAAAGTTGTACGGGGATAATAAGCGCCAAAATACCCAAATCGACTCTATTCAGTAACCGATACGCTTTGACGATTTCCGGCCACGCAATAAACACAACCACCACTAGCAGCACAAACGTCAAAACAGTTAGCCATCCCCTAAAAGACATGTTTTTCATAAGCTTCATTATATAGCATCAAGTCTTGTATCAGGTATACTAAAGCTATGCACATCGCCATTTTGGGTCGTCAACCTGCCATCTCGATCGCCGAACTTGAACGAGTCTATGGCGATGTCAGTTGGTTCTCTGATGTCAGCGCGCTGGTAGGTGCCGAGTACATTGATATTACCCGCCTAGGTGGTAGTCAAAAAACCGGCCTAGTCATCCTGCAAGTCCCCGGTCACGATTGGCACGCCGCATCTATGAAGATAGTTCAGCACTACAGTAAAGTTTGGGCAAAGCAAGCCAAAAAAATCACTCTCGGCATCAGTGCCTACGGATTTAAGGAAAGTCCGCGCGACATTCAAAAAACCGGATTAATACTAAAAGGTAAACTAAAATCAACTGGCACCAGCCTTCGATTAATCCCAAACCAAGCAGCTGCCTTGTCAACCGCAACTTCTCACCATAACAAACTAGGGTTGTCTAATACGAAAGTCGAACTTATCGTCGTTAAAGGTCAGTCTGGCATTGTCGTCGCTGAAAGCACCGGTGCACAGCATATCACGTCGCTTGCCGCCCGTGACCAAGGTCGGCCAAAGCGCGATGCTTTTGTTGGTATGTTGCCGCCAAAACTTGCCCAGATCATGGTCAACCTGGCGGGACCACTCGGGGTTGCTGGCAATGACAAAGGTTCGCCCCGTGTGCTTGATCCATTCTGTGGTACGGGTGTGATCCTTCAGGAAGCCGGCCTGATGAACTATGCCGTCTATGGCACAGACTTATCAGAAAAAATGATCGACTTTACCCGTCAAAACCTGAAGTGGATCGCTGACAAAGACAACCTAAACCTCGACGTGACGCTCCACGTCGGTGATGCTATGACCACAACTTGGGAAATCCCCGTCGATGCCGTCGTCGCCGAAGGCTATCTGGGACAGCCATTTAGCGCACCACCGTCCAGCTCAAAACTAATGGAAGTACGTGGTAATACAAATCACATTCTTTCGGAGTTTTTAAAAAACCTAGCTGAACAAATTAAACCCGGTACACCAGTTGTGCTGGCCGTGCCTGCCTGGAAACACACTGATGGTCATTTCACTCACCTGCCACTGGTCGTAAAAGTTGAAGAGCTGGGATATCGGTACGTTGAAATGCGCACCGTTCGCCCCCACCAGTTACTGTATTTTCGCCCCGACCAAGTCGTCGCACGTGAAATCCTCGTTCTCGTCAAGAAATAACTCACTCTCGTTTCAGTTAATAATTACTACACAATAAAATTGATAACAGGTATATACTATAGTGCAGTTATGTTATTACCGTCACCAGAAATCCAGAAACGGTTGGAGAACTACCAAACCTACGACCCTATCGAAGCAAAAGCGGTCAAGCTTGAGTGGAAACGTGCCAAACGCCGCCACAACGCCCTTCTTCGTACTTTTGCTGGGGTTGCCTTAATTGGTGCGGGTATCTCAACCTATGCGCACGATGTGCGAGACAATCAAGAAATTCAAGCCAAAGCATCGATCACTGTTGAATACAAAGGTCCGGCTCTCGATAAAGCCAACAACAAAAAAGGTTTGGTGTTTATTGATGGATTTGGTAGCGATAATGCAGATAATATCACGAAATATACTGGTGCCGCTGTCCAACCTGTCATTGACGGGCAATTATTATCAGTTGGGTACAATAATGCACCGCTCGAAACGAAAGATATTGCAAAGCAGATAATTGCGACCGCTAAAGCCCGAAAACTTGATACGATCTCGTTAGTTGGTTACAGCGCTGGAGGTAACGTCGCGATGCAAGTTCAAGAACGGATTCGTCAGGCATCCAACCTTAGTATTGAAGCGATCGTACTTATATCAACGCCGGATGGCATTACATCACTGCGACCCGCCCGCCAAAACGAGATCGATATTGTCCAGCAAGTCGACTGGATACCAGGCGTCGAATATTCCAGTCCGTTCCGTTTTATCGGTGAAATGGCACTTCGTTCAAGCAATTATACAAAAGGTACTTTTTTAGAAAACAAAGACGCTTTCTTTCAAACAGCTGCTACCGTTCAGACAAACCTTGATAACAACAAACTGCCTGGCATGTGGCTGATGTTTGACCAGATGGTTGCCATCGAAAACGCAAATCTTAAAGATCGTATCACCAACATGAGTACCATACCTAAAGATAAGATGCGACCGACTATTGTTTACCTAAGTATTGCAAGCCCAGGTTATGACCCTATAGTGAACGACAAGAAATCGTCGAATGCCGTTGCTGCATACGCCAAAAAAGCCAACGTGCCTTTTTTAAGCTACGACGTGACCAATGCTGATCACATGCGACCAGACCTCAATGCGGGTTATATTAAGGTTATGGACAGGGCAAAACCCGAGATCCAATCAAGCATTGCTGCGCAAAAAAGAGATGTATTCCGTCACCGCACTGCGAGCAGCTTGCTCCCAAAATCCGTTTATAATTGAGAAGAAGTAGGTCGAGCCTGTTGATCAATAGCGTCCGCCGCCATATACGATACCGCCGCCAATAATAAGAAAATACCAATAGCTGCCAGAATTTTCAAGGCAGGCCACTTACGAATTCTTTTCCGAATGTGATGATTTTGCACATAGCCTCCTCATGCTTACATAGAAATGCTTGGGAAATGCTTGGCGTTTGGGGACACAAAACCCGCCGCTAAGCAGACCTTTTTACAGGTCCCATGGAAGTTTCCAACCATGACGCATAAACGAACCTGAACGACGGGATCAGTATTGTTTATGCGTTTTTTAACCATACCGCCCTGTTGTTATAGCTATATCCCAGATCATTGCCAAGTGCGGGTTAGGTTATTTTGCCAAATTGTTGTATTCGTTATCAGCACCGAAATGCTAGTTTCAATTGTAACATGACAACTATTAACTTTTTATTAACACTCCTCACCTCTTGACGATTTCGCTACTTTCACGTACACTTAATCAGATTGAATGAGTCCGTTTAAAAAACGAGACCATAAGGAGCAATACCATATGTCACACGTAAAAGCTGGTGGTTCAAGTAAAAACATCCATAATAATGCCGGACAACGTCTTGGTGTCAAGCGTTTTGGTGGCCAAGTTGTTTCGACCGGCGAAGTATTGGTTCGTCAAACTGGTAGCACAAAAGTGGCTGGGCCTGGCACCTTTCTCAGCAAAAACTTTACGATTCACGCCGCAAAAAACGGTATCGTTAGCTTTAACAAGATCAAAAAGACTCGTTTCACAGGCAAAACTACACAGCGAACCGAAGTCAGCGTTATGTAATAACCTCTTTTTAAAAAATAACTTACTTAATGTGGGGTCTATTATGAGTCCTTTAGGCGAAACGACTCATAATAACCGCACGAGCAGCGTGGCGGTGCTGTCCAATGGTAACTCGGTCATTACTGTCACGCGCAAAGTCGTTGGACTCATACCGCTCACTAAACTCACCGCCCAGCATCTTTAGCGCCATATCGACGGCGTAGAGGCGACTTTTCATTCTTTTACCGGTTTGTGGATCAACCTTCAGGTTGCCTGCACTGTCGTGTGCAATGCGGATACCAAAATCTTCGGGGTTGCGATCAACAAGCATATCAAGTTTTTGCACCAAACGTTTTGCCACGCCGTAACGCACATCCGGGTTCTCACGAATGGCGTCCACAGCAGCCATGTCTATTGGCTTCAGCCCCGCTTCATCAAGAACCCTCGCAATTTCACGATCAGCTTTCACCGCCTCCTGCAAAAAGTCGAGCGACACCTGTTTATTCTCTTCCGTAACGAACTTATCATAATATTTTCGGCTGGCTTCAGTATCACCGCGTGTCACAACTGGTAAGGCGTCTTTCAGGTATGTATAGACATCGGGACGTGTGTCTTTTTCGACGATATTGGGAATGTTCGGGTCCAAAAGTGCGTCATCTGGATTTACTTTTGGTGATTCCAGACCAGTCAAGCGCCGAGAAGCTTCACGCATCGCACGCAGTTCAGCAGGACCGAACATACGGGCATTACCATCTAATTCAGATGGGTCTTCAATTCCGGTTGAGACTTCGATTGCGAGTTCTGCAACCTCCTCTTCGGTTTCGCTTAAAGGTTCTTTCTCGACCGCAGTAGCTTCGAATGGTTGAGAACGAGGTTTCGTTTTTTCGTCGATCTGACTAGCTTGTTCAGCTCGCTCGCGTGCTAGCTGTGCCTGGTATTCAGGACTAATTGAATTCTCAGCCAATGGCTTTTTGGGAAAGCCCCGTACAATCACTTCGTTACCGGCAGCATCAAGTTGAACAAATTCTTCTTCTTCAAGGCCCTGGTAATATTCGCGCCCTTTTTCATCCTTTTCACCTGTTGGGAGCATCTCAACAATCGCTCCACTACTACGTCGGACTAACTTTGCGCCAGTAGTAAACTGTTCGGGCATTGTTAGCGCTCTAATGGCTTTTCGGCCAGCATACCCAGGTGGAACTTCACACGTTCAATCACGTCACCAATCACCACTTGTGACTTTACGAGGTAATCGTTCACACCAAGGGCTTCGGCGCGTTCTTTATCTTTTGGCTGGCTGAGTGCGGTCAGCATAATAACGCGAATCTTGGCCGTTTCAGGAGTGTTACGGAGGATATCTAGGACATCAAAGCCACTGATTTTTGGCATCATCGCATCAAGAAGGATGAGGTCAGGCTTAAAGTCCATAGCCGCCGACAAGGCATCTTCACCGTTAAAGACACCCCTGGTGTCAAAACCTTCAAGATTAAGTCGAGATTTATAGACCGATGCCAACGCTTCATCGTCTTCTACCAGGAGAATTTTTTTCTTCGTATCCATATTGCTTCAATTGTACTACAGGGCAGAAGAAAAGCACAAGCGCCGTTAGTGCTGCTTTTTTTGTCGCCTGTCGCTACGGCGCGAGTAACGCTTTTGCCGCATCAAGTTGTGGATCACGTCCAGCGTTACTGTCTTCAGTCGTAAGTGGAACAATCTTATCCGGAGTAATTCCCTCTTTATTGATGTTCTTACCATTTGGCGTGTACCAATTTGCAATTGTTACTTTTAGCTGCGCTCCGTCAGGAAGTCCAATAAGCTTCTGTACACTGCCTTTACCGAATGTTTTCTCACCGACCAGCTTCGCCGTACCATAGTCCTGCAAGGCACCGGCGGCAATTTCACTGGCGCTCGCACTACTAGTATTCACCAATACTACCGTTGGCAGCCCCTTAAGAATGGCGTCCGTACCTGATGTCAGCTGATCGACGACCTTGCCGTTTGTCTTTTCGGTAACTACCGTCTTGCCGCTTTCCCAAAGTCCAACGACATCCTGTGCGGCGGTTAAGTAGCCCCCACCATTACCGCGAAGATCAAGAATGACTGCTCTGACATTTTGGCTTTTAAAGCTTTGTGCGGACGAACGAGCAAGCTGTCCCGTCTGATCATCAAAGCGCGTGATCGTCATGATGCCAATGCCTCCGGAAACGGTGCTATAGACACTCGGGTTGGTCACCTGCGCCCGGGTAATCGTAAAGTCTTTTGTCACCGTGCCGCGCAGTACAGTAATCTTGACAGTTGTACCAGCATCACCACGAATCTTACTGACGGTCGTGTCGAGTGAATCACCAACAGCGACCGCCGTATCATTAATCTTTGTCAGAACATCACCTACTGCAATACCGGCTTTTTCAGCGGGATTGTGAGCTAGCACGCGCACCACAACGACCTGGTTATTGCGAAGGTTCAGCTCAACACCAATACCACCACCAATCGTACCAGTTAAGTCATTATTAAAGTTTGCCGCTTCTTGGGCATTAAAATATAAGGTATACGGATCACCCAGCGAGCTCACCATACCTTTATTTGCCGCTTCAATCAGTGCTTTGTCGTCAATGGTGCCGTCGTAGTTCGCTTTCAACGCCCTATACGTTGCTTGTATACTGGTAGTATCAAGGCTGCCAGTATAGACTTTGGCGCCAAACAAAGGTGCAACAGTTGCGACAATTTGATTATTAAACGTACCGGCAATATAGCCCAGCCCTAGAATAAAAATAAGTCCGATAGCGACAATTGCGCCTGGAATGCGTTGGTCGTTTGTACCTCTCACCCGTCGGACACGCTGTAGTAGTATTGAATGCTTGGACATGTGTAATGTAACTCCCTTATTGCTTCCTTCAGTATTTTCGTGAGATATTGCTTGATATCATTATAGCGTACCTGCCACCATAGTACGCTATAAAAGTTATGGTTTGTTTAAAAAATTTCATTGGTTGTTGTTTGTGATCGGACAGATCGTCACTCCCATCTCACATATCACACAAGGCAGTACAAGCAATCAGCTGTGTGTGCTGACTGATCAACTCGGCACCGCAATATAACATAACTGCCAGTTTTTTGTATCCTGCGTAACTCAACTACGTTTCAGACATACTCGGATAGCAATAAAGCTGCCCGTTATGTTATTTGGGTGCCTCACAGATCAGTCAGCACACACAGCTGATTGCTCATAGCTTGCACGGAATGATATGATTGCCGGCTTATGGCATTGCGTATTGGTTGAAGAAGCTTGCTGACAAACGCATCTTGCTATACATACCGTAACCACTTCCGTAGTTGTAGTTGTACTGTGTCACGATAACATAGTTACCATCGACTGCTTCAACATATGCAGCGTGTCCTGGACTTCCCCATAGTGAGCCGACCGAGCCAGGTTGTGGCTTGTTGCCAAGGTTTTTCCAACCGTGTTTATCAACAAGGTTCTGTGCTGTTTGACCACCGTCACCAAGGTCGGTGTAATACACACCGGTTACCTGCGCAATACGGTAAGCAACGTAGCTGACACATTGGCGACATCCGTAGCCACGGCCGTCGCTGCCGTTACCATTAGTACCACCGGTTGAGAGGTAGCCCAACATAGGACAGTTTGCACTATTCCATGGGTATCCCGGGAGTGACCCCGCATCAACGAGAGAGTACCCACCAGTCGCGTTTGAACGTGCACGAATTGCAGCTTGCAGAGCTTTTGCTGAGGCGATTTCGGCTGCGCTGTTTTTAATCAAAGTCTGGTAATTGGCTTCATCATTTTGTGTTTTGGCGAGCAGCGTTGCCTGCTGGCTTTCTTTTGTCGCAAGATCATCGCGGGCAGCGGTTTGCTGAGCAAGGACTTTATCGAGGTCAGCTTTTTGTGTATCAAGCTGGCTCTTAAGCGTCTTCACTTTTTTAATCGTATCGTTAAGCTGCGTTTTTACAGAGCTTCGATATTCTTGTTTGTTCAAAAAGTCACCGATATTAGTACTGCTCGCCAACAGTTCAATTGGCGTTGTGCCGTCATCAATGTAAAGATCGGCGATTGTTTTACCCAGCGCGTCTTGATTGGCAGTAATCTGCGTTTGGGTGTCAGCAATCTGAACAACCAGCTTGTCAGACTGAGCTTGATTTAAGTTAATCTGGGTTTGCAGCGCATTTTTGTCGTTTGCAAGTTGGGCAAGAGCATTTTGCAGCGTATCAGCCTGGGCGTTTAATTGATCGGCTTGTGCCTGATACCTTGCCATGTCTTGAGTGAGGGCATTTATTTTTTCATCAAACTGATCAGCAGCCGCCGGCCTAGAAATTGGCACCAAGCCAATAATCATGAGGGCTGAAATAGTAATAAATACTACAATTCTGGCAATGCGAGAGCGTGAGACTGGTGTGGTGGAATTCAGTTTCATATCTGTTATTATCGTAGCATAAGCAAAATACTTAGTCAATTCCCTTTCGCTCTTTTTTAAAGCTTTAAATATCGACGCGTTGCCATAAGTGATGAAATTATGCCGATAAATGCACCGATGAGGATCATAGCTAGCAACACGAATCCAGCATAAAACGTCAGCGTGTCGATGGTTGGCTGGATCGTAAAGTATTGTTGTAAGCCAGGCGCAGCCAAAATCAGAATCCCGCCACCAAGTGCAGTGGCAAACAGAGCGGCAAAGAAGCCATACACTATTGCCTCAACCACAAATGGTCCGCGGATAAAGGCACGTTCCGCTCCAATCAGCTTCATCATCTGAATTTCTTCGCGTCGATTAAAGATAGCCATACGAATGGTATTAAAGATAATCAGCGTCGATACCACCACAAACACGGCGCTGATAATGATCCCCACATTCTGCGCAAAGGTAGCCGCATTGCCGATATTCTCGATGGCAGCTCGGCGAGGACCAGCAAATGAAGGCTGACGCTGCGGGTCTTGATTCGCAAGATAGGTTTTGTTTGTTTTGACAAAGTTGGCAAGCTGGGTGGTATTATTTATATCCCGAACTTTTATACTGAGCGTCCAAGGGAATTTGTTGGTAGCTTCTTTTAGGATTGTAAGTGACTGGGCGTCGTTTTTGATGGACTGAGCATATTGGGTGCGGGCTTGCTCTGGTGACGTAACGTTTACGGCAAGCACACTCGACTCTTTTCTGAGGTCGCTAGCGACTTGATTGACGTCTACCTCAGTCGCGTCAGTTTTCATATAAATGGACATGCTGACATTGTCTCGAAGGCTAGTGAGTGTATCAGTCAAGACGTTACGTGAAACGACACTGGTAAAAATGACAAACAAAGTAATCGTCATCACCGCGGTAGCAGCAATAGTCAACCATGCGTTACGACTAAAATTATTAACGCCGTAGCGAATCATACGAATAAAAGTCGTCCACTGTCGGTGGTGCCGCTTTTGCTTTGCGTACGTTTTTGAATCGAGTTTCTTTTTTCCCTTAGCCATAATATTCGCCCTATGTTTCCTTTTTATTTCTCTGCTGTACCTTGGCGATAACTTCCCTCTGCTTGGTCACTAGTGATTTTACCGCCGTCGATCGTAATGACCCGCCGTTTGAGCTTATTGACGATGTCCACGTTGTGCGTCGTAAGAAGGACTGTCGTGCCATACTTATTAATCTTTTCAAGCAACCGGACAATGTCCCAGCTGTGTTTTGGGTCGAGGTTTCCAGTTGGCTCATCAGCAACCAAAATCTTCGGCTGGCGAACAACCGCTCGAGCAATTGCAACGCGCTGGCGCTCACCACCTGAAAGCTGATGGGGAAATTGTTTCTCTTTACCATTCAACCCAACCAAATCGATCACCTTCGGAACGGTATTTTTAATTTCGCGCGACGTCATGCCAGCAATTTCTAGCGCAAAAGCAATGTTTTCAAAGACCGTTCGTTGCGGCAGTAATTTAAAGTCTTGGAAGACGACGCCAATTTTGCGACGAAGCATCGGAATCTGGCTGTCTTTCAGGGTATCGTAATCAATGCCCCCAACGACGATTTTACCGCTGGTTGGCTTTTCTTCTCTCGTCAGAAGTTTTAAAAGCGTCGATTTGCCGGCACCAGACGTCCCGACAATAATGACAAATTCACGGGGTTCAATAAACAGACTCAGCCGACTGAGTGCCGGAGCTGTGTCTTTACCGTATGTTTTTGTTACCCTATCTAACAGAATCATTTCTGTATTTAGTATAGCATAAACATAAAAGTACCAGCCTTATTTTCGAGGTGTGTGAGCGGGGTGTTATAGGTGTGGTATCAATCGTCTCGAATAATCTTATATTGTTTCGGGAGCTTCCAAAAAAGCTGTCATAAATGCATCCAAGTCACCATCAAGCACCCCCTGCACATTATTTGTTTCATATTTCGTACGCGTATCTTTGATGAGTGTATAGGGATGCAGCACGTAGTTTCGAATTTGACTTCCCCAATTGGCTGACTCTCCTGCTTGCAATTCAGAAATCGAACTGGAGTGTTGGTCTAGCTGCATCTTGGCAAGTTTTGAACGAAGGATCTTCATTGCCGTTTCACGATTTTGGAGCTGCGAACGTTCATTTTGAATTGCCACGACGAGGCCGGTCGGAATATGTGTCACTCGAACTGCGCTATCGGTCGTATTGACGGATTGACCGCCGTGTCCGCCAGCGCGGTAGACGTCGATCTTCAAATCTTTATCATCGATTTTCACTTCATCGGGTGTATCAATTTTAGGTAACACTTCGACCAGTGCAAAACTGGTTTGGCGAAGGTTATCGCTATTAAAAGGACTCAGACGAACCAAGCGGTGAACGCCGTTTTCACTTCTTAATTTTCCGTATGCAAACGGTCCCGTGACATCTATAACAACTGATTTCACACCCGCTTCTTCACCGGAAGCACGTTCTATCGTTGTCGCCAACATGCCAGATTTTTCTGACCAGCGGAGGTACATACGCTCTAACATCTCTGTCCAATCTTGAGCGTCAGTGCCGCCGGCACCGGCACTAAGCCGCACAATGGCATTATGATCGTCATACTCACCGTCGAACAAAAGGTCTTTTCGGAGTGAGGCAAACTCTTTTTCAAGCGCAATAATCTGACCCTCGAATTCAGCGAGCAGACTGTCATCATCGAGATCCATCAATTCTAATAAGTCACTCGTCTGAGTTTTCAGTGTTATCCAGGGGTGAACGACCGACGTTGCGGCAGCAAGCTGTTTACTTAAGTCCTGCGCATGTGATGGATTGTGCCACACTTCGGGTGCAGCAAGCTGACCTTCAAGTGTCGCGATAACCGCCTTTTTGGCCTCAATATTCAAGCGTGTCAATGCGGCATTGACTTGCGTTTCCAATTCTTTTAGTCTTTTTATAAGAGGTTGCATTGGCTTTTATTATACAGGAAAGGTTTAAAGCTGGTTGACGGCAGCAATAAATTGTTCGCCGCGGTCAACGTAATTCTTAAAAAGTCCAAAACTTGCACTGGCTGGACTAAGTAAAACAACTGAGTGCTGTTTTGCGAGTTGGCGTGCCCGGGCCACTACTTTCTCCATAGTTGGCGCCTCAATGATTTCATAGTGATGAAAACCAGCTGATGTCGCCGCTTCCGCAATTTTTTCGGCTTCGTCTCCAATGAGTAGCGCATAGACGTTGTGTTTTATTAGCTCGTCTGCCAGTTCGGTAAAATCAGAACCTTTTGATGAACCGCCCAAGATAATCACTTTTGGTGTATCAAACGCTCGGAGCGCCGCAATTGCCGAGGCCGGCGTGGTTGCAATACTATCATCGTAGTAGTCAACGCCATCTACCGTACGGACAAATGCCAGGCGGTGCGGAAGGCCTGTAAAATCGTGGAGTCCTTTTTCGATAACCGCTGGATCCTGCGTATACTGCCACACAGCATCAATAGCTGCAATCGCATTAGAGATATTATGCGGACCTTTAATCTGCAAAACCTTGGTTGAACACAATTTTTGTTCACCATTATAGAAGTGCCCATCACGTACGTGGGTCGTTAATTCACTCGGGTAGCCTACCTTTTGTGCCTGCGAGTCCTCGGCGATGGAACGAGAATATTCATTTTCGTCATTATAAATCAATAGATCATCTGAAGTTTGAAATCTGGTGATATTGCCCTTTGCGGCAACGTATTCCGCCATATCTTTATGAACATCAAGGTGTTCCCTTTCGATACATAACACCACTGCAGTCTTGGGAGCGCCTTCTAGGTCCCATAGCTGAAAACTTGATAACTCGTACACAACAATATCATTAGGGTGAATCTGATTCAGAACGTCTAAGGCTGGGACACCGATATTCCCGACCAGCCATACGTTTCGTCCGGCTGTTTTTAACACAGAGGCGATCAAGCTTGCAGTAGTCCCTTTGCCTTTTGAACCAGTCACACCGATGATATGAGCAGGACATGTTGCAAAAAACTCATTCGTGCCCGACCAAATCTTACCATGCGTATGCAAACTGTAGGGTGCGATTGATGGGGATCGCAGTACAAGATCGTAATCAGTTAAAGCCTCAAATGCATCGGGGCCAACAATGGTTCGGACACCTTCTGGTCCGACGAAATCTGGGTTATGATCAAAAATAGTAATATCGTTTGACGGATCTTTCGAATAGTATCGATAGTTCGCTTCACCTTCCACCCCATAGCCAGCGATAGCAATTTTCATGTCCTTATTCTACTCGGCTTCTGATGCTTTAAACAGTCCCTTCAAAGCATCGCCAAGTTCTACGATCTCATCCCGGTCGCCACTACTGACTGCCGCAAGCACCCAGGTATTAGCGTCAACAAAGCTCTGGGTTGTTGCCATGATTTTTTCACGAGTGACGCGGCGGATCAGATCTGGCACCTTGCCGTAATCTTTAATAAAGTCATCGGCAAAGTAACGGTTGGTGTAAAAACCACTAATCTGTGATACGGTCTGTGCACCCATCTGGTAGCGCCCTAGTCCAAATGACTTGGCTGCTTCGATTTCTTCGTCAGACAGTTTGCCATCAAGAACAGCTTGAATTTCAGTGGCGATAATTTTAAAGAGTTCTGGGGCCGTATCGTGATTTACTTGCCCTGAGATGTCCCAGGCACTGTCATAAAAGCCAGCACCAGTGTAGGAGCCAACGCTATATGCCAGCCCCTTGGAACGCGCCTTACCAAAGATGCGTGAATGAGTTGTACCAGTTAGAATGTGGTTGAGGTTGTGCATGGCGTCAAGCTCTTCGTCAGACAGTTCGCGCGGCACACTAAGTGTAAAACCAAACGTCAGGTTAGTAGCGTCTTTACGGCGAATTAAGGCCGGATGAGCGCTTTTTAGTTCATCGCGCGGCACTTCAAACCGTTCGCCACGAGGTAGTTCAAAAGTTTCGAGCTGGCGAATAATTTCGCTTTTACGCCCCCGTAGTTTCCCAGCTATTACAAAGCGCATATTATCCGTTGTATGGGTACGCTTGTGGTGCTCACGAATGTCGGCAAGCGTCACGTTGGCGATGGTTGCTATCGCCTGTCGGTACGTCAGAACATCCTCTCCTAGTAGCTGCTGGACGCGTGGCCACAGAATACGGTGGTGATCGTTCAAGTAATTCGTAAGCTCGCTACGAACATTGCCTTTTTCGGCTTCTAGTTCGGTAGCGTTGAACTTTGGCTGACAGATGCTGACTTTTTGAAGTTCTAGGATGCGATCCCATTCAAAGTCGGCGCAATCCGCCTCGTAGACCAGTGCCAGATCACTGGTATAGGCGTTGTGATAGGCACCATTCTTGGTAAATTCAGATTCAAAGTCGTGTTCGGACTTGAACTTGGCATTGGCACCAAACGCCATGTGCTCCATGATGTGGGCAACCTGTTCAATATCTTTACGCTTCGCATACCGACTGCCAGCTCGAAATTGAAACTGCATACTCATAACAGTGGCACCAGGAATATTTATCAGCAAGCCTTTGGCGCCATTTTTTAGTTTCACTTCTTCAACGGTGTGGTTCATAGACTAATTTTCTTTTACTAGGTTATTATTGATGCGACGTCAATCAGGTTACTTACGGCCGGATTTACGGTTTTGACGTTGATGTTTCTTTTTCTTTCGTGCAGCGTTCTTTTTCTGGTTTGCTTCTGAATGTGTCTCGGCTTTTTTGACGTTAAAATCGTCGTCACGATTAGCTTCACCAGCGCTAATTTCATTCACACCTTTTTCAACGGCACTTTCCGCCAGTCGTGTCAGGGCTGTTTCGTGGCGTTCAGCCGTACGAGCCACGGCGTCACGGGCTGTCACGTGCATGATGGCGCGTAGCACTTCGTCACGAAGCGTTTGCTGTAAACTGTCGAACAGTTTTTGCGATTCGCTACGGTACTCAACTAGTGGGTCGCGTTGTCCAACGCTACGCCAGTGGATACCGTCACGAAGATGCTGCATGTTTTCGAGGTGTTGCATCCATAAGGTATCGAGGACCTGAAGGTAGACTTCACGTTCAACTTTTCGGAGTGCATCGGTTTCAACTTCTTCTTCTTTGGCTTTGTAAAGCTTGGTCACCTCTTTGAGCGCGAGTTCATAGCGAGCCTTATCCTTCTTTTCGGCACCGATCGCTTTAATTTTTTTATCGTTGAGTGGGAAAATCTCTTCAAATTCTGGGGTAAAGTTCTTGTTGTTTTTGGCAGGCAGTACGGTCAGATCGTGGACTTTCGCTTCGATCAAGCGTTCGATTTCAGTTTTGATGTCGGCGCCCTCAAGAATCTTACGGCGAATCGTGTAGACTACGCGGCGGTGACGGTTAATCACGTTGTCGTACTGAACAACGTTTTTACGAATATCAAAGTTAAAACCTTCAACCCTTTTTTGGGCCGCTTCGAGCGTGTTCGAGACCATCTTGTGCTGGATAGGGGTATCGTCGTCCATGCCAATCCGACCCATAAGGCTTGAGATGCGTTCACCTTGGAAAATACGCATCAAATCGTCTTCGGTTGAAACGTAAAACTGGGTTAATCCTGGATCACCTTGACGTCCACCACGTCCACGTAGCTGGTTGTCGATGCGGCGTGATTCGTGTCGTTCTGAGCCGATTACCACCAGGCCACCAAGTTCTTTGACACCCTCGCCAAGTTTAATATCAGTACCACGTCCAGCGATGTTGGTTGCGAGTGTAATCGCACCCTTCTCACCAGCTTTTTCGATAATCGCGGCTTCACGTTCATTGTTTTTGGCGTTCAAAATTTCAAAGGGAACTTTATACTTTTTCAGCCAATCTGCGATCAATTCGTTTTTCGCAATAGAGGCAGAGCCGACCAGAACCGGGCGACCTACTTTGTGATATTCTACGATGACATCGGCGATTGCCTTTAGTTTGGCTTTTTCAGTTCGGAAAATGAGGTCTTGTTCGTCAACACGGGCAATTGGTTTATTCGAAGGAATCTGAACCACGTCAAGGCTATAAATTTGTTGAAATTCTTCAGCCTCGGTAAAAGCCGTGCCAGTCATACCAGAAAGTTTTTTGTACAAACGGAAATAGTTCTGGAACGAGACCGTCGCCAGCGTCATGCTTTCTTGCAACACTTCAACTTTTTCTTTGGCTTCGATTGCCTGGTGCAGTCCTTCGTTATAGCGACGACCTTGCATCAAACGACCGGTAAATTCGTCGACGATAATCACTTCGCCGTCGTTACTGACCACGTAGTCTTTGTCGCGTTTAAAAAGCGTCTGCGCGCGGAGGGCTTGGTCGAGGTGATAGACCGAACGAACATATTCTGGACTGTAGAGGTTTTTTACTCCAAGTAGTCGCTGCACTTTCTCAACCCCTTCGTCTGTCAGTGCGACCATCTTGCGTTTTTCGTCGAGCGTATAATCTTCGGGCACAAGTTTGGCGGTGACTTTTGCAAATTGGATGTAACTTTCGGGATTTTCTGCTGCCGGTGCGCTAATAATCAGCGGAGTACGCGCTTCATCAATAAGAATTGAGTCGACCTCGTCCACGATCACGTAGTGAAGATCGCGCTGACGGAGTAACTCAACCTCGTCGACCATGTTGTCGCGAAGATAATCGAAACCAAATTCGTTGTTAGTGCCGTAGGTAATGTCTGCGGCGTAGGCTTCCTTACGCGTGACAGGGCGCAGGTGCGTCAATCGTGGATCATCATGTGAAGCGTCGGCAGTGTAGCTTGGGTCGAAAATAAACGAGGCCTCGTTGATAATAACAGCGGTCGAAAGACCAAGGAAGTGATATAATTCACCCATCCATGCAGCGTCACGTTGCACCAGATAATCATTGACCGAGACAATGTGCACGCCTTTTTGTTCAAGCGCGTTAAGGTACGCTGAAAGCGTCGCCACCAACGTTTTACCTTCACCAGTCTTCATTTCAGCAACGCTGCCTTCGTGTAGTACTATACCGCCTATCAGCTGAACGTCGAAATGGCGCATACCTAACACACGGTCACTGGCTTCACGTACTAAAGCAAAAGCATCCGGAAGAATCGTGTCGAGTGACTCGCCCTTTTTCTGCAGACGTTTCTTTAAAAGCTCGGTTTGTTTTTTGAGGTCGGCCTTTGAAAGTTTTTTATATTTTTCTTCCAGTCCGTTAATGACGGCAACTTTTTTTTGCAGTCGCTTGATCGTTTTCGCTTGAGGATCTCCAAAAATTTTGGTAAGCGCACCTTGCCTGCTTATCACTATCGTACCCGCCTTTCAGGAAATGGTTCAGTCTACTTGCTTTAGGTAGTATTATACGATTTTATGGGGTAGTTAACAAGGATTTCGACAATAATCATAGGCTATTGACGCTTTGCTCTGGCAGCTGTGAGCGCTTGGAACGACTAAGGACACGACGATTCCCAACATGCGCAATCGTCTCTTGCTTGTATTTACGAAGCTGATTAATAATTTTTGCTTCGACGATGTCGATTGCTGCAAACATATTGACGGTCGAGTCTTTGGCTGTCAGACGTTTATCGGGAACATTGATAATAATTTCGGCTTCGTATTTGTTACCGTGGTCGCGATTCACCTGTTTCAGTTTCACATCGGCTGTCACACTTTTGCGAGCATGCCGCGGCAAGTACCTATCCAGCTTTCCAATTTTTCGCAGGACGTATTTTTGAACTTGGTCGCCTGCTGTGTACTTTACGCTCGTAATATCAATTGAGTGTATCATGTTAGCCTCCGTTTCCGTTGGTTGTTGATGGTTTTATTATACGCCCTTTTGTCTGAGGAAGTGCCGTAAGAACGAACAAGACCTTCCCTCTGAAACGGCTTCGCTCCGAGTCTCTCTCTGTTTCAGTACCGGGATAGACTCGGGCTGCAGATGTTTCCTCAGGAAGGTCTTGTTCGTTCTTACAAACCTCAGCAGAAGGCGAATAGATTTATAGTACTTCGCGATTACCCATGTAAGAACGCAAAACTTCTGGTACTCGAAGGGTCCCATCGGGGTTCTGATAGTGCTCGATAATTGCGACCAGTGATCGTGCCAGCGACACGGCTGTTCCGTTAAGCGTGTGCAATGTCTCGACTTTTCCCGTTTCTGTTCGGCGAACACGAATATTAAGATTACGCGCCTGGAAGTCAGTACAGTTCGAAGCACTGGTCAGTTCGCGGTAGATGTTATCGACTGGTGACCAGTATTCTAGGTCGTACTTTTTGCTAGCTGGAGCGCCAAGGTCACCGCTGGCGATGTTGATGACGTGATATGGAATACCGATGGCTCGCCAGATTTCTTCTTGGATAGCGAGGATCTTTTCATGCACTTCGATACTTTGTTCTGGAGTTGTGAAAGCATACATTTCAAGCTTATTAAACTGGTGAACGCGGAAGAGCCCGCGGACAAATTTACCGTAGGTGCCAGCTTCTTTTCTAAACGATGGGCTGTAAGCGGCATAGAATAATGGCAGTGTTGCTTCGTCGATAATTTCATCAGCGTGGTAGCCAGTGAGGGGAATTTCGGCGGTCGCGATGAGACTGAGGTCTTCGCCTTCGATAAAGTACTCGTCACTTTGATCACTGCTACGAGGAGTAAAGCCCGTGCCGGTCGCGGTTTTTGTATTCACAAGGGCTGGAACCGTAACGTACGTGAAACCTTTTGCTATCACAAGGTTCAAAGCAAACTGTGTAATGGCATTTTCAAGCAGTGCCAGATCGCCTTTTAAGTAGTAGAATTTGGCACCGGCAACTTTAGCACCGCGCTCAAAATCAACCCAGTCGCGCTGTGTTGCGAAGTCCAAGTGATCAATAGCCCCAGTGTTTTGCTCACCCCACTTTTTAATTTCAACGCTGTCCTCTTCACCGCCAATTGGCACGTCGGGTTGAAGAGTGTTTGGAATCTGCCACATCGCGTCTTCGTAGGCTTTCGTGGCTGCGACAAAGGCCTCGTCGTTCTGCGCAATTTCTGCACGAATCGCTCGACCACGCTCGATGACGTCGTCAGATGGCTTCCCGGCACCCTGAGTAGCAGATAGGGCGTTCTTTTCTGCTCGAAGCGCATCTTGTTTTTGCCCCAGTTCAACGGCTTTTGAATAGAGGTCTAACACTTCTTGAATGTTGACCGTGTACCCCTTTTTCTGGGCGTGGTCTTGAACAAGTTCGGGATTTTCCTTGATAAAGCGGATATCTAACATAGAACTATTGTATCAGATGAACTATTCAGTCTTCTATTCCGTTCTTACTCCGTCCTCAGGGCTTCAATTGGATCAAGTTTTGATGCTTTTAGAGCCGGGAAGTAACCTGCAAGCATCGCGATCAGCATCAGTCCGGCAATCATAAGGATAATTGGAATCGGCTGGAAAATAAGCAGCGACGTGCCATCACCCAGATCGAGTGCTTTTGTTATCACGGGATTCAGAAGTGTCCCTACAATCACCGCGATGATGGCACCGATTGTACCGCCCAAGAATCCGATCCAGGCAGCCTCGAATTGGAACAGACGGCTGACGTGACGGCCGCGCATACCCAGCGCTTTCATCAGTCCAATTTCTCTGGTTCGCTCCAGGACAGAGATGTACTGCGTATTCACGATACCGAACACGCTCGCTATGAGGGCGATAACCCCAAAACCAAGAACAATTCCCTGTAGCGTATTCACAATCGTAAATATCAAGCTTTGAAGATCTTTGGCTGTTTGCGGCGCATACCCTTGTGCTTTTAGGTCTGCTTTTACGGCAGCTGGATCAATACCTGGTTTTGCCAGCATGGTGACGCCGGGGTACTTTTGATAGGCACTCGTCCCTTTTGTGGTGTACTCGGCAATAATACGCGCCTGTTCACTCGATATCTGAAATGCATTAGTCCCAGTCAACGCAGTGGCTGATTGTTTTGTAAGTGCAACAATCTTCAGTGTAATAACCTTTGTTTTTGGTTTTGTCAGTGCAACCACTGCCACCTGACCACCAGTTGTAAATGCAGCGGTGATTTCGTCGACGGTGGGCTGAACGGTTGCTGCCGAAATCGTCATACTGACATTTTTACCGATCAGAGCTTGTGGCTGTGTAATCACTTTTTGTTCAACCAGTGTATCGGCAAATGTTGTCGGTAATACAACTTCATCGAGACCAAGTTGTGTACCAAGTTTTGGCAGGGTACCGAATGTCGCATTATTAATAATCGTCGTATCATATGAAGTGACCTCTCCTGAAAATTTCTTGTCGCTGCCTTCAAATGTGACATATTTCAGCTGTGGATTATAGACAGGAGTCACATTTTGAACATCGGTTCTGGCGGTAAACTTGTCGATGTCAGCCTGAGTAAGTTGTTGAATCGTTATTCCTCTCGGAGTTGTGCCATTATCTTCTGAATAAACCGTTAAGCCTGTCTGTCCCACACCAGCCTGAAATAAGGCTTGATCTTTTACGACGAAAAGTACCTGTGGATTCACATTTGATCCAATCAGTTTATTAGCATATTGTCGTGCGCCCTCACCGGCGGCCAGTGAAATTGCAATTGTGAATGCACCGACTGCAATTGCAAGACTTGTTAAGATCGTCCGGGTTTTTGCATTGCGTAAACTTCGACCTGCTCGTCGAATAATATCAAGTGTTTTCACTATCCTTCCCCTCCAACAACGCGATCAACTTGGCCATCTTTGATATAAATTTTCATATCACACTTTGCAGCGAGTTCTTCGTCGTGTGTCACGATCACCAAAGTACTGCCGCCGTTTTTATTTAAACCAAACAATAGTGACTCAATCGTTTCACCTGTTTGTGTGTCGAGGTTACCGGTTGGTTCGTCGGCAAATAGTATGCGCGGACTATTTACGATGGCCCGTGCGATCGCCAAACGCTGCTTTTGTCCACCTGAAAGGTTACGAGCTTTTTCTTTTACTTTATCGGTCAGCTCAACCGTCCGTAAAGCTTCGATCACCCTTCGCCGCCGTTCGCCTGCAGAGACATTGGCAATTTCGAGTGGTAATGCGACGTTTTCATAGGTCGTTTCATTTGCCTGTACAAAAAAAGCCTGAAAAATAAAACCGATTTTCTTAGATCGAAACATATCTACGGCTTTTACTTTTAGTTTTAAGATATCAACACCATCAATCACAACCTGCCCTTGTTCGGGACGATCAAGCCCGCTCATCACGTGCATTAGCGTTGATTTACCTGAACCTGACTTTCCGACAATTGCGACACTCGCCCCATCAGGAATCGTAAAATTTATATTATCAAGTGCCTTGAAAGTACTTTGTTTTTTGCCATACGTTTTGGTAACCCCAATAAGCTCAATCATACGCACTTATCATAGCAATAAAATGTGGTAATGCACTAGCGGTTATTACATTATTTTAACGGCCGCTATGAGTGATTGAGGTTTATTTCAGGATACAGAGATTTGGTTACTTCGTCGTATTCGTGACGAAGCTGTGGGAACGGTACGCCTTCACGTGCGGTAACGCCTTCGAAAATCCAAAAAACACGTTCGCTGTATCCCCACCCACAAGCTGGCGGCATACCATATTCAAGCATTTCAATAAAGTCGATATCCAGCATCATGGCTTCGTCGTCACCACGATCGCGCATGTCCTGCTGCTCTTTAAAGCGGTCTAGTTGATCGATTGGATCGTTCAACTCCGAAAATCCATTACCCAGTTCAGATCCAGCAATCACCGGCTGGAAACGCTGTGCGATTTCGGCATTATTGGGGTCAGTTTTGGCCAAAGGACTAATGAAGGTCGGGGTGTTAATAAGCCAGATCGGACCAGTAACGTCTTTACGGATATGCTTCCATAGTTTGTCGATGCCACGAGCACGGTTTTCGGTCTGTTCGACCTCAAGTTTATTATCAGCCAAGGCTTTTTTCACCTCGTCTAACGTAGACTGGAAGACATCAATCCCGTAGCGGTTTTTCATAATCGTTGCGTAGTCCCACACTTCCCATTCTTTGCTCATATCAACCTCGAAGTCGCCAAGTGTAAATTGCAGTGTTCCGAATGTCTTTTGAAGAACATCCTTATACATCGCCTCCATAAAGTCTTTGCCGTCTTGCCAGTTGGCGTACGCCCAGTACCACTCCATTGCAACGTGCTCCGGAAGGTGTTCGTCACTGTAATTTTCATTACGAAAACGCGGACCAATATCATAGACCTTTTCAAAACCTGCACCAATCAGACGTTTCAAGGGAAGTTCATGGCTAATTCGGAGGTAGAAATCCTGATCTAATGCGTCCATATGCGTCACAAACGGATTCGCATCGGCACCACCTGTGGTGTGTTCGAGCACAGGAATATTAATTTCAACAAAATCGTGAGTATTAAGAAAATCCCGTGTCGCCTGCCAGAATTTGCTACGACGGATAAAGCGGTCACGCACTTCATGGTTGACGTTCATATCGATGTATCGACGGCGCATTCGCTCTTCTTTATTGGTGAAGCCTTCCTGGGCACTTGGCATAGGGCGCAGTGATTTTGTCAGCAGTCGAAGCTCTTTGACAAATACCGATACCTCGCCGGTTTTGCTTTTACCCACCGATCCAGTCGCTTCAACAAAGTCACCCGTATCAAGCAGCGGCACATCTTCGATTCCCAGGCGACCAGACGCCGCGTCACGACCTTCAACCTCGTCAGTCTGCAAGTATAACTGCACCTGACCACTGAAGTCTTTCATCACAATAAATGCGAGCGCACCGAACTTTCGGATCGCCAAGATTCGCCCCGCAACCGTAACGGTCTGGTTTTCGAGCTCATCGAACCGAGAAACAATCTCACCTGCATGATGCGTGCGGTGAGACTCCGCCGGGTACGGATTAACCCCTAGTTGTTTGAGTACTTCAAGCTTGCGAAGCCGTTCATCACGAAAGTCTTTGAGTGTTGCCATAATAGGTTCGATTATAGCATAGAACACTTCTCGTTTAGCTACGAATGAGGCTGTGAGAAAACCGAATAACCCATGGAGTGTTTTCATGCCTATTCGAGTATGTCTGAGACGGAGTCGAGTTACGCAGAATACAAGAAAACACGACATGGGGTATATCGTGTTTTCGAGCTGACTCAAGAGAAGCTCAAAACGATATGTGTTCTAGCTAATTTCAGCGATCTTATACTTCACGGTACCTTTTGGTGTCGTGATTTCGGCGTCATCGCCCACTTTTCGTCCAAAAAGCGCCAAACCAATTGGTGATTCGTTGCTGATTTTACCCTCGAGTGGGTTGGCTTCAACCGGACCAACGATAGTGTAGGTGACAATTTTGTTACCAGTCTTTAAAGCGACTTTGCTTCCCAGACCGATCAGTCCCTTTGCGCCACTCTTAATAATGTCGGCGTTATTGATAATGTCTTCGATTTCAGCGATTCGGGTTTCTAGCAGTCCCTGCTCTTCACGAGCAGCGTCATATTCAGCGTTTTCGCTAAGGTCACCAAAATCACGAGCTTCGGCAATTTTATCTGCCACGTCGCCACGACGCGCTTTTAAAGTGTCTAACTCTGTTTCGAGTTCTTTCTTTCCTTCGGCAGTAATTTGATAATGTTTTTTCATGATAATATATCTCTTGGTTCTTTCTTGACATAAGGTTTCAACGGCTGATAATTCTTGTGTTGAAGGCGCCCTACACCACATATAGCGTAGGACGCCTGCTTTGCATCTCTATTTAGCTTAGTTTAGCAAGCAGCTCCTCGGCTGTCAATAGTTCGGATGTGCCTGTGTTTCGTGGGGTATATTCAAATTTATGGTCAGCGATAAGGCGTTCGCTGACGGTAACTCTATAGGGAATTCCGAGAAGTTCGGCATCGGCAAACTTTGCCCCGGCACGCTCATCACGATCATCGTAGAGTACCTCGACGCCTCTCGAGGTCAATTCATCATACAGTGCATCGGCCTGCGTTGCAACAGCTCCAATAGAAACGAGGTAGACTTTGTACGGCGCAATGGTTTCTGGCCACACAATACCCTTTTCGTCTGAGAATTTTTCAACGATGACACCCATGACACGAGTAATCCCAATGCCATATGAGCCGAGGAAAATTGGCACTTTTGTATCATTTTCGTCAGTATAGAAAATGCCCATTTGTTCAGACTTATCAGTCCCGAAGTTAAAAATATTACCCACTTCAGCACTTTTTGTCTCTGTTAATTCATCCCGCGTCACACCAAGCGTCGCTAGCGTTTCATCATTCAAGACTTCTTCGTTGACCGCGATGCCTTTTTCTCGGTTGACATAGATAGTGTCTTCACCAGCATCGCAGATCGTTTGGAATTCGTGGCTAAACTGCGTAAATGCGCCACCACTCGCAAAGGTGACGTACGTGTCTTGACCCAACCCAAGGCGGTCGTAGACTTTTTTGTAAGCTTCAATTGTTGCCTGATAAAAGATTTCGTGCTGCTCTTGGCCGGTACTTAGCGAATACATATCTTTCATAACAAATTCTCGTCCGCGCATAATGCCACTTTTGGCGCGGACTTCATTACGAAGCTTCGTTTGGAACTGATAGACGTTCACAGGTAAATCTTTATAACTCTTGATGTAATTCTTCATCATCGTCATAATCGCTTCTTCGTGTGACCACGCCAATCCGACCTCTGTATCATCTTTCAGTTTCGTCTTGAACCAAATATCAACCACCTTGTCGTCCCAACGAGTCGTGATCTCCCAGTCCTCTCTTGGCTGAAGGTTAGTCATAATAAGTTCTTGTCCACCAATCGCATTCATTTCTTCACGAACAATGTGCTTGATGTTTTCAATGACGCGTAGCCCAAGCGGGGTGTAGGCATAGACACCCGCCATCACTTTGTAAATGTAGCCAGCACGAATAAGAAGTTGGGCATTTTTTGCCACTTCGTCGGCAGGCGCATTTTTACTGGTCTTCGTCACTAAATTTGAAACTCTCATATGCTTCTTTCTACTGTAATTTATAGGAGTGGATTAATAAAGAGGAAGTAAAAGGCAACACCGTTTTTGATCATATGTAGCAAGATCGATGGCGCCAGACGTCCGGTGCGAATGCGCAGGATAGACAGCACGATGCTCAGTACAAACACGTCGACGCCGACATTCCATGCAAAATGGACAATTCCAAACAAAAGGCTGGTAACCAGCACTGCCGCCCAGATCGGCAGATACCTGCGTAGCTTCCCTAACAAATAACCGCGGAAGAGGATTTCTTCAGCAATTGGCGCGACAATGACAAGCGTAAAGAATGCCAGAAAGTATTCATAGCCGTAACTAAGCCCTGAAAATCCGGTATTTTGTACTTGATTCACGTTGTAAAACGGAAACTGTGAAAAGATACTTGTCAGGACAAACGACAGCAGGATATAGACAATAAATGCCGCCGGAGCTAGTAATAAGTCCGTCCACGTCAGGTGATGGTCAAGCCCAATTTCAGCTTTTGAAGTTTTGTATTTTCTGACCAACCACGGCAGACCAATCACGGTGAGTAGCGCGACTATATACACAACAAACGAACCAATCGCCTGAATCGTCGGTTCACTGATATTTTTAAGCGGAATCCTTAGTAAACTCAGCAGTGATAAAAGGAGCCCCACGATGACCTGTGCGGCCATAAAACCGACAAACACCCAGACCGGCAGTACCAGCCCCATCCACCACTTGAAGCCTTCCGGCTTTGCGAGTACTTTACTTAAAGAGTTTCGTAACATCACCTATAGTTACCACTACAACCAGTATCATCAGTACCGAAAAACCAATTGCCTGGATCTTCTCTTCTTTTTCTTTGGTCAATTTCTGTTTGCGAACTTTATAGAGTGCCGTCACGAACCAGCGCCCGCCATCAAGCGATGGAATTGGCAGCGTGTTCATGACCGCAAGGGTCAATGAGATGACTGCCGCCAGGAAGAGTACCTCTTTTGGACCCGCTTTGCTGGCAGCTGGAAAAATCGTACCGAGAATGCCAATTGGACCCGCCACACTGTCCCCCGCCGCTGCCAAATTGGTACTCGCCGCTTTACGAGTTGTCTGGTCGGGACTCAGTTGTCCAAATATACCCGTCACAAGATTTGCCAGCAGCTGCCCAAGACCTTGAATAGTCACCCAGGTAAATTGCCCCGTTGTCGCTACGCCGACAATGGGTGCTGACCACGTCGCGCGGATTGATTGAGTCTGAGAAAGCGTTGACCCAAAGACGGCTGTATTTGCATCACGAAGGGTGACTTTTTTGGATGCTGGTGTGCCATCACGGGTATAATCTACTGTCACCGTCTTGCCACGGTCGGCTTTTGTCTGAGCAATCAATTGGTCGGGTGTGGTAATTTTTTGACCATCAATGCTGATAATTTTATCACCAGACTGTAGGCCAGCTTTTGCCGCTGGGTAGTCTTTAACGACGGACGAGAGAACGACCGGACCAGTTGAAAGGTTGGTATCAGCCGGAACCGAGAACTGATTTGGAAGAATTTTTGGCAAGCCAACAAGCGCTAAGATCGTTAATAATACAGCTGCTACGACCCAGTTTACCAGCACACCAGCAAGCAGAATTTTAGTTTTTTGCCAAAACGTAGCAGCTCCGTAATCACCTTTTTTACTCGCTGCATCATGTTCACCCTGAAGTTTGACAAATCCCCCAAGCGGCAGCCAGTTTAAACTAAAAACCACGCCGTTTTTTAGCTTTTTTGCGAAGGCACGCGGTGGAAAGCCGATACCAAACTCTTCCAGCACCACACCGTTTCGACGCGCCACGATGCCATGCCCTAGTTCATGCACTGCCACCAAAATAACCAACACCACAATACCCGTGATGATGCCGAAAATCACATTAAAAACTCCGATGTCCATGTCTATGTTAGCCCCTCATTATGATCATTTATGATCCGAATCGTCGCCCGCGACGCGAATATTCCTTTATTATACTGACGACATCATCTTTTGTCATTTCTGGCCACATTTTATCAAGAAAAATGAATTCGCTATAGGCAGCTCGCCACAGCATAAAGTTACTCAGGCGCATTTCACCACTGGTGCGCACCACCAGATCCATTGGCGGCACATCAGGCAAATAAAGGTTTTTAGCGATCAGTTCCGGCGTGATGTCTTTTTCTTTTACACCCAACTGAACAATTTTTTTCACCGCATCAACAATTTCTTGCTGGCCACCATAATTGAAACAGAGTGCAAAGACGCCGCCGGTGTTGTCCTTTGTCGCTTCTTCTGCCGCCGCCATTGCTTTGACAATTTTTGGATCAACGCCGTCGCGTGAACCAATGACCCGCAGCTGAACATTATACTTATTAAAAATCGGCACATCGGCGGTAATCACCTTCAGCGTCAGACCCATCAGATGCTTGACTTCATCAATACTGCGCTTCCAGTTTTCAGTTGAGAAAACGTAGGCAGACATATATTCAGCACCGGCTTCAAGCGTCGCGATCCCCACGTCTTTTAAAGCGTTGTAGCCAGCAAGATGCCCCTCATAGATGGGCAGCCCGTGTTTTTTTGCCCACCGACGATTACCGTCGACGATGTACCCCACGTGACGTGGAATTGCCGGACCTTCAATGGGTGCATCAACGCGATCTTGTGGCATCAGAGCGTCAGAATATCTTTCTCTTTTTCTTTGAACGATGCGTCAAGCTGCGCATTAAAGCTGGCGATACTGGCATCAATCGATTTTTCGATAGTTTTAAGGTCATCTTCAGATACTGCCTTGGCCTCTTTCCTGCGTTTCGCCTCTTTTAAAGCATCCTGACGAACATTTCGGAGGGTAATGCGGGCTGCTTCAACTTTTTCGCTGGTTTGCTTGACCAGTAGCTTGCGGCGCTCTTCGGTCAGCGGTGGAATTGGCACCCGGATGACGCGACCATCATCACTTGGGTTCAGTCCAAGTGATTGATCTTGGCGAATACCAGCGGCAATTACCTGGATATTACTCGGGTTAAACGGCGTAATTGTTAAAAGTTGTGGTTCAGCTGCAGTCACGTTTGCGACTTGATTAAGTGGCATTTTTTGCCCATAGGCCTCCACCTGAACGCTATCAAGCATGCTCGGGTGGGCGCGACCGGTGCGGACTCTTTTTAGTTCTTCTTGAAAGTGCGCAACTGCGGCACTCATGCGGGCTTCGTAGGGCTTCGTATCAAACATATACCCTTAGTATAACAGGCTACGAGTCAATTTCGTCAGTGGTCATGCGTATCACAATTTTCCCACTTGTTTTGTTCGTTGGCGCCTCTGTATTTTGGCCGTTACGATTAGTTCAGACATATACATGCTCGATTAGTCGTTCACGCCCAGTTCGATGCGCTTAAAGCGACGAATAACAATATTTTCACCCACCTGTCCGATAGTCTGTTTGAGGAAAGTTCCGACTGTCATCGAATCGTCCATGATGTATTGTTGGTTCAACAGTACTTTTTCAGCGAAGTATTTCTTGACCTGGCCTTCGATGATCTTTTCAGCGATGTCAGCTGGTTTGCCTTTGTTAGAACCACTGGCTGCTGCTTCTTTGCGAACACGAGCGATTTCGTCAGCCGGAATTTCTTCTTCAGTCACGTAGACAGGCGACATAGAGGCGACCTGTAGCGCAATCATGTGCGCAAATTCCTTAAATCCGTCAGTACGGGCAACGAAGTCGGTTTCACAGTTTACCTCGACAAGAACACCGATGCGACCACCGTGAACGTAGCTGTCTATCACGCCTTCCAGCGCTTCGCGGTCAGCTTTTTTTTCAGCCTTTGTCAGGCCTTTTTTGCGCATTTCTTCCAGTGCTTTGTCAAAGTCACCGTCAGCCGCAACTAATGCTGCCTTTGCGTCGGTTAGCCCAACGCCGGTCAGTTCTTTGAGCTTCTTGATGTCGTCAATTGATACTGCCATGTACTATGCTTCCTCCCCTTTTTTAACGACTACTTCTTTTTCAGATGGCTTTGCACTGCTTTGACCTTCAATAATTGCCTGACTGACGTAGTCGAGGAGAAGGTGGATGCCCTTAATCGCATCATCGTTGGCTGGAATGACGTAGTCAACCAGTGTTGGATCGGCGTTTGTGTCAACCACCGCAACAACAGGCACGCCAATTGTCTTTGCTTCTTTGATGGCGTTGATGTCACCAAGCACGTCGATAATAAAGACAGCACCCGGCTTGCCACTAAGGTTTTTGACACCGCCGTACTTAAAGGTAAGTTCGTCGATTTCTTCTTGGTAGCGCTGTACTTCAAGCTTGTTGTACTTCTTTTCAAGTTCACCAGACGCCATTCGCTTTTCAAGCTCTTTGAGTTTTTTGATCTGAGCAGTGATGGTGGTGATATTTGTCAAAGTCCCCCCTAGCCAGCGGTTAATAACGTATGGTTGGTTGAGCTTCTCGGCTACAGCTTTGACGGTGTCTTTGGTGTGCTTTTTGGTGGCAACGAAAAGGATTGGCTTTCCGCTGGCAGCAACTTTCGTCAAGAAAGGTAGCGCAATCGCAAGACCCTCAACCGTTTTATTGAGGTCAATGATGTGGTTATCCTGACGCTTGCTGTGGATGTACGGCGCCATTTTCGGGTGCCAACGGCTGGTTTTGTGTCCAAAGTGAACACCGGCTTCTAAAAGCGCCTTAATATCGACAGATACTGCCATAATTTTAAACTCCTTGTTCCTCACCTTCCGCCCTGCTGACGTCGTCATTAGGAGTTATGCGTAGGGTTGTGTCATTATATGTTGTTACACCTAGCACTATACCCTATAGAGATGTTTAATTCAAGGTGTTAAAGTTTTAGCTAAAAGGCAGGACCAGTTGAAGTAGACAAATTTGTCGTGCCTGTCCATGTCCAACCATTTGCCGGGCTTGTCACTGGCTCTACATAAGTGCTTGCGTTATCACCAACAACTGCAAAGACACTATCAATTGCATAAGAATTGGCGTTTGTGGTGGTCGTGAAGTCGAATACTAAATAGGTGGTAGTTGCTTCTGCCGTGAAACTGGTCGTATAACGCGTAAATGATGCCGTTGGTACGATCGCTTACGAAGATGAGTCTGCTGGAATAGTGCCAGTGGCGCTTGTATTTCGTACCGAAGCAGTAATCGTTGATGTCCCCACGACGTTACGCAGTGCGTATGAAACAAAGTACTGCGTCCCAACCACTGTTGTCATGGGAATACTTACTGTGGTACTTCCCGCTGTTCCTGTCCGTGCAACTAAACCACTTGCTGCACCGTTTGCACTGTATGCGGTACTTCTTGTAATTGTGTTAGTGCCTGCAGCTACCCAGTTCGCATTGGATGTTTCAAACGAAGGGTTTGTCACTAAATTTGTTAAGTTTGTGGCTGTACAGCTAGGCCCAGCATGCGGTACTGTACTGGTTGAAGTAATCATATACGTGAGGCTGCTGTCCGTTTTTGAAGCGCAGAACCCGCCTAAGTTTGCATTAGCATAGTATGTCACACCTGAAGGTAATTCGGTTGGAGCCGTCGTTGGGTAGGTGTTTGTTCCCGCTGTTGTACGTGCGTTTTCTATCTGCTTGAGCGAAGATTCTAGCGTTGACTGCAGACCGGCAACCCGGGCTTTACTTTGGACTCCATTAAAGGTGATGACCGTCACCGCTGCTAAAATTCCAATCACCACGACCACAATCAGGAGTTCAACAATCGTAAAAGCCGACTGATATGTCTTTCGCCGAGATGCCCACTTAGCGCTCATGCTTTATATAGTAGCACCCTCCCCCGAGTTTCGACAAATAAAGTAGTTTCTTAAATTATTCTTAACAAACATTAACTTTTCACATGTTGTTATTGACGACGGATAAACGACCTTCCATAATAAAGCTATGGAAATGGTGAGCATTGAAAAACTTGAGAGACTCATGACGACTGTTGTTCGTCGTGAACTTGCACCTGTCGCCAAACGGTTAGATGGCATGGATGACAGGTTCGATAGCATTGATCAACGACTTGATGGTATTGATATAAGGCTTGATGCTATGGATGGTAGATTTGATGGTATAGACCACCGACTTGATGGTATTGATGGTAGGCTTGACAGTATTGATCAACGGTTCGATGACAGCGACACAAAATTAGATAAAATTCTCAATGTTATCGGCGAAATCCAAGATGAACAAGCCGGTATATTGGCCATCCATGCCGATTATCTTGATAGTCACGAAAAGCGAATCAAAAAACTTGAACGGCACTCTCCTCTTACCACCCTTTGACAATTCGATAAAAAACAGATACAATAATTCGGATTATGAAGACAAACCTACACCCAAGTGACTACCGTCCCGTCGTATTTAGCGACGACACTGCTGGTTTTGCTTTTTTGACTCAGTCAACGGCGCAGACCAATGAGACGATCATATGGGAAGATGGAAACGAGTACCCACTCGTGAAGTTGCACATTTCAAGTGCTTCTCACCCATTTTTCACCGGCGAAGAAAAGATCATCGACACCGAAGGTCGGGTCGACCGATTCAAGAACCGGGCTGCCGCTGCCCAGGCCCGAAGGACAGAACTTGCCAACAAAGCCAAAAAATCTGCGGCTAGCAAAGCCAAAAAAACAAGCGATAATTAGCTCTCGCTCAGAAAAAGGGCCTTGTATCTGATAAGGCTCTTTTTTGTTAGAATAAAAAAGTAACGACCTGAGAAAAGCACCCCATTATGCCAAAGATTAATCTCAATATTGATGAACTGCAAGCCGAGAAACAAGCACTCGACACCTTTTTGATGCGTCCTGATGCCTACGTCGACCCTGATTATTCCAAAAAAAACAAACGCTTCATGGAAATCCAAACAATTCTGGAAAAAGCACTGCTGCGTGAATCGTTGGAAACGCAAATCGTTGATGCTAGAGACATGGCTGGTGGCAACGACGAGCTTGCCGACCTGGCAAAATCGGAAATTGAAGAAAATACCGCACGCCTAGCTACACTTGAAGACGAATTATTTGCGATGCTGGCGCCAAAAGATCCGAATGACGAAAAAAACGTGATTATTGAAATCCGGGCTGGGGCCGGCGGCGATGAAGCCAGCCTTTTTGCCGCCGAACTCTACCGCATGTATCTTCGGTACTGCGAAATGCACAACCTGAGAACCGAACCTATCAGCGAAAGTGCTAACGATTCCGGCGGTTACAAAGAGGTTGTCTTTAGTGTCAAAGGGGATGCCGTTTACTCTCAACTAAAATACGAGTCCGGCGTTCACCGTGTCCAGCGCGTGCCGGCAACCGAATCCCAAGGACGCATCCACACCAGTACAGTCACTGTTGCCGTCCTGCCGGAAGCCGAAGAAACTGACATTGACATTAATCCTAACGATCTTCGCATCGATATCTACCGATCTGGGGGACATGGTGGGCAGTCCGTGAACACAACCGATAGCGCCGTGCGCATTACTCACTTACCTTCAGGGTTGGTTGTCATTAACCAGGACGAAAAGTCGCAACTTAAAAATAAGGAAAAAGCCATGAGTGTGCTACGCAGCCGTCTTTTACAGATTAAAACTGATGCCGAAAATGCCAAACTCGCTAGCGAACGCCGCAACCTGATTGGTTCAGGCGACCGGTCGGAGAAAATTCGCACCTATAACTTCCCGCAGGACCGCATTACCGATCACCGCATTAGCTACAGTCGAAGTAATATTCCAGCTGCATTAAACGGATCAATCGACGATCTGGTAGAAAACTTACAGGCGTATGAACGAGAACTGGCAGCCTCAAGTGCTAGCAATTAACGACTGGCTGGCGGACGCGACGCGTCAGTTGGTCTTTGCTCAGATTGCCTCGGCTCGGCTTGATGCCGAATTAATCTTGGCACATACTCTACGTAAAAATCGCAGCTACTTGCATGCGCACCCCGAAGAACAGCTGACCGAACGCACTATCGAAATTGCCAACGCTCGACTCAGCCTACGCATTGAACGCGTTCCAGTCGCCTACATTATTGGGCACAAGGAATTTTATGGTCACCAATTCTCGGTCACGACCGCTACGCTGATCCCTCGTCCTGAGTCTGAAGCCTTGATCGAGCTTTTAAAACAAGTCATTCCTCGAAATAGTTCTCTTTTACATGAAAAGCCCCTGCGCTTAATTGACGTCGGCACTGGTAGTGGCAACCTGGGGATTACGGCCAAATTACTGTACCCAGAACTTGATGTCACACTCAGCGATATCAGTCGCCACGCGTTAAAAATTGCCGAGAAGAACGCGAAGGACCTGCAGGTTGAGGTGAGCATCCTTCACAGTAACCTCCTCGCCGACTACCCTTTCGCCGCAGATATTATTATCGCCAACTTACCGTATGTTGATGGCGAGTGGGAACGTTCACCCGAGACCGAGCATGAACCAGCCAGCGCACTTTTCGCGGCTCATGGTGGCAAAGCTCTGATTTACGAATTACTTTTTCAAACCAAAGTTACATTGGTCAATGGCGGCTCACTTATTCTAGAGGCCGATCCCGAGCAGCATCCTGCTATTATCAGCCAAGCAAAAAAATACGGTCTCCTCGTATCGGGCCAAGAAGGCTACGGCATCCTGCTAGAAAAAATAGCCAAATAATCAATATTCGCGGGCTTAGATCGCGGTCCCCACCCGGTTGAAAACCAGCACCAACACGGCGATGACGCTCAAGCTAAATAACAACGGTAAAAGAATATCACTGGTTCGTATCCGCTGGTGGTGATAAAACGAATCATAGGCTTTATACGCGACAAATCCAATTAAAAGGCCGATCATCGCAATTTGTGGTATCAATAGACTGGTTGCAAACGGCAGTGAATAGGCAATCGTCCAGTGGTAGGCTACCCACCCTATCTCAGCGAAAATGACGCTCCACGCCAAGCTAAGAAAGATGCCGTGCGTTTCATCATCGTAGGTATTAAGAATATGATTAGCTGCGCTGTAACCTATCAACCACATCCCAATAACCACTACCGACACAGGCCAACTAAACGATACCGTATAGAGGGCGGCGGTTCCAAGTAGTACGGCAATCCCCGCCTGTGCAGCGACATATGTCCGCTTTGAGCGAGGTTTAATAATCAGCAACCAGACCACATACAGCGCCGTTGTAATCGCTAGTAAAAGAAACTTACGAGAATCAGTTAGATTTGAAGTGTCAATCGTATACAGCCCTACCACAATGCTCACACTGACGATAATATCGACAAGATTTGAACGGATATTGACAAACCAATAGCGCGCCCGAACCGCCAAAACGCGCCATTTACTGATCAACACCAGCCCAAGTGCCAAAGGAATTGACTCGGTGAAACTAATCACCAACACCAGCGCCACTGCGAAGGCGACGTTCAACAATGTGTATACCACTTCACTCAAAAAAGAGCGGCGTCGGACTAGTTTTAAAAACTCCATATTAGCCTATTATACCACGAGTAAACGCGTTACTGCGTCGGCCCAATAATGACCACGAAATCAGTAGTGCCAACAACGCTGACCGGAGGCTTTGTTGTCAGCAGCGTCACGCCGTAAAGCTCTTTGAGTTTTGCGGCAGTTAGCGGCTTGTTGTTAGCAACTTGATAAACCGTTACCGCTGGATACGTGCCGTCGGGAGCGTTATCGACACTATCCACCGTGAATCCCTTTGCCGTCAGCTTGTCCGCTTCTGTTTGTGCCACACCCGCAGCAGCACCGCCATTCAATACAATCACTCGCGGCTTCTCTTTGACGAAAGGTTCCTGCGTAATAATTTTGTTAATATACGCCTGGATAGCACTGTATTCATATTGACCTTGCACAGGTTGACCAGAAGCAGTAAAGACTGCTTCACCTGCTTTGAAAAGATCGATTGAAGTGATCTTATCCGATGGAATGTCTTTTGCAAGACCCATTAAGGTGCGGATTTCTTTTGTTTGGATATTGGTACGGAGGTTGTTACCAAGTGCATTAATAAGCTGTGTGACCGCACTGATGTTTGTGAGAACTCCGGTACTCAATGCCTTTTCCCGAATTGCCAAAACGATCTTTTGCTGGTTACGTTCTCGGTCAAAGTTCGACTGTGCTAACCCGTAGGTTGGGGCAACATCGCCACGAGCCTGTGCAAGATACAGCGCACGTTCGGCATCCAGCACCTGGTTGCCTGGGCCGTATTCTATGAAGCGTCCATTCGGCGGACAATTTTTCTTTCGTATTGCGATGGTCGCTCCACATTTCCAGTCGAAGTTACTGTCCATAATCCCAAGATTTGGTTGAGGCCCTTGCCCGTTGTCACCTTCGATATTAACGGTGATTGAACCACCAATCGCTTTTATAACATCACGAACCACGGTGTAGTTAACATGCACACCGTACTGGATATCCATACCAATAATGTTACCCACAAAAGCTTGCGTTTTCGCTAATCGATCTTGTTCCGATGCAGCATCAGTACCCGTATTCACACAACTAAAGTAGACGTTTATTTTTCCTGAATACCCGGAGGGACAAGCCTGTCCATATTGCACTTCAAGGTCACGCGGAACACTAAAAGTGTAGGCATCTTTGGTTTTCTGATTGATACTCAGTACCATAATGGTGTCAGTCAAGTTGGCACCTTGATGACCCGGGTCATCTTCGGAAGTTCCCACAATAAGAAAATTGCTCCGTCCGTTGGCATCTTGTTTTAAAGGATCGGATTTTACGAGATCAAGCACATTGCCTTTAAATATCGAGTCACTGGCATTAATTGCCTTGAAGGCAAGATACCCTATGATAGCGACGACAAGAATACCAAGTCCAATCAACACCCATTTGATAATGCGCTTTGTTTTGTTTTTTGGTTTTTGGTTCGCCTTTTTACGACGGCGTTTTTCAGCACGTCGTTGCCGCCTTGTCCCGCGGTCTGCGTTAGGATCATCGATTTGACGCAGCGATTCATCAATGTCAGACCGACCGATGCTTTTGCTTTCACGAGCAACGCCCACGACTTCTCTGGACGTGCCGTCACCGGTGTGGAGTGATCGATCAATTGGTACTGCTTCTTCGGATGCATGCAGGTTGCCCAACTGGGCACCAGAACGACGTGGAATAAAACCATCAATAGAAGTTTGTGTTTGCTTCTTCATAAATACTTACACTACTATACTCGAAGAAGCTTAAATTATGAAGTATGACATAAGCACATTCTGCTTCTTCACTCGTTATCTCGTGTTATGTGAGACATACCACTTCGACACTCGGAATAATCAGTAAACTGCTTTTTCACTCGTTATCTCGTGTTATAATCAGTCAGGTTAATGGAAGCTTCTTATTTCACTCGTCATCCGTTCGCAAAAGACATTATAGGGATTGTCATTTTTATTGTGTGCGTCATTATAGGCACGATTTTGATCAATACGTTTGTCTTTCGCAGCTTTAATGTTGTTGGTCCAAGCATGGAATCGACGCTATATACTGGTGACCGCTTAATCGTTGACCGTCTGCCAGTGACGTGGGCACAACTGCAAAACAAAACCTACATACCAAAGCGCGGACAAATTATTGTCTTTAAGAATCCTCGCTTTATCCAAGGCACCGAAGATGAATATATCGTCAAGCGCGTCATTGGCCTTCCTGGTGAACGCGTTCAGCTAAAGGATGGGCGCTACACCGTCTATAATACTCAGTACCCAAATGGTTTTAATCCGGATGACGCCAATCGCGGTGAGCCTCGTTCTCCTACCAGCGGTGCAATTGACGAGATTGTTCCGGCTGGCGAGATTTTTGTTTCGGGTGATAACCGTCAGGGCAACTATTCATATGATTCCCGCAACGGACTAGGAACCATTCCGCTTTATGATGTGGTTGGACCGGCTGAAGTACGAATTTTTCCGTTCAATAAGATTCGGACTTTCCCGACTTAAGCAACAAAGAAATTCAGGATGACACGGTCGAAGAACGTGTGAAAAAACTTCCATAGGAGTTTTTTCAGCCCAACGCTAAAAAAGATCTCCAGTGGAGATCTTTTTTAAAAGAGTGTTCTGAGACCGTGTCATCCTGGAGTTCTTTGGCTCTTATTCGCCGAGAAGTTTTTGCAGACGATCGAGGTCTTTTTCATCGCTAAATTTGATAACGATGGTGCCGGCACCTTTGTTGTTGACGCGAATGTTGACGTCGGTCTTCAGGCGACTGCGAAGGGTGGCAATTTTTTGTTCATGCCGAGATTCAGTTTGTGTGACAGTTTGTGGTTCTGTTTGCTTTTTGCCATTCCGGGCATTGACAACATATTGCTCAACTTTACGGGCACTCCACTCCTCGGCGATGATACGTGGTACGACTGCGTTAATAAATGCTTCGTCCCAAGAAATAAGTGGACGTGCTTGTCCCTCTGTTAATGTGCCTTCAGCGATTAATTCACGGACGTTTTTGGGCAGTTTCAACAGGCGCATCGTGTTCTGCACGGCGCTTTGTGATTTGTTGACGCGCTTTCCGATCTCTTCATTACTCAGATTGAACTGATCACGAAGTTTTTGCAGTGCGGTCGCGGTTTCAATCGTGTTTAGGTCGCGACGCTGCAAATTTTCAATCAAAGAAACTTCCAATTTGTTCTGATCGCTCATTGACCTTACAAGTGCCGGTATTGTTTCAAGCCCTGCAATTTGCGAGGCTCGAAAGCGTCGTTCACCAGCAACAATTTGGTAACCGCTTCCCTTTTTGGTGACAATGATAGGTTGTAGCACCCCATGTTCGCGGATAGATTCCGCCAGTTCGTTCAAGGCTTCAAGGTCAAAAGTTCGGCGCGGCTGATCTGGATCAGTAGTAACCTTGGAAAGCTGCACATTTTTTAGTTCACTAACCCGTTCATCAATGTATTTCGTCGTATCAAATGACTCGTCTAATAGATCAGTCGGGATTAACGACTCAAACCCGCGCCCTAATCCTCTTGCTTGACCTTTTTTCTGTGTCATGACGCCGCCGCTTCCAACGAATCTTGCGTTCGGGTAATTACTTCTTTCGCGAGGGCTTTATAGGCACGTGAACCTTTAGAAAACTTATCATAGACGCCAATTGGCACGCCGTGGCTTGGCGCTTCGGCTAGACGAATGTTGCGCGGAATGGTGATATCAAACACTTTGCCTGGGAAGTGACGCTTAATCTCTTCGTGTACCTGACTACTAAGAGTGGTGCGGCTATCAAGCATGGTTGGCAACACGCCAAGTAATTCAAGAGCCGGATTCATCCCTTTTCGCACCAGTTTCATCGTTTCGAGGAGCTGCCCCAAGCCTTCCAGCGCATAAAACTCCGCCTGAACAGGCAGTAACACGTATTTTGCCGCGATCAGTCCATTGACTGTTAAAAGACTGAGACTTGGCGGGCTATCAATGATAATAAAGTCGTATGCATCACCGCTGGCATCAATCGCATGCTTTAGGCGAGAGAATTTCTTGTCAGCCTGCGCTAATTCAACCTCTGTATTTGCAAGAATTGACGTTGTTGGCGCCAGCCATAAGTTTTTGTGTTCAGTCCTTAGGACAGCTGATGCAAGATCACTATCACCCTTTACGACATCAATCATCGACGATTGTAGTTCGGCTTTATTCACACCCAGACCACTGGTGGCATTACCCTGTGGATCAAAATCAATCAAAAGGGTCTTTTTACCCGCCTTGGCAAGGAAATATGCCACATTAATAGCAGTGGTGGTCTTTCCCACACCACCCTTCTGATTCGTCACAGCAATAACAATCGGCACTTCTGTATGTATTCCCTATTCTTTTGTACCTATTGTAGCACGAGCACTGGTTCAAACCGTTAATGATACGGCAATATTATGCAACAAAAGTAGAAATTGAAATGGCATTTAATTGACGGGCTTTTTTAGCATCAATAAAGACGTCCAACGCTTCACTTTCAATAAGTTCTTCGATAACTCCTGTTGCAATAAGAGAGTCGCTCTGACCTAATGTATTTGAAAGCAACTCTATTACTTGAAACGAAAGCTTTATCTCATTACCAATTACCGAGAACTCTGACCTGTAATATCCTTTTTTATTAGAAAGATGCACCTGAATATTGTGACCGAGGGTTAATAACGCATCATGATATGATTCTTTAGCAACTTCCTTTTTTTGAAAATTAAGTACTATATCATAACTAAGCAATGGGATATCTTTCGAGCTAGCAACTAATGCAGTATCGTCCTTACCCGATATATCCTTTGGAGTATCTATATTCTTTGTTGTCTGCCAACCATTACTATGCTCGACTTCTAATTCTTCCTTAAGATTAGCATTTTTTACGGTAAACAATACACCCTCTTCGGCTAAAAATTGATAATATGCAATCTGGATTAATGCATCTGTTATCTCAAAATTCCATAGCAGTAAGTCACTCCATTCTGTTTCAAGCATCGAATTATAGACTTCTATAGTAATAGTGGCAAGACCTTGATCATGCGTCTGTGCCTTGATTGCGTAATCAACATAACAGTAATATCCCATTTTACGTAGTTGTTCGTGAATATGAATAGAAACAACATGCTCATATAGGTGGAGAATGTTGGGACGAGGAGAATATTTTTTATATATAAACGTCTTCATGTGTTCTTATACTACATAAAATAGGGTCAAAAGAATATGAGCCAGTTTTTAGACTTGGCTCAGGTCTTGTGTCAGCCGCGACGACCGTTGCCGCTGCGGTTCTGGTTCGGCTTGCCGTCGCCGTGGACGTTGACGCGCTTGGCGTTACGTCCGTTGCCGGCTCGTTGTGCGGCGTTATTACGACGCGTGCTACATTTGAAGCACGGACATATCTTCGTATCCATGGGGATTCCCCCGAATCGACAGATTGCCATGATCATACCTTTCGGTAGGTGATGCGCGGACATCGAAAATGTTTTCGAATAATGTTGTTTTATAACTTTATTATTAATTGGTCAATAACCTTTTTATTCGAAGTTACGGAACCAAGGAAATATACGATAAAAAACCCTTTAATATTTTTAGCCCGTCGCAAAATAAAGAAGCTCCCTGTGGGAGTTTCTTTATCGAGAGTGTTTTCGAGGCTATATAATCTCAAAAACCGCACTATTTGATCGAAGTAATTTCGATCTTACTGTATTTTTGACGGTGTCCATTTTCCTTGTGTACGCGCTTTTTAGCTTTGTAGCGGATGACGCGGACTTTGTCACCTTTGACCAGGTCGTCAACGACCTTGGCGGTCACTTTCACATCTTTGACAGTTGGGGTACCGACGGTCACGTTGTCGCCATCAATCACCAACAGTGCGTCTAGAGTGAGCTCTTTCGTTCCTTCCTGGAGGAGGTCCACCAGTAGGGTCTCTTTTTCGGTGACAATAAATTGCTTTCCACCGATCTTTACGACTGCTTTTGTCATGTTGTTCCCTTAATATTGTGAATAAATTAACAATTCAGTTGTTCATTGTAACAGATGTAGCACTAAACTTCAAGTCGTTGCTGGACGCTTGCGCTAGATCGAACCGCCGCCAGTTGCAAAGACAACAATAATGCCCAAACTAATCACTCCAATCAAGGTGTACATGCCGTGATGTAGCTTCCAGCTTTTTCGCCATGCCAACGGAAGTTTATTGCGATAGTGATGTGCGGCTAGTGCAACTGCACCAACAATTGTCAGTAATGCCAATGTCCCAAGCGTTGCCGGTGTCAGCGACTGAAGCGCCGTTCCAAAGTACGTCAGCGGATTGCCGATACCTTGCCCAACTGGCGGAGCGTTGACAACTGGCGTCGTCTTTGTATCTTTCGCGCCTTCCACGGCAGCGGACGCAGGTGTGCCGTAAAATGCTACCACAAGTGTCGCCGGACGTCCGTCCAATGTACCATCGACCACGGCCAACCCAACATCTTGGTACTTGCCGTTCAAAATATTTGCACGGTGGGTCGGCGATGCCATCCAGGCATCAAATGTCGCTTGTGCCGTCGCATAATTCTTTGCTAGGTTCTCACCCGCAACGTCGTAGTTATAGCCCGCATCCGCAAACCATTTCCATGGAGTGACACCTTTCGGTGAAGTGTGTGCCCAATAGTTGTTGGCGAACATGTCTTTTGCCTTTGCAAAAGCGGCATTGTTTAATCTATCATTTATTTTTAAGGCTGGTAGCGATTGCTTCGCGCGCTCATTATTCGTATCAGTTAAAAGCTCACTGGCACTAATACTTGAGACTCGTCCAAGCACCTCCATGCGACCCGATGAGAAAAAACCATACGACAGCTGCATCAAAACAGCTACTACTAGTATAGCCGTGATACCATGAAGCCTGATCAAATGTGGGCGATAGTGGTTACCTTTATGAGGTACTAATACGTGCTTTAAGTGTATCCGGGCTTTTTTATGGAGTGTAGTCGATTTCTTACTACTATTGTGTTTTTGTTTTGTTTTCACGATGAATATATCATACCATTGAAGTCAAGAATTGAAAACAAACATTCCCCTGTTATCGGGGAATGCTTCATTCTATTTTAAGAATTCGTGATTATGTCGTTTCGTTAGCGTTTCGGCGACGGATCGCAGCGACGATAGACCAAGCAATTGCAGCCAGTATTGCAAGGATCAAAATCCACCAATACCAGGCAAGTCCAAAGATCATTCCTTTGTTGGCGTCCGAGTTGACTGCATTGGCAGCCTTTGTGTCCGAAGCACCTTTTACACCTGTATCACCATTGGCCGTGCTATTATCGTTCGTGGTTGTTGCACCAAGAACAGCTGCACCAGTAGGACTTGTGATAGTCGGAGTCACAGGAGTAATAGTTGTTGTTGGAGTTGTCGAAGGCGCAGTGACAGCGACAACAACGTTGGCAGACTGCGTCGTTGCATTGCCATTTACATCAGTTGCGGCAATAGCAAGTGCATACGTACCATTTGCAAGTGCCGTTGGTGCGGTGAAGCTGAAAAAGCCATTAGTATTGTTCAATGAATAATTGATACCGTTAAATGTGGCAGTTAATGTTGCCGTGACATCATTGACTGTGCCGGTAATCGTTGGCTGATTTGTTGCAGTATTCGTCTGCGCATCAATCTTGACTGATGGCGCCGTGTTATCAATATTAATAACCACTTCAGAAGTTTTGGAGTTGCCTGCCGCATCAGTACCGGTCAACGAAGCAATATATGCACCACTGGAAAGCCCTGTCGTGTCCCAATTATAGGCACTAAAGTTTGTACCACTGACACTGACGATCGGCACTTGGCCCGTATTACCAATTTTTAGCGTATAAGAAACCGCGTCACCTGTCGTTCCAGTGATGTTGACAACTTTGTTATTACCAACTGTTGTTCCATTGGCCGGTGAAGTAATCGCCACACTTGGTGCAGTCTTATCAATGGTAAAAACGTATGCGGTTGCATTGGACGCTTTGTCCCTTACCACCATTCGGTAGGTGCCATCGGCCAGCCAGAACAGACCAAAGTATTCCCCCGTATACGTCTTGAATGGTGTGGTCGCACCACTTAGGTACAGGTCAGTTTGGAGATAGTTAGCATCAATAGCGCGGACATTAATGTTTGTCCCCGCACCGTAGAATGCAACCGGTGCGCTGCCGTTAATTGTTGCAGTTGGTGCTGTATTATCAATTGTAATCTTCCAAAGAGGACTCCAGGCACTGACGTTACCTAGATTGTCGACAGCTTTTACCCGCCAATAATATACCGTCCCATCGGTGACATTTGTTGCCGTTTTACTGGTACCACTGTATTTTGCTGTGAAGCGCAAGCTCGTTGCTGCGGCATCGTTGTAGCTTTCATAGACATAGTAGTTAATGTCAGTATCAGTCGTAGACCATGACTGCGTCACACTTGCTCCGTTCACTACTGCACCATTAGCTGGTGAGGTAAGTGTTGGAGTCGCCGCGGCTGTATCAACAGTTACTTGTTGTTCTGCACTCCATGCCCCAGCAACACCATTGGCGTCAATGGCACGAACTTTCCATGTATAGGTCGAGTCAGGGGCCATATTATTGTGACGAACAATCGTTGCGCCACCGAGTACATAGTTTCCCGCATCGCTTGTGTCAGTGTACACTTGTGGGTTCCCGCCAACGTTGTAAGAAGCGGTGTATTCATATTTCACTGCACCAGTGACTGCATTCCACGTGTTGTCGAACGAAGAGTTGTTAGTGTATGAATTGTCCACTGGCTTCAGGTTAGTTGGCGCTGAAAGAGTGGTGTAGGCAAAATCGTAGGTTGTACCGTTAAACGTAAAGTTGTCTGCTTCGGTGTCGTAGCCCGGGTTGTTTGAACCTACATTAAGTCCGTACCCAAGTACCTGGGCATAAGGGAAATACGTTTTTAGCTGAGCAAGTGTATAAGTGTTTGAGCCTTGGCTTGCAACCACACTACCGGTTGAGCTTGTGACACTTCGCGTGACGTAGAATTTACTTGTTGTTTGGTCAATTGACCAGTGTTGCCAAACACCATTTACAATTGCAGCATTGCCTTGGTCAACATATGGTTCGTACACAATTGTCGCAAAATTAGTACCAGGTGTTCCATTGGCATTTAGGTACACTGGGATTTGATAAGATGGATCACCAGCAACAAAAGAAGCACTATTCTGCTTGGTGTCATAAGAGAGTTCTCCAGTAATACTACTGAGTGAAACTGGTGTTGTGAAGTATTTCATATACTGCGCTTTATCTTGTCCAGATACTGGAGCAGCGTCAGTTTTCATACTAAGCGCACCGTTTGCACCTGGGGCTGATGGATCCGAAACAAATGATACACGACCATTTGCACGTGTGTCGGCAGGATATAGAGAAGTCCATCCCTGTGAATTTGTCGTGTTCACCGTCACGACTGTTGCTGCAGCCGCTTTTTGACTAAATAAAAACGGCACGCTGGCCGTCACAGTACTCACCACTAGCAATGCTGCCAATGCTCCCTTCGTTAATCGTTGGGTTCGTTTACTCGCAAAAAACTTCATGACACACTCCTTAGATTACTTCCACAAAAGACCATCCACGACACAGGTCTGATATAATACAACGCTCTCACCTTTTGTATTTTTCTTAACTCTACCACTTTCATACTGAATTGGCAATGAAATTTAATCAAAAATTAAGAATTATTAGCTAAAGGTCGACCACTCGCCGATACCTTCAAAAAAGCCGACCGATTGCGACGGCGCTGGTATACTACATACATGTATAGAAGAAGAGGCTAGCCTCTCTCTAAGCCATGGATTCTTTCATGATCAAGTCCATAATAGTGCGCAATTTCGTGCCATAACGTCCGCTTGATTTGTTCGTACAATTGTTGCTGATCGTGCGCCACCATCATCATTGAGTGTTTGAATAACGTAATTTTATCCGGCAGTACAAAGCTGTAGTTATCACCTCGTTTCGTCAGCGGAATGCCCTCGTACAAACCAAGGAGGATATTACCTTCACGTAAACCAGATTTTTGAACCTGATACTCGTCAGGATCATCGGCATATAAAATAGCGACGTTGTCGAGGCCTTTGATATATTCTTGGGGAAGTTCATCCATCGCCCGGCTGATAAGTTGGTCAAATGCTTGGTCTGTCAGTTCCATTGGTATCCTGAGTATAGCCTACTGATCAGAAAACGTCAGCTTCTCAGGATCTGTTTTTAAGTCGTTAATAACCATGTCCAACTCTTCATCAAGAACAGATTCATCGATGTCCGCGTTTAAATCGATCGTTTCATCATGTTCATATTCGTCTAACGGACTGACAGTGTCATCGTCGGTTGGCTCGACAGGTTGTAATTGGAGGAAATTTAAAATAGACATATGTTTGTATGTGTTTGCTAACATATTTATTTAAGCATGAATAGTATAAAAAGTCAATTTGATTCCTACACAGGTTAGTTTTTTTGCAAGCTGAGCTGCAGTGTTTTTCCTTCAATCATGGCGGTCTCCACATACGCATACTCACCTGTTGAAATCGCACCAGCCAGTGTTTCGTCTGCAATAACCGTGCCGAATTCTTTGATGGTTTGCGCGAGGTCTTCGTCTTCTGTCGAAAGACTAAGATCAATGTGGTCGTCTACATTCAAGTCAGCAGTTTTGCGCGCCGCCTGTATATAGCGAATGATTTCACGGGCATAGCCTTCACGTTTTAACTCTGGGGTAATGTCAAGATCAAGTTCTACTTTCTCGCCGCCTTGAATAACTTTTTTTACATTTAACTCTTCGGTGAGTATATCTTCGAAATTAATCGCTTTACCAAGTGTCGGAACGGTCACACTTGCCAGTGGCTGGCGGATTTTCATTTTCGATGCCGCGCGCAGACTAAGGGCTTGGGTGACGTAGTCACGCACCGTATCCATGTCGCTCACGACCGGTTCGTTTATATGCCCCACCTTTGGCCAATTGGTCAGATGGACACTTTCTTCGCCCGTGAGGTTGCGGTACAGTTCTTCAGACAAGAATGGAACGAATGGCGCTAAAGCTTGGCTGACGCGCACTAGCACATAGTGGAGTGTGCGGTAGGCATCGTTCTTGTCAGCGTCATCTTCAGATTTCCAAAAACGACGGCGCGAACGGCGAACAAACCAGTTACTCGCATCGTCGATGAACGTTAGAATTGGTTTAACGGCGTTTGGAATGTCGTAGCCGTCCATGTTCGTTTCAATCTCTTCAATCAGTTGATGGAGGCGGCTTACAATCCATTGGTCAAGTGGGTTTGTCAGGCTTTCGGAAGGATCTGCAATCACCCCATCCGCAGATGGAGTGAATTCCCAGCCATCGACTTCGGCATATAGCGTAAAGAAATCGTACATATTCCAGACCATGCTCAGTTTGCGGGCGACGTCACCAACTTCCTTATCTTTGAGCGAAAAATCTTCACCGGCTAAGAGTGGGTTTGAGAGTAACGTAAATCGTAGGCTATCGGCGCTATACTGATCCATGAGTTCGTTTGGATCGGTGTAGTTGCCGACACTTTTTGACATTTTTTTGCCATCATTACCGGCAACGGTGCCGGTCACAATCACGTTCTTGAAGGCATTATGACCAAACAAACCAACGTTGACCGCATGGACATAGTAAAACCAGGCCCGAACTTGTCCGACGTACTCGACGATAAAGTCGCCCGGAAAATTTGCTTCGAACTTTTCGGTGTTTTCAAATGGATAGTGAAATTGTGCAAATGGCATACTGCCTGATTCGAACCAACCATCAAGGACTTTTTCGATGCGTGTGTAGTGAACGCCGTCAAGGTCAAATTCAATCTCATCAACCCATGGACGGTGATAATCTTCTAATTCTCGGCCACTCAGCTCTTTTAATTCGGCGTAGCTTCCAACGACCTTCACCTTTTCGTTGCCGTCCTTGTCAGTCCCTTTCCACACCGGCATTGCTGTCGCCCAAAAACGATCACGTGACACGTTCCAGTCCGGTGCGGTTTCAATTGTCTTTTCAAAACGACCATGCTTGATGTGCGGGGGGAACCAATTAATATGTTGGGCGTTTTCTTCCAGCATCAGGGTGCGCTGCTCATCAATGTTAAAAAACCAGCTGGGGTGAGCGCGGTACATGAGGCGATGACCAGTGCGTGGATTATGCGGATATTCGTGGCGGATGTAGTCGATTTTCCAGACGACGCCTTGTTCAAGCAGTGTTTTGGCGATGGATTTGTTAATAGACCAGACTTCTTCGCCTTTCCAGACACCTTCCGTATAGATACCGTATTCATCAAGGACATGCACGACTGGAATGTGCTTTTCTTTGGCAAAGATAAAGTCTTCTTCGCCATAAGCGGGCGCAAGATGCACAATGCCGGTACCTGAGTCGGTCGTGACATAGTCTGCTGACCAAACGCGGTGCCCTTTTTCACCGCGGTCCTCGAACAGAGGTTCGTATTCCAAGCCAACAAGGTCTCCACCTCTGAATCTATTCATCTCCTGGTATTCAATGAGGGCATGTTTTTCATCTGTAAAAATAGTATCAGCAAGATCAACAGCAACAATCAATACCTCATCCCCAACTTTAGCTGTCATATAATTGACATCTTTGTTAACCGCAAGTGCCGTATTAGCCGGAAGCGTCCATGGTGTCGTTGTCCAAGCCAAAATACTGACGGTCTTATCTTCTTCAGGATCAGTAATGAAACCAATTCTTTCTGAAAAATTTCTGTAACTCTCTTTTGTAAGTGGGAACTTCACATAGACGCTTGGGTCGGTCACGTCGATATAGGCACCAGCATCCATCGTTACTTCGGCTTTTGACAGTGGTGTTGCCCACTGCGTGTCGTACATGAGGACGCGTTCTCCTTCGTAGATTTTGCCTTTTTCGTAGAGTTCTTTGAATGCCCACCAGACGGACTCCATATAATCTTTGTCCATGGTGCGGTAGGCACCTTTAAAGTCAACCCAGCGACCAATCCGGTCAATCGTGTCTTCCCACAGTGCGGCGTTACTGACCATGCTTTCGCGGGCAGTGGTAATGTAATCAGCCAAGCTAATTTTTTCGCCGACTTCGTGGCGACTGGTAATGCCGAGTTTCTTTTCAATAAAGTTTTCAGCCGGCAACCCATGTGTGTCCCAACCCCAGACGCGCTCGACGCGCTTGCCTTTCATGGTTTGATAGCGCGGCACGGCGTCTTTGACGATAGAACTAAGGAGTGTTCCGTGGTGCGGCACACCGGTAATAAACGGCGGACCATCGTAAAAAACATATGAATCAGTCACGGGGCGCTGTTCAATTGATTTTTCAAATGTATTATTGTCTTTCCAATAGCGAATAATGTCTTTTTCGTATTCGAGCGCGCGGCGGCGGGTACCTGATTTAAATTTCATATGTCTCCTTTTATCATCTCTGGTTTTTTATTAAAACAAAAATCACCTCTTCTGAATGTCAGAGTCCGTGAGGACGTTACCATCTGACTTCCAAAAGAAGTGATTCTTCAACCTCAAAGAGGTGATATTTCTTTCAGCGCTTAGTTGTTCGCTGTGTCGCCGCGTGCGCGTTCGGTTCTACTCACCTTGCAGGTTTTCTTCCGAAGACTCGTGGCTGATATCCACTCAAACGTCTTGTTGCTATTTTACCTCAGCCATGTTTTTTATGCAAAGAGTGCTTGTCCAAACTTGAACAAAATTAGCACGATCATCAAGGCGATCCACGCCAGAACAATCATTGGATGGAAGCCGCTTTTTAAAACATATTGTATTTTCTTATTGGTTGCATCCTTTAACATAAAGGTATTTTCTTTTAAGTTAAAGTGGAGATAACTTGAAAACATGATCGTCATTGCCGCTGCCACCACTAAACACCACAGACACAAAACTTGAATTACATACACGCTGACAAACAATAGCCAATATGCGAATACTAGTCCAAGGAATAACGTTGTCAAAGATGAGATTAGAAACCAACGGGGAAACTTTGTGCCAGCAAGCCCCAAAATGGCAATCGTCAGAAGGATTGGAAACGCCACAAGTCCAATAATCATGTTCGGAAAGCCAAAAACATGAGACTGCCCGCTTTGCATAACGGTCGAGCAATTAAGCGCGATGTTGATACTGCAGGAAACTACCGCGTTCGGGTTTTCGAGGACGGCAAATTTATCAAGCGTCAATACAAAAGCTGCAATAAGCGCCACAATGCCGCCTACCAGCATGAACGCAAACGTCATGTATCGATACTGTTTCAGCGATACAATCTTGTTAAATATCTTATTGAATATAATAACTGACCTCGCTTATGGTAGGTAGTGGTAACCCTGACCATGTGTTTTGCATCACGCCGTCATCAGAAAGTGCAATCATTGTCGGCAGTTCCATAATGTCATAGACCTGCGTAAAGTCGATGCCCGCTGGTGACTCAGGGTTCATCGTTTCAAGATCATGACCCGTCTGACGTTTAAAGTCAGCAATGTACTCAATCACCTGCCGTGCGTAATCGGTTTGTTCCTTGTACATCACCACAACCCGCATATTGTTCCCGCTCTAAGTATATTCATTAAGCAGCTTTCTTTTGCTCGTTCGCCTGCTTGCGCTGTTCGAGGATCTTCACGAAGTCATCAAGGGTTTTAAAGTCCTGGTAGACACTAGCAAACCGCACGTAAGCGACTTCGTTACGACGTACTAATTCATCAAGTACCTTGTCACCTATTTGCTTTGAGGTAACTTCATTTTCACCAAGTGCATAGACGCCGTCTTCAATCTCGTCGATCATTTCTTCAACTTCAACCTCAGAATCAAAGAACTTGCCGACTGAACGTTTGACAGCAATCGAAAGCTTTTCACGGTCGAATAATGTCCGCGTCCCGTTCTTTTTAATCACAGCAAGGTTTGGCTTTTCAATCCGTTCGTAAGTCGTAAACCGTTTGCCATCAGGTGATTCGCGACGACGACGAATCGTGACACCATCACTGACTTCGCGTGATTCGATAACCCGACTGTCACCAATATTGACCTGTGCCACGGCTATTTACTCCTCTGTTTTTTTATTGCGCTTTTTGCGGCGGCGTAGAAATGCCGGCGTATCAGATTCGTCTTCCTGCTCTACGGGTTGATTCCACATGCTTTCCCCGGCTTCTTCGTTAAAGATCGCTGCAGCTTCAGTGTGATCGAGGTTCATGTCAACGTGGCTGACGACTTCTTCTGCCATTCGGTCGTTCAGTCCAGACTGAACTGCGGTATCAGCCTGCTGTTGTTCGGTTTCAGTTTCCTGGAAATAGGCCGAGTCGAATCCGGTTGCAATCACCGTAATGATCAGTTCATCTTCGATTTCAGGTTTAAGGGTTGCACCAAAAATGATGTTTGCGTCAGGTGAAACGGCACTAGTGATAATCTCGGCTGCTTCTTGGATTTCAGACATGCTCATATCGTAGCCACCCGTCACATTAAAGAGAACACCTTTTGCACCATCGATAGAGACTTCAATCAATGGTGATTCAATTGCTTGTTGGGCAGCCTGGGCGGCACGATTGTCACCGCTGGCGCGACCAATTCCCATCAGCGCTGAACCAGCGTTGCTCATAATAGCCTTGACGTCGGCAAAGTCAAGGTTAATCAATCCGTGTTCGGTAATCAATTCGGAAATACCCTGAACACCCTGGCGAAGCACGTCGTCTGCGATCTTGAACGTCTCTAGAAGTGGTGTCCGGCGGTCAATTGTCTGCAGCAAGCGGTCGTTAGGAATAGTAATGAGCGTGTCGACGTGGCGACGAAGCTGGGCAATCGCCCAGTCGGCGTTTTGACGACGTTTTTCACCTTCAAAACTAAAAGGCTTGGTGGCGACACCAACTACCAGAATGCCTAGTTCGCGGGCAACTTCAGCAACGATGTAGCCGGCACCCGAACCCGTTCCGCCGCCGGCACCAATGGTCACAAAGACCATGTCAGCCCCAGTGAGAGCATCTCTAATCTCATCACGTGATTCATTAGCAGCGGCTTCACCGACTGAAGGATCAGCTCCAGCACCTAGTCCACCAGTTGTTGAGTGTCCTAAATGTATTTTCGTATCTGCTTTTGAATTGTGCAGTGCCTGCGCATCGGTGTTCATGGCAATAAATTGCACGCCAGAAAGACCAGCGTCTTTCATGCGATTAACGGCTGAACCACCGGCACCACCAACTCCAACCACCTTAATACTGGCAAACGTCTGTATATCACTTGGTTTTACTTCAGGCATGTTGCTTCCCTATCTCCCTCAGGTCTTGTCTTCTTACTTTTCCTAGTATACCATTTCAGCGTTTGGAATAAAGGGGTAGCATATTTAAGGTCTGACTATGCTTTAAAACGAGCAAATAATTTAGTCAGCGAGTGCATCACACCTTTTCTGGTCGGCTTCTTGTGGGACGTTTTTTTCTTACCTTGACCAGAGACAGCAATACGTTCAGCATCAAAAAGCATCAGTCCAATTGCTGCCGCAAAAGATGGTTTTTCGATGTCATCGGCAACGCCGCCATAGCCAGTTGGTTTACCGATTCGTGCAGCCAGGCCAAGAAAGTTCTTTGCATAGTCGGTAATATGTTTTAGCTGCGCACCGCCACCTGTCAGGACAACACCGCTTGGTAGTTTACCGGCGCGGCCGGCATTTCGAAGCTGCTGTTGGACAGCTTCAAAAATCTCTTCAAGCCGAGCTTCGACGATTTCATCGATATCGCTCGTTTTGAATGTCAGCACTTCCCCATCATGTTTCAAGCTGATGCCAGCATCTTCTTTGCGGGTGACAGCAGAGGCATGTTCCAGCTTGATCTTTTCCGCCACTTCCGGATCAGTTTTTAGTCCGATCGCAAGGTCATTAGTAATGTTGACCCCTCCAATCGGAATCACGCCCGTATACTGTAAATCGCCCTCTTCATAAACAGCGATGCTCGTCGTGGCGCCGCCCATATCAATCACGGCGACGCCGTTCTCAAGCTGTTGTTCACCCAACACTGCACGGGCGGCAGCAATCGAGGTGACGACGACTGAGTTGGGATGCACTTTAGCGGTTTCGGCGGCTTTTTGGACATTTTCAAGATAAGGAGTCAGCCCTGAAATGACATGAGCGTCAATTTCAAGCCGCGTTCCGGTCATACCCAGTGGATCTTTGATATTATCTTGCCCATCCAGTTTATAGGCATGAGGAATCACATCGAGGATTTCGCGGTTTGCTGGCACTTTGCCAAGGGTTGCTACTTCTTCTATACGCATTAAATCGTCCCGAGTAATTTCGTGATCGGCCGCCCCAACCGCAACCATGCCGTCGGCGTGCGTGCTTAAGATGTGAGCGCCGTTAACGCTTAGCGTTGCAGCATCTACTTGATAGCCACTCATTCGTTCGGCGGCGCCAAGCGCATCGTCAATTGCCTGCGCGGGTCCGTTTAAGTTCACGACAACGCCTTTGCGCATGCCGCTGTTTGGTACGTGGCCGACGCCAACAATTGTAGGAACGCCGGTTGCACCATCAATGTGAGCCACGACAGTCCTGACAGTCGTTGTTCCAACGTCAATACCGACGGCGTAGGTAGAACCTTCTTGCATAAAGCTTAGTATAGCGCTTGTGTCTGTGGTTGCAAAGTCATAACACTGCATAATTGCTAATACGGTGCCGAAAATATGTCTCAATCATCCCAACACCCCGCCTCTTTTACTAGAGTAGGATGTCCCCTCACGGGTCGAGACGGGCGCCATGGGCTTCGCAGAGCAAACCCATAGAGCGACCTCCAAAAAGAGGATAATAACTGGGTCGCTGGCTTAAAGTTGTGTTAAAATTTCCGCACCATCTTTAGTAATCAGCACCGTATGCTCAAAGTGAGCCGCCAGGCCGCCATCACGAGTCGAAATCGTCCAGCCGTCGTCTTCTGTAATAATCCGCTCGCCGCCAAGCGTTGCCATTGGCTCAATCGCAATCGTGTCGCCAGGTGTTAACAGCACGCCGGTTCCCTTTCGGCCGTAGTTTGGTACTTCAGGTGCTTGGTGCATCTCGTGTCCCACGCCGTGACCGACGAGTTCGCGGATAATGCCAAGTTTAGCTTTTTTCAAAACCTCCTCCACCGCAGCACCAATATCACCGGTTCGAACTGAGCCTTTAATGGCATCAACGGCCGCATATAAACTCCGTTCGGTTGCGTTAATTAGGTGTTTTTGGGCACCATTTGGTTCACCGCCAACAACAGTCGTGAAAGCGGCGTCAGTTTTCATGCCTTTGTACGTAATAACTAAATCAAAGCTAACAATGTCACCTTTTTGCAGCACATACTCAGTTGGGATACCATGAACGATCTGCTCGTTAACAGAAATGCAAATTGCTGCCGGGAACGCTACTTCTGGTGTCTTATAGGTCGCGATCGCACCACGGCGCATAATTTCTTTATCCACCCAGGCATCAAGTTCTTTTTCACTAATGCCGGGTTTCACCTGGTTTTTTAAATCATGAAAAATACCGGCGAGGATTTTCCCGCCGTCGCGCATCGCCTGTATTTCTGCTGCTGTTTTTTGGCGCATGTTACACCAATTCTCGGCTAGTTAATTCCGCCACGACGCGGTCGTGAACTTGTCCCACGGAACCAGTCCCATCAATATGCACAATCGGCACGTTTTGTTCGGTTAAGTAATTAAGAACCGGATACATTTCTATGCGGTAAATCTTCAGGCGTTCATCGATTGCTTCGGGCGTATCGTCGGCCCGCCCTCGGATTTCGAGTCGCTTTAATAGCTCTTCGCGAGGCACTTCTAATACAATCACCAGCGCCACCGAGCGACCGTGTGCTGGTTGGCTGTCGGTCAGCCATTTCGCTTGTTCTAGTAGCCGTGGAAAGCCGTCAAGGATCAACTGGTTGATATTCGCAGATTTTGAGATTGCTTCGCCCATAATCTTGGTAATTGCTTCGTGGGGTACCATTTTTCCCTCGTGCATGACGTGAAGCAACGCAACATCTTTAGTATCACGAAGCAGCTGACCAGCACTCAGCCAGCGCCAGCCCATACGAGCTGCGAGGATTTGTCCCTGGACACTTTTTCCTGCGCCGGCAGGTCCGAAAAATACAATCATATGTCTATCTTAACGGAGTCGGACGATTACGCAAATGTTATCTCAGGGCTTCTTTCACAATTCGGGCAATCGTCGCGCCATCAGCAGCGTTACCAAGCTGACTTTTGACCGCGCCGATCACTTGCCCCATGTGCACGGCGCTGGTCGCACCAGTCGAAACGATCGCTTCATCAACCGCTGCTTTGATGTCAGCTTCTGAAACCTGTTCTGGAAGGTATTTCTCAAGGATGTTCGATTCGGCACGTTCATTTTGTGCCAGTTCGGTTCTTTCGGCGCCGTCGTAAATAGCTGCGCTTTCGGCGCGCTTCTTTACTTCACGGATGAGTACTTTTTCAATTTCCTCGTCAGAGAGTCCTTCATCGCGCTTCTTTTGCGCTACCTCTTCGTTAAGAACGGCAGCTTTAAAATCGCGAAGTACGCTGGCAGTAAAACGATCGCCGCCAAGAAGAGCGGCTTTAATATCTTGATCGAATTGTGCCTTTAAAGCCACGGACTACTTCAGTCCTAGGCGGGCTTTGTTCAATTTGTCAGCCTTACGCTCTTTGCGAATAATCGCTTTGGCGCGGCGTTCAGGTTTGCTGATGTCTTTTGCGAATCGCATTGAAGCTTTCGCTTCTGCCAACACCCCGCTTTGCAAAACCTTTCGGTTGAAACGACGAATAATATTCTCGTTTGCTTCTCGTTCGTCTTTACGTGTTACTTGTACCATATGAAAGATATTTTAACAGATGTGAAGCTCGAATGCAACAGCGGTTCTCGTTAGTCGTTCGTTTCAAGGTGCAAGAGTTGCCCCTCAACACTGCGTCGCCCATTCCATTCATTCACATCGACCGTATACCACACCGTGACGGTTTCACCCGGCTCGACAAAGAAATGTGCCGGCGCGTTAAAGGCGATCGTATCAATTTTGTGACCCTGCATTTCAAGCGTCAGCTTTACGTGCTGCGATTCTGTACCCATTTTTCGCTGATTCACGACAACGACGTTGGTTGATTTCAGGATAGGTTGCGGATTGCCGTTGCCGAATGGCTCAAGTTGTTTCATGGCATCAACTAATGCCTCGTCTAGTTCGTGCAAGCCAGCTTCGCTATCCTCTTTTGGCAGTAATAATAGCGGCTGATTCATCAGTTTTTGTGACCTGTAAAAATCATTGACGCGCTTTCGAAAAGCGGGAATATTTTTGGTTGGTAACGTCACGCCAGCAGCAAATGTATGTCCGCCACCCTTTGTAATAATATCGTCCGACGCTCGAATTGCGTCGGCAGCGCTAAAGTCACCATAACTTCTTGCAGAGCCTTTGGCTGCTTCGCCCATTTCTTCGAGGACAAAGGTGGGTTTTTTGTATCTTTCAAGCAGTTTCGCGGCCACAATGCCGACGATGCCATGATTCCAGCCTGGCGCACTGACGACTAGTACCGGCAGATCGGCAAATTCCTCTGCCTGGATGATAGCGGCTTTTAAGATTTCGTCTTGTTCGGAGCGGCGAGCTTTATTCATGGCATCAAGTTGGTTGGCAATCTCTAGCGCGCGCAAACCGTCTGTTGCTGTTAAAAGATCAAGCGAATACTGCGCCGTTTCTAGACGTCCAGACGCATTCATGCGCGGCCCCAGTCCAAAACCCAGACTTCGTGCGCTCACAGCCTTTGGGCGAACGCTCGCTACCGCCATCAGTGCTTTAAGCCCTGGTCGCCTGGTCTGCGCCAAGACTTTTAGTCCCCAAAAGACATGCATGCGATTTTCGTCGATCAATGTCACAACGTCACAGACTGTCCCTAACGCGACAAGATCCAAAAGCCACTTTTCCTGACCAATAGGCAGTCCAGGCAATACCGTTTGTAGCGCTTGCACCAATTTAAACGCGACCCCTACCCCTGGAATATCGAGGAATGGGTAGAGTTTTGAAGACGAAGCTGCTGCCCCTGCAAGTCCGGCTGTTCGCCGCCGTGATAATTCTGGCGTGCCTTCTTTGGCGTCTGCGGAACTCGCTTCGCTCAGACAGTCCTCGACGCGCAAGGAGGACACTTCACAATTATCCGGGGCTCGCAGAGGACTTGCAGTGCCAGCAGACTTCGACTTCAAAACAAATTTTTCGTACATTTCGGGAAAGTCGTGGAGCAGGCGCTTTGGATTAATCGTCGCAACCGCTGGCGGCGGCGTGTCGGCAACGTTGTGATGATCGGTGACGATAACATCGACACCCAGTTCATTGGCGCGCGCGATTTCTTTATGGCTCAGACTGCCACAGTCGACCGTGATGATAAGGTCAGCACCGGTGGCTGCAATTTTCTCGACGGCATCAATCGTTAGTCCATAGCCTTCTACGAATCGATTTGGGATAAACGACTTGACGTGTTCAAATCCAAAGCTTCGAAGAGCATCAATCAGCACCGTCGTAGCTGTCAGTCCATCGATATCATAGTCGCCGTAAATAGTGATTTTTTCTTGCTTGTCATGTGCCACCACCAGTCGATCGACTGCGACCTGCATATCAGGCAAAAGAAATGGGTCGTGCTTTTTTTCATAATCCGGTGATAAAAAAACAGCCCGTTTTTCGGGCGTTATTCCTCTGGCTTTTAAAATTTTTTCAAATAACGACATTGCGGCTACCATTACGACTGATTAGGAACGGTGCGCTTTGGTCGAGTGGCTTGCTGCTGAGACTTAATAACAATACTTTGCAGTTCTTTAAAGATTGGAAACTGCTTGTTAGTTGCGTAAATCTTCGTGTTTCCTTGTTTTTCGCTAGTCAGAAAACCTACTTTTTCGAGGCGCTTAAGTTCGCGCTGAATGTTTCCCGGATCTTCTTTAATAAGCTTGGCAAGTCCACGGACGTGAGTTCGAAAATCAGGATACTTGGCGTACACCACCACAATTTTTCGTCGCACCCGAGATGTAATAAATACGTCTAACATGATTCCCCTTACTTAATCCTCACCCATTGCCGCACACATTGCCTGTAACGTTGAGTTTTATTCTACACTTTTTAACCGCGCAAGGTCAACGCCAATTCAGGACAATTTTATTAATTTTTGCCACGGTTTCCTCATGCGACGGAATGACATTTTGATTATAATAATGGTCTGTACCAAGGTAATTATCTTTTACGTCGAGGATGTGTAGCTCGTCGGCGATCATATGCAACCTATCAACTGCCTCCACTGAAGCGACGGGTGTTGCGATAACCAGTTTTTGAAGGCGGATTGGTCTCAAGAAGTCCATTGCGGCATCTAATTCAGCGCTGCTACTCATCCCATCAGACACCAGAATAACGACATGATCGCGGAGCATATCGCGGTCAATCAGACCACCGTCGCCAAGCAGGCGGTTGATTTTTTGAAATGATTCGCGCTTTTGCTCTTCTAAATACCCGTGGTACTCATTGGTGTATTCATCCATCTCACCTTCCGAGATCGAGCTGTTATAACTAAATGAACCGTTCTGCGAGATCGCGCCAAAACTCATATGTTCGCCGGGAATTTCTATCTTTTCCACCAGTAACATCGTCAGAACACTATGTAACGCCGAGGCAATTTGCTCACCGACAATAACACCGCCATCAGTTAAAGAAACGACCGCACAGTTTTCGTAGCGGTATGTGTCAAATAGTTGGACAGCAAGCTTGATGCCAGCTTCTTCGCGACTCTCAAAATACATACGCTTATTCTAGCAGATTATCAGACCAAAAAAGGCGTTATACTTAGGTATATGTCTAGGGATACATATTACTACGAGGTAGCGCCACTACGCATTATTAGGCATGAAAGCTCGACTTTTACATATGCTGCGTCGGAACCTCTTGCGGTTGGGCAGGTTGTCACAATTGAAGTTGGCAAAAAACTCCTTGTTGGGGTGGTGATGTCGTCAGTTAAAAAGCCGAACTACAAAACGAAAGAAATAACGGCAATTATCGAGAAAACGCCGATCCCGGAACCGCTTGTCAAGCTGGCGCTATGGCTTGCCGACTATTACACCACACCCCTTGCGACCGTCTGGCAAACCGTACTCCCCCGGGGGCTCGACAAAGCCCGCCGCACCCGCCCAAATCAAGTCCATACTACAAAACGAGACCGAACAATTTTTGTGTTCAATATAGATCAGGGGCAGGCTATAACAGATATCATGGATAGTACAGATGGCACCATTATTCTACAAGGCGTCACCGGATCAGGCAAAACTGAAGTCTATAAAGAGATTACTCGGCGTATGGTTGCAGCCGGCACATCAGTGATTGTTTTAGTACCCGAAATTAGCCTGACCAGCCAAATTATTAGTGAGTTCCTGCACGACTTTCCTGATATCATCGTCACCCACTCGCATATGACCGAAGCCCAGCGCCACACTGTCTGGAAGCAAGTCCTTGACGCCAAAACGCCGCAGGTCATCATCGGTCCACGCTCGGCACTGTTTATGCCTGTGCCAAATCTCGGGGCAGTCATTATTGATGAAGCACACGAACCAAGCTACAAACAAGATCAATCCCCGCGCTACTCGGCAATTAGGGCCGCCAGCGTTATTGGAAAATACGCTGATGCGAAAGTCATTTTAGGCAGCGCAACGCCGTCTATTACCGATCGTTTCCTTGCCGAAGCCACCAAGCGACCAATTATACGTCTAGATCGCCCCGCTCGTTCTGACGCCAAAGCTGCTGAGGTGACTGTCGTTGATATGACCAAGCGGCAGCACTTCACTCGCCACCGCTTTATTTCCGATCGGCTGATTGAAAGTATCGAAAAAAACCTTATAAATGGCAAGCAAACCCTCATCTTCCATAATCGTCGTGGCAGCGCCGCAACGACCTTATGCGAAAACTGTGGCTGGACCGCACTCTGCCCGAACTGTTTTGTTCCCCTCACACTTCATGCCGATACCTACGACCTGTCTTGCCACATCTGTGGTCACCATGAAAAAGTTCCGACTAGCTGTCCTATCTGTCACTCGGCCGATATTATACATAAAGGCATCGGCACGAAGCTGATCGAAACAGAACTGCAAAAATTATTTCCGACTAGTCGCATTGCCCGCTTTGACTCTGATAACAAAACTGATGAAACGGTCAACAGTCTGTACGAAGACCTGTATCAAGGCACTATCGATATTGCCATCGGCACGCAGGTTGTAGCCAAAGGACTCGACTTGCCACAGCTTCGATCCGTTGGCGTGATTCAAGCTGATAGCGGGCTGTCGCTGCCCGACTACGGCGCCAGCGAACGCGCCTTCCAACTGTTAGCACAGGTGATTGGCCGTGTTGGTCGTGACGAACACGCGAGCGAAGTGGTGGTACAAACGTATCAACCGACTCATCCAGCCATCCAGTACGGGCTGAAACAAGATTATGAATCGTTTTACACCTATGCCCTCGAAATGCGCAAAAAATCGTACTTTCCGCCGTATAGCTACCTCTTGAAGCTTACGACCATCTATAAAACCGAACAAGCGGCAATTCGAGCCGCCAAAAAACTCGCAACGAAATTGAAAAACACTCTCAATCCCGAGGTCCGCCTACTTGGACCAACTCCAGCTTTTTATGAGCGTCAGCACGGTACCTATCGCTGGCAGCTCATCCTCAAAAGCCCGAAACGCGAATATCTTGTTGCTGCGCTCGCACAGCTCCCGGCGACCCACTGGCAAAGTGAGCTCGACCCGCCAAGTTTACTCTAGCTCATATTTCTGCCCCCTGATGACCTCTGTTGTTTTCAAACGTTCTCGTGTATAATTGCCAGAATGACAAAAGACGACATTATTACCCTTCCTCACCCACATCTTCGTGAAAAATCCACCAAAGTCCGTGAGATAACAGCGGAAGTGCTTGGACTGGTTGAGGAAATGACTGATGCTGCCGTTGACTGGGAAAATTCTCGTCCGCACGAAATTAGCGCCGCCCTTGCGGCCGTTCAACTCAATCGGATGGAACGGGTTGTGATTGTGCGTAGTGACTTTGATGATAAAAAAAATAAGGACTTCACCGCTCTTATCAATCCCGAAATCGTGAAATATGAAGGAGCGATCGACATCGACTACGAAGGCTGCCTCAGTGTTCGTGACGTTTACGGAAAAGTTCCTCGCTACACCAAAATCCGGGTTAAAGCTGTCGACATGAACGGTAAAGAGGTGCGTTTTAAAGCCGAAGGCTTCATTGCGCGCGTGATTCAGCACGAAATTGATCACACAGAAGGCGTCGTCTTTATTGATCATATTAAAGATCAGGCGGATGCGTTCTACACTTTGGACGAGAAAGGCGAGCTGCAACCGCTTGATTATGACGAACATGTCAAAAACAATCATATTCTTTGGAACTGATAGTTTTAGTGTTAGTGCGCTTATCAGCCTGATCGAGGCTGGGTATGAAATTGGTGCTGTGATTACCAAGCCCGATAGTCGATCTGGACGTGGACAAAAACTGGTTGCACCACTTGTAAAACAGGTCGCGATATACCACGGCATTCCCGTCTGGCAACCAGCAAAGCTCAGTGAAGTCTTGGACCAGATTAAAGCGTTCGGCGACGTCATTGGGGTTCTCTCTAGCTTCGGTAAGATTATTCCGCAAGCAATTATTGATGCATTTCATCCTGGAATTATAAACATCCACCCTTCACTGCTACCTTTGTACCGGGGCCCTTCACCAATTGAGACGGCAATTCTTAACGGCGACACAGAAACCGGCGTATCGATCATGAAACTGACCGCTGAAATGGACGCTGGACCTGTCTATGCCCAAGAAATATATGAATTAGATGGTACTGAAACTGCACCGGAGCTATATGAGACGCTATCCGCGCTTGGTGGACGTATGTTGATTGAAACCTTGCCTAGTATTATTGAAGGAAATTTACTGCCCAGCCCCCAACAAAATGACGCCGTGTACTGTTATTTGCTAAAAAAAGAAAACGCGCTGTTGAATCCTGCCGAAATGACCGCCGTTCAAGCCGAGCGACAGGTACGTGCATATATACAGTTCCCCAAGACAAAACTCGCCTATAAAGATGGCACCGTTATTGTGACAAAAGCGCATATCGTGACCGATGACACTCATGAGGATTTTACCGTCGCTTTCAAAGATGGTTCATCCCTTACGATCGACGAGCTTATCGCGCCAAGCGGCAAAACAATGTCAGGCCAAGCCTTTACAAACGGCATTAACTCTACTCTGTCTGAGCAGGCGTACTAGCCCCAAGAATTGCATCTTTAGAAGAGATAATCTCTTGCTTGATCTCTTCAAGCGTCTGCGCAACAACGTCGCGGTAATCTGGGCGGTTTACTTCCAGCCATTTCGTGGCAGCATACTCTGCCCGCAGCCCTGGATCATTCGCCGGCAAGTTACTTGCCTGCATAAGGTGCTGGAATACCTCTTCGTTTTGGTAGTTTGGTGTGTGTGTCCCAAGCCACGCCTGGATGACGTCATCTTTACGGTCAATGATCGATTCGAACTCGTCCAGTTGATCATTAGTCATGCCTTCACTGAGGCGAATACCAACTTTGTATTCAAGCTGGTCGTAGGTGTGCTGAAGAAACGGCTTTTTTTGCTCTTCCGGCAGATCGGCAAGGCCAACATCGGCGAGAAATTGATCATCTAGTTGAAACATACGTACTTCCTTTTGTACTATTATAACAGATACCTTATATGAAAAAGACACCACCGCTGGTGTCTTTTTCTCACTTATTTTCTGGATGCAAGTCTGCTTTTTAGGGTTGCCTTGATCGTTTCCACCGTCTCGCTTAGGTTTGGATTATTTTTTTCAAGCCACGCCATTGAGGCGTACACTTTGTCCGCCGGCACTTTATCAGGGTCATCCTCGTAGCCTTCAGCAAGTTGCTGATAGGCAATTGATTCCTGATAATCTGGGTCGTTTTCGTTCAACCAGTTTATAATAACCTCTTGGTTACCATTGATGATCGCTTCGTATTCAGTCACCTGTGTTTCATTTAAGTGTCCCAGCATCGCTTCACCCACAAGCATATTCAGCTCATCAAGCACACGCTGCTGCTGCTCGGGACTATAGTTTTCAATCCCTAGTTCTACAATTAATTCGTCGCTATTCATATCCTCACCTTTTATGATCTTAACGTATTAATGAATGTTTTGGCAGCATCAGATAATGCTCCACCATTTACACCAACGGCACCGTTGCCCATATTATAGAAGTCATTAGGAAACCGCTCAAGAAGCGTTGCTTTATTTGCGTCCCAGATGGAAGGTGAGAGATTCAAATTGTTAAAAAGTTCATATCCACCTTCGCCACTATGAATAGTGAAGCCTGGGTCACTGATACTGAATTCTGCTCCAGATGAAGGTGGACTCACGTTAGGAAGCTGATCGACAGGCGTCAATGTATATTCGCCGTTATTATTGATGGTTGGTGTGCCGGGAGCTTGTTGAGAAAAAGCTTCGCCAATGGATGCACCGTTATTTCCACCGTTTCCACTACCACCGCCAAGATTAGCATTGCCGGCTGCTTCTGCTGCTGCGTTGTGGGTACCACTACCTACCGCAAAGCCAAGACCATATGAAGCGGCGATCGCGCCAACCGTAACCGCCAGACCTCCAGCGATAAATAATACTCGGTTACGATTACGCTTTCTATCTTTTTCCTCTTCGCTATCATTCTCTTGATCAACACCGAGATTTAATGCCCAGGTGGATGCTTCGCCCACTTTTGTGGCAGCAGCTGTAAAGCGTTCCCCCCAATATTCCGGACGAAATGCCAGCTTTACTTTTTCAGCAGTTTTTTTCCAAAATGCTTTGACGCGTTCGCCGACAGAAGCTTCTTTTTCTGGCATCGTAAGTTGCTCGGCAAATGCTAAACTTTTGTTCCCGTCTGCGTCCACAAGAACATAGGCGTTCACCGTATCTCCGCTTAGAACATCTTCAATTGTAAACTTTTTACCCTTAAATATGACTTCAGCGCCTTTTTCAAAACCATCTTTTGACTTGTATAATTCTACTTCTTTGCCTGTAACATCAGTGTCTTCATTAGGAAAATCATGTTCAGGTGTTGCGGATGCAGTTGAGTTAGTTACTTCCGCCTGTTGCTCCGCTGAAGTAGAATCGTCTGAATTAGGTGATTCTACATCTTTGTCTGTCACATCACTATCTCGACTTGAAAAATCATGTTCAGCTGTTGTTTTTGAACTTACTTTACCCTCACGCACTTGAATTGCAAGCTTTACAAGGTTATCATAGATTTCCATCTGCTCTTGATACTGGGCTTCGGTAAGTTCAGTTCCCGGTCGAGTTACTTCATTAAGTAAACGAAGATCCAATGTTTCACGAATATCATTCATCTCGGCGCTATCACCAAGTTCATATGCTTTCGCAGCTTCTAAAGCTAACTGGCGAGGACTCATGCCGGCATAGTCGGCATCCGTCATTCGTTCTTTGGCTACTGTGTTCTCAAGAAGACGATTATAGTAGCGTGCTGCGGCTGCTGTATCACCCTCGTGATATGTCCAACCTTCTGGATTAGGATTGTCCTCTGTTGGAAGCGGTACATTTTTTTGCGAAATATTATTTTGGGCATTGTAGTCAGCTTCGCTTGCAAACTTTTCGCTTCCAGCTGAACGGAATTGACGCCCATCACGTACAATGCCATCTGTAGGGCGTTGCGCAAGATAATCGGCATATGTACCCGCTACTGGACGTCCATCTTCTAAGAGAGGGCCTTCAAAACGATCGTAGACTCCAAACGCCTCTTGTGAATCAAGCTGTGCTTTTTTCTTCGCATATTCAGCATCTAACCTTGCCTTTTCCTGTGCATATGCATCCACTATAGGCTCCGTGTCATTCTGGTCTTTCTTTGTTTCCGTTGGTTCCGGGGTTGCTTCCGACATGATGTTTCCTTGTTTTACCCATAAAACTATGGGGGTGTAAGTATGTTTGCATCATACCACAAGCAGTTTATTTCAACAACGGGCCTACCGCCGGAAGGACTAGTGAGGCCCGGGGAACTCGTGAGCTACTTGAGGGTACGCGCCACTAACTCGCGCGTAAAGAATTCGAGCTTGTCGCCAATTTCAAGGCTGAGTTTTCGCTGCGTTTTGAGGTTAAAGCCACAGAGGTCGCCTTCAAATGCTTCGCGCGCTTCGACCTTTTCTCGTTGCAGGCTGGTAATTTCCGCTTCCGCCAAGAGTTCGTCACCGCGGGTGGCACGAACAAGCAGACCACTGGTGACTTTGCCACTGGTAACTTCACCACCGGCGATGACTTGGTCTTTTAAGGTTCGAAAGACACCTTTGACCGTGAGAGTTCCCGAAACAGTCTCGACGGCTTCAGGGGCAAGCAATGCTTCCATTGCATCTTTGGCATTATCTAACAGCTCATAAATGACGCGGTACAAGCGCACCTCGGCACGTTCACGAGTCGCTAGGCGCTTAACCGCCGGTGGAAGTTCAACGTTAAAACCATAGATCACGGTCTTGTCGTCAGCCGCCAAGCGGATGTCGTTTTCAGTAATGTTACCGACACCGCTGCTGACAACGTGTAGGTTTACTTGTCCACCCGTTTCGATCAAACGCAGGCTGTCCATCACAGAGGTAAGTGAACCTTGCACGTCGGCCTTCACGATGACGTTAAAGTCGGGCGTTTCGCTTTTTTGGGTCATTAATTTTAACATGTCCGCACCGGTCACGTTTGTGCTGGCGGCGTTTCGTTCGTTTTCAATCTTGGCAGTCGCAATACGCGCACGGGCTTCTTTTTCGGTCTTGTATACCTCGAAACTATCGCCAAATTGGGGGATTTCTTTGAAGCCAGTAATCGTGGCGGGCGTTGACGGACCGGCTTCTTTTAAAGGCTTGCCATTAAAGTCAAGAAGCGTGCGAACTTTACCGTACGCCGTCCCGGCAACCAGGAATGAACCAGGCTTTAAGATACCCTGTTCAACCAATAGTCCAACCACAGCGCCACGTCCCACTTCCATGTGTGCTTCAATCACCAGCCCTTCAGCCGGAACCTCAATATCCGCTTTGAGTTCTTCAAGGTCAGCAACGAGCAGCACAAGATCGAGCAACTTGTCGATGCCTTGACCAGTTTTTGCACTCACCTCGACCATAACAGTGTCACCGCCCCATTCTTCTGGGTTCAAATTGTGTTCAGTTGCCAGCTGCGTCTTTACCAGTTGCACGTTGGCAGTTTCTTTATCAACTTTGTTGATCGCCACGACGATCTTAGCATTGGCCGAACGGGCGAAGCGAATTGCTTCAACCGTCTGAGGTTTTACGCCGTCATCGGCGGCAACGACAATCACCACCACGTCAGTTAGTGCCGCACCGTGCTGCCGCAGGGCAGCAAATGCTTCGTGACCAGGGGTATCAAGTAGCGTCAGTGAGCGACCCTTACGGATGGTTTGATATGCACTAATATGTTGCGTAATACCGCCCGCTTCGCCCTCGACAACTTTTTGACCCAAAATAGCATCGAGTAGACTCGTCTTGCCGTGGTCGACGTGACCCATCACCGCGACGATGGGCGAACGATCAACGGCTTTATCAGATAGCTCGTGCGTTTTGCGTTCTGGACCAGCACCTTCGGTTGATTTTTTTTCAAGCTCCACATCGAGCCCTAATTCGTCAACTATAATCGTCGCGGTTTCAAAGTCGATGCGCTGATTAATAGTCGCGGCGATGCCGTTTTTGAACAGCTCCCCCACCAGCGTTGTCACGGAGAGATTGAGCGTTTCAGCTAATTCACCAACTGTAATCGAGTCGGCAATCGTCAAGACTTTTTCAGCCATTATTGCTCCTTTCTCTCCGCGAGAGAACGCGGAAGTCCTATTCCTAGGATTATTTTTTCGAGTATTCAGTTAAACCTATGTTTTGGCTGCTGGTTTCTTTGCAGGGGTTTTACCGGGCAGACCAAGCGATATCTTTCGGCTCTCCTTTTCTATATCAAGCACGACAAATTCTTTGCGCTCATTCAGAGTGAATACCTTTTCAGGATCGGCGCTGTCGCCATCACCGAGTTCACTAACGTGAACCAACGCTTCGACCGCTGGGCTGATTTGGACGAAGGCGCCAAATGGCGTGATTCGCGTCACCGTCCCTTCTACCTTGTCGCTCGGGCTGAACTGGTCAACTTCGCTCATCCAAGGGTCTTCGGTAAGCTGCTTCATTGAAAGGCTGAGGCGGTCTTTGTCGATCGCGATGATTTTCGCTTCGATCGTCTGCCCAACCTTGACGTAGTCACCAGGATTGTTGACACGTTCCCAAGAGATTTCTGAGATGTGCACCAAGCCTTCGATACCTTCAACGTTCACGAATACGCCGTAGTCGACAACCCCAGTTGCCACACCCTTGACGCTGTCACCAATAGTGAGCTTTTCAAATCGTGCTGCCAGACCTTCTTTGACCGCTTCTTTCTCGCTGAAGATCAACTTGTTGGCTTTTCGATCGGCATCAAGGATACGTACCTTCAATGTTTGGTTGATCAGTGAGTTCAAACGTTGCAGAATTTCTTCTTTGTCGCTGCTACCAACCCGTGGATAATGTTCGGCTGAAAGTTGTGAAACGGGCAGAAATCCACGAACGCCGTCGTATTCCACCAAGAGTCCACCGCGGTTGGCATCATATGGCGAGACGTCGATAATTTCGCCGCTTTCCATCTTTGCTACCAATTCGTCCCAACCCTTGTCTTTGGCTGCTTTACGCAAGCTCAAAAGGACTTGACCGTTCTCGAGTTCTGGATCCACGATACTGGCCGTGACTGCATCACCCTCGTTCAGTGCGCGCGAGAAACCAATCTCGCGGCGTGGAACAAGGCCGACTCCGTGTGGGCCAAGGTCGATTAATACCTCGTGTTTTCGTATCGAAAGGACCGTTCCGTCGACGACCTCTCCCTGTGTGAGTTGTTTTAGCCCAGCATCTTCGCTTGCTAAAAGTTCATCCATGCTGATTGTTTGGGTAACTGTGGCTTTTGCCATGATAAGTCTTTCAAGACTCCCTTCGTCATTGTATTTTCGCGGGAGTCCCCTACATAATTGCAAGCAAAAAAAGAGTAAGCTCCCGTCGATTGTTACTATTCTACCTCAGATACAGCAATAAGTCTAGAGCCGGTCAATGGCGCGTCGTCGTGACGAGACGAAGTAGGTGACCGAAAGCGCGACGGCAGCCAAGATAGCCGCTTGCTCAACAAACTGAACACCGTCGATGCCCGTCACGGGGAGCTCGGATGCATTATTTGTCGTTGGTGGCGACGTGCCACCAGCGTTCGTATTTGTGTTCCCACCAGGGTTTATATTTGTTCCAGCTGTGTTCGTGGCTGCATTCGTATTTGTCGCAGGAGTGTTCGTTGCATTTGGCGTGCTGGTGCTTGAACCTGTACCTGTTCCAGCAGAGTTATTGGTTGTACTCGTTGTTTGAGGGACTGCTTGAGACTGATCTTTGAGGTTTTGTGCAGCAATTTTCACGGCTTGATCGTTGCGGACTGCTTCACCGCGATTTTTCACCAGTAAAACACCTCCGGTCACCAAACCGCCTAGCAATAACATACCAACAATAAAAAATATTCCCGTTCGAGTTATGCGATAGCCGCCAAATACTGCCATGGTTCTTCTCCTCTTATAGACTTTATTGTAGAACAATAGCTGGATCAGTGCGAGCATAAGCACAATCGCGGCGGCGAATAAGTTTCTCAGAAGGGGCCGATCTATGGGGAACTAAAGTTCGCCCATGGCGCTTGGCTTCCGTTCGGTACACTCACTCCGCAAGCCCTTATCACGAACAATGTCAGTGGCGATGCGTACCGAACATGATAAACTTATGACATGTTAGTGGCGGTCGATACGGGTGGGACAAAAACATTGGTGGCAAGCTTTTTAGAAGATGGCCGCATCGGGGAACAATTTCAGTTCCCTACTCCTAAAACCACGTTAGAATGGACTGCCACGCTGAAAACCGAGCTGCATAATCATTTTGGCAATGGAACCGTTGCAGCGGTCGTCGTCGCCATGCCCGGCATTGTCAAAGATGGTATCGCTATCTGGTGCAATAACCTCAAATGGATGAATTTCGACGTCGCGCAGGCCTTAAAAGGTATCCTTGGTGACGCTCCTCTCTTTGTTGAGAACGATGCCAACCTGGCGGGTCTTGCCGAAACGCGCCAGCTTAAAGAAGTTCCCCCACTTGCTCTTTATGTCACCGTCAGCACCGGTATTGGCAGCGGCATCATCACTGAAGGCAAAATCAACCCCGCCCTTCGATACAGCGAAGCCGGTCGGTCACTGGTAGAGTTTGACGGCGTGGTACGCGAATGGGAAAGCTTCGCCTCAGGGAAAGCAATCTACCAAGCCTACGGCAAGTACGCTCGCGACATCACCAGTCGGCGCGTCTGGCACACTATTGCCAATCGTATCAGTCGCGGTTTTTTGGCGATTATACCTGTCCTTCAGCCAGACGTGATCATCATCGGCGGAAGCATTGGAACGTACTTTGACCACTTCGGCAAAGACCTGACTGGCCTTCTCAACGAACACCTTCCGGCTCACATTCCGGCACCAAAAGTTGTGCAGGCAAAACACCCTGAACTTGCTGTTATCTACGGATGTTACTACTATGCTCTCGACGCACTCGCTGCTGCCTAAATTACAAGCTGCCTATCCGCACTTTTCATTCACCGCCGGCGATCGGTTCGCTTGGTCACCAGATACACAGACTATTTTTTATGACACATCAGACCCTCGCAATACCAATCTTTTGATTCACGAACTGGCACATGGTGTACTTGAACACCGTGATTATTCAAAGGATGTTGAACTGATCGCCATGGAAACTGAAGCGTGGGATACGGCAGTTGTCCTGGCGGCAAAGTACGGCATCCCTATCTCGGATGGCACTGTCCAGGATCATCTGGACACCTATCGTGATTGGCTTCATGCCCGTAGCATCTGTCCAGCCTGCGAAGCAACCGGCTATCAATCCGCAAAAAACGAGTACACCTGCGTCGCCTGTGGTCACGTCTGGCGTGTTAATGAAGCCAGGCTCTGCGGACTCCGACGATATTCAAAAAGAAGTAACCTTCGGTAATCCCAATAAAAAAGACCCTATCCAGGAGTCTTTTTTATTGGAAAGTAACTTAGGCTACTTTTTTCGTTGAACGGCGACGAGAAATTCGTCCACCCTTAGCACCCGCAACACGTGCGAGGTCTGGGTTAGCTGCGAATCCACCAGTGTGTCCGTTTTGTCCACCACGACGACCGATCTTCGCGTAGAAGTCTGGGTCACGTTGTAGGTTTTTTGCGGCAGCCTTTTGACCGCCTACTTTTGTTCCTGCCATTGTACAGTTCTCCTTGGCATCTGTTGGAATAAAATCCATTGCGATGTCCACAAATTTAAAAAGATTTCCACTAGCGTCACGCCGTGAAAACCCTCGTTTATACCTCACACATGATATGTGTATGTTATAAACATTAGCATATGTACACAAGTCTGTCAAGTTTTACACAAGCAGTTTATATTGCATAGATATATTTGCGTGAAATGTATAAAAGTGTTTATGTTACCATTGCACATATCCCGCTCGTGCGATATTATAAATATGCACCTGTTTGAATCCAAAATTATGATTCACTCGAAACGTCACCACCAAAAACGACCACATCTGCGAGATTGGTCGTTTTTTTTGGTTGAATCTTTAATTCAGTTGCATTTGTGCCGACAAGACTGATAGTCCGCGCTTATTTCGCTCGCTTCGCTCGTTGCACTAGTCTTTCGGCTATTGAGAAGGGGTTTTGCTGGTCGAGTTTTTCGGTTGCGCCGCCCCCATCTGACTTGTACTGTGCTGCAACTGACGTCACTATCATGCCATTCCATGCCTCGGCAGGCTGACCAATTTTAATAGGTTGACGAAGCGCAGCCAGGTCTTCAGGCTGAGTATGTGAAACCTCTGCAAATTGTTTACCGTCTTTATCAACCCCAAAAGCTACAGCATAATTGCCATCAATCACTAACTTTACCTTCTCTCCGCCTTCAGTGTATCCACTAATAAGAATTTCTTGTGCGGGATTACGCTCGGGAGATTTAAGGTATTTATGATCACCATCTTTAAGATCGACTGTTGCACCAACAGTGTTAACGACGATGGCACTTGAACCACCGTCTTCATATTCAACCGTTTTGTACATGTCATCTTCATTTATCTCAGACGTGTGTAGACTTTGTTCCATTTTCTTCCTTTTTTCTTTTTTGATTCTTTTTTGATTGATTTGCTAATTACTATACTCTCTCTCTTCATTTGTCAATACAAGAATATAATACAATTATCCACCCACCATACATCTTGGACACATTCACTAAACTAGAAAGGAGTGAAAGTGAGAACAAGATCTATGACTGGAAAACAACTACAGGTTTAAGGAGCCCGTATCCGGTTAGCCTGGTTTCGACAAAGACCGCTACAAAAAGCTGACCACCAACTCACACCACAAAGCCGCGCTCCAAGAATTCCTCGTTGAGGATTGTCGACTACAATTTCTACCAGCCGTACAGCATGTTGCGCATGCGTACGCCCGTGGAATACCTTCAAGGCATTCCAGGCTACGATAATGCTACACTGGACACAAGTGTCCTATATGTTTAGTGGGTCAACCATCGTAACTTGACGTCTACTCATTCTCGATAGTCGCTTTAAACTGTCCAGATAACGCTCCCGTCATAATAATAAGTCTTTCTCTAATGGTATCAGGCAGGTAATGTCCCAGAGCGATACCAAAGTCACGACTAGATAGGCGCTTTAACAAGAAACTTGCTGGCTCATTTTGATATCGCGGTAAGGTCGTAAAAATAGAACTCTCATCACTGATCATATCGACTGGCCAGTTTGCCGCTTGCCCATAATCGACAACGGCGCGTAATACCAGTTCCGCTACCTCAGTGTCGACTTTGGAGTCCTGATCCTGCGCATCAATAATACCTTCAAATACCGAAGTAAGGTCTTCGTTGCCGCTGTTTTTCTCTAGCCTTTCGATAGCTTCTAAAAGTAACGGCATGTTAGCCCTCGTCATTGCCTAGCCCTCAACAACCGCTTGAATAACTCCAGCCGCAAGGTGTCGTGATATGAATGACACAGTATTCAGTTGCTTAAGATCCTCTTTACGCTCATCTTCTAATTCAGCAAACCCTTTTCCGGCATAGTATTTCTCTGGGTTAAATATTTCTTGCGTTGTGTGTGATTGAGAGTCAATCAGATTCTGGAGATCGTAATGCTCTTCAGATTCTGGATATTCTTCTTCGTAAAATATACCACCCCAAATCAGGTGGTTGTTGATTCGGTTACGCCGAAAATAATTATATCGTGCACGCTCGACTGGCGATAAGTTATAAGCGACGACGTCCTTATAATCGGAACGGTGAAGTTTCATAAAAGCATCTATCCGAGCTTGTGTCTCTCTATCTATATTTACAGAATCAGAAATATGCTCATTTTGTTCAATAAATTTCATTAATGTTATTATACTTTATATTATTATATTGTCAATAGTGAAATATCTTATGAGGGTAAGAATTATGCAAGACAAAACCCCTGGTATTACCAGGGGTCATTGTATAATTCGGCACCGTGCTAGTTTCCCGCTTGTGGCAGTATAATCGCCGCTGCTGAGCTTGACTGCTGTGTTCGGAATGGGAACAGGTATTTCCTCAGCGCCATGGGCACCGAAGTCAGGCTTTTCTCACTCTTTGCGCTGATATAAAAAATCAGTGGGCGGAAAAACCTTGCTTCGATGTCCAACTCACAGTGCGTCGTTTGACGACGACAGTTATGAATCGTTGCACGGTTATTTGATTGTAAGTCAACGTAAGATTGACGTTCAAGTGTGATGATTCACACCAAATACTAGTTAAGTCTTTACCTCATCACTTTTATCAAACAAATGCTTGATGTCGAGTGATAAGGACATAAAAAGGCGATGGGACTATTAGTATGCTTCAGCTGCACGCATTACTGCGCTTCTACCTTGCACCTATCAAACAGATATTCTTTCTGTGTCCTCATAGGGAAATCTTATCTTGAAGTTAGTTTCGCGCTTAATATGCTTTCAGCGCTTATCTATTCCGAATGTAGCTACTCGACAATGCGGCAGGTGGCCACAATCGATACACCAGAGATTCGTCCACTCGGGTCCTCTCGTACTACGAGCAGATCTCCTCAAATTTCCTATCGTCCGTACCGGATATAAACCGAACTGTCTCACGACGTTCTGAACCCAGCTCGCGTACCACTTTAATCGGCGAACAGCCGAACCCTTGGAAGGTGCTCCCCCTCCAGGATGTGATGAGCCGACATCGAGGTGCCAAACAGCGCCGTCTATGTGAACTATTGGGCGCTATAAGCCTGTTATCCCCAGGGTAACTTTTATCCGTGTTCGCTGTCATTCCCACATATATGTACAATAAATTGTACTTACAGCGGTTCACTTGCTCCGACTTTCGTCTCTGTTTGGAATGTACTCCTCACAGTCAAGCTGGCTTTTGCGCATACACTATCACAACGATTTCCATCCGTTGCTAGCCAACCTTTGAACGCCTCCGCTACTCTTTAGGAGGCAACCGCCCCAGTTAAACTACCCATCATACACGGTCCCGACACCGGATAACGGCGTCGGTTAGATCAAGATCCGGGCAAGGGTCGTATTTCACATTTCGACTCCACAAATACTAGCGTATCTGCTTCACAGTCTCCGACCTATTCTACACATGCACGAACCCGGAACAATGTAAAACTGTAGTGAAGCTCCATGGGGTCTTCTCGTCCTGGTACGGACAGACGGCATCTTTACCGCCAATGCACTTTCACCGAGTCCTTTGCTGAGACAGTGCCCACATGATTACTCCATTCGTGCGGGTCAGAACTTCAAATAAGACAAAACCTTTGGTTTTTTCTCATCGCGCCGACAAGATGAAACTTGTCGGGCTGCTCTTTTTCCTCTAAATGACAGAACTTTTGCGAAATGAATCCGCCAAAAGTTTTGGATTTAGCTAATGGAAATCGCTTGTTGTTACGACACGACTTTCGTGTCCTCTACGTCGCCGTAGAGTTCGGACTATATCTTCATCCCTTATGGGAGCATGGCGTGTAGTCTCTGAGGGTTCTAGAAAATCTAGTCTTCCCTGCTGATTGTCTCCATAGTCCGACCGATTGCTCGTCGGAATTTAAGAGAGTTTCCAGCATATAGCCATGTTACGTTCCGCACAATTTGAATTCTGTTTATCTTCCTTAACGTTCATACCGATTGCTCGTTATGCAGGCAAGTTCGTTTACCTGACAAGGAATTTCGCTACCTTAGGACGGTTATAGTTACCGCCGCCGTTCACTGGGGCTTCAGTTCAGACCGTAAAGCCTTCACCTTAACCTTCCAGCACTGGGCAGGAGTCAGCCCCTATACATCCACTTTCGTGTTCGCAGAGACCTGTGTTTTTGGTAAACAGTTCCGTGGGCTCTTTTGCTGCGGCCCCCACATCAAAAGATGCGAGAGATCGTGCTCAAAAAAGCAATGTGATGTCACTCTCCCTAGCATTGGTAGATAAATTTAGCCAATTTTTGGGAGAATAACAATATCATATTGTCTATCTCAGTAAAAAATTTTGATGGTCATAAAAGGATTTGTTCACTGTACATCTCGTATGACGCCAGCAGTACTTTCGTATTGCTAACGTAATCGTCTGATGCAAGCGTACTCACTTATACAAAATCCTGTTTTTTAAGGCTTGGGAGCCTTAAAAGCCTGGGAAGTGTACGTTTTTTAACCACCTATTACTAATATATCTACTGATACTTTGAACACGGCTCACATCATTTTGATGTGGGGGCAGACCTTATCCCGAAGTTACGGTCGCTATATTGCCGAGTTCCTTAGCAAAGGTTCTCTCGTAAGCCTGAGTCTACTCGACTTTGAGCACCTGTGTTGGTTTGCGGTACGGGCGGATATAATCACGCGTACATCTGCTTTTCTTGCCAGTGCTTTGATCAAAATCGTCACCCCGAAGGGTAACTTTCACTCCTCTTGCATTCCTGCTGAGTTGGACGGATACATACCATGAATCCGCTTCGACTACTTCACCGTGAACAGTGTACAAATTATAACCGGTTCAGGAATATTAACCTGATGTCCATCGCCTACGCTATGCGCCTCGGCTTAGGCCCGACTAACCCTGAGATGATTACCATGGCTCAGGAAACCTTGCTCTTACGGCCGACGGGATTCTCACCCGTCTTATGGTTACTCATTCCAGCATTCTCACTTCCTCACGCTCCACCAAACCTTACGGTTCAGCTTCACTGCAGAGAGGAACGCTCCTCTACCACGCATGTAACCCGCAGGTTACATACATCCATGTCTTCGGTAATATACTTAAGCCCCGTTACATTTTCCACGCAAGATCTCTTGACTAGTGAGCTGTTACGCACTCTTTAAATGAATGGCTGCTTCTAAGCCAACATCCTAGCTGTTTAAGAAATCTCACCTTGTTTCCCACTGAGTATATATTTAGGGACCTTAGACGATGGTCTGGGCTGTTTCCCTTTCGAGCGCCGAGCTTAGCCCCGACGTTCTAACTGCCAATGTACCACCAATGGTATTCGTAGTTTGTTAAGGGTGGGTAGGTTTGCACCCCCCAGTCCTTTACAGAGCTCTACCCCCATTGGCTAATGAATTGACGCTAGCCCTAAAGCTATTTCGAGGAGAACCAGCTATCTCCGAGTTCGATTGGCATTTCACCTCTAACCACAAGTCATCCGAGCACTTTGCTGCGTACGACGGTTCGGTCCTTCACTACCTATTACAGTAGCTTCAACCTGCTCATGGTTAGGTCACCCGGTTTCGGGTCTAATCCCATACACTATATCGCCCTATTCAGGCTCGCTTTCACTACGGCTCCGACAATTGTCTTAACCTTGCGTATGAAATTAACTCGCTGGATCGTTCTACAAAAAGCACGCCGTCACCCCGTAGGGCTCCGACTCCTTGTAGGCACTAAGTTTCAGGATCTATTTCACTCCCCTCCCGGGGTTCTTTTCACCTTTCCATCACTGCACTAGTTCACTATCGATCGTGTATGATATTTAGCCTTGGCAGGTGGTCCTGCCGGATTCAAACAGGGTTTCTCGTGCCCCGTCCTACTCGATAAAACATGTATAAGGTCAAAGTTGTTTTCGCGTACGCGGCTTTCACGTCCTTTGGCTTGTCATTCAAACAATTCTGCTAACAACTCTAATTTTTTACCTTATCTGGTCGATGTTAGTCGCCAGTCGCATATCAGATGACTGAAGTTGCCTTCAGTTCTCTGACATGGTCTCATGTCATATCACAACCCCATCTAAGTATTCGCCTAACAGCTTATCCAGATAAATCTGGAAACTTAAAAGGTTTGGGCTGATCCAGTTTCGCTCGCCACTACTCCCGGAATCATTATTTATTTTCTCTTCCTCAACCTACTAAGATGTTTCAGTTCAGTTGGTTCCCGCCAAAATCCCTATTTTATTCAGGATAAGGTGACACGACATAACTCGTGCCGGGTTTCCCCATTCGGATATTCCTGGATCAAAGCTTGCTAGACAGCTCCCCAAGACTTTTCGCAGTCTTCCACGTCCTTCATCGGTCATACACGTCTAGGCATCCACTTATGTGCCCTTGAGTACCTTTTTATGCATTGACTTAACTAGTAATTGGCAATAACCATGTATTACAATTACTTGCCGTCAATCTATTAAAAAATTTTCTTACAATCAAATTGTTAAATTGCTGTGCTCTCACCTCTTGAGGGCGCATGTCAACTCACATATTGTGGGCTCCGTCCGCACTCAAGCTTTCCGATCTTATCACCTAGACACGCCGTCGTAAAGGATAAAACGTTATAATCTGCTGTATTTTTTGCAATTATCTTACAATAAAGAGAACCTCGCACGATATTTCTTTAGGATGAACTACAAATTTCTATCGCCAGAGGTTCTTTATGAGTTCTTGAACTTAGTTCAGAAGGTTTACTAGAACGTGCGCTTAACTAATAAAATATTGTACTTGTTCCACTCTGTTTTTGCAAGAGATTTAGCGTATTTCTCCAAGATCAGTCAGATGAGCATTCTTGAAGTTATGGCTGTACTGGGTGGGTATTTCCTCAATGACCGCACGAAGCCGGCGACCAAAGCCGGTGTGCGACACAATCAGGACATTTCCGGTTGTTCCTTTTAGTGAATCAAGGAGTTTTTGGGCACGTTCGCGAATCTGTGGATCGAGTTCTCCGCCGCTTGCTTTGATCAGGTCATCGTCTAGCTTCGCCGGATTCATCTTTGGCTGCCCTTCGAGTGCCCCAAATGAGCGTTCGATGACCAGATCGTTCACTTGAATCTTATCCTCTGGAAAGCCAATTTCCTTGGCAATAATCTTCGCCGTGTCGTGCGCACGCATCAAGTGCGAACAGATAATGTGGTCAATGGTAATTCCCTGAGCGGCAATCGTTTGCCCCGCAGCCAGCGCCTGCAAACGACCAAGATTTGTCAGTGGTACGTCCTGCTGACCAGTAATCAGATCACCGTAGTTTGACGTGCTTTCCCCGTGACGAATAAAGTAGAGATGCATGGCAACAGTATAGCGTATATATGCTTATGCTGACACACCGACCTTATCGGCGATCTTTATGACAATTTCAGTCAATTTGTTTAAATCAGCTTTCGTCGCCATCTTCGACTCTATTCTTGCCTCTAACTTATTCAGATCTTTTTTGGTCGCCATCTTCTTACCGATTCTTGCTTCCATATTACGAAGATCTTCCTTCGTTACCATTTCCTTTGCGATCACTTCGAACTGACGATGTACATAGCCCTTAAAAACTGAGTCGCCACTGTTCATCATATTTAGCTGGCCTTGTACGTTATCAATTTTCTGGTCAAATGTCATCTTTATTGTCGTCATCCTTCTCGATCCTCTCATTCATTTATACGCCTGAAGATTGTATACGCCTGAAGGTTGCTCCGACAAGAAAGAGCCCGTCTCTTGCATGACGTAAATTGTTATAATATATTTCAAAACGATCATTAATTTTTGCTATTTTGCCTTGATCGGTGACATCTAGGTCATAGCTGTTTACTTTCGCTCTTACTTTCTCTATAAAAACAGTCAGTGACGCAAGATGTGTTTCAATCTCATCTTTAAGACCATCGAGCTTTAGGTTAATATCAGCGGCTTTTTCTTGGAGTAATAGTTTTGTAATCATGCTTCTTATTAAACAGATTCGATCTAAATAGTCTGTAACTTTATCAACAACTAGGCACTGTGGATAAAAATCACTTCTCACACACTGCTAGTGACCGATTATCATATCTGTAAAGATTTTTTCAGCACAGGAATGTTATCCCCAGGATATAAAAACACCACATGGGAGCCCTCAGCGAAAATATAAAAAACACCACCTAGTGGTGGGGCTCCTACGGAGCCACTGCAATCGAGCGGATACCGCCGCCCGACTGACCGCCCTTATTGTGAGCGCACGCTCACAATCTGTCAAGCGTGCGGCATCTCGACCTCTTCAAGCGGCTCGGCGGCCGAAAAAGCTACCCGACGCCGATGTCGAGGCGGTCGTCGCCGAGTACCTGGCAGGCCGCACGATGAACGACATCGCGCGAGAGCGGAACATCCATCGCACGACCATCGCCGCCGCACTGGAGCGCGCTGGCGTTGCGCAGCGGCCCAAGGGCATGAATGCCGAGCAAGTCGATCAGGCTGTCGAGTTCTACGTATCCGGGCTGTCGCTCGCGACGGTCGGCTCGCGGCTGGGATTCACCGCGCGCACGATTCGTGCCGAACTGCTCAAGCGCGATGTGAAGATGCGTCCGCGCCCTGGATGGTGAGCCATCCTGCCGATCAGGCGGCCTGGTCGTAGCGTCGACGGGCCTTGCCTTGTTCGAACGACGGCTTGTCTGGAACCTCCCAGTACGGCGGGATCTGGTTTGCTAGGAGACCCATGTTGTAGGCCTGACGGTCGAGATCGTCGTCCTCGATGATCGTGATGACGTCGAACAGGGCTTGGCGGATGATCGGGTTGAGCTCGGCCATCTGTTCGTCGCTGAGGTGCTTGACATGGAAGTCCTCCATCGCGTTGCGGACGTACATCGCCACCACCATGACGTGCTGCTGCTTGGGGTTGAGTCTCATCCATCGTTCGGGGGTCATATCTGCGCCGTACTATGCGCTCCCTCGTGCGATTCGTCAAGCATGAGCGGCTTGACGACGCGGACCGCCCTGCTGCGAGCGTGACTCACCAGCGTTTCTTCAGATACTCCGGGTTCACGTCCACGTCAACCTCAGTGTCGCTGAACATCCCGCTGACGGTGAAGTGCACTCGACAGCTCGAACCGCTCCAGTTCGAGCTCAGCACCACGCCCTTCGATCCAGCCGGGACATCCGGCGAGAACATCCCGCCGGTGATCTTGACGACAGATTCAACCTTGTCGCCTTGTGAGAATGATGCCATGGGGACCCCTGTGTCGTTGTTCGCTCCACTCAGAGCGAATGAAAATGAGCCAGCAAGACCTTACGAGGACTCGCCGTCTTCTTGAGACTTTTTCGCGGCTCGAAGGAAATCGTCGAGCTGCTCCTTGGTTACACCCTTACCATCAAAGTTTCCGACCGGTCCAGCCTGCTTATCGCGCAGATGGCGAATCGCCTCCGAGCCGTCGTCGACAACCCACTCGACATCGGCAGCCTTGGCCTTCATCCGGTCTATGGATTCTTGCTCTTCTACGGATGGCACGTAACCATTCGGGTTGTATTCTTGCATTTCTTTACACCTCCTCTAAATATATGTTGTGCGTTCCATCTTCCAGAATACCATGAAAAGTAACGCGGAATTTGGTCGAACGATCAAATAGAACCTCCCGCTCATGACCACCATCAGCCGGACCCCAGATGGAATACCCAGAGATGTCCTTTCCTGTCTTCGACTCGACATGAAATTGAACGTTTCCCGAGAAGCCCTTTAGCTTGTCATAGCTCGTGAAGGCATGTTCGCAGACATCATTGCCAGGAACATACTTGCTAAGAACGTCCTCCGACAAATTGGTACCACGCACCACAAGTCCCTGATAGTCAGGGAGCTTCTTCAATGCGGAGCTCATCGCCACGACTCGCTCGGCAATAGACGCATCCAGCGGTATTTCACCTCGCAGCATCGCGTTCATCTTGAGATACCCAGTGCCCGTGTAGTCTTGGATAGCCGCAATGTCTGCCTGTTGAAGGCCTCCGGCGCTGTCGCCGACGCTCCCGGAGGAACCAGCGCCGCCAGCACCTCCCCCGGAGCCATTTGCCACTGTCCTCGCCACGAACGCTTGCCCCTGCTGAGCAGCCTGTGCGAGTAGCTGGGCCGCCTGGCCGGCTGCGCGAGCGGCCACGTTCAGCGCGTTGGCCGCATGTGTCGCTCCGGGGTTGGTTGTACCGTCTTCGTTGCGCACCGTCGACGCGGCGTACTGTGCTGCTTTTGCGCATCGCTGGGCGTGCTGTTGCAGCTGCTGGGCGGCGCCCATGATGTCTTGGTCGATCGCGCTGAGTGTGTTGCAAAGCGCTTGCAGTTCACTCATGCGGTGAATCAGTGCCAGAACCGGTGGGAGGGATCGTCAACTCCATCACGTCACAACGCGTCAGACTCAGCCTGCATTTCGGGCGTCGGTAATGTACTGACGGACATCCTCTGGACAGCTGGGGTTCTCGAGTATCGCGTCCCAGAGCTTGGGTTCCTGATTCGCCATCTTACGGAGCATCTCGGCCGGAGCTTTCGGGTCTTTGGCCATGCTGGTTTCGATGTCGCCGAGTTCGGGGACGAACTTGCTGGCGAGTTTGTCAAAGAGTCCCATGGTGCGGTTCCTTTCCTAGGGGTCGACTTACAGCGACGAGGCGTACTTGTTGGCCGCCTGTGCGGCCTGTTGCAGGGCTGCGATGGCTGCGTCCACCTGCTTCTCGGCGGCTTGCAGGGTTGAGATCATCTGCTGGTCGACTTGCTGTGCACTTCCGCCAATGGTTGCCTGTACTTGGCTGACCGCTTGGGAGAACTTGCCCTTGAATCCCTGCAATCCTTGTGCGGTGGTCTTGGCGTCGTTGCCGATCGAAGCGATCTGCTGCTTGAGTGTGGTGAGCTGAGACATTATCTGCTTCTTTCCTTATCGAGTGAGGAGAACTATCGCGACAGTTATGAGGATGAGTGCGCCGCCACCGATCATGCCGTACAGCAGGCCCCGACTAAATTTCCGCACGGGAGGCGCCACGGGTTTCTCGGCTACTCCTGTCCTGACTTCGGGAGCAGGCTGCGATTGTTGTGCGACAAGCCGATCGACGGCGATGCCCAGGCTGCTGGTGGTCTGGGCGAGCTGTTGCAGCGCGGTGTCGACTTCTGTTCCTGTGGCGCTGGCGGGGACAACGCTGGGCTTGATGCGCGGAGGTATCCGAGAGGCTTCGTCGACTTTGGCCAAGAAGTTGGTTGCGTTCTTGAGGTGACGTTCGATCGCCGCTTGTCCGCGCTCGAACCGCTCCTGCGATTGCTCCACCGATCTGTTCGCGTACACGATCGACTGATCGTAGGTTGCCGCGACGACTCGTGTTTCGTCTTTATGTTTGTCGGGGGCATTGCGGAGCGTCGCAAGTGAATTGAGGTATGTGTCGTAGGTGGTGTGTTCCGCTGCCATGGTGCTACCTCCCCTGCGCGTCCATGAGCGCTGAGAGTGCCCCGGTGGAGGTGTCGCTGAACGGCACGACAACATCCGGGGTGGTCTCCTGGGCGACGTCGCGGACGGCGGCCCGGTTGTCTGGCGAGTGCCAGGTAAAGAAGGGGCCGAAGACGTCGATGGCGGCGTCGGTCGGGATCTTGAACACCATGATCGTGTCGATGAGTCCTTGGGCATCGAACCCGACGTGGTCGTTGTAGATGCGCACGTTGGACCACCAGCCGAGCAGGTGGACCCCGAGTGGCGCGCCATCTTTCCAGACCGCAATGAGGCCGTCGACGGGTGTCGTTCCGGTTTCGAAGTTGAGCACCCGTGCTTGCTGGAGTCGGTCTAGACCGAAGCCAATGACGTAGATCTTCGTATCGGGCGAGCTCCCCCGCCTGGAGGCTACTTCTTCCTCGAGATGTGCCAGCTCGGCGATGACCTCCTTAGCGTTGACGACCCGAGACTCATGGCCAAGCTGCTCGACAAGTTCGTGAAGGTCTTGAACGATTTGCTGACTCGGGTCCGATGGCGCCAGCAAGTTGAGGATGATGAATCTCGCTGTCCCGCTCGGAGTGGACCAGGCCAGCGAAGCAGCCGCAGCTTGCAGTGCGTCGGCGGCGGGATTTCCCACCGAGCCGTCGACTCGTTTGCCGGTGCCGAGGATAGAGAGGTGCCGCCCACTGGCATCGTCAAAGGGGACCGAGTAGACGCGGGCGTTCACGTCGATGCCCACTCCGAGTAGCGCCGTGGGTGCCTCAGTCGTGTTGTCGTGCACGAGGTGTTCGGCCAGGTTGGCGGGGACGGCTCCATTGAACACGGCGGGAATGGGCCCGCCGTGGGTGCGCTTGACAAGTACGCTCCGTGCTTCGCGGAGCTTGTCAGGGTCGGCGAACGCGACGACGCCACGCTGGTTGGCGTCCACTTCACCGAAGTCCTTGTTGACGATGAGTTCGCCACGGTAGCGGAGACGGGCGGCCTCGGTGTTGTTCTGCGACAACGCGACGCGCGACTCGGCGGCCGAGTTGTGGAGTGCGAGTCGGATCGGGAACTGGCCGAAGATGCCGTCCTGCTTCGCGAGCAGTGCGGTGATCCCTGACAGGGTTTGCGATGCCAGGACGAGGTGGATGCCGTATGCTCTGCCGCGCTTAGCCAGCCTCTCAAGAGCCAGTACTGCGGCTGACGTGGTGTCGTCGTCTTCTTCGAAAAGCACCTGAAACTCGTCGATGACCGCGACGATCCGAGGCATGGTCCCGTGTGGCTGTTCCGCGCGGTAGCGGGCGATGTTGTCGCCGTATGGCTTGATGATTCGGGAGCGCCGCTCGAACTCGCCTACCAGGTGCTCAAGGACAGCGAGCCCGAAGGGACGATCGCTCTCGAGTCCGAGTACCTTGGCGTGGGGAAGCCAGTCCGCGTTCGTTCCATGTGCCGCCAGCGGATACAAGCTGACGCCGTCTTTGAAGTCGAGGAGATACAACTCGAGTTCCTCGGGCGAGTAGTTCATCGCCCAGCTGTGGATCAGGGCCATGAGGAGGTTGGATTTTCCCTGGCCGACGGCGCCCGTGACGAGCACGTTGTGCTTCTGCTCGACTTCATCGCCGAGGGTGATCTGGATCGGGTGATGCCCGATCCGTCCGATCGTCGCCGTGATCCGGTCAGCCGATCGCTCGGACCAGTAGGCGTGAGGGTCAGGCTGGAGATCGAGGAAGTCGATGCGCGGTGCTGCCGCTTTACGGATACTCGTAGTGAGTTTCGCGAGCGCGGGTTCCACGATCGCGGAGCTCGGTGCAGATCCGGCGCGAACTTGGTATCCCTCAGCGAGGGGAAATGCGGCGGCATTCAAGTCCACCGATGTGGCTAGAGATGTCAGAGCGGCAACGTCGACTCCATCGGGGATGGGTGCGCTCTGGTCGTGGTGCACGATAAAGCTGATGCCGCAGTTTGGCCCGGTCCGCATCAATGTCAGCAGGAGCGTGTTCAGTCGCTCGTCGAAGCCCGTCGGGTAGTCGAGCACCGTGACGACTTGGTAGTGCTCGATGGGCTGCCCCGTCGAGCGGCGGAACTCGCCAAGCGTTGTCGGGGCACCTCCATACATGTCCGAAATGCGCCGGACATCGCGGGTAAGCCCCTCAAGCAGCACGCGCAGTTCATCCGCGGTTGAGAGTGCCTGCTTCACGACCTCCTCGCTGGCCTGCCGCAGCGGCGTGAACAATGCCAGCGACGCCGACAGCTTCGGGTCGAACGTGAGCAGGCTCAGTTGCCCGGCGCCGGTGCCGAGGAGGCTTCTCAAGACGATCTCTTGAACCGCACCTGTCACAGCGTCGCGGCGATCACTCCCCGCTACGATCCGGATATTGCCCTGGTCGAGGAACGGCAGGATGAGCGGCACTTCGGTAGGGCTTGCTCCCTGTTGCCGGAGCAGGAGCGAGCCGCAGCGAACATACTCAGCCGCCCCAAGCACGTCGACGTCCTGCCTCAGGGCTTCGACCTCATCCCATCGGGCACCAAGCGCTCCCGGGGCGAGCGCCGTAACATTTCCGAGTGCCGCTTCACGCGCCCGACCAAGCGTGTTTCGCAGCGACTGCAGTAACTCGGTGTTGGCTGCTTCGCGGACCTTCGCGGCCTGCGACCGTGCGATCGCCGCGTTCTTTGCCGCTGACGCCTTGTGCGCCTCGAGCAGCCCGGCGGCCCGGTTTGCCTGCGTGACGACATCAGACGCGAGACGCGCCACCTCGTCGTCAATCATCAGTCACCTCGGTATCAGCGCCTGCATCAGCGTCCGACGTGGGATCTGTGGTGCTCGTTCCAGAGGCGACCACAACCAATGCGGGGCGCAGGACTTCTTCGCCGACCATGTAGCCGTCACGAAGCACGGCGACGACCTGCCCCTTGGCCGAATCCGCCACGGACTCGACCCGGACAGCTTCGTGGTACTTCGGATCGAACTGGTCGATCGGAGGCACCCGGCGGACATCGCGGCGGCGAAGTACCTCCTCAAGTTCCTCAACAACGCTCTCAACTACGGCGTTGTCCGCAACCCCCTGTAGCCGGTCCATGAGAAGGAGGAGCTCGCCGAGAAGTGGCCGGAGTTGAGTTCGTGCCAGCCCATGCCGAGCGAACTCGACCTGTGCGTAGAGCTCGTCGTAGAGGCGCGCCTTGGCCTTGTCGTCAAGAAGTCGCCGCTGGAAGAGGTCGCGGAGAGCGGATAGCTCGGTGGCGACCTCCTCCAGCGTGGCTGATTCAGACATCAGTCGCCGCAGTCCTAGACGCCACGGGTCTGGATACCGGGATTGGCCGCATTGAACTTCCAGCCCGGCTTGTGGTGGCGAGCGACGAATGCCCACACGACGAGCCCCGCAATGATGAGGCCGACGAATCCAACTCCCGCGCTTCCGGCCCCGAAGCCGGAGAACAGCATGATGATTCCGACGAGGGTGGCGCCGAGATACCACAGGATGTTCCCGGAGCCCGTCCACTTGGATGCCTCGGCCAGGTCGGCGCGGCGAAGGTTGTCTTGGAGCGAGGCGCGCAGTGCATCATCCGAGAACTTGAGCTTGAGCGCGCGGCCGGACATCTCACGGGTGACCTTGATCTGCTCCGGCGAGGTGATGATGACCCCGCCGCCGCGAAGCCGCGACCACTTCGTCAGGTTGACGTCGTGCAACGCCCACGCCAGGTAGTACTGGAAGACCTCGACGTCGGGCTGAGACTTGACGACCTCTTCCATGAGCTGGAGGGCCTGCTCGGGCTTGCCGGTGTTGAGGTAGACATTGGCGATAGCGGTCTTGTAGACCGGATCACCGGGCACCTGCTGCAGGGCGATCTCGTACTCCGCCAGTGCATCGGCCCAGTTGCCGGTCGCAGCGTGCGCCTCGCCGTAGTCGAAGTGGTAGGCAGCGTTGTGCGGCATGAGGCGAATGGCCTCACGGAACTCGAACCCGGCGTCGGCGTAGTTCGACAGGATGAACGACGAGTTAGCGCGGATGTTCCAGGCTTCGTGGCTTGCCCCGTTGACGGCGATGGCTTCGCGCGCGGCGTAGTTCGCCGCGTGGGCGTTGCCGTTTGCGTAGAAGGTACGTGCTTCGGTGAGCCAGTCCCGAGTCCCTTCGGACCCCGAGCCTCCGGCCGTGGCGGATTCTGCCGCGGCACGGGCCTTGTTCTGGACGCGCGTGCTGTCGTAGCTGCTCCGCGCCGAGGTGTCGAGCAGAACCCGTTCGGCTTCGGCGAGGTCGCGGATACGCTGCTCGGCCAAGCTCTTCTGGACGGCATCGGACTGGCCGGCGCGCTTGTTCCAGATCCTCCGTTGGCCCCGGATCGCTTCCTTGATGCGATCGGCGTCAGCGGTTTCCGGCAGGGAAAGAATGTCGTAGAAGTCTACGAACGTTGCTGTTGTCATGGTCAGCCCACCTCTGTGTCGTTGTTGTTGTCAGTTGCCGTGCGGATATCTTCGTCGCTGAGGTTCGCCGTGTTGTCGACCTCGAAGGACCCAAGGAGCGAATCGGTCGTGAGGTCGTAGACGGCGATCGACACCATCTGGTCGATGTCATAGGCGAACTCCACGCGGATCGGTGCTCCCTTCGGGTAGGGCGGGATGGTCAGCAGCTGATCGCCGATCTCCTTGACGAAAGCGAAATCTTCATCGTCGCCCTGCGTCACCTGAACGTGCACTTCGGTCTGTCCCTCGACCGACGTGGTGAACGCGTCCGAGCCCTTGGCCGGGATCTTTGTATTCCGAGGGATGATGATCGAATTCACCAGACGCCCCGAACCGTCATCCGCGAGCACCGCGACACCGAGCCCCTGCGACGTCACATCCTTGATGATCGCCCTGGGGCGAGGCGTGCCTGCGCTCGGCGCTTCGATCGCCGCCTGGATACCGGCGCCCAGGGCGACGAGTTCGTCCGGGTTTCCGGCGCGCAGCGGCGGCCGACCGGAGATCTCCTCCAGCATCCGCGCGACCATCGGCATCTTGATCGACCCGCCCACGAGCAGGACGTGATCGATACCTGCCCACCCTAGGCCGGTTTCTTCCACCAGCGAGATGGTGAGGTCGCGCGCCTGGTTGAGAAGGTCGACCGTGATGCTCTCGAACTGCTCGCGGCTGACCGGGATCGACTTCGTGACCCCTCCACTCGAGAGGATGACCTTCGTTGACGGTGCCTGGCTGAGGGTGCGCTTGGCGGCCTCAGCCTTCTCCCGCAGGTCCGCTTCGCTCTCGAACGTCTCGGTCAGGTCAGGGCCGCCCTCGTTCTGGAACTGCTGGTTGAGCCACGTCATCAGGCGGTCGTCCCAGTCCTTGCCGCCAAGCTCATGCAAACCGTCGGTGGCCTTCACGTCGTAGACGTCGTTCGTGATTGTCATCACGGTTACGTCGAACGTCCCGCCACCCAGATCGAACACGAGAATCGTGCCGTCCTTGCGCGCCTCCTCGCCGTATGCGAGGGCGGCGGCGGTCGGCTCGTTGAGGACGCGGAGGACGTTCAGCCCGGCGATCCGGCCGGCGTCCTTCGTAGCGCGGCGCTTCGCGTCATCGAAGTAAGCCGGCACAGTGATGACCGCGTCCGTGACCGCGCCTTCGCCGAGATAGAGCTCGGCGTCCTCCTTCAGCCGCTTGAGGATGAGGGCCGAGACTTCCTCCGGGGACAGCTGGCGACCGTTGGCAGCATCGAACCGCCAGTCCGGGTTCCCCATCTGTCGCTTGACGAAGTCGACGACATCAAGCGGCGCGACGGCGGCCGAACGCTTCGCCATCGTTCCGACCAGCACTGACCCGTCGTCTTGGAAGTACACGACCGACGGCGTCGTGCGCTCACCATCACGGTTCGCGAGTATCTCCGCCTTGCCGCTCTCGCCGAGGATTGCGATCGCGGAATACGTCGTCCCCAGATCGATACCAACTGCCTTGCCCATCCGAAACCCCAGGTTCTCGAAGACTGCAACTGCCACGACCGTAGGGCGGCAGCAAGCGACTTCAAGAGCTACTTGAAATGGATGATGGGGACCTGCTATCTGTCCGCGTCGATCCCAAGCGCCGACCGGACCAACGTGCGCACTGTGACCCACTCGGGCCACTCCGGTGCGCGGCGCACTGCAGCCGAGTACTTGCCGAAGTCCGGTGCCGGGATGCCAGCGAGCTCATGTGCAATCCGCCGGAGGCGACGCACCCCGTGCCGAGACAGCGGAAGATGCTCTTGCGGTGATGAGTCCGTCCACGCCTCCGGAGGGAGCGACATTGCCTCGTCGAGAAACGGCGCCAACGCGCCGCCTAGCAACAGGTCGAGCTGCTGCCGGAGCGCGAACGCAGTCTCGAGATGAAACCGGGCTGGTAGTTCGGCGGCGCTCAAGAGCCCTGACAGTTGACCCAGATGGGCGGAGAGCCAGTCGTGAGGTATCGCGTAACGAAACCCCGCCTCTGCCAAGCGCAAGCGCACGACGGGATGCAAGCTGCCCGTGTACACGGCGACAACCGGAACACTCGTCGTGAGCACCGAGTGGATCCGCGTGAACTGCGTGATCGCGCTGAAGCGGTCGATGCCGACCGGGGTGCTTACCCAGACGAGGATGTAGTCCCAGACAGTCATCGTCGCCGGATCTGGCGACGCGACGCTATCCGACCAGCAGAGCGCACCCGTGTCGGTCAAGACGACCCGGAGCCCGGCCCTCGTGATGGGGTCGTCGGAGAGCACAAGAACCCCGGTGTGGTGGGATGGATCCCGCAGGACCCTCTTCTCGATGTCGAAAAGCTCCGCGGTCGACGCCGCACGATCCGCAGAAACGCCCGCTTCAAACGCCGCACGAAGGGCCGTAAGCCGTCGCCGAATGGTTGCCGCGCTGCGGCCCTGCCGCCTCAGCTCCAGGCAATACGAGAACACCCGGCGGGCATCAAGTTCGCGTAGCGCCGGGTCGAGGCCGCGATCGGAACACCAGCCGAGCACCGCACTGATGTCACTCTCGTAGGCCCTGACCGTGGCAGGCGAAAGATGTCGCCCCCTGATTTGAGATCGCATCCATCCGCCCTCCGCCTCCTTGATAGCAGAACCTGCTACGCGGCGGAAGCCACACTGCCCCGTGGTGCACCCACAACATGAAAGAGGCGGCACCGTGCCCCGAACCGAGAGTGCGAAGTTCTCAGGCTCGAGGACGATGCCGCCGGTGCGGTTCAGGCTGTCGTGGCCTGCTTGGGTGCCCGCGTGACGGGTTTGATGGTGCTCGATACGCCGTTCACGTCGTCGGTGCCGAGGACGGCCAGGATGGCGTTGCGCTTGGTCTCCGCCTCACGCTCGATCTCGGCACGAACCTGCTCGGCACGCTGACGCACCGCGGGATCGGACTTCGACTTCTCCACCCAGTACTCCAGGGCGATCCGAGTCTCCTCGGTGACACTGCGCTGGTTGAGCTGGGCGAGGACTTCGAGCTGCGCCCTGGTGTCCTCGCTCGTCCGGACTGACAGCACCTTCTGGGCGGCGGTGCCGCCCTGCGTGGTCTCACTCATGGTGAGACACCTCCTTCTCAGGAGCGGCCGGCGAACCGGAATGGTTCTCCTACAAGCCGCATGCCGAGAACGATGCGAGAGGGAGTATGCGCTGAAGGACGGCCGACGTCAATATTCTGATCGGGGCGTTGTGAAAAGTACGGCAAATGCAACTGCTACACCTCACTGCGCTTCGCGCGGACGAAGCGCATGGTGATGAGGCTACTTTAGATCGTCGATCGCCTTTGAGAGGTCAGACCATATTTCAGGCTGGTTGGCATCAAGATCAAGTGCACTTGTCAGTTCAAGGATTCTTTCGAGCACAGGCTCATCGTACGGATTGAACCATCCGTCGGTATTGACCCCGGCCGTCTCGTTGCTCTGAAGAACCAATACCGAAAGAATCTTTCCTACGAGAGCAGTGCCCTCACCGATAAGACGTTCCTCGAGGCTCAACTTACGAATATCGTCCCCGATGAGTTTGACAAACTCGATCGTCGCTGGCCGTATTGCGCGAGTAATAGGCTCCTTAGTTAGAAGGGGCCTCAACTCGCTTATGCGTCGGTCTCGAGTTGATCGATTCATACCCCATGATTGTACAATGATTGACGTGAAGTTTGAAGGGTCGGCGGCATTCACTCCGGAGTAGCCACCGTCGATTTACCACCGCTTAGTCGGATGCTCTCGCTGCGTGTGCCCCGGCTGATTCTTGCCTCTGGCAATGTCAGACGCGGCCGAACCGATAGTGCTGTGAGGTGAGCGATCGAAGTCGTTTCCGCGATGACCGTGCTTGTGTCCAGGATGCCCCTCGGTCGACTTCGGTCCGTAAACCGTCGTTCCATCTGGAAGCGATCGCTCAAACCAGTCGGACCCCTTCAGCTGTTCCAGTTTCTTGTTAAACGCAGCTTTCGCACGTTCGCTCTCGGCCTTCGCCTTGTTGAAGGCTTCGCGCGCCGCATCGTGAGCGCGCCCCGCGGCATCAGATACCTGCTTCAGGCGATCAAACTCCGCGCGGGCCGCCTGTGTTCGGGTCCGTGCCGCATCGAAGTCCGCCTTCAGAGGATCAGATACGCGCTTCGCATTGTCGAACTCACTCCTGGCGTTGTCGAGTGCGTTCCGGTAGCTCTGCAGATTCGAGCCCAGTGACTTGATCTGGTCGACATAGTATCGGGCCTGCTGTGAATCGCCGCGCGCCAACTCACGTTCACGTCGCGCGCCGTCGATATACCCCGATCGCTCCCACTTGCTGGACGCTGTGGCGACGAGTCGGGATAGATATTCTGCCTGACCACGATGCCGATCTGCCGAAGCGCGATAGGCATCTATCGACGAGCTGAGGCTGTTTCGCGTTGATTGGACGCTGTCTCTTGCACGCGAGTACGCATCGTGTGCGACCTTCTTTCGCTCGAAGGCACGACTCGTAGCCTCCTGGGCAGATTTCTTACGCTCGAACAGCCGATTCTGTTCGTCCTGAGCCGCCTTCTTTTTCTCAAAGGCGCGTGAGGTCGCCTCACGTGTCCGCTGCCTTTCGTCGCCACGTCGCTTCATCTCTTCGAAGGCTCGTTGCTGACGCTCGCGTGCCGAATCTCGCTCTCGACCGAGACGATCCAGCTCCGGATCCCTTGCCATGCCTACTCCTCGCGACCGCGGTCGGCAGCCTTCGCCTGGCGGCGATTCAAAGCGGCTGCTTCTTCATCTTCGGATGCCACCGTTCGGTAGAGCAACCCCAACACCACTACACGCCGCCGTATCGTGTTCTCGCTGTACTTCCGTCGTCGCAGCAGCGCGACATACTGCGTCCTGTCTTGCTCCGTGAGTGCGAGCACGTCCTTGTCACGCTCGACAGCCCACTCGAACCAGTCCTGCAGGTCAGCCCAGTAGGCCCTGGCGGTGTTGTAGCCGTAGTCAACGAGCAGGGCTTCGCGACGGTCGGCGAACTCCTTCCATCGCTCCGGCGTCTCCGGCGCGAACTCCATCTGGTTCTCGGGGTACCTCTCGCCCACGGATCCGAGCGTAGCGCAGTCATCCCTTGATGTATGTGTTATCACGCTTATGCTTTTTTCCTGATCACGATGATGTTCTTCTGGAATCCGACGGCAGCCAGCTGTCGAAGCAACCAGATGAAAGGACACAGCCGTGTCGAACACTGAACTACTCCCTTCGGGGAGCGTGCTGAGCCCCGCCGGGCTCAGTCGGATGTCCATGGGTCTGCAGCGTCAGACCCGCCGCGAGTTGGAGCGGGTGCAGTCCCGCGCGGTCGTCGCGAATCTCACCGAGGATGGCCGCGCTTTCCTCGCCAACACCGCCCTGGAGCACGTCGGCGCCTTGACGGCCCTGGAGCAGCACCTGATCTCGGTCGCGCCGCTGGGCGAGGCCCGGTACCGCGAGATCGTCGACAGCTACACGCTCGGCGCGTCGGCGGCGATTCGGCGGTGGTCCTGATGAGCACCGTCCGCGAGTCGGTGACGCGGCTGGCTGAAGTGGTCGGCGATTCGATGGCGTGGATGCGTGACCTCGCGCTCGGGGCCATGGGCTCCGTTGGTCAGCGCCGCCGTGCCCGCATCGAGGCGGAACTCGACCTGAAGCAGGAGGAACTGCGTCGCACGATCCTCCAGCTCGCGACGGCCATTGGGATGGAATCCCACGAGGCCCGGCGGGCGCTCATCCGCGAATCCTTCCTCGCCTCCGGCCGGATCCCGCCCGACGCCGAGGACCAGCGCCCTCGGTAGTCCCAAGATCTCCGGGGCGGTGACATCGCGTCCTCTGCATCGCGGCTTGCACCACTCCGGAGCCCCCTCCCTTCGAGGTGACCGAGGACTGAGCCCGCGTCTCCTCGGGTGTCCGTTCGGGACGTTCGTTGTTCATTCCACAACGCGAACCGCACCGTGAGTACACCCTTCAAGCGGCCCCTGTCGGCGGTATTCCGTTCGGCGTTCCGGTCGCTTGAAGGGACGCCCGAACGGAATATTGACGCTCCCCCGGTGCGAGCGCATAACCGAGCTTCCACCGTCCGTGCCGATCAGTGAGCCGGACGGAGAAAGGAGTTGTACGACATGACACCAACCAATTCAGGAGACGACGGCCCAGTCGCTCCCTCCACTTCGCCCGCCTCGATGGGGTCGATACCGGAGCAGGCGGACTGCCTCGAGAAGTACGGCATCGACCGGAAGATCCGCGTCTGGTACGCCGACCCGCCGTGGATGACGGCCCAGACCGGAAAGCGCGGCGCGGTTCGCCACTACGACCTGATGACCGTCGAACGGATCAAGGCGATGGGGCCACTCATCCAGGAGCTGTCGGACGAGAACGCGACACTGCTGCTGTGGGTGACCAACGCCGCCCTCCCCGAAGGGATCGAGGTTCTGCGGGCCTGGGGGTTCGAGTACAAGTCGCACGCTGCGTGGGACAAGTACTACATGGGGCTCGGGAGCTACTTCCGCTCTAGTCACGAGACGCTGCTGCACGGCGTGCGCGGCAAGGCACCGTGGGACTTCCACGGGCAACGCTCGACGCTGCTGCTCCCTCGCACTGAGCACTCGCGCAAGCCGGACGAGATGATTCCGCTCATCGAGCGGATCCTGCCCGAAGGGCCGTATGCCGAGCTGTTCGCCCGTCGCCGGCCGAACTCCCGCTCGGACTGGCTGATCTGGAGCAACGAGGTCGACAGCGACTTCACGCTGCCTGGCTTCCCGGTGCCGAGCGACGCCAAGTTCCGCGCGGGGAACGCTGCAGCTGACCGAGGGCCCGGTGATGCCTGATGTGCCCCTCCAGCCCAAAGAACGACAAGAAGGAGCCGAGCACGATGGGCCAGAAGCTGCTCGGGTTCTGCCTCGCGGTCCTGCTGAGCGTCATCCTGCTGTATCTGGCGGTCGAGCTGCTGGCCCGGTTCTGGGGCTGGCTTGTGCTCGTCGCGGCGGTCGTGCTCGTGCTCTGGATCACGATCGTGATCTACCGCTGGCGGCGAGACCGATGGTGACCCGACGCCGCACTCGGCGGCTTCTCGGGGTCGTGGCCTGCCGTCGCCTCTTGACAAGCCGTCCGCTTGAGTTCATAACAAGCTTCCCCACCACTGGTGGGCTCGCCGGGCGACCTCTTGTGACTGCACGTAAACACATCCCGGAGTTTCTCCGGAAGGAGGTACGCGTATGAGCCGTTCACCGCGCCGTCGCTACCGGAAGGCCGCCGATCGTCGGGTCTGGGTCTTCTCCGAACTGAGGCACGATCTGCGTCCCGAGCAGATCGCCTCGATCATCACCGCCGCCGGGCTGGAACAAGCCCGCCTTGAGGCCGAAGCCGCCGCCGAGCACGCCGCCCGGACTGCTGAAACCAATGAGGAATCGAACGACGTCGAGTCGTTTGAGGAGCGTCCTGATGCGTAGTCCAGTCCGCTTCGCCCGGCTTGTGCCTGGGCTTGACCTCACCGCGAGTCAGGTCGAGCGCCTGATCAGCAGACTGGCAACCTCCGACGCGCCGCGCCCGTTGGTGTTCGAGACCTGGGCTGGCGACGAGGGCATCGTTCACTTCGTCGGCCGCACCGACAGCGACCGGCCCGTCATGGGGAACCTGCTGATGTCAGTCGCGCCTGGCACCGAACTAATCCGTGGGCGTCGGCCTGAGCCGCCAGAACGAATTGCCCGGCTGCGACTCTCGCCACGGGGCCTGCCCCTGAGCGACTCGGCACTGGAGCAGACCCTTCATGCCCTCTATGGCGTGTTCGCCGGGCGGCGGAAGGGTGAGACGATCTCCCTCCAGCTGGTATTCGGTCGCGGGCGTCGTCCCGTCCAGGTACCGGCGAAGATCGCCGACCCCAGTGCCAGTACCTTGCAACTGCTGCTCCGTGGCGTCGGCGATGCCCCCGGCGAGACTAGAAAGCGTGTGGCGCAGCATGCGGCCGAGCTCCGCGTCGAGCTCACCGTCCGCATTGGGGTTTCGGCGGCCGTGCCCGAGCGTCGCCGTCAAATCCGGGGGCAGCTGCTCGGCGCCCTCCGGCAACTCGAAGCACCGGGCACGCGACTCTCGCTCGTCAGCGAATCAGCCGCGAAGTGGCAGACCGCCGCAACATCACGAGGCGCCTTGCCGCTGACGGCCGCGCAGGCCACGGCGTTGCTCTGCTGGCCGCTCGACGAGCTGGAGCTTCCCGGCCTACCGCCGCGTCACCCGCGGCAGCTACCGCCGCCGAGCGGCATCACGGGTAATGGGGCAGTCTTCGCTGAAGCGACGGCGCCCGGCCGGAATCGCCTGGTGGGACTGGACGCCGAATCCCGGCTGCAACACCTGGCGATTACCGGCGGCACCGGGTCAGGTAAGAGCCAAGTACTCGCCGCGCTGGCGCTTGACGACATCGCCCAGGGACGTCCGTTGGTGCTGATCGAGCCGAAGCGACAACTGGTCGACGACATCGTCGCCCGAGCGCCGAAGGAGGCCGCGGGACGGATCGTGATCATCGACGCCGCTGATAAGCATCCGGTCGGGTTCAACCCGCTGGACATCGGACCCGACCGGGATCCGGGACCGGTAGTCGATGGCATCCTCGAAGTCTTCAAGGCCGTCTTCAGCGACGGGTGGGGTCCGCGCACCGAAGATCTCCTCCACGCCGGCCTGCTCACCCTGGTCGCTGACGGGCTGCGCCGCGGCCAGTCGCACACCTTGCTCGACCTGGTGCCGCTGATCTCTGACGACGGCTACCGCCGAACAGTCGTCGGTGCGGTCGCGAGTGATGTGACGCTGGCCAGCTACTGGGCGACCTTCGACGGGCTGTCCCCGGCGCACCGAGCGTCCATCGCGGCGGCACCCCTGAACAAGCTCCGCAAGTACGTGCTCCGAAAGAATGTGGCCGCGGTGCTCGGGCAGTCCCGGCCGCGCTTCCGGCTGCGCGACGTCTTCAAGGGCGACGCGAAGGCGGTCCTGGTGCCGCTGAACGACGCCCTGATCGGCCCTGGCGCGGCGCAACTGCTCGGCGGCCTCGTGGTCGCCGAGATCTGGCTGGCGACGCAGGAGCGGGCACTGGAAGCAGACCCCAAGAAGCGACCAGGCATGGTGTTCATCGACGAAGTCCAGCGGTACCTGCACCTGCCGACCAGTATCGATGACGCCCTGGCCACCAGCCGTTCCTACGGCGTCGGCTGGCACCTGGCGCTACAGGGGCGCGCCCAGGTGCCAGTGCAGATGGCCGAGGCGTTGGCGCTGAATGCGCGGAACCAGATCACCTTCGCCGCCAGTCCGAAAGACGCACGGGCGTTGGCGCAGACCACGACCGCGCTGACAATCGAGGATTTCCAGGCGCTCGGCCGGTTCGAGATCTACGCCAACCTCGTCGCGGACGGTGCTCCGGCAGGCTGGTTCGCCGCGAGAACCTTGCCACCGGCACCTGACTCCGGTTGTGGCGGCTTGATCCGCGACGCCAATCGGGAGCAGTTCGCAGGCGACGCCGCAGCGGCTAACGAGCAGGCGAAGCCGGGCACGCAGGCACCGAGAACGCCTCCTGCCGTCGAGCCGGGGTTGGGGTCGAACCAGCGTCGGAGGCGATCATGACCGTCCTGCTGACCAGGCCTCCACAGGGACTGCCACCCGCTCGAATGAGCGGGAGTCCCATCCCAGTTCGGCCAGAGTGCCGCCAAGGGACGCCGAAGACGAACACCTGTCAGGCAAGAGAACGGAACAGCGACCGGAGCACCGAACTGAACACATTGTTTGTTCACTCGACAGACCTGGAACCGGACCGAGGTGCCTCATGATGGCTACTCGTTCGCCCTACGGCCTCGGTGCGCTCGCGATGCTGCTCACCGGCCGTGACCTGCGGATCCTCGAAGACCTCGAACGCTTCCGGCTCCTCGACACCCGGCTGGTCCAGCGGCTCCAGTTCCCATCCGGCCCAGGCGGGCAGCACGTATCCAAGTCGTCGGCGACCCGGACGGCCGTTCGCGTGCTCACCCGGTTGGAGGGCCACGGCTTCATCGCCCGGGTCGGGCGGCGGGTCGGCGGAGCCGGACACGGCTCGTCGCAGACGGTCTGGCAGCTGGCCGCCAGCGGCGAACGGCTGCTCCGGGCTCGGCGGGGTCAAGACGGGCGCCGCCGCTACGTCGACCCCAGCACCACGTTCCTCGCGCACACCCTCGACGTCGCCCGGTACGCCGCCACCCTCTACGAGACGGCTCGCACCACCGGCTTCGAGGTGCTCGAACTCCAGGCGGAGCCGGAATCCTGGCGGCCGTTCCAAGCCGCCCATGGCGGGGCGATCACGCTGAAGCCCGACCTTTATCTAGTCACCGCCGACGCAGAGAGCGAGACGCACAGCTTCATCGAGATCGACCGCGACACCGAACACCTGCCCGCCGTACTGCGCAAGTGCCGCCTCTACCAGCAGTACCGGCAATCCGGTGCCGAGCAAGCCGCACGCGATTTGTTCCCCATCGTCGTCTGGGTAACGCCCGACGAGGGGCGAGCGCGGCGCATCCGTGCAGCCATCGACGGCGACCAGACCCTCGACCCGGAACTGTTCATCACGGCCACGGCGGACGGCTCGCTGCCGGTCGTGGCCCCGTATTCATCAACCCAACCGAAAGGAGGTATCTCATGACAACTTCAACATCATCAACAATGGCGGTGGGCAGGACGGGACAGCGTGCCTGGCCGTACGGCGATCAAACCGCTCACGCTCAGGTCGTGATCAGCACCTGGCTGGCGCTCACCCCTGACAGGCAGAACCAACTCCTTGCCAGGCTCATCGCCGCGACCGTCCACGACGGCGCGGGCGGCGCCCTGGAGCGCTTCGCCGGCACCGGCCACCTCGACGCCGAAAAGGCCCTCGACGAGCTGAACGACGTGCGCGTGCCGATCGAACGGGAGGCCTGGGTGGACCTCCTCGGGCAGTACATCATCACCAGCGGAGGGCGGTCATGAACGAGCACGAATCGCACCTGCGGCCGGAGAAGCAGCCGAAAGCCGAGCACGGGGAACCGGACTGGCGACGCCTCGAGGTCGTGCGTGGACGCTGGTTCGACCGCGTAGCGGACGGGATCGCCGAGGCCGTGGCCACGCGGGGCGAGATCAACCTCGGGACCGCGCGGGCCATTGCCCACGTCCTCGGCCGCAGCTATAGCCGCGACTCTGCCCTCGCCGAGTTCGCGCGCACCGGCGAAGGCGACTACCTGACGCTGCGCGACGAATACCTGAACCTCTATAACGATGCTCAGGCAGACGCCATCACGAAGGAATGGATCGACTGGCTCGGCACCTTCCTGGTCGAGCGAGAGAACCTCGGCAGCGGTCGGCACTTCATGAACGAACACCAACCGCCGAAGCTCGGCCGGCTGCTCGTACGCATCGAGATCCTGGTGCACAACCAGCCGTTCACGGTGCATCTGCCTGCCTCGCTCGACGGCGAGCAGATCGAGGGCATTCGCGAAGAGCTGACAAACCTCCGTCTCGATGAAGACGATGCACTCCAGGCGTTCCTTTCCCTGCCCGACGTCGATGCCAACACCCCGATGCTCATGGAGAGTTTCCACGAGAGCTTCGTCGGCCGGTACTCAAGCCCTGAAGACGTCGTCCACTGGATCTGCGAAATCGAGGACTGGGACACCGAGGTCAGGGAGTACGCCGCCGAACGCGGGCTGCTCATCGACAGTCTCACCCCGAACTACCCGCAGCTGCTCGACAAGCTCAGCGGCCTCTATGACCTCGTCGAATGGAAGGGCTATACGTATGTCTTCTACAAGTAGGCCGGGTGGTGATCACGGCGGCGAACGAGGCGAGAACTACAACACCCCGTCGACCCCGGTCGGAAGCGCTGAGTCCGCCCTGGAAGCCGCCGAAGGGCTGGACTTCCCACCCGGAACGAGCGTTAATCCGGAGGACCTAACCAAAGGAGGCCCACCCATGAGCATCGAAACCAGCCAACCATCAGGAGTTTTCACCACCCCGCCGCCCACGCCGGCCGAGCCCGATGACTCCCCGTTCGCTTTCGACGAGGTACCGACGCTCCTGGCCGTCCCGACCGCCATCGGAGACAACCAGGACGACGAAGACGAATCGCGTGTCGAGTACTCGACCGATGCCCCACGCGGCAGTCGTGCCGTCATCTACCTGCGCGTCTCCTCGAAGGGGCAGGTGAACACGGACTACGACCCAGAGGGCATCTCCATCCCGGCTCAACGCGTTGCCTGCCAGCGCAAGGCCGAACAGCTTGGGCTCAGCGTCATCGAGGAGTACATCGAACCGGGCCGCACGGGCACCGACATCGCCAAACGGCCACGGTTCCAGGAGATGCTGGAACGCATCCGTCGCGAACGCGACGTCGATTACGTCATCGTGCACAAGCTGTCCCGCTTCGCCCGCAACCGGATCGACGACGCCATCGTCATGGCCGACCTCCAGAAGCGCGGTGTGACGCTGATCTCGGCGACCGAGAACATCGACGCCACGCCCGAAGGCCAGCTGATGCATGGCATGCTGGCCGCGTTCAACGAGTACCGCTCCGCCGCCGATGGCGCCGACATCGCTTACAAGATGAGCCAGAAAGCCAAGAACGGCGGCACGCTCGGACGGGCGCCGCTCGGCTACCTTAACGTGCAAGACCTGTTCGACGGACGCAAGATCAACACCGTCCAGATCGATCCAGAGCGCGCCCCGTTCGTGAAGCTCGCCTTCGAACTCTACGCCGGAGGCGACAAGACCTACCAAGACATCGCCGACGAACTCGCCGACCGCGGACTCCTCACCCGGGCCACCGCCCGCCGGCCCGCCGGACCCGTCTCGGAATCCAAGATCGAGCAGTTGCTCCGCGACCGCTACTACCTCGGCGAAGTCCGCTACAAAGGCGAGCTTTACCCCGGCAGGCACGAACGCATCATCACCGACGATCTCTTCGACCGCGTCCAGACAATCCTGGCCTCCCGAGGGCTCGCCGCCGAACGCCGCAAGCGCCACGACCACTACCTGAAGGGCACCGTCTGGTGCGGACAATGCCGCCTGGAGCAGCGCGTCAACCGGCGCATGATCCTGATGCGCACCACCGGGCGCCACGGCACCGGCGACTACGGCTACTACTTCTGCCGCGGGGTCCAGGACCACCTCTGCGACGCCCCGTACTCCAGCATCGACCGCGTCGAAGATGCCATCGCCGAGCACTACAAGACCCTAAAGCTCAGCCCGGGATTCGTCACTGCGGTGAAGGGGCTCATCGAAAGCACCCTCGCCGATCAGGCCTCTGCGCAGCGGCTGCACCGCAAGCAACTTGAGGACCAACTCAAGGCACTCGCCGTGAAAGAAGACAACCTGCTCGACCTCGCCGCCGACCAATCCCTGCCACAAGAACGCATCCGCGAACGGCTCCGGGCCATCTCCCGCGACCGGGCACGACTCACCGAACAGCTCGGGCACGTGCATGATGACCTCGCCAGCGGCCGGGGCTTTCTTGAAGCGCACCTCGACCTGCTCGAGAACCCCTACGAGCTCTACCTGCACGCCAGCGACACCACAAGGAGGCAGCTCAACCAGGCCGTCTTCGCCCACATCTACATCGCCCATGATGACGTTGTCGGGGATGAGATCAACCCCACCCTCCGGGAACTCCTCGCCGCCGAACGCGGCTGGAGCGCCCGCGTAGGCGGGGCAAACAGCGAAACGGCCCGGACCACCGCCCAGGCCGAGAACGCCCGCCACAGCGGGCCAGAAACGCGTGAAACCGCCCCAAAGGGCGGCTTCACGGCGGAACTACAACGGTTGTGGCTGGAACTGCCTGACCTCATATATGAGGGCAGTGATTGCAGTAAGCCTCTTATGGTGGGCGATGAGGGACTCGAACCTCCGACCTCGTCATTATCAGTGACGCGCTCTAACCAGCTGAGCTAATCGCCCACGAATACGTGGTGTTTTATAAATTTTGGTATAGCGCCTACGCGCATACCAAAATGTCGTCATTCGGTGCAAAAAGTAAACTTTTTTCACTCTCATTCCTAATTTTGGTGGAGTGAGGTGGACTTTCGCCCGTCTCACCCCATGTAATGCGACATCCATGAATGGTGGAGCAACAGGGACTCGAACCCTGGACCCCCTGCTTGCAAAGCAGGTGCTCTAGCCAACTGAGCTATTGCCCCACGCGTGACCCATGAACTCTGACCATTCTAGCGTAATTCACCCTTTATCGCAAGATGTAGTCTGCATTCAGCAACTATTGCTTTATTTAATAGAAAATGTTATAATTTTTGCTTATGAAATCAAGAGGTAACAAAGAGAACAAATTGTATACACAGTCAGTGGATGCCCAACTTATGACCGCATTCGCAGAGATCAATGAGGCGGCCCAACTTACTTTTTACCCAGACGGTCGCGAAAAGCACACCAAGCTTCAATTGAATGGAAAAAAAGCCGCGACACTCAGCCTTCTCGCTTCTCTTGCAGCGACAGGAGCAGCCACTGCAGGTGAAGCACTCTCAGGCGCTGAGGTTCCTGGCTTGCATGTCAATGTCGACCTTCGCTATAACGTCACGGTGGATAACACCTTACGGCGTGACCCAACCGTGACCACTCTTGGTGATGGTTCAAGACTATACCTGCCAGCATTTCCAGACACAATAAACAACGATACACTTCCCCTTGATACCATCGAGTTATCTCAAGCCGCGACAAGTATGGCTTTTGGATTAGAAATTACTAATGGATATCAAAATGAAATTGGCCGCATGAATGCCGCGCTCGACATCCTTCAGCGTCCGTACGAAGACATTGGTCACCTCACGATCGAAAGTGTTATCAAACAAGCTCGCACTGTCACCTTATCAGACGCACAGGTAGCCGAATTGCAGTCAATCGCCTCACGCCGTGGCGTCACTAGTAGTAAACTGATTGCCGATTACAAAAATGGTGCACTCGGAGATAGTAAAAGTGACACAGCCTCACTAGAGAGACTTCTTGCCAATAATCAAAATATGGCATATGATGTTGTCATCAAGAAAGATAACACCTCTATAGAGGCCGTTCTTTATGAGGTTGGTGATGAGTATACACTAGTTGCAGAGCGAAGCACCCGCACCGAAGGTCGTGGCGGCCAGTTCCCCATCGTCATTCTTCCTATCCCAGTACCGTGGCTTCGCCGCCGTACATACTACACATATCCGACACCTCAATACAAATACACCGGACTTGACTCAGCTTATGTAGTTCGACCCACAACAAAAGACGGTCGAGAACCAATACACGGTGGCACAGCAAATAGTTCCTCATCGTCATCAACCTCTCAACTGAGCGCATCCAGCCTTTTGCCATCAGAGACGATTGCCGTCAGCGGTGGACTCGAGGCTTTAGAAATGAGCGCTACGAATCCCTTCCTCAATGGAGGTGGTGCAGGAAGTGGCATGCTAATTGGACCGCGTCTCGAGAATGGTGCGTTTTACACACAAACGCCAGAAAAGGCTGAAGTGCCCCCTGTTGAACCAATTACTAATACCGAACTAGACCCAAAAGAAGATGCAAGCCAGCCAATAACCGCACAAGAAGAGGTAGTAGAAGAAACCACTCCTATTGAGGAGCCTGCTAAACCGACCGATTCAGAAGTATCGCCCGAGGAAGCGCCAGTCGATAATGAAACGACAGAAGATGAGCAAGACGAAAAAGATACGGAAAAGAAACGGCGCCGTATTCGTCTTCCGCTTTGGCTTATTATCGGTGTCGCTAGCGCGTCAGTTGTCATTCCTATTACCATCGGCGTATCTCAGCAACCAGACCCTACGACAACACCACCACCAACGCCTACCCCAACGGATACGAGTCGGCCATCCGTATCACCAACTCCTCGCCCAACAGCAAGTGGGACACCACGTCCATTGACGGCACAGGAATACATCTATAATGAAATCAATGTGCACGACATAACTATTGCCGGGCAATCTCTTACAACACTTAACAGAAAGATTAATGAGCTCGTCACAATCGGTCAACCAGATACCGTTCATATCTTTGATCGGTTAGATACGGTTGTGCAGCCCGAACCACCAGTCGCTCCAGAGGTAACACAAGTAACATTGACTCCTGGCCAAGGTGGCGAAGCCTTGATGATTGCTCTCGGCAAGAACCCAAGTAGTTGGTACGGAATTGCTGCAACACTCGCAGCTCAATACCCAAACTATTTCTACGTATCCGGCAAAGATATCCGTATTGCACGATCAGGTGATGTACCTAGTGATGTTATCGCTAGTATCAAATCGTTAGTGCAGTAATATACGACATACAAAAAGACCTCCATAAAAGGAGGTTTTTTATTTCACAACTTAGTAGTGCAAATCACGTCATATTTACGTTCGAGATTTTTTTGAACTTAGTCCTGTTCCAGGTATATATAGTCAAAATGACGACAACTGGAACTTCATTATTGTAAAAGCTCAATACAACAATAGGACCGACCTAGCTTCAGCAATTGATTACTCGAATTGCTGGCATAACTCTCCCTAGAAAGGAGGTAATCCATCCGCACCTTCCGGTACGGATACCTTGTTACGACTTAACCCCAATCATGCCCCCCACCTTAGGCCGACGAATCGGACTTCGGGTGTTGGTCACTTTCATGGTTTGACGGGCGGTGTGTACAAGAGCCGGGAACGTATTCACCGCAGCTTGCTGATCTGCGATTACTAGCGATTCCAACTTCATGGAGGCGAGTTTCAGCCTCCAATCCGAACTGGGACCAGTTTTGATGCGATTTGCTTCACCTCGCGGCTTCGCTGCGCATTGTACTGGCCATTGTATTACGTTTCTAGCCCAGGGCGTAAGGGAAATACTGACCTGACATCATCCCCTCCTTCCTCCCCGTTGCCGGGGCAGTCCAAGTAGAAAAATACAACTACTTGCAAGGGTTGCGCTCGTTGATGGACTTAACCAAACATCTCACGACACGAGCTGACGACGGCCATGCATCACCTGTCACCAAGTTCAATAAAGCACTCTCGTCTTTCGACAAAATTCTTGGGATGTCAATCCCTGGTAAGGTTCTTCGGTTATCATCGAATTAAAGAACATAATCCACCGCTTGTGCGGCTCCCCGTCAATTCCTTTATGTTTTAGTCTTGCGACCGTACTCCACAGGCGGGATACTTAACGCGTTAGCTTCGCTACTGGGGGGGTCGATACCCCCAACAGCTAGTATCCATCGTTTACGGCGTGGACTACCCGGGTATCTAATCCGGTTCGCTCCCCACGCTTTCGTGCCTCAGTGTCAGAAATGGTCCAGTAACCTGCCTACGCCATTGGTGTTCCTTCTAATATCTACGGATTTCACTCCTACACTAGAAATTCCAGTTACCTCTACCATTCTCAAGCCTTGCAGTTCGAGTAATAGTCCGTACGGTTGAGCCGTCGGATTTCACTATTCGCTTACAAAGCCACCTACGCAACTCTTTACGCCCAGTCACTCCGGATAATGCTTGCACCCTACGTATGACCGCGGCTGCTGGCACGTAGTTAGCCGGTGCTTATTCATAAGTTACCGTCATATTCTTCACTTATAAAAGCAGTTTACAACCCGAAGGCCTTCATCCTGCACGCGGCGTTGCTCCATCAGGCTTTCGCCCATTGTGGAAGATTCCTCACTGCTGCCTCCCGTAGGAGTCTGGACCGTGTCTCAGTTCCAGTCTGGCTGGTCATCCTCTCAGACCAGCTAACGATCGTCGACTTGGTGAGCCATTACCTCACCAACTATCTAATCGTACGCAGGCCACTCCCAAAGCGGATAAATCCTTTAATCCTAAGATCATATGCGGTATTAGACTCCATTTCTGGAGCTTATCCCTCACTTTGGGGTATGTTCCCACGCGTTACTCAGCCGTCCGCCGCTCGTCAGCAAGTAGTAAACTACTCCTGTTACCGCTCGACTTGCATGTGTTAGGCACGCCGCCAGCATTCATCCTGAGCCAGGATCAAACTCTCCATAAAATGTTTCTATTTTCAAAACATATATACTCTAAACATAAACTGACGTTTGAAACTATTCATATACATATGAGATAGCTTCTTGATTTGCACTACTAAATTGTCAAAGATCGTCGCCCTTGCATTCAACTCGTAATCAACTCCACGTTGCTACTGAGGGTTGCGCAGTATCTATACATAGATTTTTGCAACCAGACTCTGACAATAGTAGCGCATATCTGTTACGCGGTCAATAATAAAATCAAAAAACGCTCTTAATTTTCATGCCAATGCCAATAGTATGATTACAGCGTTGCAAAGTACACGACAAGGCCGATGATCAGACCTAGGATTGCACCACCGAAAACTTCCTTTGGCGTATGTCCTTTGGCGGTGCGGAACGAGTTTTCTGGCTTGAGCTTAAAGTGATGAAATAACCAACGCAGTGCAACGCCTTGCTCACCTGATGAACGGCGAACCATGATCGCATCGTACATCACGACGGCTGCAAAGAGGAGCGCCAGACCAAAGACGGCAGAATCTATACCGTCTTTAAACCCAACCACGACAAGTAATGCAGCAACCGATGCGCTATGAGCACTCGGCATGCCACCGGAAAGGTAGAGCTGGCGCATTGATCCAAGCTTCCTTCCCGCGTACATTGCAATGGTATACTTTAATCCTTGAGCGACAAACCATGCGAACACAGCGGCCAAAATATACGGCGATACAAAGAGACGCATTACACTGTCGCCTCTTCGACTTCTTGTTCTTCGACCGCCGCCTGTTCGGGGACGAACCCGAATGACGAAACCTTGTCGTTTTCACCAGTACGCATAATACGTACACCTTGTGTCGTACGCCCGAGAGTTGGTACATCTTTTAAACTAACCCTGATTGCTTGACCTTTACTTGAGATCAATAGGATTTCGGCGGTATCGACTTGAAGTGAACGAACGGCAACAATCGGACCGGTCTTGGCGGTCACAATAGCCGCTTTAATACCAACGCCGCCACGTTTATGGGACGGGAAGTTCAATGCTTTTGTCACCTTACCATACCCATTTTGACTAATAACCAAGAGGTTACCTTCGTTGTTCGCCACGATATCCATACCGACAACATTATCGTGAGGGCGAAGGCGAACGCCGCGCACGCCACGAGCTGATCGCCCCATTGGACGGGCGTCTGCTTCACCGAATCGAATCGCTTGCCCAGCAGATGTTGAAATTATTACATCGTTATCACCGCTTGTTTTCTTGATCCAGCGCAGTTCGTCACCATCATCAAGTTTGATCGCGATGAGTCCGTTCGTCCGGATATTGGCGTAATCTTTGAACGGTGTTTTTTTGACCGTTCCTTTAATCGTCGCCATAAATAAGTACCCGTCATCTTTAGAATCTTTCTCGTGTCGAATGATCGAAGTGATCTTTTCTTCTGGTTGGAGCGCAAGCAGGTTGACCGCCGCCACACCCTTCGCCGCCAGAGATGCAGCCGGTACTTCGTAGGCTTTGAGGCGGAAGATACGTCCCTTGTTTGTAAAGAACAATAGGTAGTCATGGGTCGATGCCGGAATAAGCTGGTCAATAACATCCTCTTCTTTTGTGGTCATGCCCCGTTTGCCTTTTCCGCCGCGGTTTTGGCGTCGGTATTCACTGACGAGCGTTCGCTTGATGTAATTCTCTGTTGTAAGTAATATAACAGAATCTTCTTCTGGAATGAGTTCTTCGTCGCTAAACTTACCCAGTTCATTCGGCATAATTTTTGAACGCCGAGCGTCGCCAAACTTATCTTTTGATTCAAGCAATTCTTCTTTAATAATGCGCAGAATTTCATTTTCATCGCCTAGGATTCGCTCTAATTCTGTGATTAATTTCAAAAGTTCAGCTAATTCTTGTTCAATCTTGTCACGCTCCAAACCGACTAATCGTCGGAGTTGCATGGCAAGAATTGCCTGTGCTTGGATCTCAGAAAGGCTGAACTTTGCCATCAAACCAGCCTGGGCGATTTCGCTGGTTTCGCTGGCACGGATGAGGCCTATGACTTCGTCAATATGATCCAATGCAATTTTGTAGCCTTCTAAAATGTGGGCCCGCGCTCTCGCTGCTTTTAGTTCAAATTCAGTCCGGCGACGTATGACGATTTGGCGGTGTTTAATGAACTCGCGCAGGATCTCTTGCAGACCCAAAATGCGTGGCTGAATGCCATCAACCAGCGCCAGCATGTTGTAATGAAAACTCGTTTGGAGCGCCGTCATCTTGAATAATTGGTTCAAAATTTTCTTTGGATATGAGTCTTTGCGAAGCTCGATCACTACCCGCACCGCACCCCGCGCACTTTCATCGCGCAAATCGCTAATCACAATCTTTTTATCCTTGTGAAGTTCGGCAATTTTTTCAATAAGCGTTGCTTTATTTACACCATACGGCATCTCGGTAATGACGATTTGAGAACGTCCTTTTTTGGTTTCTTCGATGTTTGTCACAGCACGAATTACAACACTTCCTCGTCCTGTTTGGTAGGCTTGTTTCATCGGCGCGCCGCCGTAAACAATGGCTCCAGTTGGGAAATCTGGACCCTTCACAAACTGCAGTAAATCTTCAACCGTGGCGTCAGGATTGTCGATCAAATGGATCGTTCCATCAACCAATTCACCCAAATTGTGTGGCGGAATGTTTGTTGCCATACCCACAGCAATACCCACCTGTCCGTTCAGCAGCAGATTCGGCAAGCGCGCCGGCAAAACAGACGGCTCTTGCTCAGATCCATCATAGTTGTCCCGAAAATCAACCGTATCTTTGTCGAGGTCTTCGAGTAATTCGTTCCCAGCACGTCCAAGACGGGCTTCAGTGTAACGATTGGCAGCTGGTGGATCGCCGTCCATCGATCCGAAGTTACCTTGACCATTCACCAGTGGATAACGCATCACCCAGTCCTGCGCCAGACGGACCATCGCCATATAGATCGATGAGTCCCCGTGCGGGTGGTATTTACCCATCACATCTCCGATGATACGAGCGCTCTTGAGGAATCGACCAGTCGGTCGAAGGTTTTGCTCGCCCATTGAATACAAAATACGTCGGTGAACCGGCTTCATCCCATCGCGGACATCTGGCAGCGCGCGGTCGACAATCACGCTCATCGAGTACCGCAGGAAGCTGTCTTCCATCACGTTCTCTACCGATAAGTTCTCGACGACACGAGAGTGCGTCTGTGGCGTGACAATTACTTCCCCATCAGGAGTAACGGGCGCGTTTTCAGCTTCTAAGTCGGCTGAGTCAAAAATCTGTTCGTCGTCCATACTAAATATCCAAATCCTCTAAACTTAATGACTTTGCCCGGCTTTGAATAAAGCTTTTGCGAAGATCGACTTGATCACCCATTAACTTGGTAAAGATCGCATCAGTCTTTTCGGCGTCTTCAACTTTTACTTGCACCAATACGCGGTTTTCTGGGTTCATGGTTGTATCCCAAAGCTGTTCGGCGTCCATTTCACCCAGACCCTTGTAGCGCTGCAGCAAGGTAATACCAGCCTGCTTGGTAAGATCGGCACCTTCGTCAATCTTGACACCCTTGTCTTTACGTTCAACGATCATACGTTGAATAATTGCATCGCGTTCTTCGTCGCTGTAGGCATACTCTTTTTTAGTTCCCTGACGAAGCAAAAACAGGGGTGGTTTTGCGAGATAGACATGGCCACCGGCGATAATTTCCGGCATATAACGGAAAAAGAAGGTCAGCAGCAACGTTGAAATATGGCTCCCATCGACGTCAGCATCGGTCATGATTATGACGCGGTGGTAGCGAAGTCCAGCGATGTCGAACTGATCACCAATGCCCACACCAAAAGCTTTAATCAGGCTGACGATTTCATTATTGCCAAGCATTCGGTCAAGGCGCGCACGTTCAGTGTTCAGCACCTTACCTCGAAGCGGCAGAATTGCCTGCGTTTTGCTATCACGACCAGATTTTGCTGATCCACCGGCCGAATCACCCTCAACGATATAGATTTCAGACTCAGACGGGTCTTTACTTGAACAGTCAGCCAGTTTTCCGGGTAGGCTCAAACCGTCCAACGCACCCTTACGAATCACGTTATCGCGAGCTGCACGAGCGGCTTTACGCGCACGGGCAGCGAGCAGCGCCTTGCCAACGATTTTTTTGGCAATTGCCGGATTTTCGTCGAGATAATAAGAGAAGTATTCGTTCATCACTTGATCAACGTAGCGGCGAACCTCTGGATTACCAAGCTTGTTTTTGGTCTGACCTTCAAATTGAGGATCGGGCAGCTTGACGAGGATGATTGCGGTCAGACCTTCACGGATGTCATCACCAGTCAGGTTATCTTCTTTTTCCTTCAACAGACTGCTCTTACGAGCATAGTCATTTATAACGCGGGTTAAAGCGGAACGAAAGCCAATAAGGTGGGTCCCACCATCAGGCGTCAGGACGTTGTTGGCAAATGGCTTTACAATTTCGACGTATGTCTCGTTGTATTGGACCGCGATCTCAATCATAGAATCTTCGACCATCTTTTCAACGTAAAAAATGTTGTCAGTCGTGACGTCTTTACCAATATTAAGGTGCTTGACGTAACTTTGAATTCCCCCTTCAAAATAAAAGGCAGCCCGTTGGTTGGTTCGCTCATCGTGAACAGACACGTAAACGCCCTTTGTCAAGTACGCCTGGTGTCGAATGTAGTCAACCACCCATTCGTAATCGAACGCAACGGTTTCTTTAAAAATCGTTGGGTCGGGGTAAAACGTAATTGTTGTCCCGTTTTTGCGCTCAGTCTTGCCGACTTTTTTGAAAGGGACTTTTGTTCCCCCGCGCTCAAATTCAATACTATATAACTGCCCAGCTTGGACAACTTCGGCGATCATGGTCGTTGAAAGCGCGTTGACCACCGAAGAACCTACGCCGTGGAGACCAGACGATACCTTGTAACCGCCGCCGCCGAACTTACCACCGGCATGAAGCACGGTCAACACGGTCTCAAGCGTAGAAAGACCGGTTTTTGGATGCTTGTCGACCGGAATACCACGACCGTCATCGGAAATTTTGATACCGCCATCGGCAAGAATGACCACTTCAACCTTTGTTGCGTAGCCAGCAATTGCTTCGTCGATCGAGTTATCGGCGATTTCTTTAATAAGATGATGTACCCCGTCAAAGCCAGTGCTCCCAATATACATTCCTGGTCGCTTTCGGACTGGCTCCAGGCCTTCAAGGACCTGAATTTGAGAACCATCGTAAGCATTGTCTGTTTTCTGCTGTGCCATTATACGTTCACCTCTTTTTTCCCTCATTCTTCGGCCGTTTCATCAGATTTTTGCCATCTTTGCACAAGATTTGCCCAATCTATCACTGAATCTCACTGATCGTTTAACTACAACTATTATACCGAAAAAAGCTGTTTTACTCAAGACTTATACATTACATACATAAGGGTATTGCACTGAACACATTTCTTATGCTAATCTGAGCTACAAGAGGTTAGATCGCATGAAAATGCGGCAGCACAAAAACAAAACATGTTTAAAAAAATCGTATCAAACTTATCCTTTAGCCCCGCACTTGTCGGACAACTTGGCTTTTACGCAAAACGCCTCCGTAAAGAAGAGGCAACGCGGCGCTTTGGTCTCATTTTTGTTTGTCTCGCCGTTACCGTTCAGTTACTGGCAGTCTTTCAGGCACCACAATCGGCAAATGCAGCCTCATCGAATGACTTCGTAGCTGGTGGCCTTGGAGTTGGTAGTCAGCGATCGTTTAACAAGTACATGGTTCCTTACGATGCAAATACCAATAATCTGAAAGACATTATGACTGGTCTTGGTATTACCCGTGAAGAAATCACCAGGACGACCTATTCCTCGTGGATTGCCGGTGAAACATATTCATGGGGTCGTCTTCCTCGCCTGAGTGCTGCACAAGGCCTCCAGACCGTAAACATTCCAGACGCTAATGGCAACACGATTCTTCCGGTATATCCAGTAAAAAATAAGTATATTAATGGGGTAAATGCACGAATTTATGGTTGGGTCGGCTATTCAGCCCGCGTCGGCTGGTTCGGGATCATGCAGGCCTGCGGTAACTTGGTCACCAATATCGTTCCAACGCCCGTTCTACCAATAAAACCTACTCCACCAGTCATCCCACCTTGCCGTTATAACGGATCTATCTTACAAAACAACCCTAACTGTAAACCTTGTCCCGGCAATCCAGGCGCCTGGTATAAAGACGCGACATGTATTCCTAACATTGTCGAGTCTAAGTCAGCCGTCAACCTCACCCAAGGAAATGTAGATGCAGCGACCGTCACCGCCCAAGCAAACGATCGCATAGCGTATACTATTACAGCCAAAAACGCTGGCCTTGCGCCAACCGAAGTTCCATTGGTTGATCCTCTCGCGGACACGTTAGAATATTCAACGCTGGTTGATGCAGGTGCGGGTACGCTTGATCCAAAAACCAAAAACCTATCTTGGCCAACAATCACCCTCAATCCGGGCGAAACCCAATCACGCACCTTCGCCGTTCAGCTGCTAGCAACGATTCCGGCAACACCAGTCGGACAATCTGATCCAATTTCATATAACTGTAAGATGTCGAATGGATTTGGTAACAATGTTGACGTTAAGGTTGAATGTCCACCGACTAAGGTTGTTGAAACCTTGGCTACAGAACTGCCTCGAACCGGACCAGGGGAAAATCTACTCTTTGCCGGTGTAGTTTTTGGCATAGTTACCTACTTCTTCCTGCGGTCGAAACAACTTGGTAAAGAAGTCCGTCTTATCCGCCGTGATCTTAACGCAGGAACGATATAAGGAATATCCACGATGAGCGCTGAACGCCAAACCCAAGGACCGGAAAATACTGTCGAAACCCCGAAAGTTTCGGCTGAGCACTACGAAAAGAGTGAAAAAAACAATGAAGCGAAAAATGAACGCCTCGAAAGTGGTGAAAAGGCCGCCGAAAAAGCCCGCGTCGAAGCCCTCGAAACAGCCATAAGCATCGAAAAAGGGAGTGCCGAGAAGAAAACGAGATCTAACGACACCCCTCCTCCGCGTCGTCGTGGCGGTATTAGTAAAAAAGAGAAGAATGCCAGTTACAAAAAGCATATGAAGCAGTTGCAAGCCGAGCTCCCGCCTGCACAGCGTGCCTTTAGTAAGTTTATTCATGCTCCAATAGTTGAAAAAGCCAGTGAAATCATCGGCGGCACCGTCGCACGACCGAATGCCGTTCTATCGGGCGCCGTCGTGGCATTCGTTCTTGTCCTTGCCGTCTACCTCATCGCCAAATACTTCGGCTATGTACTATCCGGTTTCGAAACTATTGGTGCATTTATTATCGGCTGGGTGATCGGTATACTGTACGACTATTTTAAAGTCCTCGTCACCGGTAAAAAATAGCCAGTCCCCCTTACACGAGAAATCTAATATAGCTCCTTCAAAAGACCTTTGATGTTGTTCGCTAACGCTCCAACATTTGTAAGTCTCCCGAAGGAGCTATTTTAGATTTCTTGTTTAGCGAAGCTTAACGTGTACTTCGTCACCGGAATTTTGGCTTGGTTCTCTAATATGAAGTTTGTTCATATCAATGATTTCCTGGGGTGCTTCTTCGAATTGTTGTTGGGGTTCTTCTCTAGGAGCTTTTTTAACAGGTACTACGGGCTTTGAGTCAGGAGTAGGTTTGTTCTCAACGAATGGATTCATTACAGGCTTTGGCGTTTCTACTGGTTTGAGCGGTTGTGGCGCTGGCGCGGTACCAGTCGTTGGACCAAAAGCTGGATTTGGTGCAGGTGTCGTAGTGGCGGCTGGCTTGGCAGCAATCTGCTGACGCTTGGCAAGCCATTCGTCGAGGAACGATCCGCCGCTCGCAGTAGGAGAAGCGGCGGCTGGGCGATTAGTAGTGACACCATTGGCACTGGTATTTTGCAGTCCGGCCATGCGGTCTGCTTGGGCTTTTTTGAGCGCGTCCATCTTCTCTTTACGAGCAGCGTCACCAGCCCCAAGCCGAGCGAAAATATCACGTTCCGCTTCTGCCCTAGGACGCCCGTACTTCGCCGCCGACAGCTTCTTGAGCGCATCACGCAGTTGTGGGTTGCTTTGTCCCAGCGGTGGCACCAGCGTCATACTAAAGGCTGCAGACGGCACGTCATTAATCATAACCGAGGCAATAGTCTGGAAATTAGGCAACCGCGTCAGATCTTCAGCATCAAAGGTTGGGGTAAACTTCTTCACCAAGATTTCAGCATCGGTAATCCCAATCCTCCCGCTAATCACCGTCCCGATGTTACCAAGGATAGATTCACGAATCTGATCGGTCAGCTGGGTCATGAATTGGTTGGCAAGCACAAGGCTAAGTCGATACTTACGCGCCTCGGACAAAATGGTCGCAAAGCTTTCAGTTGCAAAATTCTGGAACTCATCAACATACAGTGAGAAATCAACACGTTCTGACTCAAGGATATTGGCACGACCCATGGCGGCCGCCTGGAACTTCATCACAAAGATCATACCGAGCAGCTGCGAGTTTAGTTCCCCAACTTTACCTTTTGAAAGGTTCACCAACAGAATCTTTTTGTTGTCCATGATCTCGCGCAGATCAAAGCCACTCTTTGACTGACCGATAATATTACGAAGCATATCATTCCCAAGGAAAGCACCAAACTTACTGGCAAACCACCCAAGCATTTCGCCTTTTGCAGACTCGCTTGTTTGCGCCATTTCCTTGTTCCAGAAATCAAGAACGATACGGTTCGTGACGTATTTCAGTTTTTCGTCGGCAAAAGCTTGATCGATAAACACCTGCTGGACATCAAGGAACGATGATCCGTTCGGATCGCTCATCACTGTCAGAGCGGCATTACGGAACCACGACTCAAACCGAGGACCAACAATCCCGGTGTGACCTGGGTCATATAACTTGTAAATCATCGAGATCGACTCTTGAATCAAAAAGTCCTGCTGGTCCTGCGTTTCAAACTCAAACAGGTTGAGACCAATCGGCATCTCCATATCGCCGGGGCTAAAGTAAATCACGTCCTCGACGCGCTCTTTTGGCACCATGCCGAGGAGTTCTTCGGCCGAGTCACCGTGTGGGTCAATGAACGCAAACCCTTTGCCATCCATCATATCTTGGAACGCCAGATTCTCAAGTAGCTTCGATTTACCTGTTCCGGTTTGTCCGATTATATAGGTGTGGCGTCGACGATCATTGTTGCCAAGACGAATCGGTTTCTTGGTGCCACGGAACTCATTCACACCCAGAAGAAAGCCTTCATCGAGGATACGGGTCGGACCATCAACTTGCTTGGTTGCCTGACGCGTGACCTGCGAAGTGGGAATAGAGCCTTGATCTGGCAAATGAAACAGTGTTGCCAGCTCGACGGTATTCAAAATGTTTGTGTTCACTTCCTGCGGGAAGAAACGGAAGATGTATGCCGTCACGAATTCTTCAATATTTTTGCTGACCGTAAATTTAAAGCCGTTATTAGAGGCAGAATCAAACAGCGAAAACGCCGAAACGACGCTGCCAAGCATCGCCTGTGATTTTCCTGCCGTATTGGATGAGGCAACCACACGAATCATGGTCTCGTAACCCGGGTAACGAGTCTTTTCTTCAATCGACTCTACCAACCCTTGCTCAAGTGAACTCAGTTGCTTGTCCTCCGGTTTCTTTTCAGCAGTCTCGGGCGGTTTCCATAACGCCTCCATGATGCCGTTCAGATTGACTGCACCAGCCAGTCCAGTCTTGACACCTTTATTCTTCTTAATAGATTCGGCGGTCGAAACCGCACGCTTTGCCCAGCCGGTATACGCGGGTCGAATTAAGATTTGAATGCCAATACCATCTTCTTTACCAGCTGCCGATAACGCATTAAGCATTGCCCGGGCGGCATCGCGTTTTGACTCTTGAAAGGTTGCAATAGGATACGCAAAGTTTTTCTTTAAGGTAAACTCACCGCCAATCGTCCCGCTCATCTTGCCAGCTGGGTTAAAGATATTACGTTCCGAGACTTCCTCCAGGCGAGCCGACGGATAGGCCGCAGCAACCGCCTGTGTGATCACGCTGACCATCACCACCGGAACGACGACATAATAATGTACCAGCCCTTCGTGGGCGACGACTTCGAATGAAACATGGCGCTGTCCGTACACACGGCTCTTAAAACCCTTCGTCGCTGTGCTGGCAATAATGTTATACATGACCTGGGCTTGCGACAGGACTTCTTCGGTTACGTCACGCTCGTCCCGCCCATTCGCTTCGTGATCATCACTGATAGGTGGAATGTGAATATAGAGCGGCACCATTTTTAGCCCGCGCTCGTAGTTCTTTGCTTCGCGCAGTATACGTCGGTATTGCAAAAAAGCAAAACCAAGGATCCCGGCAACAACCAGGAGGATTACCAAGACGGTAATGATGATCCCTATCACGTTGTGTCTCCCTTCACGCCTTTCCTCTTGTCATCCGTTACTGGCTCGCCCCGAGCTCCTTATTGTACCTTTTGCGTAGATAATCTTTTTGAAGCTCATTGACCCTGTTCGTCCGCCCATACGGATCGTCTTTTGTTTCCAGTATAATCTTCTTCGCCTTGTCTACCCACTCCTTTTCGATCACATCCTCGTCGCCAGCCACGACCGGATTGGAATCATCTGCGTGTGGCACAGGAGCGGCGGCGGCCGGAAGTGGCACTACTGCCGGTGCGCCTTGATAGACAGCATTGGCGGCTGCCGCGCTGGCTTCGGCTGTCTGCTCGACTCGCTCTAAGCCTCTATCGAGACCCCCCTCGGGGGTCGGCAGAACCGGAATACGCTCCCCATTTTGGGTAGAATGAGTTGGGGGCAGTTCGGGCCCATTTGGCACTGGTACGTTTTCGGGCTGCATATCCGTCATTATAGCATAACGAAGCGAGTGAAACGTTAGCTTGATGACGTTTCCGAGTGAGGCAATGGTATATGAAATATAGCGTAACGACCTCAATGAAAATGCTGCTCATGCTAATCAATACGTTTGGTAATGTAAATGCACCCGATCACCACAAAAATAACCACAAGAACTAACTCGTACACATCGACTGCGCCAACTGATTGCAAACCAATCAACATGACCGGCGCAGCGGCGAGCACCGTCGAATAGTAATACGAGCGGCGAAATGTCATCGGCTGCATAGGTCGGCGCACCGTAAAGCCAGCTGTGGCGTAAACAATGATGCGACTTATCCCATACAAAAAAAAGCTTATCAATCCCAGGGAGGTCAGATAAGCCGTTATAAAAATCAACAGGAGTCCAAAAGGACCCGCTGAGGCTGGCGTTGTCGTCACCAGCATCAGGGTAAGTAAGCAGAGGCTTACCACGCTCATAATTGCGATCACTCTCGATAACATATCGCTCACTATATAGGAACCGCGAGCGTATGAATAGAGTGCTCAATTGGGTGCCTGAGCGATACACCTTCATGTTCAGGTTGCAGCAAACGCCGCAGTAAATAATAAAAGGGCGTGTGAACCATAGAACAGTGTATCGCTGCAGACTATCTGACCGCTCCTGAAATATCAGGGGCAACCGTGTGCTCGCTTAAAGAGTGTTCCACAAAACGTCTCGAGTTATCGCTGCTTTTCTTTCATTGTCATGTATTGAGAGAATCAGGGAGTCACGAGACGCTTTGGTACTTACTATCAAAACGCCTTTCGGCGGAGCATCGGCAACGCGAACATGTCACATGAGAATCCAAGTTGTACGAATCAAAATGATAGGTACGAAAGTGCAAGTCATCAGTAAAAAAATATCTTTTCTACGTAGACCAAAGGTTCACATATTTCATTAGGTGTTAACGTTGCCAACTTTCCGTCGAATTATAGTCCCAGGTGTGGACCCTGGAAGTCAGATCGATTCAGTGGAATCATTGTGGATCAATCTTAATTGTTAAGGTAGTGTTGTTCGTCTTCAGGTGCGATGATGGCGAACTTCTTTTTGTAACTATGCTTTTCAATCATATGTTTGTGTTTGTAAAAGCTTGTTCTTAATGTAGCATAAACAGTATTAGTGGTCAATACTCTGGGGTTAATATTTTGATGTATTTAATACTTCGATACGTTTCATGACATACTATACAAGGTGTTAATCATATTAATTGTATGAAATACAACGTTGTTATTGTGATACATTTGCGCGTTTACATTCGGTTTTAACATTTTATTTTGGTCTTGGACAGCCGGTTATTTTTTATATTACATAGCACTATTGATGCGTTGATACTCAGTTTTCGTGTAAGCAGGTTCAGAAATTGTTCACTCGTTCTCAAGTTGGTACATTCCGTTCATGTTTCTGACGTGTCGTTCATACAAAAACCCACATATGACATTTCAAATTGTCAACTAAAAATAAATGAAACGACAGTATTCGACACAGCATGAACACGTGTTGCTATAGGAGACTATAGAATCGTGCAACGGCTGGCTGAAAACTGCGTCAAACACCAGCTAATATTAAATCGGCTGGATAGACGTCTGTGTAAAAGAAATTTCTACTCGCTAACCGCTAACAATAAAATCATGATTGACTGTCCTACTTTAGCCGATTGTATCGTGATATGTAGCGTTCCGCTATGTTGTACGAACACTAAACTGAAATCCCTATAAAATATGTGGTATTTTTTACTTAAATAATCTTTGATAAAGTTGTTGACATAAGCTCTTTCACGCCCTATTATAGGGGTAGCTCCTGAATAAAAAGTTTATACACATACAGTGCAGAACATTTCAGAGCCAAAAACAAAAATCAAGAAAAAACTCCACAAAAACAACCGTTCCTCGCAGGCGGTTGTTTTATTTTTACCTACCCTCCGCCTTCTTTATCAACAAAAAAGTACCCGCCTAATAAAAGTGGATACTCCGGAAAATCATAGTGTCGTGGTGGAGCTGCCGGGTACTGCCCCCGGGTCCGAAAGGTAACCTGTTATTCGTCTACAAGTATAGCCTTCATTGAGTAGTACGTTCCGTTTAGCCTCGAATAAAGGCGAAAATGACTAAAGAAACGCGCTGTAAAGTGTTCCCAATTGCCACAGCTGCCTGACTAAAGGGTAAGAATCATACGTATAACACCGCTTCCCCTATGATTCCTCGGGGAAAGTCGATGGCTTAGGCGTTTAGGCGAAAGCTGGCGCAGCAACTGGCTGCACAGCGAAAAGCTGCTTAGCGATAGATGCTACTGATTGCTTGATGTTTGCAATTACATTGTGCACGTAACGTGTGCGTCCGACTTGCAAAATAACCTGTTAAAGTCCTCGCGTCGAAGCTATATCAGCCCCACGAACATTCTTAACTATAGCACTTTTAGCCTTGAATTACTAGCATATCTGATAATAAACTGAGAATATGACGGCAAAAGTAATGACGATAGCCCTGGTGGGGTTCAATGGCGCCTTAGTAGAGGTCGAGGCAGACCTAAAGCAAGGGCTGCCGGCAATGCATATCGTCGGTATGGGCAACAAGGCCGTAGAAGAAGCCAGAGAGCGTGTCAGAAGTGCAATCTCTAATTCTCTCCTCGACTTCCCTACCCGAAAATTGATCGTGAATCTAGCGCCGGCAGAGCTTCCCAAGGACGGTGCACAGTATGACCTTCCTGTTGCCTTATCGGTATTGATCGCCAGTGGTCAGCTTCGTCAAACTGAGATAGCAGGTGCGGTATTCGCTGGTGAATTGTCACTGAGCGGTGAACTTCGCCCAATTAGAGGTGTCGTTACCATCGTTGAGGCTGCCAAGAATGCAGGCTTTAAAGAAGTGTACATACCAATAGCTAACGCGATGCAGGCGCTACTAGTTGACGACATTGCAATCATCGGCGTAAGCAGCCTGAAAGAATTGTTCTTACACCTAAAGAAAGAGGTCTATATACCATCCTCGACCCCACTGATCGATCTACCTCTCTCCAAGATACCGCTGTTAACGATTGACGACATCCACGGACAGGAGCAGGCCAAGCGCGCTCTACAGATCGCAGCTGCCGGACGGCACAACATTTTACTCACTGGACCGCCTGGTGCTGGTAAAACTATGCTCGCAAAAGCTCTTATGAGCCTGCTTCCACCTCTATCTAAAACCGAGCAACTTGCCGTCACCAAAATTCATAGTATTGCCGGTCAATGGGAGCGTGTCATTACCGATCGACCCTTTAGGTCACCCCACCATACCACCAGCCCCATTGCACTTATCGGAGGTGGTGCAAAACCAATGCCGGGTGAAATTAGCCTTGCTCATTTAGGCGTCTTGTTTTTAGATGAGCTACCTGAATATCCGCGATCAGTCCTAGAGGCATTACGCCAACCCTTAGAAGATCGGACGATCTCAATTGCTCGAGCACATGGGCGCATTACCTACCCAGCAGATTTTATGTTGGTCGCCACAATGAACCCCTGCCCATGCGGATATTACGGCGATCCGGACACAGAATGCACCTGCACTGCGACACAAATTATGGCGTACCAAAAACGTTTGTCTGGTCCACTGCTCGATCGCATCGACCTTATTTTGCATGTCTCCAAGGTGAATCATGAGCATTTGTTACGTCTAAATACGTTAGATAAAAAACAACAGCCTAAGGTATTTAAAGCCATTTTAAAGTCATATCAGATCCAAAAAAGTAGATATAGCAGTAGTAATATATACAACGCATCACTATCGTCTGCATTGATAAAAAAGCAGTTAACGCTTTCGGCTGATGCAAGAACACTATTGCTTAGTGCGTCATCGAAACTGCAGCTGACAGCACGCAGTTATTTTAAAGTCATCAAGGTTGCGCAAACGATTGCCGATTTAGAAATTGGTAGTCAAGACCACACTATTCACGCAACCCACATTGCCGAAGCACTGCAGTACCGTGCTCACCCCATCAGTTAACATGACCTACCTCTTGTTTTACCCTTGTGATATATACTAGTTTTTGGTAAAATAGTGGCTGAGTAACGTGCAAGGGCAACTGTACTCACTCTTGTAAAGCAATCGTCACTGATATGCAGCAAGGGTAAACGGAAGGAAATAAGGAGTATCTATCAGTCAATCAATTCGTATTAACGAGGCTATTCGCGCCAGCGAACTACGCGTTATCGGTGCATCTGGTGAACAACTTGGCATTTTGAGTCGTGCAGATGCGCTTAAAATGGCAGAAGAAGCAGGACTTGATTTGGTTGAAATATCTCCTAATGCCAACCCACCTGTTGTTAAGATCATTGACTGGAGTAAATACCAGTATCAAAAGATGAAAGAGGCGCAGAAAAATCGCCGCAGCAACAAACAGGGTGAACTCAAACAAATGCGTTTCGGTATGAAGATTGGTCAAGGTGACCTCGATATCAAGCTCCGAAAGGTACGTGAGTTCCTGGTGGATGGGCATAAGGTTCGTCTCCAAATCTTTTTCCGCGGACGTGAAAATGCCCACCGTGATCTAGGTTACGAGATGATCAAACGCATCGCCACCCTTCTTGAAAATGATGCAGTGCTCGAACATGAGCCACAAATGGCCGGACGCAACCTCAGTGTCGTCATCCGAAGCAAATAATAAGTAGTACAGTAGAAATAATGGAGTAAACAGATGCCAAAGATGAAAACCCACAAGGGTACCGCCAAGCGGGTCAAGATTACCAGCACTGGTAAATTGACCCGTCGACGCGCATTCGGCGCCCATCTTCTCGCCAAGAAGAGTAACGGTCGAAAGCGACGCATCGGTACGACAGCAGTCGTCACCGGTCACACCGCACGAAACATTAAACGAGCCCTGGGCATCTAGGGATTTAGGAACGGAAAAGGAATTATGCGAGTTAAACGAAGTGTCACCGCACGCGCCCGACACAATAAAATCCTCAAAGCTGCCAAAGGTATGCAACACAACCGAACACGGAGCTTCCGTCTTGCCAAGCAAGGTGTGACCCGTGCCCTCGAGTACGCCTACCGCGACCGCCGCAATCGAAAGCGTGATCTGCGTGGTCTTTGGATCACTCGTATCAACGCTGCCGCCCGCGCCGAAGGTACCACTTATGGTAAATTGATCGCTGGGCTAAAGGCTGCCAAGATCGAACTCGACCGCAAGGTACTGGCTGAGCTTGCTGTCAGCGAACCAGCTGCATTCAAAGCTATCGCTAAAAACGCCGTTAAATAATACTTTCATGGTAGTCTCTACTGCCAGAGAAGTACGCTGAGGAAACTAAAAACACCCTGTAATGGGTGTTTTTAGTTCGACAGTTCATCTATAAGCCGGGTTTTGTCGAGGACGACCATCTATCTAGCCCTAGAGTTGCCCCTAGGATCGAGCGGGTACCGGCCAACGAACGGATCGTTCTTTAATGTTGACCTCCTTGCAGCAGGCAGGGTTTACCTTCTCCATATGTCGCCATATGACGCTGTGGGCTCTTACCCCACTCATTTCACCCTTACCTCCCAGATCGAAATCTAGCAGGCGGTTTTGTTTCTGTGGCACTTTCCCTAGGGTTACCCCCGGTTGCCGTTAACAACTGCCATATCCTATGCTGCCCGGACTTTCCTCTTGCTGTTTTATGGCAAGCGGTCGTCTAATGAACTGCCTGATAGCATTATACACCAAGCTAAAGCTTTTAGGTTTGCTGCTGATCCTCTGCACGCTCGTTCATATGCTCGTCAAGGGTTTTATTGACCATTCCGTCAGCTAATTGATTAAACTCACGCATCACATGATAAAAAGTTACCCTCTCGAATTTTGTCATCAATCCACGGATGCGTTCGTGAATTGGCCATAGTTCACGGTTCTTGATTTTATAAAAGCCTTTCATTTGATTGACCACCAACATACTATCAAGTTTAAAATCAACGCGCTTACATTTTAGTTCGATCGCTTTTTCTAGACCCAAGCGGACACCATGGTACTCGGCCTGGTTGTTAGTTGTGATGCCAAGGTATTCTCCCCCCTCAGCAATGACTTGTTGGCTAGAATCGAGGATGACGTAACCAGCTGCAGACGGTCCAGGATTACCCCGCGATCCTCCATCAGAAAAAATCGTAATCATGTCATCCGATGTATTTTTAGCACCAGAAACCTTAACCGTTTTGAAAGTTTTATCTGTTATTTCTTCTTGTTGTATAATTCCCAACAAAAGTTGTGTTAAATCGGTCAGTTCGTTCTGTTGAAATTGTGACATCACGCTATACTTATACTTGTTGTAATTACCGCTGAGTTTGATCGGCCGGTTCGTTTCTGCTGGCATCACCAAGTACACAATCACCGCATACTGAATGCCTCGATCGTCGTGGTCGATGTACGTCACAACATCAAACAATTGTGCCGACTTTACATGCATTCCAATGTCATCGTGTAAGTAGCGGCGAAGCGCATCTTCCGGCTGTTCGTTATATGCCAGCTTTCCCCCGGGTAACTCGTATTTCCCAAGGATCGTCGGGCGCCCATTAGCACGGCGTACAACAAGCGCCTTACCACCGTCGTTAATGATTGCTCGAACCGATAAACGCTGTTTCATTTTTTGTTTAATAAATTCCGTTCATGTTTATTGTAACATAGCAATAAAAAAAGACTTCCCGCGAAGTCCTCGTCGTGAATTATTTTATGCCTTAAAGCTCATTTATAAGATTTGCCAATAGATACCAATTTGAATTGTTCAAATCCTCTTCACTTTCTAATTCACCGGCTAAGGTAAGTATACTGTCTATATTTTTATCCGACAACGACCGTGCATATTCAGTTGATAAAATACCAGCAATATCGTACGCAACTTCCCTACTTTTTTCAGGGTAAGCGTGTAATACGCCGTTAATAGACTTTAGGAACGAAATTAACTCAGTTCGCTTAGTATCTCGTGATAGTTCTGTAGTATCTAATAATTTATGTAGTTCATTTATATCCATAATCAGTTCTCTCAAAGGCTGATGGACACATAATATAGAAATTTATACCAAAAAATAGACTACAGGTTTACTTCAAGGTCTTGAGCAGCTGACATAAGATTAGCCTTAAAGCCATTAGCATAGACCATCCAGTCATCAGCTGATTCGCCTTCCGTCAGCAAAGTACGCTTAAATTGGACGGCTTCATTAAGATCAACCGCAAGACTCTCTTGAAGACGACCAGTTTTATCGGCATATTGACTCACCATTTGTGAATATTCGAGTACAACGCCCACAAGCAGCTCAACCTCTGGAAGCGTTTCACTATTTATTAAAGACTCGTACAGTAACAAACCTAATTCGAGTAACAGCACCTCACTGTTTTTACTTTCTTTAAGTTCAACACCATCTAAATATTCTTCATTGCCCATAGTAACAGCGTACTTCCATTTAATAGTTTATGAGCTGAGTTTACGTCCCAGCTCAAGACGTCATGCTAATGATCAGGACCGGTATAGGCTCCTCTGTCTTCAGAGAATTCTCCACCACCTTCTCGCCTCGAACCATAGTGGTTGTGATTCGCGTCAAACTGACGTGCCGACAGATCACCATCGGCAATCAACGTGTGACCCTCGTTCTCGCCAGTTCCCTCGCGGAATGTCACCGGATCACCACCGTCAATCGTTCCCACTGCGCGAGGTGTCCAACCTCCCGAGCGCAGTCGCTTGAAGTAGCGAGCATTACAATCGGAACAGGTGCATCCTTGCGGATGACGACTACGTCCCATTCTACTACATCCTTTCAGATGTCTAGCGGATTCACACCCGCGTCTGATCGAGGGTAAATTACGTCCCTCTGGTTAGAAAACTCTAACTAACTGAAAAATACCATAATACTATTAATTCGTCAAATCACTAGCAGAAATAATAAAAAATCACCTCTCTAGGGGGTGTTGCTAAAATAAAGCTATGTGCCCAAGGGAAAACAGTAAACGTTATGATATTCCCCGCGTGTGTGCAAGGTGGTTGGCCTCAGCTTATTTCCACGGAAATAAGGTATGTTGGCTTCCCTAATCTATGATATCGGAAAATCATATACACTTACAGTTTTTTGCCCCTTAGGCATTATTAAGTATAACACCGCAATTCTGAGATAATACTGAAATCACACAGCGTTATCGTAGTAAAAAATGCAGGTATTATACCTGGAAAATGCCCGCAAAGACACCAATAAAGAAGTTCATGACGGTTAAAATTATTTTTCCAATGACACCATTAAAGAGAAGTACGATCGCAAAAACAAAGATAATTCCATAGCGCTCAATTGCCCGCATACCTGTCCTGACAAAATCAGGGGCAAGCGCATACATGACCCGGGATCCATCCAGTGGTGGTATTGGAATGCTGTTAAAGATAAAGAAACCAAGGTTAATTGTGTAGGCTGTGATGAGTATCTGCCCAGCAAGGCTCGACGCACCAGGCGCACCCAGAACAGCCCATATACCAAAAGTAATAAACGCGATCACCAAGTTCGTTATAGGACCGGCAGCAGCGACGAGCGCAGCCCCCCACTCTTCCCCTTTGACTCTGTCGGGATTAAAGGGAACTGGTTTTGCTCCTCCAAAGACGGGCGCACCAACTAAAAACAGCGCCAATGGAAGGATGACTGAAAGAAACGGATCTAGATGCTTAATCGGGTTAAGGGTTAATCGCCCTTCTCTTTTTGCTGTGTCATCGCCTAACCAAAAGGCAATAAAACCGTGCATTGCCTCGTGAAGCGTCATCGACAGCAGCAAAATCCCTAGCACAATAATAATACTGACTATAAAATCCATATTTATTAGTATACCAGATCGGCGAACGCTTGACTCTCAGAGGTAAAAAGGGTAAAATGAAGTACATTATGGTCGCACGATGTGAACTCACCGGAAAAGGAAAGCAATTTGGCAACAACGTTAGCTTCTCTTTGCGTCGGACTAACCGCGTTTTCAAACCCAACCTTCAAAAGAAGACTTTTGAATTTGAGGGCCAAAAAGTTACCATGGTACTTTCGACCCAAGCCATTCGTACCCTCAAGAAAAAAGGTATCCTGCCCGTAAAAGGATCAGCGGTCGCTACGCAGTGAGTAGCTGTTAGAATAAGCCGCCGCAAAAAACCCCTCGCATATATCTAATGAGGAGTTTTTTGTTTTAAGTGTCTAAGCGTCGGTGCAGATTACGCACGTGTTAAAACAACAGTTGTGAGCACTGGTGGCAGCGCTGCGCCTTGTTTCAGCCTAAACTTCGGTAGTTCTTCAACCGGAGCGCCCAGTTCTTTGGTGAATGTCTCTAAAGAATCCTGCTGTACTTCATATGTAATGCCAGCATCAGCGTAATGCACAGGAATGACGATTTTTGGATCGATTGAACGAATCACTGATGCGGCGCCGGTCACATCAAGTGTATAGCCGTTGCCACCAACGGGAATAATCAAGATGTCAATCAGGCCAATATCCTCAAGCTGCGCTTCTGACAACTTTTCATAGATGTTTCCAACGATCGCAATGCGTGTTTCATTAATTTCAACGCGATATATCGTCGACATAAGTGGCTGCGCCTCGCTATCAAGGTGCCTTCGAGCAGCAATTCCTTTAATATCAAAATCGGCAACGCCATATTCGCCTGGACCTTCAATATTGAGACGGGCGTTTTCGCTATGTAGCGCAAAACGAGCTTCCGTTGCCAGTTCTACGGCATCTTTCGTTGATACATCTTTCAGGCCTACCAGTGAAAGCTTTGGATCCGTCACTAAAACCGACTTTTTCGTAGAGATACTAACGCTATTTGCACCTTTATATTCAATTTCAAACATATGTTCTTCCTTTTTTTGTCATTAATTCTGATCTAGCGACGATATGCTATGGCTGACTGAGGACACCATCTTTATCGAGAGCGACAGTGTGCTTTGAGTTAAGGATTTCAGTAATAAATTTATCACGCACGCTCAAACGATAGTAGAAGTCATCATACGACATGACACTATAGTTGATCTCGCGACCTTCCAGCTTTTCGATGATACCCATCGCAGCTTTTACCTTAGCAGTCGGCAGTGTTCCTACCAAAAGGACATCAATCACACTCGTCGAGCCTTTTACAAGTATTCCCGACAAAATGGCGATGCGCAGCGCCGCAATGTCAGCTATTGCGCTGAGGTACTGTTCACTAACTGCTTCCCCACCAGAAAGCGTCGGTTTACTGGCGTTAATCGGTTCATTGGCGAAGATTGCCCGCAATGCTGTATAAAAGTCGTAGCGCTGATTGACCTGATAGAACAGCTTGTTATCGCTGCTATCACTCGTAATTACACCGACTTCAAGCATGTTCGATAATTCACGGCGAACAGAATTAATTTGTTCGTCGATCAGACGAGTAATTTCACGCACATAAAAAGATTGTCCAGGGTGATTCAAGAACAGGTGCAATAATTTCACCCGAGTTTTTGAGCCGAACAACGCATCAATCATCTCTCTTCCCTTCCGCACGTGTATGCATAACTTTCGTGTTCTATCATACCACGTCAATAGTGGCTACGCGAGATACTTAGCAATGTAATTTTGTACGTTTTCTAAAGACAGCCAATGAATAAATGGGTTACGCTTCATCCAGGTCAGCTGTCTTTTGGCAAGCTGCCAGTCCGCTGTTTCGTTCTTTACCTTGAACTCAGATTCAGTGATTTCGTTGTTTAGATATTGGCGTGCTAAACGGTACACATTGCCTGTCATAGCTTCGTTTTCCCAGCCATATATTTCGCCCAACTTTTTTGCTTCCAAAGCGACTCCATCGTCAAATAGTTGTTTGCATCTTATATGAATTCGTTGACGCAACACCTCGCGATCCGTAGTAATTCCGACAATGATGCAGTTATCAATTGGTAACTCTGACCTCTTTGTGCTTATGCTTTTTTGTTCAATCGCACGAATGACATAGCGCTTGTTCTTATCATTTTCTGGTAGCGTAATGTTGTTTTGAATACAATAGTTATGCAGTGCTGCGAGGCTCATGTGTTCGAGTTCGGCACGCTTTTCAGGGTCTGCGACCGGACCAAATTGATAATCAAAAACGACACTATCAACGTATAAACCGGTGCCTCCAACCAGAAACGGTACGTGACCGCGCGCCCGGATTTCGGCAATTTTTTGGACAGCATAAGCTTTAAAAACTGCTGCTGAAAATGACTCGTTCGGCGCGATAAGGTCGAGTCCCCAGTGCGGTACTCGTTTTTGGTCTGCTTTGCTTGGCTTTGCCGTCCCAATATCCATATCCTTATAAATAGTGCGTGAATCGGCAGCAATAATTTCACCTTTATATTGCTCGGCTAGTTCAATGGCAAGCTTTGATTTACCACTGGCAGTCGGACCCACAATCACAATTAGTGGTACCTCTTTTTTGTGGTGATCTAGCCTGGTAGCCATCGAAGCTCCTTAAAGTTATCTACTATAAAATTGGTACAGCTAATGCCTTCAGCTAGAAGATGCTGCTCTTGAAGTTCCCTGCCCCCGTAGTAGCCACTAGCAAGACCGCCAAATCGGTTCACCAATCGATGCCACGGCAATTCCGTGTCGCCATAATGTGCCAAACCACCAACAACACGAGCGGCGTATGGATGTCCCGCCATTGCCGCCAGGTCACCGTAGGTCGTGACTTTGCCTTTTGGCACTTTTGTTATGAGAGCTTGGACGTCTTTTCGGAATTGACTACTTAGCTCGGCCATCAAGATACTCCAACACAGCTGGCCAGTCCTTACAGTTCACTGCACCTTCAGGTGTTGCTGTTTGCCATCCATAGTTTCCAAAAAGAATTGCTTCAATACCGTTTTCGATTGCACTTTGACAGTGATCAATATTATCGTCAATGAGTAGTGACACACCCATCTCTTTACATAGATCGCCCTTTGATTTGCCTATGTTCATGCGAACGTTTTTTGCAAAGAATACCTCGATATCATCCTCAATATGCTCTTTCAGCCATCGCTTTGTTCCATCCTCAAGCGCAGGATTGCGAGAGGTTAACAGGACAACCGAATAGCGATCGCGAAGTTCTTTAACCGCAAACGCAGCACTTGCGATTAGCGGAACATGCATCTGGTCCTCTATAAGTTCTGCTTCAAAATCATCAAAGTTAAGCCGATCATCTATATTATGTGTTGCCCATATTCGCTCGTAATATGACCAGTATTCACCTTTAACATTGTAATGTTCCGGTAAAAGTTCGACACCGCTCACTAGATTAGCCCAAAGACGCATCGCCTCATTTGTGTCAGCGATGACGTCGTCGATGTCGATTGCTATCTTCTTCTTTGTCATTACAAGTTCCGTAAGTAATTCTCAAGCATTTCGAGGGAAACCTTCTCTTCACCAGCCTGTGTTCGCACACTCACCTGTCGTGCCGCTTGATCTTGTGGACCAACGATCAGCTGCACTGGAATCTTCCCGTTTGTTGCTTCGCGGATCTTCTTGCCCAGCGATTCGTTGCGATCATCCAATGTGTAGCGAAGTTCGTTGTATTTCAGTGGTTGCATCAAAACGGTGCTGTCCAAAACAGTTTTTATGTCGTCGACATACGGCAGCACTTGATCGTTGATGGTAAGGATACGGATTTGCTCTGGAGCAACCCAGAACGGAAACCAGCCTGCGGTGTGTTCTATGTAGACACTAAGGAATCTTTCGATCGAGCCAAGCAGCGCACAGTGGATCATAACTGGTCGAGCAACGCTGCCTTCTGCATCACGATACTCTAGCTTGAATCGCTCTGGCTGAACGAAGTCGAGCTGAATTGTGGCAACTTGGTGTTCTCGTCCAATAGCATCGGTTGCCATGAAGTCGATCTTTGGACCATAAAAAGCTGCTTCACCTGCCGCTACAAAGTAGTCTAGTTGGTTTTCTTCAGCAAGTTTCGAGATCGTCGCTTGCGCATCATCCCATAGACTTTGTTCGCCAAGATATTTATCAGTTTCGTCGCGGAAGCTCAAGCGTGCACGAAGGCTCATCCCTAGAAGGCCATACAATTTGTGGATGTCTTTGACGAGCTTTCCTACCTCGGCATCGATTTGATCGTGGCGAGCGTACACATGGCTGTCATCTTGCGAGATCGAACGTACCCGATTCAACCCACCCAGTTCACCAGTTTTCTCATCACGATACACCGTCGTTGTTTCAAAATAACGAACCGGAAGGTCTCGATAGCTTCGAGGCTGACTCGCGTAAATTTGATTGTGGTGCGGACAGTTCATCGGCTTCAAAACGAAGTTGTCACTCGTTTCTTGGCTTTCCACCAAGAACAACTCGTCGCCAAACTTATTCCAATGGCCAGATACCTTATACAGGTCTGTTTTTCCGATATGCGGAATACTTACTCGGTTAAAACCACCCTCACGACGAAGTTGTTCGGCATAATGTGTAAGCTTTTCCCGAAGCACCGTACCTTTTGGGGTAAATAGCGGGAGTCCTGCACCAACAAGTGGTGATACGGCATAGAGATCAAGCTCTTTCCCAAGCTTTCGGTGATCACGAAGCTTGGCCTGCTCAAGGCGCTCTAGGTGCAGATCAAGTTCTTCTTGAGTCGAAAAGGCGACACCGTACAATCGTTGCATCTGAGGATTCTTTTCGTTCCCACGCCAGTAAGCTCCGGCGACGCGGAGTAGCTTAAACGCCCCCACATCCTTAGTATTTGCGACGTGCGGACCGCGACACAGATCAACAAAGTTGCCATTCTTATAAAACGACACGTTTTCGACTGCCGCGTCGCCTTCTGTGGCCAGTCCTAGTTCCGCCGCATCCAAATCTTTGGCAACCGTCGTGCCTGATCGCTTCAAATCGTTCAAAAGCTCTTCTTTGTACGGTTGGTTGTTCTGCTTTGACCAATCAATTGCTTGGTCAATTGGCATCTCAAACCTCTCGAAATCGTCACCATAGTGAATGATGCCGTGCATTTCTTTTTCGATTTTTGGAAAATTTGCCTCAGATATCTTGCGCTCACCTAGGTCGATATCGTAATAGAAGCCGTTTTCAACCACTGGACCAACGCCGAACTTCGCATCTGGCCAGATACGTTGTACCGCTGCAGCGGTAATATGTGCCAGGCTGTGACGCATTGCGTGTAATTGTTCGTCGTTCATTGCTTATTCTCCTCTTTAATTCTTAATAAAAAATAAAACATACGATAATGAGGTTCGTCACCCTATTCATAAGGGGTTGAATCTTTATAGCGTATGTCTCGGGTCCAACTTAGGGTCAGACGGTTCCACCGGACTTTTACTCATAAGGGACGTTTCGTACATCCACACACCCACGGAGTTCAGAAGATGGTTAGGCTTCGTCATCACTCTGTTCGTTATTATACACCATTATCCCCTATTTACAGGGGTTTATTGATTCCTTACCCCTATTCTGCTACGATTATAAAGCTTTACTAGCAACCCAGGAAAAATATGGGTCCTTAGCTCATTTGGCTAGAGCGCCTCATTGACGTTGAGGAGGTGAGAGGTTCAAATCCTCTAGGACCCACCATATGTATGTATGAACCACTCCATATAATCATTGATTACAGGGGTGGTTTTCTTTTCCCCATAGCCACAAGTATTTTTCCACTACCCTTTTCGACCCTATTTTTCACTCACGTGAAATATTTATATCACAGGTGATATCATAAACGAAAAGCTGTACCATTGACAATGTATTCCCTTTATGCTAATATGAGTGCATGGTTAAGAAACAACAGATTGAATCAAACCAAAAAGCCTCAGCTCTTGAACGATTTTCACTCGGTTTCGAGTACAATAAGACGCTTCAAGAGATTAAACGCGAAGTTCGTATTCGTACGATCTAAGCAATAACACCAGATTTCAATCCAAAAGACCTCCAGCAATGGAGGTCTTTTATTCTTTCTTGATAGTCAGGCGGTCAGAATACGTACATAGGCGTCAGGCTAAGCTTTTTTCTTTTGCGCAACTTTAGCACGCTGCGCCGATACCGATACATAGGTCTCTTTATTGGTGACATCAAACTTTGTCAGGTATTTTCCAAGGAATAGCCGCCCCTGTGAATACAGTGCAGAACCAGCGCTATAGACTACAGCGGATATTGGCATCAGTAGCCACTGCGCCACCATACCAATGTTACGAACACGTTTATAGCGCTCTGGTCGCGGCGGTAGCATCTTGAACGACAAGAAGACGGTGATAAACAGCCCAATCAGGGCAATGCGCTGGATATTACTAATCATATCTGGTAATTGGTGCGCGACGACATCGCGGTACGCCTGATTATTAATAAATAACGGTACCCAGCCCCCGACAGCGACCAAAATGGAAACACTTGCCAGTGTTAAGTGTCCATCAATCAGCCGTAACAGCCGTGAGAAGCCCGCAAAAAATGGGACATTGCGCTGACGACTTAATACTCGTGTTGCCACGTAGGGAACGTCTGACGCGCCGTACGCCCAGCGGCGGAGTTGGATAAACTGGGCTTTTAGCGTCTTCCAATAAGTTGAGTCGAGCACGGCATCCTGATAGATCGGAATATACAGTGGAATCACGTCATAATTACCGTTGAAGTAAAAATAGCTGCGCCAATACTGATGACCATCTTCGACAATCGTTCGAGTGCTCCAAAAGTCCATCTCTACCAGGGCTTCCATCGGTTGGGAATGCGACGCAAAGTTGCGAAGGGCATGCGGACGCATCGAGCTAATAATGTTCCAAAATGAGTTACCGGTAGCGACAACGCGCATCAGTGCTGGGACGTCCCAAATATTATTCAAAAAGAGTGAGATCGGCTGGAACGACAAGTGTTTTCGGTCTTCATGCACCACAAATTCATACATTGCATAGTCAAAATAGACGGCGTGCGGGTGGTTGTCAGAGTCGAGGGTGGTAACGAGAACATGCTTATACGCGATTCCCTTCTTGTCCAGCCACTGCTGCATGTATTTGCCAGCATAGGTAATGTTCCCGCCTTTTCCAACCACTTCATTAGGCAGGTCGCGCGGGTGCTTTACTAAGACGAAATCAACGAATTTGTCCGCAAATTCTGTACGGAGACGCTCGGCGGTCTTTTGTATGCCATCACCGCCCCGCTCTTCGTAGGCAAGCGCCACGATAAGACGTTTTTTGTTATACGTCGTCGCCAGAATAGACTGAATGGTTGGTCCGATGATTTCGTACGACTCATTATAGGCGGCAATGATCACCAGATTATAGAGTTCGGATGGCTTTGGAAAGGCATCGGGATCAGCCGCTGCCAGACGCAGGTTATCAATATGATTCTGCATGCCAAAGGCTTTTGAGCGCGATTTAAGGTGTCGCTTGTATGATTGTTGTGGATTTTCAAAATCATTCAAGCGTTCACGCCAGTCAATCTTTTGCGCCCGCTCAAGGTTATTGCGCCCACCAATGGTGTGATACGCGATGCCAACCGCCTTCACCAGCAGCGTCACAATGATCAGCATCAAGTACACCGCAGCCAGTAGCGGTGATACTAAAGATAAAACAATCAGAAGAACTAGTGCACCGTAGCTCAGAATCGCCGGCAGCATCTCAAAAAAACGGTAGGTACGCGTTCGCTTGCCTAAGGGGATCTCAAGATCAATCATACGTGACGACTCCCTTTTTAAGGATCCTAAACCGGTGACCACACGTTAATGATTGAGGCTGCGGTCACCCAGGCAAAGATAATGATGCCGATTCCCATCCAAGCAAACATAATAGCTAGCGGATGACCTTTCGTCAGGTACATTTTAAGTGCGATAGTACTATGCAAGAACGCAACTAAAAGCGCAAATCCCCCAAACGTAAATAGATAGTACCACTGGTCACGGTAGAGGTGCGTGACACCAAATGCGGTGTAGTGCGTCACTAACTGAAGCTCACTGGGGCGAACGTTAATCAGGATATAAGAAGTAAACCCGAGTGCAAGTACCAAGGTAATCACCGTCAGCACCGTTAGGTAACGATTGGTGATAAGTTCTTTGAAGGATTGTTTGATAGTGTGAGATAACATAATATATGGAGCCGTTGTCCGGGATCGAACCGGAGACCTACGCTTTACGAAAGCGCCGCTCTACCAACTGAGCTACAACGGCACGTCCAGACTCTTGCTATTATACCATGTGAACGCTGAGAGTGGAGAGTGTGCTTGCACCGGAGGTTGCTATAAGGGTGAAAAACTGCTAAAATCCTTAGAGTCTTTAGGCCAAGACTATCTTTTAGAGAATACTGCGTGGGCTCGTAGTGAAGTTGGCCTATCACGTCTCCCTGTCACGGAGAAGATCGCCGGTTCGAATCCGGTCGGGCCCGCCAAGATGGATTATGCAAAAACTCCCTAATAGGGAGTTTTTTGTTATGCAGATTACTTTTCTAAGGTTATGACGATGTGTTGCCACGCATCAAGGGCAAGACGTGTACCATCTATGTACTCAGTCCAGTTCACGTGACCGTTTAAGATGTCTTCGGCATGTGCCACTTTACTGCGGTCAATATCCAGTGCAACGTGGGCTTTTTGGGGACTATAATTCACCGCAATGATGTATCGTTGTGTCTCTCTCGTCCATTCCCAGGCGAGGACATGATGCGATGGACGGTGCCAGAATCGAGACAAGGGATGTAAAAGGTTCCACTCACCTACAACGAAGTTTTTCTGGGCGATGAATGCCCAGAGTTTGTCATAAAAAAGCGCGATCGCTTCATTGACCGGCTCATCGACGCGACGTCCTACATGAACCGGTACCTTCACTAGCCGTCCTTCACGCTGTCCATCATGATATAAATGAGCACCGGGAAGTGTTGCTATTATGACAGCAGCTGCCATTTGCTTAGCGACTGTAAATTCTTTGGCAGCACGCTCTTCATCGTGATTTTCAAGGAAACGTAGTAAGTGATTTTGATATGCCACAGGCGCTTGCAGATGATTCCTAATACGGTGCACCGAGCCTTCTAAAAGATCATCATAGAGGTCTTTGTCATAACAAAAATCAAAGCCTTGACCGAGCAAATCTTGCTGTTTATCCCAATAAACTTCAGCGAGAAAAAGGAAATCTGGTGCTTTTTCGCGAACTGCCGTAATAATGTGTGGCCAGTAGTCGGTCGCAGGTGCAGGACCTGCCCAGGTACCCCATGTAGACTTAAAAATAGTATTCATCATCAGCATCGCCATGTCACACCGAACACCGTCGCTGATGCTAGCAATGAACGATAGTGTTGAAATTACTTCATTTCTGAGTCCTTCAGAAAAAGCATTTAGCTGTAGTACATCTGACCACGGATCAAAATTCGGGTCTTTTCCCTTAGCGAAAATGCCGCCGGCTGTCTGGACAAACGCTTCAGGGTGTTTGGCTAATTCGTGTTCAGTGCCTGGCAAAAAATAATTTGGGTGTTCAGTGACCCAACGATGATCAATACCGACGTGATTCGGCACGTAATCCAACATGATGCCAATTCCCCGTTCTTTGAGCTTGCGACGAGCGACTGCCAGTGCTTCATTGCCACCGTATAATTCATCGACGGTGTAGTCTTGAATACTGTAAGCCGAGCCGAGAAGATCCTCGGGTTGCATGTCAGGCAGTGTTTTCTTTAGCCATGGCTCATCCTTTGCCATTTCTCTCGCTAAGCTGCTTCGTTTCCATACCCCCATCAACCAGACCATACTGACGCCTGGGCGCGCAATGGCGTCCCACTCTTTGTCTGGGACTTCAGCAAGTGTCACCGGATACCCAACTCGCTGACCTATCTCATGCAAAAAAATTGGCGTATTAATCTCGTAGATTATTGGGGGAGTCGGATGGGGTGTCATTGGTTGGAAATGGTAGCTTAGCTTAGCTTTGCGTCAGTTGTGCGTAGCGCTGGGCAGCAAAGTTCCAGTCAACAACGTTCCAGAATGCCTTGACGTAGTCGTCACGCTTGTTTTTGTAATCGAGGTAATAGGCGTGCTCCCAAACATCAAGGCCAATAACTGGTTCAGGTTGACCGTTCATGAACGGTACATCCTGGTTTGCCGTTGTGACAATCGAAAGGTCAGGTTGGAGCCATGCCCAGCCACTGCCAAAAACAGCCAGCGCTTTGGCGCTAAATTCATCCGTAAACGCTTGGTAAGAGCCGTACTTCGCAACGATACCATCCAGCAATGCACCACTTGGTTCACCGCCGCCCCCACTTGAAATGGGTGACAAGACTTTCCAGAAAAGACTGTGATTATAGTGCCCGCCACCATGGTTACGAACAGCGCCGCGAATAGCTTCCGGTACGGCGCCGAGGTTGCCAAGGAGTTCTTCGATTGTCTTGTCTGCTAGTTCAGGGTACGTCGCAATTGCTGCATTCAGCTTGTCAACATAGGTTTGATGGTGCTTGTCGTGGTGCAACTGCATAATGTCGGCGCTAATATTTTCACCCAGTGCGTCGTATGCGTATCCAAGGTCTGGTACTGTAAATGTCATAGTTATCCTCCGTTACGTTCTAGATCTATTATACGACTATTGCTGCGCCGGCGTGGTGTTCACCTCAGGTACCTTGATGTACTCTTGAACTTTTTTCTGGTCTTTCGCCGCTTGAAGCTGTTTCGTAAATGCCGTTAATGGGATGTGGACATATTCATAATTTACCTGGGTATCATTGACGTCAAGTAATTTAACGTAATAGTATCCCTCACCTGTTGTTGATTGTATTACAGACGAGATTTGACCTTTTTGTAATTTTGTCGCAGCAGCGGTCAGCCCACCATCTTGGTTAGTTTTTGGCACAAATCCAAGCGCGCCGTACACAACCTGGACTTTCGCTGTCTTGTTGACTGTTTCGGTCACGCTTTTCAAGTTAGTGTTACCAGCAGCAATCGTTGCTCCGACTGTCTTCGAGACCGAGTTCGCATCGGTATCGATCGCAAAAGAGACTTTTTGTCGTAGTAATTTTATCTGCATTGCCCGGGCGTATTCTTGTGGTGTCCAACCGTAGTAATCGAGGATCACCGCATCGTAGGTCGACTGAGACACTTCACCGTCGGTTGAATTTCGTTGTTGTTTTAAGAACGTTTGGAGCTCGGCATCAGTAACGGTAATGTTGCGATCTTTTGCAAGTTTAGTTGCATAGGCATCCGCCAAAGCGTCATCCATTGCCTGCGATTTAACGAAGTCAGATTGCCGCTTGCCATCCTGTGTTTTAAGATTAACGCGCTCTTTTGTCTCAAGATAATGGATTGAGCTGCGGTACTTCATCAAATAATCACTATATAAAACTGGCTGACCGTCAATTGTAGCGACCGGCACCGGCAAGACACGTGTTACGCGGTACATAAAGTCACTGGTGTTCTGCACCGAGTACAGTTGCCAAATACCCACACCAACCAGGACAATCAGCGTCGCAATAGTAATAATGATCGCATTAAACACAAGGCGATGGCGCGCGTACTGAACTGGGTACTTAAAGCGACGCCCACCAGCTAAGATTCGCTCGCGATGTTCAGCGATGGTTTCAGTAGTAATACGCGAAGACTCAGGAGTAGCTTTCTTGCCTAGACGCGGTATCTTATTCAATAATTTCTTCATGATCTCCTTGCTCGATCGCATCCGCAACGGCGTTTTGTAACATGTTGTATATCTTCTCTGGATGTTCGACCTTTCGAATCACCAAGTCGCCGACGAATGTCTGGATAACAATAGTCCCAAACCCTAAAATTTCACCAGTGAATCCTGGTATATTATAGCTTATGTTTTGGATCTTTGACAACCGAAGCTCAACCACATCCTTACCAAATACACCCTTTTGCGTCACCTGACGGATACGCTGGTTCGTTACCAGGTAAATCGTAAAGTACCACAACACATAATGGTAAAAAAACAGGATAAGCCCCAGCACCAAGCCCCCAACCGGTAGTAAAAAGAGTTCCAGATTGGACTGCCAGATCAGCGGTGGAATCGCCGTAATCACCAGAGGTATCAGCAGGAGCCAAAACCCTTTTCGCATCGCAATAAGGTGACGACGAAACACAAACAACACCTTTTCACCCGGGCGTTGCCCCTCAAAATCAAGTTTTGCTGGCTCTGATGCTTCTTTTGCCATAACTGTAGCCATAATACAGCAAATCGGAGGAATTGGCGACGGAGACGAATCTCCTGATAGTAAACCCTGCAACGCTCAACCAATCCCCCAAGTCTGCAAGGACCAGCTAAAAAATAACTCCTAAACGTGTAACTCCTAAACGTGAGTTATCTTATGTCTCTTTTTTATTAGAAAGCAGTGAAAAAAGTTGCAACTCTGTCCATTTGAGTTGATTTATCAGCCACACTCTTGCAACAATTATAAAGTTGGGCTTACTAAAATTATATATATTCTTGGCGAACTACAGGCTCAGCAACATAGTTTGGGGTTTCGATTGATTCGATGAGCTTTGTTACTTCGTCACTGGATAGTAAGCTAGGACGCCTATCACCAAAACTATTTGGGCGAACTAGACTTTCAGCTACTCGTGCCATTTCTTTCTGTGCCTTCAGCACTCTCAGACCGGCAACAATAAGATCTGCTTCACGCTTTGTACCAGACAATTCAGTAGTACTTTGATCAATAGTAGCTCGTCCAGTGGCGTTATAGTTAGCTTCCCATTCTTGATGAACAGTGACGCTTTTATCTTTTCTGTCCATAATATACTCCCTAGTTAAAACTGGCTTTCATTTTAACTTTATTGACAGAAAGATCGCAAGCACAAACAAAAAGACTTCATACATGAAGTCTTGAAGCATAAATGTATGGTACCCCGGGCAGGAGTCGAACCTACAACCTTATCCTTAGGACGGATCTACTCTATCCAGTTGAGCTACCGGGGCACATTGTACGCGACAATAATTCAACTGGATAGCGTCACGATTTCTATATCGCTTCGCTGGGCCAGTTGAGCTACCGGGGCACTTACCTATTTTAACAGACAGGACCACGGGACGGCTCGCAAAGCCAGTTCAGGAACATCCGCAGCCCGAGTCAATCCCGGTACTGAAACAGAGAGGGGCCCGGCGCGAGGCAGTTCCTGAACTGGCTTTGCGATCCGGAACGTTACTCTATCTCGTGAACTTTTCGTTCAAAACCGAGTAATCAAAAAGTTCATCGTCCGAGAACCAGTGCGGGATCTCTTGCTTGGCATCCGCAAGGTCACCTGATGCATGGATAAGGTTTGGAATTGCCTTATCTTCGGCGTCACCGTAGCCATAGCTCATATGTGAGAAATCACCGCGGATTGTCCCTGGTGCTGATGACTTTGGTTCAGTTGAACCAACAAGCTTACGTACAAGTTCGACAGCTTCGATGCCTTCGAATACCATTGCGATAACCGGACCAGCGTTCATAATATCAAGATTATTATCAAAGACTTTTTGACCGCGGCGCGTAATCACTTGCCCGATTTCTTCGTAGTGCTTGTAGTAATGGTCGCGGTCGGGTGCGATCATTTTCGTACCGATAATCTTTAACCCGACACGTTCAAAACGGGTCAGAATTTCACCAACAACGCCACGCTGCACGGCGTCAGGCTTAAAAAGAATGAGTGTGCGTTCAATAAGATTATTTTTTTTCATAAGTGTCCCCTGCCTGTCGAGCTATGAATATTACTAACTATTTTTATTGTACCAGAAGAAAAGTAGTCAAAACGATGACTCCCAGTGCAACGCGGTACCAGCCAAAGACAGCCAGACTGTGCCGTTTGAGGTAATTTAGCATGAATGTGACAGCGATCATGCCGGCAATAAAGGCAAAGATGTTACTCACCACCACCGTTGAAAGATTGGTCATCAGGTAAGCCCGCTCTGTGCTACCAGCAAAAAGTTTCAAAGCCACACCGAGCATAATTGGTAGTGCCGCGAGAAAACTATATTCGGCAGCTTCTTTCGCACTCAGCCCGGCCAGGCGACCTGCAATAATGGTTGATCCAGAGCGTGATACACCCGGAATTAAAGCCAGCACCTGCACGATACCGACAACCAGCGCACGTTTTGCGGGTAGTGCTTCGCCGTTCTTGACGTGAGACGCTTTCGGTAATCTTTCGAGAATAATCATGATCGTCCCAACAACAATCAGCCCGATGGCGACAACGACCACAGAACCAAAGAACCATGATGTATTAATAAAATCGGATAATAAGTAGCCAACAATTCCCGCCGGAATAGCAGTCAAAAGGATATTTCGCGCCAAGCGGATGTTGCGATCAATAAATATATTATGCAAAATCTCATAAATTTTCTTACGAAAATAAATAATTAACACGAGCGTCGTGCCTAGATCAAGAAACGCAATGAAGTAATGATCTGACGCACCCGCCATAAGCACCTGCGTCAATACTAAATGACCCGAACTACTGACGGGAATGAACTCGGTAAGACCTTGGACCAGTCCTAAGATAATGGATTGAAGAAATGTAAACATATCATCTATTGTATCGTCTAGCGTCCTTTTAGGCTATGCTTATTACATGTATATGTCCGAACTGATCCTCGACTACATCGAACACCTAGAGGTCGAAGGTGGTCGTTCGGCAAAAACGGCTGAAAACTACCGCCTCTACCTAGAGCGATTCGTCGAGTTTACAGACGATACTACGGTGGGCGACATTACGTCTGAAATGATTCGCAAATACCGATTATGGCTTAACCGCTACAAAAATAATGACGATGACACCCTAGCAACTATTACGCAGTCCTATCACCTGATCGCCCTACGCGGCTTTTTAGGCTACCTTTCACAGCGAGATATCGAGTCATTAGCGCCAAATAAGATCGTGCTGCCAAAAGTGAACCGCAAACAAGTAACGTTTCTCCACTACGATGAAGTCGAGCGACTTATTGCTGGTATTGATATCACGTCTGAAGCGGGGCTGCGCGACCGTGCAATCGTGGAGTTACTTTTCTCGAGTGGACTTCGTGTGTCTGAACTGATCAATTTGAACCGCGACCACGTCAATACCAAGCGCCGTGAATTTATGGTCCGCGGTAAGGGACAAAAGGACCGTCCGGTCTTTATTAGCGAAGCAGCAGCCGGCTGGGTAGACCATTACCTCGATGTGCGCGACGATACGCTGGCTCCGCTTTTTATTAGTTACAGCAAAAATGTCGAACCATCTACCTCTGGTAATTTCCGTCGCCTGACCGCTCGCAGCATCCAACGCATGGTATCAAAGTATGCCCGCCTGGCTGGCATTACCAAACACGTCAGTCCGCACACGATGCGTCACAGTTTTGCGACGGATCTTTTAATGAACGGTGCCGATATCCGCAGCGTCCAAAGCATGCTGGGACATAGTAATATCAGCACAACGCAGGTGTATACCCACGTCACCGACGAACATTTACGCGAAGTCTACGAAAAGTTCCACAGCGAATCGAGCTAACTACTATGTACACGTTGTTTGATTGGCAGGAATTGTATTCGAGCTATCAGTTACAAGGAAATTCTTGCAAAGGTTACCCGAAACGTCTAACGCAGCTTCAGGAAACGGGAAGTTCACATTGATAAGATCAACCCGACTCTCTACACGGCGATATTGATCACCGGCACGTCCGGTTGAATCGATGCTCGGCTGTACGCCATCAAACTGCGTTCCTATCGGGCTGACACTAAAACGTGTCGTTTTGTACAGTGCCGTTAAACGCAAGTAGGCAGTCCGCGTAGTGTCACCGGGTGCATTACCAATCGGCACTGGAAAGTTTAAAATAGCACTACACGCGTAGCCACCACCGCTTAATTTGCCAGAACAAGTCGTTCCAAGAGGAGTGCCGGTTGGTGTCAAGCGGACGTCCCGATCGGTAAACGACCAGCTATCTTGAGTTGCGTTTGCCGTACCGGTCACACCAGTAGGATACAAAAACAGCGTATTGGCGTTGCTGACACCACTAGTATTACTATCAAAACTATTCAATGTAAAACTAGACCCGTACTGGAACATTTGCGTGCGCATCACTGGAGGACGAGTTGCCGGCCAACTCGATTGTGCCAACAGCGGCCAAATATTTTGATTTGTGCCACCACCATCAACCTGTGGAGGTGTCGCTTCAAGATTGACGTTTGTCCCCGTCGTTCCAAAGTCTTCTGTCCGGAACCACTGTAGAAGAACTTGGCTAAACGTACCCGTTGTTTTCAGCGGAATAATCTTTGAGGTGTTTGCTGCAAGTGTACCGACATAATCACTAGTTGCAAGCTTCATTTTTACGCAGGTATACGACTGATTAAATGTCGCGTCACCTCCTGACTGCGCTTGTGCGACAACCACTTTCGTAGGATCACTTGTATTGACGACGCTCGATAGCCCTGCGTTACATGTGTTTGAATCAATCGCTTGCTTTGCAAGTGCACAAGCGCTCGCATCGCCTGTCGCACAAACGGTTCGGTAATAGATAAGCGCTCGCTTGGCATCTTCCGTTCCTGCCAGCGCCGAGTCATAGGCACTCTTTGACAGATCACTGACCGATGATTGTTGTTGATCAGCAATCATTGTACGCAGGAAGCTAAGCGTCACAACAGTAATCAATAGCATGGCAAAGATCACTAAAAACAACGATACCGCACCTGACTCACGTCGCCTATGATTTACCATAACCATTCTAGTTAACCCCATTTACTACCCTTAGGACAATAGTGAACTGGTTTACGACGCAGTAGTTGAGGTCTGAGCCCGGCACGCCGGGACCTTTGCATAACGTTTGATCACTATTGAGCGCGTTGAGATCGTTTGTGCCAATGGTATACGACACCGTATACAGTTGCTGCGACGAGAGCGCGTCTGAGGCCGAAGGAACAGAGGTGACTGTTAAATTATGGAGCACGAGTCCATGATCACCAGTTCGTAGTAATTCAACCGCATTTGTCGGATCAATTTTTGGATATACACCACTACCGTTTGCAACGCAGTAGGATCCGCCGGCATCGGGCACTTTTACCAAACTTATTTCGTACCGCGTCACTCCCCCACTAATGACCGTGTTGCCAGATGGTGCTGCTGCGGAGTACTGATTTCGACTTGGGTCTGGGGCAGCAAGCGCTTTCCCGTAGTTCCAGATGTAGCTATATTGCCCCATGCACAGCCGTCCGCCCCAGGTATTTTGGATATACTTCGTTGAAAGCGAAAAAGTGCCGCTTGAACGCATTGCCAGACTTAATTCATCAGAGATTGTTCGAGAAGACTGGTTTACTTCTTTGGTAATCATGCCCTTGTTATAAATAGTTGCAATCTGCATGATCGTCAGCGCAATGGTGAGGAGCAACATTGAAATAAATGTCATCGCCAGCATCAGCTCGATGAGCGTAAAGCCTTTTTTATTCACGTTAGCTTTGTGGTTCATATAACCTCACAATTGTGCCAATCGTCATCGGCGGACCAGAGCCCGGACTATCCCAACAGGCGTAAATATGAAAGTCGATATAGCGAGTGTTCTTTTTGTTCACATCGGTCGCGATAGGTGAACGGACGGCTTCAATCCATATACCTTGCGCTTGCTTTAGCAACCCAGTATTCGTATCATACATGACCTTTGCAGTGGTTGTTGCGGGTACTAATACGGTTGATGAACCAGCGATATATGTCGCGTTGGTGGGATCAATTATAAAACTTCCTTGAGGTGGTATCGGACAAGAGGCAACTGCACCAAACGATGACGCTGAGGTAATGGTCCCAATAGCCTGCGACATTTTTGCCCACTGCCCAGCTGGTGTCGTAGGATCGTAGGTTGTGTTTGGCTTGAACTGCGCAACGTACGCATCGTGAAGAAAGCGAATTGCCGTTGCCTGAGCATCGACTTCATTGCGCACCAAAGATATCTCAAGTGAACGCTGAGAGGCAATTGCCCCTTGGTTCATGATGGTCAGCGCACCGATAATGACCAAACTCAGCACCGCAAAGGCAAAAAGCACTTCAATCAGCGTGTCTCCCCTATCTCGCTCAGCAAAGCGCCGTCGCCTTAGCATTTCGTATCACCTCCTAGTGATTGAGTGGTCGCATTCGTCCGCGTTTCAATGGCGCTTGCGTCTGAGGCAGCTTGCCCAATATACACGGCAATTTTTTCGGGAACAGTCGCACCATTTGCATCCACGCAAAGCGTTCGTTGCATTTGCCCAGGTACAGCGTTGGTACTCACTACCAGCATCGCCTTTAAGCTGGCCGAAGTAATTGTGTTGATGTCGTAGACTGTGTCACTAGTGAACGTATATGAAGTGCCGCTACTGGGTGAGCGAAGGACAAGAATAGCGATTGATCGCGGCTTGGTTGGGCTTTTTGCCTCTGTCCCACTTGTCGGCCAGGCAATCGCCGATCCCCATTCCATCGTCGATGTATTAATGCTATCGGTTGAGATACCAAGCGTGTAGTTATTGTTAATCTCTGCAATGTCGTTTGGTGCGGCGGCCGTCGAGTTCTCGTAGCCAATGATGGTTGCCGATGCAATAGCACCGTCGACGATACTCAGATATCGTCCAATAAAAACGCAATCCGATTGACCTGGTGCAGTCCCATTCGAAACCGCCACCGGTTGAGCAGATGAATTACACGTCCAGTTGGCGTTACGAGTGTTCGTGACGTCGTTGGCCATCGCGTATTGACTTTGCAGCAGTGATTTCAAAGAGACCACCGAATCCTTATAGCGCTGGTTGTTAATAGATGCACCAACTCCGACGAGTAACGTCACAATAAGTAGCCCTGTGACTGCCAGCACTAGCATCGTTTCGATGATAGTAAACCCTCGCTGAGAGTCCATGCGGAAGCTTGCTGAAAAGTGAATGCCCATGTGACGCCATTATAGCATAAGCGGCATGCACATAACCCTTTTGATAAGCCCTTGAAAGTCTACATGAGGCTAAGCGTATAGAACTCAACAATACTCATCCCGACCAGTTTGGCAATAATCGCCCCAGCGATAAGCAGCGGTCCAAATGGCACATGTGAGTTTCGTTTCAATTTGCCCTTAATCATCAATGGAATGACGATTAAACAGCCGATCAGGTTTGCGAAAAACAATCCAATGACAGCCAGTTTCCAGTCGCCAAGTAACAGCCCTAACCCCAGCCCAAGCTTAATGTCACCAAACCCGATCCAGCGCCCCTTTGAGACCAAGTACAGTACAAAATAAATACCGCTCAGCACTGCAACAGACCCAAGGACATTGAAAAGCGCACCAACGTGATCCGGTGCCCCGATAATCATAAGAAGCACACTCGTAATTCCCAATATAATCACGGCAATATTGATCTTGTTCGGCAGCAGGAACCACCGTGCATCATAGGCAAACATAATTCCTAAGCCCACGCCGGCAATCAGCCACATAATGAACTGAGCGATCTGTAAGCCGCTAGTGAGGTCAAATGGCCATAGTACATAAGAGAGCACAAAGAAAGTCGCCATGCCTAGTTCAATCAGCGGCTCCATGATACCAATTGGTTGGCGGCACCGTCGACAGCGTCCGCGTAGCATTATCCAGCTGACAAGTGGGATCAAATCATACCAGCGAAGCTTATATCCGCAGTGAAGGCAAAGAGAATGATCATTCGATACTTTCTCGTGTGCTATATGCTTTAGCTTGGTGTATTCTACGTGATCAACAGGATCACCGTTCTTTTTATCAGCCACCAGTTGTCGAGCACGCAGGCGCCAGACGGACGCTCCAGCAAAGCTTCCAAGTACCAGCCCAAAGAGGACCAATGTGAGATATATGACAAATTCCATGTTTAATGACTAGCTATCTTGGCAATATGACGTTCCGCCGCCCGCTTCAAGGAAGGTCACGACCGCGAACTGTCGAGATGTTCCTGCCGTCAGTGTCTCGGTTGCGCTGCCGTTTGATGCCGCGCCAGTCGTGCCACACTTAGAAGACTGCACGACAATCATCTGACCTTGAGTCACCGATTGGCTTGTCTGGGCTGCAACGACTTTCACGTTTGTGGTGTTGTTTGATACAGAGGTGATATAGCCGGCAAATTTTCCAGAAGCATCAGGATCGCCAGTTGCACTGCCTGTTAAAGCGACTGTGGTTGGGAACGAACCACGGTTGTTACTGGTGTAGGAAGTAATCGCTGATGCGACGGCACTGACGTCGTTTTTACGCGCCGTGTCGCGTTGGCTACTCTGCAGTGCCGGCAAGGCGATGAATACCATCAGGAAGATGAGTCCTGCAATTGCAAGCACTAACACAACTTCGATGATTGTAAAGCCGCTGGCTTTGGCGTTGGCGTTTGTTTTTTTTCTAAGAGCGTTCATAGGAATTTTTTCCACCTTTCAAATGAACTAATTTAATGCATTAAACTGCTTGTGTTTAATAGTAGCCGACCATGGTGCGTTTGTCTAGTTATTTTAAACATTCACGCCATTCACCAGTCCGTAAATCGGCAGCAGAATGGCTCCGACCATCCCACCAGCAACAACGGCTAACACAACCATCAGGATTGGTTCGATCGCTGTTGAGATCGTCTTGATCTGTTCATCAAGTTCGTCCTCGTATACCTGCGCCACTTTTCCCAGCATTTCATCGATACGACCGGATTGCTCACCAATTTTAATCATTTGCGGAACAAGTGTCATAATCATTTCCTCCGGTTCAAGCGCCGCCGATAATGCTTTGCCGCCCTTCACCTTATCAGCTGCACGATCAATCGCTTTTGCAATGACAGTATTATTCACGGCCGTCGAACTCACCTTCAACATATCGAGCATACTGACACCGGTGCCCAGTAAGGTTTGTCCGGTACGAGTAAAACGTGCCATGTACAGTTTTCGTACCATTTTTCCAAACACCGGAATACGAAGTTTGAATTCGTCTTTAAATCGGATCCCTGCCTCAGTTTTTAGAAACTGAAGTAAGAAATACACACCGATACCAACCGCAATAAGCACGATCCACCAATAACGCGCCAAGCCATCGGCAGCCGCCACCATGATCTTTGTCAGGAAGGGTAGCTCTTTACGAAGGTCGGTGTAGAGCTTTTCTACTTGGGGAACGACGGTAAACAACATGAATGCCAGAACACCGAAAATAACCACCAAGACGATAATCGGATAGGTTAAGGCGCCCTTAATCTTACTCATCGTGGCGGCGTCTTTTTCCTGTTGCGCCGCAACTCGCTGTAATGAATCGTCGAGCGTCCCCGAAAGCTCACCGGCTGATACCAGCGAGATAAACACTCCGTCAAAAACAGTTGGGTGCTTGCCAAATGCCAGTGACAGCGATTTACCGCCTTCAACATCGGCGACAATTTCCTGAATGACGGATTGGAGCTGCTTGTTGCTGGTTTGCTCAAGGACAGTGTGGAGACTCTGACTCAGTGGCAGCCCGGCACCAATCAAGGTTGCCAATTGACGCGTAAAAACAACGCGGTCTTTCGTCGTAATACGACCAGTAATTCGCGCAAGGAACGAACCGTCACCGATTTGTTCTTTAATGGAAAGAGGCACAAAACCCTGCTTTACCAGTAGCTGCGCGGCAGCATGTTCAGACTCCGCCTGAAGTGAGGCTTTGACGAGCTTGTTGGTAGCGCGGTCTCGGGCTTCGTAAGCAAACTTTTTCATGCGCGTATTTGAGAGGATTAGCCTCTCATTAACCTTTCAAATTCAGTTAAGTCGACCGCAAACTCACGGGCGCTATCGTAGGTAATCGTTCCTGCTTGAACAAGACTAACGAGGGTGCGGTCCATCGTCTGCATACCCTGGTCGGCACCAGTCTGAATAATCGCATCAAGTTGGTGCGCCTTACCTTCACGGATAATGTTACGAACGGCTGGATTAGCGACCAAAATTTCAGCAGCAACCACCCGCCCTCCACCGATAGATGGAACAAGGCGCTGTGACACGATTGCCATCAGGATATTTGAAAGCTGAGCTCGGATTTGTGGCTGTTGGTGAGGCGGAAAGACATCGATCATGCGGTCGATAGACTGGGCTGCCGAGTTAGTGTGCAGCGTCGCAAACACCAAGTGTCCGGTTTCGGCAATGGTAATGGCCGCAGAGATCGTCTCAAGGTCACGCATCTCGCCAATCAGCACGACATCCGGGTCTTGGCGCAAACTTGAACGCAGGGCCGCACTAAATGAATAGGTGTCGTAGTGGACTTCACGTTGGACAACCACTGATTTCTTCGACTTATGCGTAAACTCAATCGGATCCTCAATCGTGATAATGTGCTGTGATTTCTCGGTATTAATCTTGTCGACCAGTGCCGCCAGCGTGGTCGACTTACCAGAACCGGTTGGTCCAGTCACCAGCACGAGGCCGCGGGGGAATTCAGCGAAGTTGAGAACGACATTGGGCATACCAAGCTCGGTGATTGATTTGATTTCGTTCGGGATCAAACGAAGCGCCGCCGCTAGGTTACCGCGTTCGTGGAAAGCGTTGACACGAAAACGACCAAGCGTTCCGAAGGCAAAACTAAAGTCAAATTCTTTGTCTTTTAAAAGAATTTGACGCTGGTCTTGGTCTAAGATAGCAAACACCAGCGTTTCGACAGCTGCTTCATCAAGTGGATTAAAGCCGGCGACTGGAATCAGAGCGCCGTCGATCCGCAGCATAGGTGGCAATCCTACCTGAAGATGAAGGTCAGACGCTTTGCGGCGTACCACTTCTTCCAGTAAGACTTCGATTCGTAGTTGTTGGTTGTTCATGTCTTTATCCCACCCTTATGCCGCATCCGACGTTACTCTATTGACTTCTTCAATGGTTGTGACGCCCGATAGTGCTTTCAAATAACCATCCTGACGCATTGTAATCATACCCTGAGACACTGCAAGCCGTTGAATTTCCGAGCTTGAAGCTTTTTCTACGATCAGTTTTTGGATATCCGGATTGACATCCATCACTTCGTAGATCCCCGCACGACCACTGTAGCCGTGCGGCGTCTGAGGCGTATCAATACCTCTTACCAAAGTATAAGCGCTTTGTCCTGCCAGGGGAAGGTCTTTGTAGCCTAAATCTTGCGAGACTCTGGCAACGTCCTCTTTAGTTTTCGGCAGCAAGTGACCAATTGTCGCTATAATGTTCTGGGTTTCGATCGGACTCGATTGATACGTTTCACGTTTTGGTGCGACTTTTCGCACCAGTCGTTGACCAATAATTGTATTCACCGTACTGGCGATAAGGAATGGTTCAATGTTCATATCAAGCAGACGAGGCAGCACGCCCGCTGCACTGTTAGTGTGGAGCGTACTAAACACCAGATGTCCTGTCAGAGCCGCCTGCACGGCAAGCGCCGCCGTCTCACCGTCGCGGATTTCCCCGACCATCACGACATCGGGGTCCTGACGCAGAATCGAGCGAAGCCCGTTGGCAAAGGTCAGTCCGACTTCTGCATTGACTTGAATTTGGTTAACTCCGTCCATTTTGTACTCAACTGGATCTTCCAAGGTTACAATATTCACACTGTCGTCTTTAATTTCCTTAATAAGGGCATAAAGGCTGGTCGATTTACCCGAACCAGTTGGTCCAGAGGTGAGGATCATGCCATTTGGACGCTTAATGCCATGTTTGACGACGCGAAGCCCGCGGCCGGCATACCCCATGTCTTGAAGGTCAAACGTATTACCCGACTTGTCAAGCAAACGAATAACAATTTGCTCACCCCACACCACTGGGCTAATCGCGATACGGAGGTCAACTTCTTTGCCGGCGATTTTTACAGCGAATTGACCATCTTGCGGTACACGGTGTTCGTCGATCTTAAGGTTAGAAAGGATTTTTACTCGGCTCACGAGGGCGGGCTCGATACTCTTTGGCAGTTGCATAATTTCCCGAAGTACCCCATCGACACGGACGCGAATTTTCAGCGACCTTTCCAGTGGTTCGACATGAACGTCACTGGCACGGGACTTAATCGCATACTCCAAAATTTTACTCAGCGCCTGACTGATTGGTGAATCTTGGACAATCGTCTTGACATCACTCGCCTCTTCAGCGTTTGCCTCCTGCTGTGATACTTGGGCAGCTTTGTCGACACTAGAGAGGTCAGTTCGATATTGATCAAGGACGTGACGCACACCTGCTTCTGATGCCATAAAAACCTTGAGCGGACGCTGAATACGATTCGCCAAATAGTCGACGGCTTGGACGTTGTTGGCGTCGATCATAGCAACGGCTAGGCGATTCTGAACTTCAGCAAGCGGCACTGCCATAAAGCGTTCGGCAATATCTTCCGGTAAAAGCCCCAGAATGTTCTGGTCAATCATCGTATTGGTCAAATTCACATACGGCACCCCGGACACTTGGGCGATGGCGTGGGTCAAAAGCTCGTCATCAATAATCGCTTTCTCTGATAAAAGGCTAAACAGCGGCTTTTTTTCGGTCGTTGATTCGGCTTGTGCCTGCGTCAGTACAGAAGACGCCACCAAGCCTTCTTCAACCAGCAATTTTACAAGCTTATCCTGGATATCGTCAGTCAGCAGTGGCACGTTCAGCCCCCTTAACGATTTCCATTGTTGGTCGGTGTCGAAGCGGCACCAGTACTTGGCGTCGTTCCGGTATTATTAATATTTACTCCTACAGACGGGTTGATAGCATTGGTATTAAAAATTTTCTTATCTGGAGTTTGGACATTACTGGTGATTGCATCAATTGTCTTCACTTTGACACTTTGTGAGCTCATTGATCCAAACACGCCCTGCGCAACGAAGTAGGCAATACCGGCGCTCAAGGCTGCAATCAATATAATCATCGCTACATCAGTTTTTTTCATGGCTTTACCACCTTGTCATAGAGACTGACTGTTTTTACTGGCTCGTAAAATGCGCGAGCTTGTACCGTCATAATTTGAGTATTTCCCTGATTTTCAACTTGCAACCTGGTGATATCAATTGTTCGAATTGATCGCTCGAGGTTCATTAAAGCTTGCTTGAGTGCATCGGCATTACCACTCACCGAGAAGTTGAACGTAATTTGGTTTTGCGTTCCAGCAGCAACTGGTGTGCTAGCGCTCACAACACTGCCGCTGATTAATGTCTCGACACCTTGGACCGGGTCAACCTGAAGGCTTTGGATTGTCAGTCCCGGCACACCAGCCAGTAATTTGTTCTGTAATGATGCGCCAAGCGCCAATGAATTTGCGTCAGAAGGCAGCGCGTCTAAAATGACCTGAATCGTCTGATCGCTATTATTCGCCTTGGTAGTTGCAAGATCTGTATTCGTGTCAAGGACGCGTACGGCTGATTGCAGGTCAGGCACGGCTTTATTATTCTTATCGAGCGTACTGATCGTCTTATTTTTTTCTAGCAAAATTTTTTCATTAAAGACAAGCTTCTGACCCAAAAAGACAGACGCGACGAGCGCAAAACTGACTAATGCAGAGGCGGCGGCGATCCATATAAACATCATACGATTAGCTTTGGAAATTTGAGTGCGCTTTCGTAGCGCCGTATCATTTGGTTTCATTTGTTTGCACTCCCTGTATCAGCGGCGCGGTCCGTAAAAATACTTTTTGGAATACCCAGATATGAGTCGGTTACATTTCCGCCGTTAATCAACACGATTGTCGGGTCGATTGATGCTGGCGAGAAGAGTTCTGGTGCATAAGTAAAGCTGACGGTAAATCGAAGGACTTTGGCACCACTAGCGTCTTGACCGTAGCTGACATTTGCAATACTTAGGTTAGTCGCGAGAACAACATCGGTTTGTTTACCACTCGCATCCTTGAACCGGACGTTGGCTGCACCAATCGTTTTCTTGAATGCTTCAAGTGATGGGTAGCTGGGCGTTTGGCCTTCAAATGTGATCGAGCCAGCAGTTGCATCAATGATCAAACTAGAAACTTGGACAGTATTTGGAGACGGGGGAATAATCGCTTGGAGCAGGTCAAAAACACGTGAATCAACCTTTTTACTATCGTTCAACGCACTCATTTTTGTTAGTTGATTCTGAATTGTTAAAATTTTCGAGAGATCATTGACTTGCGCGAGCTTGTCGCTGCCGTTTTTAATAGAGCTGTCTGCAACCACATTACGAACTGTCTGAACACCAAACACATAGATCGAAAGCACGACAACTAACCCAGCAGCCGCAATAATGGCAATAATTGCCCCAGAAATAACTGTCGAACGAACCTTCCGCGCGTGTATAAGCTCTTGCTTTATATCGGGGACAAGATTAATTTCAATCATCGCTTGTTCCTTCGCTGTGCAAGTCCAATCACGGTCGCAAATTCAGACGCCACCGTCATTAACTGCTGCTGATTAGCTTGAGAAACGCGAACTTTCTGCCACGGATTTGCGACTGAGGATGGGATGCTTGTTTTAGCGGTGACGTACTCACCAAATAACGGAACAATTGCCGCATATCCTGACAGTAAAATGCCGCCTACAGGAGTACTTGGGTATCGTGTCTGAAAGAATTTGACAGATTTTGTCAGTTCAGTCGCAAAGTTTTCAAGCGTCGACTCTAGCGCGCGGTAGACCTGACCCTCAAGGCGGTCAGGGGCTAGCCCAAATTTCAAAATAAATTGACGAGCTTGATCTTCTTGAACGTTCAAGTTCTGAACCGCTGCTTTGATGAGCGTCTTCACACCCATAGGAATGGTACGGACAAGTCGCGGGCTCTCACCAAAAGTAATCGCGAGATCAGTGGAAAGTTCACCAACGTCAATAATAAGGCGCCCATCAGGCACACCCGCCGGTAGCAGCGAACGAACCATCGCCAAAGGATCCGGCTCTGATGCGATCACATCTAGTCCAAGGCTCTCGATAAATTCAAGGCGCTCTTCTGCGTAGGCATTGGCGGTGCTGGCAAGTAGCACTTCCTGCATCTTTGGGTCATGTAAAGAAGTGCCGAGCAGTGCCCAATCAACTTTAGCTTCGTTAGCGGCCATCGGAATATACTGGTCAATTTGATACTTTAGCGTGCTTTTCAGTTCTGCTTCGGGCATGACTGGTAGCTCAATCACCGTTGTAAAAGTTTTGTTCGAGGGAAGCCCAATCACAACATTTTTTGTTTTGATGCCGCTCTGTCCTACTGCAGTCATGATAATTTCACCGAGTTTGCGAAGACTTTCCGGTGAATTACTCGTCGCGGTATGTTCATCGAGAGGTGCATATCCAAAATGCTCAAGCGACCAACTGTCGGGACCTGTCGAAGAGAGTTGTAGTACTCGTACTGCATTTGTTCCGATATCTAGAGCAAAGAAGTCGCCCACGCCTTTTAGTAATGCCATATTGCCCTTCATTATACCGAAAGCATAAGCGTAAAAGCAAGTTGTATTACTCTAGAAACGTGGTGGTAGTTCCTGGGTGTAGACAGTTTCAAGCCGCCCACTCTGCGCACTTTGTGATAATCCCCACAAATACGCATCCGGCCGAAGATTAAATACCTCTGCTGGAGCACCAGAATTATCACCGTCGAGTGACCCTGCTGTGCGCCATAGCTGTACCTCTTTTGCCATTACGGGTCCATTGATGGTGAGCAGCTGGTTACAATTATTAATCGTAATCGAAGTGCGATTGATATTAGAGCATGTATTGAGCGTCCCTTCAGCACTGAGCCAGCCATCGACCTGCGTAACTGTATCTCGGATATTAATATTGCCCGCAATCAGCACTAGTTGCGGAATTTGATCTGCCGACGTCAACGGATCGGTCGTATAGGTAATATTGCCCGCAATCGTAATGTCACCATATGCCTTTGTGACAGGATTATAAGTGTTAATAACAACAGTCTTTCCCTTTTGTAGCATTCCCCCAGTTAACGTAATGTTACCTGCGGTTTTGTACGTCCCGCGTAGCAGTGACACATCCAAGTTATTTCCTCTCAGCGTTGCTGCTGCCGACGTGACCGGAAAATTTGCCGCCACGTTTGGTATTGTGCGTCCCGTTTTATACCCCCCATAATTTGCCGGCGGGGTTGATTTACAGTTTGAGTTAGTTGCATTCGCAAGCGTAAGGAAGGTATAGCTACAAGTCGTTGCATACGACAAACCGCGCCCAGCAAAAGCTGAACCAGAGCCAATGCCTTTGATCACGCCGGTTGCCATGACGCCGTACTCACCCCAACTTCCGTAAATACGGTCGGTTTTTTCAAGCGACCGACAGTCTGACAAATAAGTAATACCATCATACGGCAAGTTAATCTGCATCACATTATTGGCATAGACGTTGTTTACCTGAAAGCGATACTTGTGATACGGCTGCACCGTAAATGTATAGGTAGCTGTTTGTCCATTACTTTCCGAACCAGAAAGAGTAAACGCAATGTTCTTATTATCTGTTTCGTCGAATATGTTCACCGTGAAATTTTTTGATGTCTGGACAGGGATGTTCCCATTGTCGCCGTCATATATCGTTGCGCTTACCACCTGATTACCCTGAGCTTGACACTGCGTTCCAAATGGAAGCGAGTAATTATAGTACTGCCCACACCCGCGGTTATCTAGGCTGTCGCACCGGTTGGGAAGCTCGACAGCAGAATTACTTCCGTTCGCCGCGTACGTTCCGATAATGCCGCCACCAGGAACGCTTAGTTTCCAGTTAATAACATTATACGTCTGTTGTGTCACACCAGTCATTTCGGCTGTAATCAACGCAACAAAATATCCCGTATTAGGATCGTAGGTAAAACCAGACACAGGGAAAGTGGTATCACTTTGTACCCCAGATCGTCCATTAAATGAAACATACGGGTGTGGTCTGGTACTGTTTTCAAAGGAGAATGAGTTTGCCGTAACGGTGACTGTGCCGGGATTTGTCGAGTAGTAAATTGGGATTATACTGCGTGTTACTTTTAATTGAGTAGTATCTTCGAGCGTATATCGGGCCGAACTGTTGCCGTAGTCGGCTGAGTCCGGACCATTGCTGGACAGCGCCTGCACCGAATATGACGCCACGACTGTCATAGACAACATCGTGAAAACCCCAACGATACCGACGAGGAGTTTTGGCATTCGTGCTATTCGGATATGAAATAATCTATGTCTCATTATCGATTCTTGGTCGTCTGACTCGTTGTTATGTTTGAACCACTGGACGCTGCTTGATCTGCAAAATTGCTGCCGACACGGATATCACCCCCTCGTACCTGAATCTTTGGACTTTTGGCGATCGTTACACAGAACGGCGCGCTGTTGCGCCAGTTACCATTATTCTGGGTTGCTGGCTGGACAGACAACCCAAAACAAATGCGCGTACCGATCGGAAGATCACCAATATCCTGTTGTCCCACCGACAAATTCGTCACGTTCCTTTGAAACGTCACACCTGTTCCATTAGCAATAGCGACCGCCCCATACCCGTAATACAATTCAGGCGGACTGCCCGACTCTCCAGCCACAGGAATAGCGCCACCAGGAGCGACATTAAAACGCACGACACGCCACTGAGAATTACCGTCTGACGAAACCGAGCCAGTGTTATTGACTGAAGGATTTAGCGTCGCCTTACTACTGCCTGTACTATTGCCGTCAGTAAAATCTGGAGAGCCTGTAATTGTTGGCGTCAAACTATAATCTCGTGGTTGGAAGTCTGAGCAAAACCATCCAACATTCCGCCCAAATGTATACCCGCGGGTATCTACTCCTTTACTAGGCAGTGTATTAAAGGCCGCTTGTGCCTGAGCATAAGTCTGCCAATAGCCACCATTATTGCCAAGATACAACCGGTAGGTTCTGTATTTAGTGGAATCATACGTATAGACAACCGAGGACGATACGGTTCTTCTCGACGTTTGAACAATAAAGGCAGTGATGGTTGTTGCCCCTGCGGCAGTACATAACGCTTGAACGCTCGCCCAGTTGTCAGATTTCATACTTCCAGGTGTACCCGTACCAGCGCCATTGGTATTAAATTTGTACCATCCATATCCATAGCCCGTTTGCGCACCACCGTTACCACCGCCCCCCGGTCCAGGGTCACCAATTGCTCCGCCAGCATGCACGGATGACGACATAAGTAGAGCGACAATGACTGTTACAACCAGCACGATACCAGGAAACATTCCTACCGCATACTTTTTTACCCAATGTCCCATATGTTCTCTTAACACCTTATACCTTGTTTGTTGACAACGCAGTTAAAGAATCTTTCATCACAGAAATACTGGTGGTATTTTCAAGATTACTGTCGGCATAGTTATGTGCATCATGCAATGATTGGATCGCCTTTAAAGCAATCGTCGCCTTTCCAACATCGCTACTCGTAATTGCGTTCCAAAATAAAATCGTCTGACAGGTTGGATCTTGCTCAAAGCCAGTTTTTGACCGTATGGTCGCATCAAGTCTCGTCAGTGCGTCAACGTCTGTCGTAACATCGCCACCCGGAGTCCTGACTTGTAGCTTCGAAGCTGCATTATACGTGTTTACAATCGCATCATCACACACGATTGTACTGACGGAGGTTGTATTTCCAGCCGGAACAACAACAATCGGTTTCTTTGTCACGTAAAAATAAGCGCCGATAGCCAGCACGGCGACAAATAACGCCGACCCAACCCACGGCGCAATGCATAAGAATTTGCTGCTTTTTTTCTTCTTGGCTGCTGCTTGAGTAGGTATTTGTTCCATGCTGGAATTATAGCATAAGCGTCGAGGGAAAGACCATTACTACCGTGATGATCACCCCTGTTATGGTATAATTACCAGATATGAGTGTATCTATTGGCATCGTTGGGCTTCCCAACGTTGGTAAGTCCACCCTATTTAACGCGCTGACCGACAATAATACACTGGCGGCTAATTATCCGTTCGCGACCATTGAACCGAACACGGGGATTATTGCCGTACCCGATGAACGCCTCCCTGTCCTTGAAAAAATGTACAATGCGCAAAAAGTGATTCCAGCGACGGTGACATTTGTGGATATAGCGGGGTTGGTCGCCGGTGCCAGCAAAGGCGAAGGGCTGGGCAATAAATTCCTAGCGAACATCCGCGAGTGCGACGCTATTGTACATGTTGTGCGTGCCTTTGATAGCCCAGATGTCATCCATGTTGATGATGTGGTTGATCCTAAAAAGGACATCGAAACAATCAATACTGAACTGATCCTCGCCGACCTGCAAAGTATTGAAAAACAGCTTCCCCGCCTAGAGAAAGAAGCAAAAGCAAATCCTGCAACCAAAGCCGACATTGAACAACTTTTAAGGTTGCAAGCTAGATTAAAAGAGGGTAAACTTGCCAGCGAGATCCCTGAGTTGAATACAGAACTTATTCAGGGACTGCAACTCCTTTCCACCAAACCAGTCATCTATGTGTTCAACGTCGATGAACGAGGACTAGTGAATGAAACCAAAAAGAAACAGCTCGAGGCGCTGGTCGCCCCGGCTGCCAGCATTTTCATTTGCGCCAAGATTGAAGAAGAGCTTCGCGGCGTGGCGGAAGCCGATGCGACTGAACTGCTCGACGCTTACGGCATCAAGGAATCTGGCCTAGGACAGCTGGCGCGCGTTGCCTACGATACGCTTGAACTGCAGAGTTACCTGACCGCCGGTCCCAAAGAAGTCCGCGCCTGGACGATTCACCAAGGCTACACCGCTCCACAAGCCGCCGGCGTCATTCACACTGATTTTGAAAAGGGCTTCATTGCCGCAGCCATCGTTGATTTCGACGACCTGGTTGCCGCAGGAAGCGAAGCAGCTGCTAAAGCTGCCGGAAAAATGCGCACTGAAGGTCGTGATTATGTGATGCGTCCAGGTGATGTAGTGGAGTTCCGTTTTAACGTCAGCAGATAGAACCGCTCTTGATTCCCTTTCGCTCCTGCAACGTCACTGTCACGTTTCGCCTGAATATAGAACAATCCTTGGGCCCAAACTTCAAAATCTTTTAAGATCTGCCGGCGCATGCCATCATTTTTAATAACACCTTTGTTGGTTTGGTCTTTGCCCGCCTCAAACTGCGGTTTTACCATCGCGACTATTTGTGTTGTTTCATCGGCTAGTTCACGCGCAATATGCGGCAAAATCTCGCGAAGGCTAATAAATGATACATCAATGACGACGATCTGCGGCTTCTCGTCCGTATAAAAGTCCCTGATATCGGTTTTTTCATGAAGTTCAATCTGTGGATTTCCATGAAGACTGGGGTGAAGCTGATCAGTACCAACATCAACCGCATACACCTTTTTCGCCCCACGGCGAAGCGCATAATCTGTAAATCCGCCCGTACTGCTGCCGACATCAAGCACGATGTTATCTTTGAAATCAAGATTCAAGAGGTATGCAACACTGCCGAGTTTCAGCCCGGCACGGCTGACGTATTGTTCATCGACATCTAACATAATCGTCGCGTCAGCATTCACAAAAAAGCCAGGTTTAAGAATTTTTTTGCCATTGACTGTTACTTTGCCCAACTTAATAAAACTCTCAGCTTGAGAGCGCGTCAGCACCAACCCACGTCGAGTCATTTCGGCATCTAAACGTAACCTCATGTCGGCTCTTTTTCGCTGTGTGCCAACTGATAGCTACTGAGTACTCGGTGAATATGTCTAGGATCATCAGCATGTAATGCGAACATTGCAACCGTTTGAAAGGATACCGATTCGAAATGCCCAATCTTTCGCTCTGGTGTATCTTTGACAAGCGGGCGAAATTTGGCGTGACCTTCATAAAAAGACTTTGTGTCTGCGTACCTGTCTTCCGGATCAAATCGCCCAAGACTTTTTATTAGACTATGTGCAGCGTCACGAAACTTCAGATCTCTCTCTTTAAGTTTCATTAAACGCACACGAACCCTCTCACCATCAATAACATAGGAGTCATTAACGCTGCCTAGGACATCTTGGTACACATGCTGATTCGAAAAAATATTGTTCAATCCACATTCAACTTGTGCGCGTCGGTGTTCCGCTATACTAGACCATCGCACCAACGACATGTGCGGTGGCAAATTATCAAAAAGTTCGCCTTCTTGAACCTCATCGAGCGTTGCCGCTAATAGAAGACGTTCGCCAGGAAGAGACATAGATGGCTATTTCTTTCGCTCGCGATATTCGCTGGTTGTCGTATCAACCGAAATAATGTCGCCTGTCTTGATAAAAGCTGGGACTTTAATCACGAGACCCGTTTCGAGAGTTGCGTCTTTGAGGACGCTACTGGTAGTGTCGCCCTTCACGACGTCTTCGCTATAGGTGACTTCGAGGAAGACGTTCTTTGGCAGTTCAACGTTAATCACCCGCCCATCAAAGAACTGTAGACTGAGTTCGTTGCCTTCTTTCAAGTAACCTTTAGCCTCTTCGACAACATCGGCAGCAAGCTGGAATTGTTCGAATGTGCCTGGATCCATAAAGAAGAAGTCCGAACCATCGCTATATAGGTATTGCACCGTTTGATTGTTCACTTCGGCAGAGTCAATTTTTTCTTGCCCTTTAAAAGTTTTTGGAATCACTGATCCATCAATAAGATTCTTCAGTTTTACGTTCACAATGCTTCCTCCGCGACCCATCACTTTTTGGTTGTAATCGATCACCTTAAAAGGCTTGTTATCGATTTGGACAACAACACCTTTTTTAAGATCGGTCGGCTGATAATACGCCATGGCACATTATCCCTGTGATACGAATGGGAGTAACGCGAGGTGACGAGCACGCTTGATAGCAGTCGCAAGCTGACGCTGCTGCTTGGCGCTGAGACCAGTCTTACCGATTGGTTCGATCTGTCCGTAGATGTTGATGAAACGCTGCAACGTTTTGACATCTTTATAGTCAAAGTAGACAGGCGTATCTTTTTTTAGTCGTTTTGGCATTTCTTATTTCTCCTCATAATTATTTCTAGTAAAACTAGAATGGAATTTCACTTAAATCAATTGGTTTATCTTCGATGTCTTCAATCACAACATCATCAGATTTTTTTGAGTTGCTCGAGTCAGCGCGAGGGGCGCTAGAACCGCCATTACCATTACCTTGACCATCAGATGGTCCATCAAGGAAAGTAACGTCCGTGGCGGTCACTTCAACGCGCGAGCGCTTCTTGCCGGTTTCTTTGTCATCCCAGCTATCCTGGCGAAGGCGTCCTTGGACAAGCACGCGGCGTCCTTTACGGAGGTACTGAATCACCAAGTCGCCAAGCTTTTCCCAGGCGGTTATTTCAAAAAAGTCAGCTGCGTCACTGTCGCCGCCGCGGTCAACTGCAATACTGAAGTTTGCAATGGTCTTGCCGCCAGTCGTGGTGCGTTGTTCAGGGTCGCGGGTCAGGCGTCCCATCAGAATTACTTGATTGATGCTTTTTGCCATAACTGTGTTCTCCCCTTATTTCCTCTTATTCTTTCGTTGCAGGCTCTGTGGTTTCGCGACCAGCCGCACGTTCTTGTTCAGCTGCGAGCGCTTTTCGAGCTTTCTCGTTGACTGTGACCAGTAGGTAACGCAGGACTTCGTCAGTAATATTAAAAATGTTACTGATCTTGAGCGGCGCATCAGCTGGAAGTTCGACGTCCATGTAGACGTAAAGACCAAATTCTTCGCGCTTGATTGGATAGGCAAGTTTCTTCTTGCCCCAGTTGTCTTCACGGATGATGGCACCTCCAGCGTTCTTAATAATGTCACGGACTTTCGTCAGTGGCGTTTCCAGATCTGCTTCCAGATCTGGATGAATCAGAACAGTGAGTTCGTATTCTTTCATGCTTCTCCTTTTGGGATCCGATCCATTATTACAGACCGAATGCTTATACTTCTCTTACGTTATATAAGCTTGAGTTATTATCTCTGTTATTATACCCTACTTTACCCCTCTCGACAAGTGGTCGCCCTACTTTACAACCTTATACCTAGCTTAAAGGTTTAAAATGAAAATAAAGTTAAACTTCTGACGATTCTTTAACCCCATCAGGGTCAGTCAAAAACCACAAGGCGTATCTATCCGAGATCATCGCCATTCATATCAGTTGCGCCGTCAGAGGTGCGGGTACCAAAAACGTCATCGAAGCTGCCGACAAGCACGTCGCGCGGCCGCGCACCATCAGCCGGGCCAATAATGCCCTGCTCTTCCATGTTCTCAATCAAGCGTGCTGCGCGGGCGTAGCCAACCCGTAGACGACGTTGCAAGAGGCTGGCGCTGGCTTTACCGGCATCAATTACGACACGAACGGCATCACGGTACATGTCGTCGTCACCATCACCGTCACGATCAAAGTCCATGACGACTCCACCCTTGCCATTAAGGACGACCGGCTGGCTGACAACCTCATCGTTGTACTGTGGAGGCGACTGCGCACGCAAATAGTCACTAATTTTCACGACTTCTTCGTCAGTGACCCAGGCACCCTGAATACGCTTTGGTTTGCTCATCGAAGGTGTCAACATCAACATGTCACCCTGACCAAGCAACTTTTCGGCACCGATTTGGTCAAGAATTGTCCGCGAGTCAATCTGAGAGGCAACCGTAAAGGCGATACGCGCCGGCACGTTGGCTTTAATCAGACCGGTAATAACATCAACGGATGGACGCTGGGTGGCAAGCACCAAGTGGATGCCAACCGCACGGGCTTTTTGGGCAAGCCGCACAATGAGCGCTTCGACGTCGCGGGATGCAACCATCATGAGGTCAGCCAGCTCGTCGATGACAATCACGACATATGGCATGGCACCGTTGTGGTGTTCTTGTGGTATGCGATCTTCATCAGCGACGGTAATCTTTTTTGCACCAGATTGAATCATTTTGTTATAAGTTGCGATGTCACGAACCTTATTTTCAGCTAGGAGCCTGTAACGGCGTTCCATCTCATTGACTGCCCACTTGAGGGCACTAATTGTCTTTTCTGGTTCATTTATAACGGGGGTAAGGAGGTGTGGTATATCCTCGTACGGCGCCATTTCCACTTGCTTTGGGTCAACAAGGATCAGCTTCATTTCAGACGGGCTATTGTGATACAAAAGACTCGTCAGCAGCGTGTTAATCATCACCGACTTACCAGAGCCAGTTTGTCCGGCGATAAGAAGGTGGGGCATCTTATTGAGTTCACCGAGCATTGCCTGTCCAGAAATATCTTTACCAATCGCAAACTTCAATGGCTCATTATGTGCTTTCCACTGTGGGCTGGTAAGGATTGAGTGGAGGCGGACATCAGCAGCTTTAGGGTTTGGCACTTCGATACCGACAGCTTTTTGACCAGGAATGGGCGCTTCAATGCGAAGACTCTGCGCGGCGAGGTTCAACGCGATATTCGTTTCAAGCTGCGTAATACGCGTGAGTTTTACACCTGAAGGTGGTTTTAAAGTGTACTGTGTTACCTTTGGACCAATGTTAGCGCCTTTCATATCGACGTCGATATTGAATTCACTTAATGTAGCTTTAATAATTTGGGCATTTTGCTGAACATCACCAGCATCAGCCGGAGATTGGTTTTTTTCCAATAGATCGATAGATGGCGCTTCCCAGTTAGGATCACTGATGGTCACGAGGGCTGCCCGATCTTCAGCGATTTTATCGCGCGGCGTCGCACCCTTGAGACTTGAGAGGCGAGATTGTTTTTTGTCCGTTTCTTCGACTCCAATAACAGAGACACCGGCATTCATTTTGAAGTCAGCGGCAAGTGTTGATTTGGATGGTGCGTCAAGGGCGGCGGCACTGCGCATGACCTTCACATTGGCATCTTGTTCAGTGGTATCGCGACGAGTCAGCTGGTAAAGCTTTTTAATGATCGTGATTGGTGAGACGCGAATGATAAATAACGTCGTCATAAAGATCAAAAGAATATAGATGAATGCCGCCACGCCGCTGTTGACAAGTACCAGCATACCGCTGTTTGCGAGGTCACCGATATAGCCACCGGTCGTTTTGCCGTCAGCGGCTTTTAGCAGCCCAAACAGGCCTGCAAACCATACCAGTGAGAAGACGGTTGCGGCTTTCATAACAAATGGCAAGCGGTTGTCTTCGACGCGGAAAGTCTCTACCGCAACATAGATAAAGACAAGTGGCACAATATAGACCGCATAGCCGATGAGGCTCATTGAAGATGCGTAGAGCCAATCAAGGATTGGGCCACCGAGTCCAAACCAGCTCAAAATGAGTAGTAAAGAAAAAGCAATCAAGAGAATCGCCCCTACCTGCGCCCAGAACCCCTGTGGCAATGTGTGTTGCGGTGCGACGTTTGTTCGAGCAGATTTTTTGCGACTGACGCCGCGTTTTTTTCTTTTAGCCATACTCTTTTTTATTATAGTTTATCTTGAGCGGACTTCCCGCTATTTCATAAGAGTTATTATAGCAAAATTTACTACATTTTGCAAGAGGGTTATGGTTTGAGCCTGAAGCGGCTATGCTGCCCCAGTAAAACATCTGCAGTCCGGGTCTCTCTCTGTTTCAGTACCGGGATAGACTCGGACTGCAGATGTTTTACTGGGGCAGCATAGCCGCTTCTCTCTTTAACCAAAAAGACTCCCCCTAATGAGAGTCTTTTTTGAATCTAAGTATGTTTAGTAGCCGCGGGCGTCAGAACGGTTTTTTGGTTCAACTGCTTCTGTGTCGGGCACCATCGGTGCCGGGAAGGATTTTGGTTCGAGATCAAGCGCCTGGACAGCTTCAGGAACGACTTCCTCCTGCAAAGTATCACCTTGTGGGCGACGGTTGTTTGGTCGTGGACCACTGTTATTACCGCCATTTCGGCCTTGTTGCTGGCGCTGCTGGTGGCCTTCAGCCTGAGGCTTTTGACCACCGCCACCGCCGATTTCGTTGATTACTGGGATCACGATTGGCGTCCGGCGAGTCTGATCGTACAGAACGTGCGTTAATTCGTCTTTGATTTCCTTCTTGACGGTGTCAAGGTCGACACGGCGACCATTAAAAGTGCGGGCAACTTTTTGCTTTAAGTACTGGCGAATGACACCCATTAATTCTTCGCTATCGCGGAGGTAAATGAAGCCACGAGAGATAATATCAGGGCTAGTCAGTAGGCGTCCGCTGCCTTTTGATACGGTCAGAATCACGACGAACATACCTTCAGTTGCCATGTGGATGCGGTCTTTTAGTACCACTTCCGACACAATCGCGCCAGAGTCGTCGTACATGACGCCGCCAACAGGCACGCGTCCGGCTTTTTTGGCACCTTCGGTGGTGATTTCAATCACGTCGCCACTGTCACAGACGAAGATGTTTTCACGGGGGATACCGGCTTCTTTTTGGGCAAGCTCGGCGTTATGAACCAACATGTGGAACTCACCGTGGATTGGCAGGTAGTACCGTGGGTTCAGCGCGTTAATCAGCTTGACGTGGTCATCGTAGTAGCCATGACCCGAAAGGTGCAGCGGACCAATACCAGTCAGGTGAGTTTTACCATTTTGGATGACATCACTTCCCTCTCGCATCAGACCGTCGACAGTACGAACAACGTACTTCTCATTACCAGGAATTGGGTTTGAACTAAAGACAATAACGTCAGTGCCCTTAATCTTAATGAATTTATGTGAACCGGATGCCATGCGGTTAAGGACGGCACTGAACTCACCCTGTGAACCAGTACAGACGATGGTTACTTTACCGTCAGGCATTTTGACGATGTCTTCCATTTTTACGATGACATCTTTCGGAACTTTGATGGTTCCGGTACGAAGCGCGACTTCGACGTTTTGGATCATGCTGTACCCAGCAAAAGCAACCTTACGGTTGTGTTTTTTGGCTTCATCGAGAATAACCTGCATACGGTGAATCTGGCTACTAAAACAACTAAGGACAAGACGGCTGTTAGGATATTTTTCCATCACCTGTCCCATGCTTTCTTGGATATCGAACTCACCATGGGTGTGCGTACCATCTGACTCACAGTTGGTTGATTCGTTCATGAGCATTAAAATACCTTCTTTTGTCGCAATTTCAGTGAGTCGCTCAAGGTCGAATTTACGTCCATCAACTGGTGCTTCTTCAAACCGCCAGTCACCCGTATCAATCACTACACCAAGTGGAGTCCGAATAACGACGGCTGTCGCATCTGGAATCGAGTGGTTTACACGGACGAGTTCGATGTTAAAACTGTCGCCAAGTTGGACACGTTCGTGCGCTTCTGGGTCCAGCACGTTGTACTCAGGTTCAAAGCCGCTGGTAGCTTCTTCCATCGTTTTTTGAACCATCGCAAGCGTGAATTTAGAACCGTAAATTGGTGCTGGAATCTTATCGATGATATGACGGAAGGCACCAATGTGGTCGAGATGTCCGTGGGTAAAGACAATGCCGCGGATTTTATGCTTGTTTTCTTCAAGGTACGTTATGTCAGGAATAATATAGTTAATACCTGGATAATCTGAACCTGGGAACAAGAAGCCCATGTCGATGACAATAATGTCATTGTCGTATTCGACCGCCATCATGTTCTTGCCGATACCCATTTCGCCAAGTCCGCCAAGTGGAATGATACGAAGTTTTGGACCGTTTGTGCGTGGCTGCTTCTTTTGGTCGGCAAGGCTGTACTGTTTGCCACCATAACCGTTAAAGACAGATTTATTCACTGGCACGTTGATGATGTGCTGTGAGGCGCGAAGGTTGACATCTTCAGAGGTACGTCGCTGGGCACGGAAGACTTCACCCCGGCGAGTTTGCGTACCTGCTAGGACAGTATTATTCTGTTTTGGGCGCTGGGTAGTGTTCCCGTTATTACTGTTGTTATTACTGTTGTTTTTACCGTTATTGTTACCGTGACGGAACGGTTGTTTTGAGGTATCGTCTGGTGTAGGCGTAGCGAGTCGTTGTTGACCCATATGTTTTTATTCTCCTTTTTAGAAAATATATTTAATTTCTTGTTAATGACATTCGAAAAAATATTTAAAATGATGGTATAAATTCAAGTTCGAGAGATGTAGAATTTGATCGACCGTGTGACTGGTCATCACCCCTCTCTGTTCAAGTGCTATTATTATAGCAAACTACGTGCGATCTGGCAATGTTTCCAGCTGTGTCATGACGGCTGGCACTTTTAAAAAATCGTCAATGAGTGTCTGGCGAAGACCGCCGTTATAAAGGGCTGCGGCTGGGTGAAATAAAGGCATAACGACAATGGTATGATCGCCGAATTGTACGCGTTTTGGCTGACCATGAATCGCCCCTATGTTCATGCCTGGCAAAAAATATTCCATGCTGTGGCGCCCTAAAGTAATCACGACTTTTGGATCAATCACCTGAAGCTGCTTGAGTAAATATGGCCAAAAGGCAGCTTTTTCCTCTGGCAAAGGGTCACGATTGTTTGGTGGTCGATATTTAACGATGTTGGTGATGTAAACATCTTGTCGATCGAGTCCGGCAGCTGCCAGCATCTCATTCAAGAATTTTCCGGCTGCTCCAACGAACGGCAATCCTTGAAGGTCTTCGTTTTTACCGGGTGCTTCACCAATTAACACAATATCACTATCGAGGTTACCGTCCCCCATCACTAGGTTTGTTGCGTGCTTGGCCAAATCTGGGCAGACATTCTTTTCGCGAATGTCTGCCGCAATTTGCTCAAGCTGCGTCTTTTTAGTTTCCATTACTGCTCGACGTCTTTAAGACTCAGGCTGAGGCGTCCGCGTTCATCAATACCGATAAGCTTTGCCTTGACGACCTGTCCTTCGTGCAGCACGTCTTCAACTTTTTCAACACGTTCGTTTGAGAGCTGGGAGATATGCACCATACCGTCTTGACCGGGCATGATGTTAATAAAGGCACCAAAGTCTTTAAGACTGACGACAGTCCCAGTGTAAATCTTGCCTACTTCGGCTTCTTCGGTCAGTGAGCGGATCCAGTCAATTGCCTGTTGAATTTTGCTTGGGTCTGATCCTGCGACGGTAATTAAACCGTCCTCCTTGATGTCGATTTCAGCACCAGTCTCGGCGGTAATCTTGTTAATCACTTCGCCAGCCTTACCAATCACCGCACCAATCTTTTCAGGATTAATTTTAATCTTTTCTATACGTGGCGCGTAGGGACTGAGCTCTTTTCGCGGCTCGGCAAGTGTCGTCAACATATGTTCAAGAATGTGGGCACGTCCTTTTTTTGCTGTCAGCAGTGCATCACGCAGAATCTCGACAGGCAAACCATGTACCTTCATATCCATTTGCAGCGCCGTAATACCGGCAGCGGTTCCCGCGGACTTAAAGTCCATGTCACCAGCAAAATCCTCAGCATCGGCAATGTCAGAAAGAATGTAGGGTGTGTTGCCGTCCATCATCAGACCCATCGCAATACCAGATACTGGAGCCGTAATTGGCACTCCGGCATCCATCAGTGCCAAGGTTGAACTACAGGTTGCCGCCATGGAAGTTGAACCATTTTGGCTCATGATCTCGGTGACGCTACGAATAGCGTAAGGAAAGTCTTCCTCAGCTGGAAGAACCGGTAGAATCGCACGTTCAGCGAGGTAGCCATGTCCGATTTCGCGCCGACCAGGACCACCAAGCCGTTGGACTTCACCGACAGTGTAGCCTGGGGCATTGTAATGGTGCATGTAACGGCGTTCACCGTCCGAAACTTCCATCGTGTCAACCAACTGCGCATAGCTGAGTGGCGCCAAGGTCACGATATTTAGACCTTGCGTCATACCACGTGTAAACAGCGATGATCCGTGAGTACGAGGCAAGACCCCTACTTCGCTGGACAGTGGGCGAATTTCGTCAAGCCGACGACCGTCAGGACGAAGGTTATCATCGACAATACCGCGGCGAACATCTTTGTGCACCGCCAGGGTGAAAGCTTCATCATATTTATCGTTGGCATAATCATCACCAATTTTCTCGCCCATTTCCTCGTGGAATGTCCAGCGAAGTTGATTTACTAGTTCGTTTCGCTCCGGGTATGGCCGGCGGATCGCTTCACCTAATTTACCCTTTACCCAAGCATCCACTTCTTGTTGAATCCCCTCTTCAGGAAGAACCAGGGTATATTCCTGTGTAGCAGGCGCAACTTTTTCAGCCAATTCCTGTTGGAGCTTAATTGCAGGTTGATAATGTTCAAATGCCCAGGCAAGTGCATCAGCGACCACCTCTTCGGGCACTTGGTCGGCACCAGCTTCTACCATCGTGATGCCACTTTCGATACCAGCAACGACTAGGTCAAGGTCACTCTGTTCACGTTCTTCGGGGCTGAGGAAGGCTTTGAACTTGCCATTAAGACGACCAATCCGGAGTCCGGCCACAGGACCATCAAACGGTGTTCCAGTTAGCATCAGCGCGCTAGAAGCAGCAATCATCGCGATCATATCAGGACGAAATGATGGATCCATCGAGAGGACGCTGGCAACTACTTGCACCTCTTGGCGATAACCTTTTGGAAACAGCGGACGAATTGGGCGGTCAATAATGCGTCCGATCAAAATCGCCTCATCAGATGGACGACCTTCGCGTTTAATGAAACGACTTCCACTAATTTTTCCCGCTGCATACATTTTTTCTTCATAGTCGATGGAAAGTGGGAAATAATCAAGGACAATGGGACGCGTTCCAACTTGGGCAGATCCGAGAATGACGGTGTCACCATATGTCACCAGCACACTTCCAGAGGTGCGAAATCCGACTCGATTCACTTCCAGCGTCAGAGGTCGTCCCTCAAACTCTGTGGTTACTGTAATAATATCCTTACCATAAGGGTTGATTGTTGCCATGTTAGGCTCCTCTTTTATTAAAGCAGGGTGAAGGTAACGGGTGTACGCATTTTGTATTCAAAATACCTGCATCCAGCACCTCATCCATGCACGTTGACTATACTATTATACCACTGTTAAGTATGTTACTATTTTTATTACTATGAACCTGCACCTATCAATGGGGTTCCTCTACTCGCATACGTTCGGACGGCCGAACCAATTGCGTCTTCTTACAACACAAGTTAATTAATCATGGAGGTTCTTTATGAACGCAAATCGACGCGTGGCAATACGGGGTATAATTTATCGTGACGGCAAAATACTTGCCACAAAGCAAAAAGACAATGATGGTAACGAAGCCAAAAACTGGGCAACATTCGGCGGTGGGCTTGATCCACTAGAGTCCTTAACAGACGGCTTATACCGGGAAATGATTGAAGAAACGGGCATCGCACCAAAGATAGGTAAACTTTTATTTATTCAACAGTTTGCGGAACCATCGGATGCAACTAAAGAGCACCTGGAGTTCTTTTTTCTCATTGAGAATACGGCAGACTACGAATCAATCAACTTAAATGCGACAACACATGGATTTCTAGAAATAGCCCGGGCAGATTTTATCGATCCAAAGACGAATCCAATACTTCCCGACTTCTTACAAACGATAGATATCACTGACTACGTTGAAAACGATCGTCCAGTTTATATCTACTCTAAGTTAGCTTAGTAATAAAAAATTTTTACATTCTTTCATAAGAATACATAAATTTTGCGCTACTGTCTAAGTGCTATCGCCCGAGAGGAACTCCACTCGGGCGATAGCGATTTTTGTACGCTACTGCTTTGTGGGTTCCTTCTCAGGCCATCCAATATTAGCGTAGTTGGCTCTCAAACATATGATAATATGAACCACGTTTCTTCACGAGATAGTCGTGCGTACCCTGCTCTACAATAACGCCAGCTTCAAACATATATATGATATCCGCCTTTTCTACTGTCGTCAGGCGATGGCTTATTGTAATAATAGTTTTCTTTTTATCGCTTAGGAGCCGCTGGAAAATGCGTGATTCAGCAAGCGCATCAATTGCACTGGTCGGCTCATCCAAAATGATGATTGGACTATCACGGTAGAAATTACGAGCTAGCGCCAAGCGCTGCCACTGCCCGCCCGAAAGATCGACACCGGAGGTTCCATCGCTATGCTCCATCCATTGATTGACGTATGTATCAACGCCCTTTGGTAGCTTCTCAAGGAATGTTTTTGCTTCAGCACGTGAAAGTGCGTCATGAAACCGTTTGTCATCATAGGAATTGGTAATATCACCAAGCAACACATTATCTTTCGCATTCGCAAATGAAAATGCTGTAAAATCTTGCTGCAAAACCCCAATATACGCGTGCAGTCCGCTAACTTTACATCGGCCAGATTAACACCATCAACCGTAACAGTCCCGTCTGTCGGGCTATATAGGCCAAGCAAAAGTTTTGTAAAGGTTGACTTGCCGGCACCATTTTCTCCAACGATCGCAATATGTGCACCCTCGTCAATAACAAGAGATATGTGCTGCAGCACTTGAGTATCGTTGGCAGGATAGTGAAACGATACGTCGTCAAATATGATCTGTTTAGGTTTTTTATATAAGTTCTTTTGTCGATGCCGTGCCTGTGGCAGTTCCATAAATTGATTGTAGTCGAACAGATTTGCAACATCTTCATCAATACTATTGAACTCAGATATAACGCCCCTTGAGCCACTCAGTGCTCGTGATACAACCTGCTGAACATACAGAAACTGTCCGATTGGCTGTACCCGCGCAACGATTTGCAATGCAGTGAATATCAGAGCAGTAACTTCAGCCGCAGACTCGACGACATCAGCCATTAATCTCTTAAAAATATACTGCCGTTCGAAATCAATCCGGTCTTTGACATCTTTCTCGCGCAGACTTCGACGAAGTGATAAGAGATGCTTGACCATACCATACATACGTAGCTCTGCAATAGTTGAAACTTTAAACATCCCCCATTCGATCATATTCGTCATACGCCTGGTTTCTACATTGCTCGCCCAATGCGCAATTTGTGCTTTCGAAAGTCTGTATTGAATAAACATGCCAGGAATAACAGCGAGTATCAAAATTACCCCCAACCACCAGCTAACAAACATCAGTCCTATTAACCCAGCGACCATTGTGACGACTTGTTGTATGACGCTAGTTAGCCTATCGAACACGTAGCCAAAGAAACGAGAAAATTGCTGGGCTTTATCAAACAGATCGACTGTATTTTTATCATCATAGCGCCAGAAGTCTAGTCCCAGAAACTGTTCATACAACTTATCATTGATAACGGCGTCGATCTTGTAACGAACAAATTGGTTGACATATTGCTCAACGCTGCTCCAGGCGGTTAAGGCAATCCCAAGAATCACCGTTATAATCACATACCGAAGTGCTCGACTACCAGCCGATCCATCACCGGCATAAGCCTGAGCCAATGAAGTTGTCGTCAGTGCCGCAAAATATGTTGTAATAATCGGAAGAACAGAATTTACAATAACTCAGAAAGACTTTATGAATACCCCCAGTGGCGCTGCCTGATAGGTAATCTTGGCAACTCGCCCAATACCGAGTACCCGGTCCTTGGCCGACAACGTTCGTTTCAAATCACTCATCTATCACAACTCTACAGATCGAAACTATTTAAATCAATAAAAAAGAACCCCGTATTATTTACGGAGTCCGAGTTTCGCGACGGTCGCTTTATAGGCTTCGAAGTCTTTGGCTTCGAGGTATTTCAAAAGCTTTTTACGGCGAGCAACCATTTGGATAAGTCCGCGACGAGCCATATGGTCGTGCTTGTTGACCTTTAAGTGCTTGGTAATCTCTTTGATACGAGTCGTTAGCACTGACGCTTGAGCCTGCGGGCTGCCGACATCGGTTTTGTGGGTTTGGGCCAGGCTAAATGCTGTTGCCTTGGTGTCTGCTGTAATCATCAGGTGTGTATTGTACCAGAATTATTCCCACCTTTCAAGAGGTTAGCATCATTGACTTTTAATCTGTTCTATGCTATTGTTACAGAGATATGGAACGAGTGTGGTCCACTTCGCGCCGAGGGCTCTCCGCACGAAGCATCTTAACGTTTGCGTTGACCGTGTTTATGACGGCCTTACTATGGGTCACCTTCGGCAATCACACCCTTACCTATGCAGCTGATCCAACAGCGAGTTGGAAAGGTAACAACATCCTTTATAACGGAAATGAATATTTTCCAGCTGGAAACGCAGCTGCTAATGATAGTATCGGTTTACCAGAAGGCACGCCTTATTACATCTATATACCGACGTCGACAAACCAAACAAATACGTCAACACCCCCGACGACACAAAAAGCATATGTGATTTACTTTACATCTGGGACAGATCCTCCAAAAGAAAAGACTGCATCGTTTGCGACCTACGATTATTCGTCGAGCAAGGTATTCTCAAACCCGACTGACAAGCAAGCAATTACCATCACTCCAAAAGGTAGCGAAAGCAGTTACAGTTCTTGTACCATTCAAGGTGTCGGGTGGATTATCTGTCCTGTCACGACCTTCCTGGCTGATGGCATGGACAATATCTTTAATATCATGAAGGGGTTCCTTGTTGTCCAGCCCGCAAAAACAACCAATACTGGCAACGATCTTTACACCGCATGGAACATCATGCGTAGTATCGCCAACGTGGCGTTCATTATTGTCTTTCTGATTATTATTTACTCTCAGCTAACGAACATTGGCATTAGTAATTATGGCCTTAAAAAGCTTCTCCCTCGCCTGATTGTGGCGGCAGTGCTGGTGAACCTTTCATACTTTATCTCTTCGATTGCGGTCGACCTTTCAAATATCCTTGGATACTCGCTCCAGGATATTTTTGTTCAAATCCGACAAAACACGTTTAATATTAACAATGATACTTGGGCAAATACTAACGGCATGGGGTGGTCTGCAATTGCCGCCTTCGTCCTGTCGGGTGGCGCCGCGACGATTGGCCTTATCGCTGCAACCGGTGGCACTGTCGCTGGCGCAATCTACTTGCTGGTGCCTGTTCTCATCGGACTTCTTTTGACGATTCTTGCTGTATTACTTATCTTGGCTGCCCGTCAAGCAATTATTATTATCCTGATTGTTGTTGCCCCGCTTGCCTTTGTTGCCTATCTGTTGCCGAACACCGAACAGTGGTTCAAGAAATGGCGTGAACTTTTCACGACGATGCTTGTCTTTTTCCCGGCATTCTCGCTCGTCTTTGGTGGCTCACAGCTTGCCGGTGGGTTGATTATTCAAAATGCAACCAACATTTTTGGTGTCATCTTTGGTATGGCAGTTCAAGTTGCACCGCTCGCCATCTCTCCGCTCCTTCTTCGCCTGAGCGGAGGTCTGCTCGGAAAGATCGCCGGCATTATCAATGCTCCGAAGAAAGGTCTTATGGACCGCACAAAGAGCTGGTCTGCAGACAGTTTAGCGATGCATAAACAGCAAGGGCTCCGTGATGATAAGCTCAGATGGTATAACGGCGCACGACGTATTGCGCGCGCAATGGATAACAGCAAACGTCGTGTGAAAGATCGCACAGCGCTTTATACAAGTGAAGCCGATAACCGCTATCATCGTTCAAAAGGCTACGTTAAGCTACATAAGCAAATGTTTGAAGCTGAACAAGAGAAAAACATCGTTGACAACACGCTTAAAGAACACATTCAGCAGGAAATTAATAGTCGCGGGAGTCAACTTCACCTTCAAAATCTTCAATTGGAGGATTTGAAGCAACGTGTCGAAGTTACCATGAAAGAAACTGAAACACAAATTGAAGAATATCGCTCTGGTCGAGTTGCTGTCACTGGTGAATTAAGCCAGATAACGCACTCGCTGCGATCCTCGCATGAAGAGCTAGCACTCAGTGCCATTCGCCGCAAGTCCGCACATGATGTCATCGAGGACAACTGGACGACACGCTTTATACGCGAAGATCACCTGCAGATCCTGGCTGGCGGAGTTGGCGGTCAGAAAGCAGCTAATGTTGCGCTGGCAAGCGCAATCGCTACTGAATTTAAAGCACATGATGAAAATGTTGCTGCGGCACGTTCACTCGCAAGTTACTTCAAACTGTCTGTCGATCAACGCAACGAGCTTGCAAATGGGCGAGCCGTTGTGGGAAGGGACTCGAATGGCACTATCCGCCAGTTTACCCCAGCAGATATCTATACCCGTGAAGTTGCCATCGTTGATACAATTAAGGCTGCGCCATACGGCATGGGTGCGGCAATCATTAAGAACGCTAGTAGCGCAGACTATGCGCCATACCGCAATGTCATCGCCGAAGCAATGGAAGCTGGAAACTGGGAAACAAAGGGTGCGTATTTTGATGGCGAAACCCGCGATGCCGTTCGACAAGGTATCGCTGATGAAGCCTACCTCAAACAGCGTGCTGCTGAATTCCTCGTCAATGGTAAGCTATCTGCTGAACTGATGGCAACTCACCACAAAAACTCACTACAGACATATATTGACGTCAGGGATGAGCTTCTTAGTGGAAGAATTACTGTCGCGGATGATAAGTTTGCCGTTGGTAACCTTGACCCTGCCGGACATGGTGATATCAATGTTGCATTAGAGCGTGTTAAGAAACAAGCTCACATTGCAGCAACTGACGTACGCATTAAGCCACGCACTGGTGACCGTAAAGACGCAATCGAAAAAATCGACGAAACCTTCTAAAGTTGACCAACATCTAGCAGCACCGCATCGCCGACCCGAAAGTCGGCGATGTTTGTTCGGCGAAGTTCGGTGCAGTAGGCGCCAGTTCCAAGGACTTTTCCGATGTCCTCAGCCAGTGTTCTAATATAGGTTCCGCTACTGACGTGGACGCGAACCTTGATATCTGGATAGGTATACTCAACTAGTTCTAGGCTATAGATTGTGACGGTGCGAACTGGCATTTCAATCGTCTCAGCAGTGCTACCATTTCGAGCAAGCTTGTAGGCTCGCTGCCCGTTAATCTTAATAGCGCTGTAGATTGGTGGCGTCTGTTGTATCTCACCGACAAACTGGCGTAAGGCATCATTAATTTCATCAAGCGTCGGCTGAATATCGGACACGTCCGAGATTTCACCCTCCGGGTCGCCCGTCGAACTGGTCTGCCCTAATCGAACGACAGCCTCGTAGACTTTGTCGAGTTTTGAATACGTTCCGGCATTACGACATTCTTTACCGGTCACTATAATCATCAGGCCGGTCGCAAATGGATCAAGCGTGCCAGTGTGCCCGACTTTAGCTTTCTTGCCTAGTTGTTGCGATAATTTCCGACGGACACGCGCAACAACACCAAAGCTAGTCATGCCGCTTGGTTTGTCAATCAAAAGAATGCTGTCTTCTTGCATGAATAAGATTATATCTTACTTGTTCCCAGTGGGTCGAACGGTGCGCCTATGGCTGTTGCCCGGGTATCTGGAATTGGCTTGGATCATTCGAAGCTGTTGTCGGTGGGACTGACGACTTGAGCGGTGCTGTTTGCGTAACCGGTGGCTCTGGTGCGAGGATGTCACCAAGTATTGCTGGTTGCTGACCCGGCGTAGGTGCTGGTACTCCGTCAAAGGCGTATGCTGTCCCCGGGGCTGGTTGGGCGCTAAAATCTGGTAATGGTGGGGGCATTGGAAGTCCAAGATCGACTGGAGTTGAAACAACCGGTGCCGCTGGTGGTTCAATCACGAGTTCATGAGGCATAGAAACTGCTGGCGCAGGCTGATCTGGCACAGGTTGCGTGGCTGGCGTCGCATCATCGTGTCCCAGCACATATGATGACCCAGCCCCAGTTGCAGAGCTTGGGGACGTACTGGCTGGTGAAGACTCGAGATATGAATGGGTTAAAATCGTTTTGTTCTTATCATTCTCTTCTTCACGGCGAGTGTCTTCAGCAGCTTGCTCGGTCGTGGCGTTTAACGTTCCACCAAACGATGGTTCTTCAGTGTGCGTGTCTTCATCCAAAGCGTATGCGCCAGCCGCATAAGTGTTACCGGTATGTTCGCTCTGTGGTTGTACAGGCGCGGGTAACGGTTGTGGTTCGTTCGGAGATTCTGGCTGTTTTGGTGGCTCTGATTTTTTTGGTGTCTCTGGGGTTTGACCCGTTGCGGCAGTCAAGACTTCATCGGCAGCGACGGCAGCTTCGGCTTGCTCGGCTGCTTTGACACGCTTGTCCATTTCTTCAAGGGTTTCAGTTGACTTGTGACTAATCGTCAATGATTCTTTTGGCTGAGGTGCTTCCTCGGGCTCTTCGCCCATCTCTTCTTCTTTTTTGACGCTCAGGTTTCCGATCTCGTGCGTTTCCTGTAATTTTGAAGCGATCAGTTGTTGGTCAGCACCAGCTCCCATAAGAGACGCCGCAACCGTCATGACTCGGGAAGTAGTGTGTGTATTACTAAAGCGATCGGTTTCAGCCACGATGCCGGTTAGGAAGGCAGTGGCAATCGATGCATCAAGCAGCGATTTGTTCTTGTCCGTCTTTAATGCTTCGGCAAGTCCCGCCACCATTTCACTGAGGCTACTTGCTTGATCGTCGTGCCAGTCAATTCCACCGAGGTTACTGACTTGTTCACCAGCAGTCACGGTAATAATATCAGCATCGTGAAGGATTTGTCCGTGTGATTCGAGGGCGCCGTCAAGGTGTTCCTGGACGTCAACGCCAAGTGCGATAACCAATTCAACATTGAAATCACCCTGGCTGAATTCGAGGTCATCACTGGTAATTGTTGTCTTGTACGGTGTGATAAAGATCTTAACGCTGTCGCCTTCAACTTTGTAGCGCAGGTGGTCAGCTTTTTCTTTATCAAGCGCAATAATAAAGTCGCGGAGGCTGTCAGTCGTTTCGTCGAAAGTTTCCTCGGGCTTCAAAAACGAGATTGCAGGTGGCACATCACCGCTAAAAACCGCTGTTGGATGCTTGTCGAGCTTATCAAACAGGAGCGTTAATCCTAGCGCTGCAGACAATGCGTCAACCGAAGGACTATTTGAAACGGTCACCAAAATGTTTGTCGATGATTTTATCTTTTCGACAATCTGTTGTTTGGCTTTTATATCGTCCATATGATTTTTGTTTCTTTTTGGTGTTACCCTTTTTGAGTACTATACCATAAGGGTTTCAAAAGCGTCAACAAATACTCCCTATCCCTTTACAAAGAGGGCGTTTTCCTCTATAATCACCTCCTGAATAGACTATAAATAGATTAGTAGCTGAAAACAGCATATTAAGAGACAAAGGAAATCAATGCCAATTATTAAATCCGCTATCAAGCGAGCAAAACAAACTATCAAGCGCAACGAACGAAACGTTGGTATTAAACGTGATGTCAAGGATGCCGTCAAAGCTTTCACCGCAAAACCAAGCACCGCTACCCTTTCAAAGGCACAAAGTGAAATCGACACTGCCGTTAAGAAGAACCTGCTCGACAAGAATACTGCCTCACGTCGTAAAGCCAAGCTTTCAAAGGTAGCGAAAGCAGCCGGCGTCAAGCTTGGTGGTGCCAAAAAAACATCAGCTGCGAAACCTGCTGCCAAGACTGCTGGCGCAAAGAAACCAGCCGCAAAAACTACTCCAGTGAAAAAACCTGCTGCCAAGAAGCCAGCTGCCAAAAAATAGTTTCAGAACTCACTAAAATAACCCCTCACTCTCATGCCGAGGTTATTTTTACTGCGTCATCGATAAAAGGGTTCGTTCAATCAGCAGCCATGGCTCGGCCTTTGAACGTTTCATATCCGCATCAGTCTGAGCAAATGCCGCCAAGATACGTGCTGACCTGCGCGCACCTAGCCTCTTGCCACGATGCGACAACTTCTCAGCAACATATGGGTGAATATCAAAATCTTTGGTGGGATTATCGTTTGGTCCCGCATTCGCAACAACTGCCAGCTGCAAGGCTTGTGATGACAACAATGCAAATAGTTTGTATGGATCTTCAACCGGTTCCAGCGCCCGAATCATATCGTGAACCGCTTGACGGCGATTATCCAGTGCCAGTTCAAACAACCGAAAAACATTCTCGGTCGGGTTCGGGTCGATGATGTCGTTAATCGTTTCTACCGTCACTGTTTTAAGGAGTGCAATCTTTTCAAGCCCGTTCGCCAGCTGCCACTTTTCAAGTCCGATTCGTGCCACAATATGGTGCGCTAGTTTTTTATCCAGTTTCAGCCCCAGAGTTTCGGCATGCTTCACCACCCACGTTTCAGCTAATGACTGGTCTCGATCTCTCCAGATAGGAAATTCTTTGAGTACCACGCGTTTTTTGACTTCTTTGTATCCATTGGTACGTTTATCTGGCTTGCTATCAATCAGTACGACATCAATATCATCTGAGGTACGGCCAATCCATTCTGGCAACTTTTCCCAAACTGCCCCATTTTGTGAAAGATCTTTGATAATCACCAACCGCTTTTCTGCAAACAACGTCCCACCCATCAAAAGATCTGGTATATGTTTAAGTTCGAGTGTCGTGCCATCAATCCGTTCCGCGTTCCCATCAAAAGTGTCGACAATCGCCGCGACGGCTTGCTGAATATCAAATGTATTCTCTCCGGTAAACCACGTAATCATTAGATAAGTATAGCCGATATTTATAGTGACTGACAGTACGGACAGATATGCGTACCTCGACCGGCAACGCGCAGTTTCTCGATTGTTGTACCGCAGCGGGGACATGGCAAACCTTCACGTCGAAAGACGCGTTCAACATCCATATAACTTCCCCGTTTGCCTTCAGCGTTCACGTAATTGCGATTTGATGAGCCGCCTTTTTCAATCGAAAGATTCATAACACTGCGCAGTTCAGTATATAGTTTCTTAAATTCTGCCGAGGAAATCGTTCCGACTAGGCGCATGGGGTGAAGCTTCGCACCCCACAAAGACTCATCAGCATAAATATTACCCACACCGGCCACAACGGACTGATCAAGCATGGCAGCTTTTATGTTAGTGCGTCCGCGGCGTTTAAAACGCTCTACGAATTGCGCCACAGTAAAATCTGGTTCCAGCGGTTCTGGTCCCACCTTTTGCATAAAAGCAAGCTGTGGAATTTCCTTGGTCGGCATCAAACGTACCCAGCCAAATTTACGCTGATCGTTAAAAAATAGCTGCGATCCATCATTAAATTCCAAAGTCATGCGAGTCGACCTATCAGGTAGTGCATTCACCAAACTATCGTTCGGATGACCTGCCCCAAAGCGCGTCTGTTGATCAACGAACACCAACTGCCCCGTCATCTTTAAATGCACAACCAGTGAATACCCGCTTGAAAGATCGATCATCAACACTTTTGCACGGCGGCGAATTGCCGTTACGGTCGCGCTTACTAAAAACTGCTTGACATCATTCTGGGCGTTTGGGAAACTCTTTGGCGTATCATATATTGCACTGGTAAGTATTTTACCAAGAATAAGTTCAGAGAGTCCTCGACGAACTGTTTCTACTTCTGGTAATTCAGGCACCGATGTGTTCCTTTATAATCACTCCAGCATCAAGTTTTAGAGATTCACTTTTTTGATCAGAGTCTCGGCACCAGGAACTTGCTTAACGAACAAGTTAGTAAGCTGTGTCACACTGGCATCTAGCGAACCCTTTGATCCGCTACAGGTTGAAGTCCAGAGGTCTTTGACGTTAGTTGTGCCGTCGTAAATAGTAAAGGTATAGACGTTGCCTGTTGCACACACTCCGCTGGTGTCATTCTTGTCAGCAGTGAACTGCTTGCCTTTTGTCAGGTTTGCTTTATCGAGCGCGTTAACAAATTCCGTGTACGACGCCACGCTGTTAGTCAGTAAGACTTGGTCAACGACAGTCCTAAGATATCCGGTGTAGGTGACAACTTGTCGCTTGCTTGGTCCAATGTCTATTTTGTACGAGCGGAAGAGTTCGTCTGCAACGATTGGTCCGCGAACCGTCATTGAAACGCTGCGGTTGGCAGTGGTGTTAAGTAGTGCCTCGCGGCTGGTATCAACTTGTGACGTATTAGTACTTGCTGAATTAGAGAATAAGACAACGCGAGCCAGCGATACAAGCGATGCAATGGCAATAATGATAATAACGACCACGAGTACGATAGGAATGATACGGGATGTTCTGTAATTAACCATAGCTTAACCTTAGTAGTTTTCCCCATTCTTGTCAAATGTCTATGGGCGCTGCGTGACGACATACCAATCCTACTCATTGTCATGTAGTATCGCTGTAATCGCCGTGATTGATTCAGGCACATTGACATAGGTAAACGTCTTGATGCCAAGTGCTGCTGCAGCTTTGGTGAATGATGGAATGTCATCAATAAATAAGCACTCTTCTGGCTCAACTGCCAACTTTTCAACCGTCATTATATAAATTTCTGGAGCAGGTTTGTCCCATCCAACTTCACCGGACGCAACGATAACATCAAACAGCTGGTCAAGTTCACCGGGATTAAATCGTTGATCAAGCGCATAGCGGCTCGGTACGTTCGTCAGCATCGCTAACTTGTACTGACCTTTTAGTTCCTTGATGAGCTTGATGGTTTGTTCGATCTTCGTGCCTCGCATAATATCGAGGACAACGCCAAAACAATCAAAGATAACCGCTTTGATCATAAATCACCCCAGTTTTTGCCACTACTGACATCAACCCGCAGTGAAATACCTAGTTCTGGCGCAATCTCTTCCATAGTCGTTTTTAGGATGTTTGCAACCTTGTCGGCATTCTTTTCCGGACATTCGACCAAGATCGAGTCGTGAATCTGTAGCACCTGATCACCTAAGTCTCCTAGTTTCTCATCAACACGAATCATGGCGAGTTTCATCAGGTCTGCTTCAGTGCCTTGGATGGGCATGTTCGCCGCCGCGCGCTCCGCACCTGCCCGCACCATAAAGTTACTACTCTTGATGTCGGGTGTTGGGCGACGACGACCAAAGTACGTTTCAACGTAGCCCTCGGTTCGTGCTTTCGTCAGCGTATCATCGATAAACCTACGAATCGGTTCGCGCAGTTTGAAATACTGTTCAATAAACTCTTTTGCCTGTCCGAATGACATGCCCGTTTGTGCAGCAAGTCCATGTGGACTCATCCCATACAGCACGCCGAAATTGATCACTTTTGCGTCGCGCCTTTGATGTTTCGTCACCTCACCCATTGGAATGCCATACACTTCACTCGCTGTCTTGGTGTGAATATCAACATCACCGTTAAAGTCATTAATGAGCTTTTTGTCGTTAGCGAGGATGGCAGCTAGGCGAAGCTCGAACTGTGAATAGTCAGCACTGACAAGCACTTTGTCACCATCAGCAATAAATGCTTCACGGATTTTCCGTCCTAGTTCAGTCCGAATTGGAATATTCTGAAGGTTCGGATTGGAGCTACTGAGGCGTCCCGTCGACGCAACGTCTTGATTAAATGTTGTGTGGATACGATGGTGCACATCAGCAAGTTTTGGCAGTGAATCAGTATAAGTATTCTTAAGTTTTGCTAGCTCTCGGGTTTGCTCGATCAGCTCGATAATTGGGTGCTGACCACGGAGCTTATCAAGTTCCGCTTGTCCGGTACTATACCCTGTCTTACCCTTTTTAATACCTGCCGTTGGAAGTTGTAGTTTTGTAAATAACACCTCTGAAAGTTGAGCCGGACTACCAATGTTAAATTCGTATCCAACCATTGAACACATTTCTTGTTCAAGTTTTTGGTGTTCGGATCCCAGTTCATCACTCATCTTATGCAGTACCATCGGATCAACCAACACTCCCTTATGCTCGATTCGAAAAAGTATGTAGGTAAGTGGAAAATCAAGCTCTTGAGCGATCCTTGCAAGCTTTGGTACCTTCTTGAAAAAGGCAACCTGTGAACCGTATACTATCCATAACCCAGCTAGTAATTGGGTTGGTTCTGGCGCTTCCATCCCAATCAAGGCATGTGCGGATCTGTCACGTCGTAGCGGATCAATCAAGAACGCACCCTGTCGAATATCGTGCACATTAGAAAATCTCGGAAAGACACCGAGCGCTGCCAGCTTGTGGTAGACATCTTTGACGTCATAGCTCACGACGGTCGCCATGCCAAGCGCTGTCCAGACGCTTGTATCAACTTCCACGACCGGCTTTGTTGCAATTGTGTTTTTGTCAGTCGATACCCACAAAGCATCGTCAATCACATCAATCAACACCGGACCGTCAATGCGTAGGTTATCTGGCCACTTCACTACTTCAAGTGAAACAATTTCGGCTTTTTCTTCTGATACCTCTCCGGCGGCTTCAACGTCAATGACCTTGTCGCCAATCTTCATGTGTCGCGGCAGACGACCGACCAAGGAATTAAACTGATACTTACGTAGCACTTCGATAACTTTGTCGACTTGGGTACGCTCGATATTCGCTGCGTTCCAATCAATTTTAATTGGTGCATCGGTAAAGATCCTGGCAAGTTTTTGACTCATGTAGGCAGCATTTTTACCTGCAACGATATTTTTTTGCTGCGCACCCTTTAGATCGTTGGTGTGTGCGTAAATGCCGTCCAGATCACCATACGTCGTCAACAGCATTTGGGCTGCCTTTGGACCGATGTTTGAAACACCAGGAATATTATCACTGCTATCCCCCACGAGCGCCTTGTAATCAATAAATTGATTCACTTTTATGCCATACTTCGCCTCGAAAGCAGCAGCATCGTAGCGAACCAGATCAGTACTGCCGGTACGCGTAATATACACGCCTGTGTTATCATCAATCAGCTGCAAAAGGTCATAGTCGCCTGTCACCAAACACGCCTCAACCCCCTCTTTTTTTGCTTGTGCGGCAAAAGTACCCATAATATCGTCTGCCTCGTACCGATCAAGTTCATAAAGAGGCCAATTAAACGCTTCGAGAACTTCACGGAGAATCGGAAGCTGCGCATAAAAGTCCTCTTGCGGCTTGGTGCGCCCTAATTTGTAGCCATCAAAAATCTCGAGGCGTTTGGCAGCACTGGTGCCTTTTATATCCCACGCTACGGCGACATAATCAGGTTCTAGCTTTTTTATCAGTTCGATTGCAATTGAGATAAAGCCAAAGACGCCGCCAGTTGGCGTTCCATCTGGAAGCGACAGTCCCGGCATCGCATAATAGCCACGATAAAATACGGACTTTCCATCAATAACTGCCAACCGTTTCATATTTTTAGTATAACAGTTAAAAAGAGTTGCAAAGACTCATTAGTAGCCGTGTCGAGCGCGTCGCACGAAAGCTTTTCGCTCGGCCGTGCTCATACCACCCCACACCCCAAATGCTTGGTGTGTTTCGAGCGCATATTCCAAACACCGCTCCTTCACTAAACATCTCACACAAAACGCTTTCGCGCCCTGAATTTGATCAAGGTCGTGCTTGGATGTTTCGCCAGTCGGAAAGAAAAGCTCTGGATCTGTTTTGGCACACGCCGCCTTATGTCGCCAATCACTTTCCATATATACGTATCATAGAGGTGAACAACACAAGACGCAACCATAACCGATCTGTTACAATAGCTACATGAACAAACAGGAAAACCTGAAAATTCTCGCTTTTGTTGGTCTGACTGGGGCCGGCAAAACAACTGCAGTTGAACACTTTACTGAAAAAGGTTATCCGAAGGTATACTTTGGCGGCATCATCTACGAAGCTATGGCTGAAGCTGGCATTGAAAAAGGTGAAGCTAACGAAGCAAAATTTCGCGTTGAAATCCGTCAGAAAGAAGGCAATGATTTTGTTGTCAAACGCATCATCAAGCAAATTCGTGAACTCTCTAGCTCCGGACAACACCGCATTATTGCCGACGGCATTTACACCTGGGATGAATATAAAGCCATCAAACATGCCTTTCCAGGCGAAACAACAGTTGTTGCGATCACTTCACCAAAACATCTTCGCTACCATTGGCTACAAACCAGATCAGCCCGCCCCCAAACACCAGAAATATCAGCGGCACGTGACACGCATGAAATTGAAACTCTCCAAAAAGGTGGACCAATTGCGGCAGCTGACTTTTTTATCATAAACAATGGCTCACTCGATCACTTTTACGACCAGCTTGATGCCGTAGCTGATTCACTAAGATTTTAAGAATTCATCCGCCGTTAAACGTTCGATGCCGCCACCATGTTTCTCTACTTGATATAATACTTTACGTCCATCGGCAAGAGTGAGGTGCTGGGCTGCGGCTGCTTTAAACTGTGCCATAGATAACCCGGCGGTTCGCGTTATGTACGGCGTTCCCATGTCGTATTGCACCCGTAAGACACCTACACCCGCGACTTCAATCGAGCGTGGTGATCGACGTCTCAACTCGCGTCGGGAAGGTTCGTCAAAGTAACGATTGATGGTAATGTTTTTGCTATACGAATATTCTCCGAGGCGACGATCAATTTCAGTCATTGCACGAGTACTTTTCGCATACTTTTGAATGAGCGCTTTTATACTTTCTTTTGTCAAATATTCCGGAGCTTTGATCTGCCGATACTGTGCCAAAATATCGTCTGAAAAAGCTTTTTGGTACCATTCCAGTTCTTCGGCGATTTCACGTAGCGCACGTTGTCTTGGACCTGGTTTTTCGAGTACTCGTTCAACCAATACATCTTGACTTGCTTGGGGAATCAGCTCAAGTGATTCACTCTTTACGGGAATGCCGACAGGAATTGAACCAAACATCATCTGCTGACGTTCAACGATACGATCACCGTCCATTTGCGGTGCAAGCAACCGTCCCACAAGCAGATCATTTGCCATTGCATATTGACCGACAGTTTTAGGATCAACCTTTAATATCATTTCAATGACATCAAATCGTTTTAATCCATCCTTTGACTGTTTTTCATACCACCTTGGAATACCGGCGAGTAGTTGACCGCGCTCGGGTACAGCGACACTTCTAAGACTTAAAAGACGCTTTGTTGCCGTCTCGTCACCATGAATATTTTTATAAGTTGTCTTGCGATACACCCTGCCTGCTTCTTCATAGACAAGGTCGATCATGCCGGCCGTAAAATCACTTCGAATGTCTGCTTCTTCATCAGGCACGGGAATGGTAACAATAATGTTGTCTAAATTCATTTTAAATACCTGTAAAATCTTTCGTGCTACTTTCTGCGCCCGCTCCAGACGCTTCGGGTGAATCGCAAACTTTTCCAAAAAATCAAACAACTCTTTTGTTTCTAGCTGATCTAGTCCCTGCACTGCACTCATCAAATCATGCTGCGCCATAAAATCATCTGCAACCTCGGGACGAATCAACGCCTTCCATGTTTTCGGCTTGTCCGGACTAAAATCCTGCAACCCCCCAACCTCAACGGCTGCCGCAATTAAAGCAACACGCGCCAAATGCATCGCCGTGCGCTCTCCGCGAAGTTCGGCGTCTTTTGCTTCAACCAAACCGCGTGAAAGTTCTGGACTAATCGGGAAATGATTCATTTTAAGGCCCGTTTTTGTCACTTTATCTTCATCATCAAGCGCACCCAAACGTGACAACGATTCTTCGGCATTAATAATTGCAGACGGCGCAACCGGGTGCGGAATATAGTCGTTAATGTCGCTAAAATGAAGATTTATTGCAGCAACAGTCAGGACAACTCGAGAAAGGTTGGTGTGATAAATTTCTGGCGGTGCATGACTGTCATGTTCGCTAAACGGAACGTATTCCATTTGCGGCATCTCTACTTCTTTGCCACGTTTTCGAAGTTGGTCTTCCATGACCGTGGTTGGCCGCGCAATATATCCAACTCCTCCAGGTACATCTCTGCCAGCCCGACCAATTTGTTGAATTATTTCATCCTGCGACAAATAGTGACGGACAAGTCCCAGAATACCGTCTTCATCAAGTTCTTGACGGTTGATCGTTCCGTCGCTCACCACTAATGTCACACCTGGAATCGTAATGCCCGACATACCGGCTGGTGAAGACACAATGACTAATCGATGCCCCTCAGGAATCGGATCGTTGATGTGTGAAAGTTCAAACTCACTTAATTCACCGTGAAGTTTTCTAAATACTACTTGTTTGGAAGCATTTGGGTCTGTTTTTTTCAGTTCGGCAATCGTCTCGTCAATAATATGGTCGATTTCACGTTTTCCAGATGTAAAAAGCATTGCTTTTTGGTGTTCATGTCCTACTTTTGCGTACACTTCCATCAAACTAAACCTTGGCTCTTCCTTCATTTCAACGTTAAATGGACGGCCTTTGATATTGATTATTGGGACGTAGCTATCTTTATTGAGCATTTGAAACGTTTTTTGTAATGTTTCAGAATTGTGCGTTGCACTCGCCGCAACTAATCGCCAATCCTCATATTCCTGCACCGCCATCGCCGCAACGCCGGTAGCAATTTCAGTGAATAGGTTCGCTTCGTGAATTTCATCAGAAATAATCGCGACTTTCTTGTCGCCGTATTTCTCTTTTATATCTTTTTCCATTACATTGAAGGTTTGTGGTGTCATAACAACTACTCTGTTGTCGTTATGCATTTCGACACGCTCACCATGAACAATGCCTACCATATTTTCCGCTTTATCTCTCCCTAATTGATCTGTAAATTCTTCACGAATCCGTTCACCGAGTCCATCGGCAATCACGCGGCGCGGCACCAACACAACCGTCATATCATAGCCTGCCTCATATAAATATTGTGGGAGCTGCGTACTCTTTCCACTTCCTGTCGGACCACCTAAAATAACAGCTTTATATGCATCAATATTCGCAAGAATTTCATGTTTGTGGGTGTATGCGGGGAGTGCTTTATTTCCAAGGTCTATCGCCTCTAAGGTTTCGGTACGTGCTCGTTGCGCTTCTCGCAGTTTTGCAAGTAATCTTGCCTTTGATTGTTTAGACTGTTCTTGTCGATACGCTAATGTATTGATATCAGCGGGCACCGAGAAAACACCACGACGTTCGCTGCCGTGATCGCGACGCTTAAAAATCGGTGGTTGTCTCTCGGCTGCCATTAGGGTCATAGTACCATTTTGACCTCTGTGTTGAAAGCATAAGAAAAACGCGGACTATCAACCATCGTTTTTTGGAAGGATGTTATTTTTAGTTCAAGTACTCGTGCAACTTTTTTGAATCTTTATGCTTGCGGAGTTTGGCGAGGGCTTTTGCTTCGATTTGGCGGATACGCTCACGGGTGACGGCAAATTCTTGCCCAACCTCTTCAAGGGTGTGGCTTTTACCGTTTTCAAGACCAAAACGCATCTTGATGATCTTTTGTTCACGGTCTGAAAGCGTCGAAAGAATTGACTGCACTTGTTCTTTCAAAAGCTGCGACGCTGCAGACTCTTCAGGAGTAGCAGACTCTTCGTCTTCAATAAAGTCACGCAGCACAGAATCCTCATCGTCACCATCACGACCGACACCAGCATCAAGCGACGTAATGTCCTGCTTGATCTTCATGACGTACTCTACTTTTTCAGGTTCCATCTCTAGCTCTTTCCCAAGCTCTTCAATTGTGGGCTCGCGGTTGAGTTCCTGGGTCATACGACGCTGCGTGCGGAGGAGCTTATTGATGGTTTCTACCATGTGTACAGGAATACGAATCGTCCGAGCTTGATCGGCGATTGCTCTGGTAATGGCTTGGCGAATCCACCAGGTTGCATAGGTTGAAAATTTAAATCCCTTATCTGGATCAAACTTCTCTACCGCACGAAGTAAGCCGGTATTACCTTCTTGGATAAGGTCAAGAAAATCGAGTCCACGACCACTGTAGCGCTTGGCGATCGAAACGACGAGACGCATATTTGCTTCAGCCATTTTATCTTTCGCTTTCTTGTCGCCCGAAACGACTTTTTTAGCGAGCGCTAATTCTTGCTCAGAGTTAAGCAGTGGAATTTTACCGATTTCACGTAGATAAAGTCGAACGCTGTCATCGCTGGCATCGTCGAAATACTGGTCAGTACTCAGCAGGTCTTCGCTATCATCAACTTCTTCTTCCTCAAGGTCTTCGAGCGCTGGCTCATCGATATCGCCAATAATCGTCCCGCCGCCAACAGTTGCGTCGACAACCACATCATCGTTCAATTCTTCATCGATTAATATATCCTTGGGGTCTTCATTTTTTTTACTTCTGGGCACGCGGTATCTCCTTTATCAGTTCATTCACTTGGTGTCTTATCTCGGCTGCACGAACATCATCACCGTCTTGTTCGGCTTGTCGAAGCTGTGCTGTCAGAGAGTTTTTTGTGATTTTCTTGTGTTCTGTTATCAGTTGGCGGACCAGGCGGGCAGTTTCGAAGTAACGATCTTCATCACTCCACTCCCCATAGCGAGCATCGGCCTTTAGTAATACTATTTTCACATACGTATCGTAATTTTGCAAGTCTTCTGGTACATCGACGAGCTGTTTTGTGCTGGATTTGACATATTCCAGCACCACTTTTTGTTCATCCGTTGCAAGCATGTCCGGTTGGATATCTTTTAAAAGTTCACGGACGGCTGGATCAATCAAGGCAACAGCTAGAAGGTTTTCTTGATAATTAGTTTGATCTGTTTTGATCGGTGCGACCGATTGAGCAACTTTTTTTAGCACTTTTTCGTCGGGTTCTTCGGTTCCTGCTAGCTTTTCTTTTAAAACGTCTATCGACGAGTCTGTATAGGTCGAAACTTTTTGCAAGTAATGTTCTTGTTCCACCGGATCCTGAAGTGCTCGGATGACACGAAGCGCAGCAGTTGTAAATTTGCGCTTGCCTACCGCCGTCGTCAGATCTTCGCGCTTCGAGTGCTGCGTTATTATCCAATCCACCACTGGCTCTGCCTGATCGATCGCCTTTTGCCAAAGTGCCGGATCTTTTTGAATGAGTTCATCAGGGTCTTTCGCGCCGCCCTGCAAATTAATGATTGTCAGATCGACCCCCACCGACTGCGCGATCGGAATCGCCCGTTCCGTTGCGGCGAGTCCTGCTTCGTCACCATCAAATGCCAGCCGCGCATTTGGCGATAGTCGGACGAGAGCTTTTAGGTGACTTTCTGTCATTGCCGTTCCAGCAGTCGCCACCACTTGTGAGACACCGACTTGATGACTGCTGACAACATCAAGATTGCCTTCGACGATCACGGCGTAATCAACTCTGCGAATAGCTTCCTTTGCCTGCGAGAGCCCAAAAACATGACGACCTTTGTTATACAGTAGTGTTTCGGGAGTGTTTAAATACTTTGGCGCGTTCGGTTCATCAGCGAGAATTCGGGCGGTGAACCCAATCACCCGACCCGATCCATCCATCAACGGCACCATCATGCGCCCCCGAAACAAATCGCCGCCAAAACGATTTAGAAGACCCGCATTCTGTGCTTCTTTTTCAGTAAATTGCTTCATTTTAAGAAAGTTCACCAGCGCATCACCGCTATCCGGCGCGTAGCCAATGCGAAATGATTGCACAATTTCTTTACTCAATTTCCGTTTACCAAAAACGTACTCTATAGCATGTTTGTTTTTTAGCAGACTTTGTTGATAATACTGAGTTGTCAGTTCAAGAATGTCGTACAAGCGATTTTTGCGCTTCGCCATTTCCTGTGCACCAGCAGAGTCATACTGCGCCAAATCAACGCCGACACGGCGCGCAAGTAGTTCCAAAGCCGTCCGAAAATCAACCCCTTCCACCTCCATCACAAAGCTAAAAACATCGCCACCTTTGTTTGACGAAAAGTCGTGCCAAATATTCTTCTCCGGACTGACATAAAAACTTGGAGTTCGCTCACCCGTAAAAGGACTCAGGCCCTTGAAGTTTCGCCCCGCTCGCTTAAGCTGAACGTACTCCCCGACAACATCCTCGATATTGAGGCGAGACCGAACTTCCTCTTTCATGTCCTGCATATCCATATTATAGCACCCCTCAAGTCAGTATTTACCTCTGTTACTTCTTGTGTTTAAATGAGGGTAGTATGTATCCTCATCAACCGCCGCAACAGGCACCACCTCAGCCTCCCATGGATGTTTCTCCGCAAACGCCAGCTCCGACACCGACTCCTCTTCCAGTAGAAGGCTATGCCCCAGTTGATTACTTAAACCAAATCGCCCCCCAGGAAACGAAGCGGCCACCGTTCACTTTTGGCATCAAGCATCTCCTAGTGATTGGGGGTGGGCTGATTGTCTTTGTTATTATCCTGGCTATCATTGTAAATAGTCTAGCTGGCGGCAATAAAACTTCCTTAGAACGTCTATCGGCACGCCTTATCGCGACACAAACTGTTGTCAGCGCGGCTCAGCCAAACTTGAAAAGCAGTGAGCTCCGTAGCTTAAACAGTAATTTGAACCTTTATCTGACAAACACAAACCGTGATATTACCGCACCGCTTACCTCAGCTGGCATTAACGTCACAAAGTTAAGCAAAAGTATCGTTACCTCCGAGTCAACCTCTGCCCTATCTGCCCGGCTTGAAGATGCTCGACTCAATGCCGTCTTTGACCGTACCTATGCCCGGGAAATGACCTATCAACTGGGAAACATCATGACGTTAATGAATCAGATTTACAAATCGACAAATAATGTACAATTAAAGACATTCCTCGAATCGGCCTACAATAATCTCAAGCCAACACAGGCATCATTCGCCAACTTTACGCCTTCTGACTAGTTGTTAGTAACCAAGTTGTAACTGTGGCGAGCAAGGTCTTTAATTTCCTCGCGACTTAATTGTCCTGAACAAATAATCGTATTCCAATGTTTTTTACTCAAGTGATAGCCAGGTACCACTGTTTCGTACGTTTCACGTAGTGTCACCGCAAGATTTGGATCACATTTTAAACTCACACGAAGCGGTTTTGAATACACTTCGATAATGGCGTACATGGTACCATCACCGGTCTCTTTGTGTCCGAATTTATAGACGGCAATCCCCTCGCCAAACGGATAATCCACCCACGTATTCGAAAAACTTAACAGATAGCTCTCAAGTTCTTTATGGGTCATACTTTTACTTTTCCAAGGTAATATTGCAGCTCCATGATGCTGCCACGAATATCATCAATTGCCCGGTGATTCTCGGGCTTGGCAAACTTCTTGCCATACTTGCCCTCAAAAACTACCTTGAACGCACTCACGTCGAGCATGCGGTAGTTGAGGCGCGCATCGAGGTTTTTCCATTCGCTGATGATAAAGCGCCGGTCCATATGAATAGAGTTACCACCAAGAAGAACTGGAATATCTTTTTCGAAGTGTGTATCAATGAAATGTATCAGATCTTTTTCTATTTTTTTGCTGAGCTGCCCTTCTTCGTCGTTTTGTTTCACCAGATCATTATAAGAATCTGGAAACTGCAGCCAGAACTCTTTTGAAGGACCGTTAATCATGCGTTTTTTCATGAATGCTTTCGGTACTTTTACGGCACCTTCGTAGACAGCAAGTTCCTTAAAATCCCAATCGGTCACTATCGCGCCAACTTCGAGAATTCGATCCTGGGTGGGATCGAGACCGGTCATTTCTAAATCAAGCCAAAGAATTTTTTTACTGGTTTTGTTACTCATGCGTATATAGTATACCTTCTTAGTTGTGGTTGGGGTACTCCTTTGGGATAAAGGTTAGACTCAGTGAATTGATGCAGTAGCGCTGGTCGGTGGGAACACCCAGTCCTTCACCCTCAAACATATGCCCCAAATGACCCCCACACGTTGCGCAGGTTACTTCAGTGCGTTTCATACCTAGGCTGCTGTCATCGGTAAAGACCGCTGCGCCTGGTTTGGCATCATAAAAGCTCGGCCAGCAACATTGTGCATCAAATTTTTTATCGCTATCAAAAAGGACTGTACCACACGCAGCGCAGGCATATTCACCGTCTGCAAACGTCTGATCATACTCCCCACTAAACGGCACTTCGGTCGACTTATGAAACAGTACGTTGTACTGCTCATCAGTCAGTTTGTCTTTGTACTCTGCGGGCGTTGGCATAGTACTAGTATAACTTGCAGGCTCGGTAGGCGTATACTCAAAAAGTATGTTCATTCAAAAAATTTTAAGATTTTTGTTTATTAAGCCTGTCTAATTTTGTGATACGAACCAGCGCATAAATGACAAGGGAAGTCGCGACTAATGTAATAAGCGCTGAAAGAATTGCGCCCCAGCTAATTGTAAGTCCACCAGTCCCATCAGCTTTTGGTCCAACAATGACCCACTTAAGCTTCGTCAGGTCAACACCACCAATAATAAAGCCGATGATTGGATTAATAAAACCGTCAACGATTTGCTTCACTGCAGCACCCGCTGCAGTACCAATTGCCACACCAACTGCCAGCCCGACGACTCCTTGTTCGCGAATAAAAGTGATGAATCCACCAGCTTCTTTTGCACCCGTGCTCACAACTTTTGAAGTGCCCTCTTTGGCAATTGTTAGAATTTTTGGCTCAAACATTGGAGTCCGCTTTGCTTTTGTGATCGCGCTTTTTGCGGCCGCTTTATTGTTCGCCGTTTTCTTCGCTATCGCTTTTTTGGTTGCCATGTGTACTCCTTATATGTCCCACCACTTTTTTATATATACCTATCATAATCTATTTTTTTAAAAAATGAGGCAGAAGATCACGAGAATGAGTGAACTACATGTGATCAGGTGCTTGAATACCAAGAACCCCAAGACCGCGTTTTAGAATTCCGGCATACACCCGTACTAAACGACCGCGAAGTACTTGGCGTGGATCGTCGACAATGCGACTTACTTCGTAAAAACGGTTAAATATCTGTGCGAGTTCGTACAAATACGTACACACGAGGTGTGGTGAAAATTGTTCGGTGGCCGTTTGAATGACTTCGCCGAATTCACTCATTTTTACCACAAGGCTTCGCTCACCAGCGTCAAAATGATTACGTGCCACATTCTCCTCATCATTAGAAAGTTTTGAAATAATCGACACGGCGCGGGCGTGCGCATACTGCACATACGGTCCGCTATTGCCGTGCAAACCAACTGATTCATGCGGATCAAAAATGACGTCAGGTCCGATACGGTTTTTTAAAAATGAGTATTTAATTGCCCCAAGCACCGGCACGTCATCGCGATTGCCCTGAGTTTTTTCGTTTTCATCGGCCGCAGCTTTCAGCACATCTACGGCTCGCAGAAAATTACCTTTTCGACTACTCATTTTAAGCCCGCCAGCAAGTTTCACATTTCCATGCGTAAGGTGCAGTGTTCGTTTGGCAAGTTCTGGTTCAAATTGTTCAATACTTTTTAGCACGACTTTCATGTATTCTGTAATGTCGTTACCGGTAATGATAATCGATGTGTCGAAATGATACTCTTCCCACTTTTTTATACTGAGTCCCACATCCTTCGCTTCGTAGGTGGGCAACCCTTCCTTATTAACGAACACGCGGGTATGTAGTCCGTACGGTTCGCCCTTAAAGATGATTGCGCCGTCGCTGTCTTCGTAGACGCCATTTTGTTTTTGTTCGAGCACTGTTTTTAGCCCGATTGGAGCTGTCTGACTCTCGGGATAATACTTTTCAAAAGAAGTACCGATTCGCTCATAAAATGCATTGAAATAATCGTAGCTCCAGTCGCGACACGTCCAATAAATACGCGCCAGCGCTGATTCATGGTCATTGTCAGCATGAAACTGGTATACTTTTTTGTTCAGAGCAATAATGTCAGCCTGTGCCTGCTCATCTTCTTCATAGGCGTTTGTTCCCTCAACGTAACAGGCGGCCATCCATTCAGATCGCTGGTTTTCGGGAATATCACGCAATTTTTCAGGGTGTTCACCGTCTAGTTTTTGAACAATCGCCCAAAGTGTCTTTGCAACGTGTAATCCAACATCGCCACCGAAATTAACCCGATGCACCTTGCCGCCGGCTTGCTCAATCAAATTTGAAATCGCATCCCCTATCACACTGGTATAAAAGTGTCCAGCGTGCAGTACTTTGAATGGATTTGGGTCAGAGTATTCAGTAATCACGACTTTGCCGTCGAAAGCATGAGATCTCCCGTAATCAGCAGCTTCCATTTTCACTAGTTCTGACTGGAGTGCGCTGTCTGATAGACGGATATTAATAAAGCCAGGTCCAGCAACCGTTACCTCGCGAAAATCACCTGATATGCGCAGTCGGGCAGCGATCATGTTGGCTACTTCGCGCGGATCCTTGCCGATACGTCCGGCGAGTTGCAGCGCACTGTTAATCGCATAATCACCAAACTCTGGCTCGGGGCGAGTCAGCTGCACAGAAATAACGACATCAAATAGCGCCTTGATCTCCTCTGAAATTTTGTTTTCCATTGCTACGTATTATAACCTAACGCAGCGAGAGTGCCGAGTCTGCTGTTGCTACTGACCCGCCGCAGCTTTAATCAGCCCCACAAACAAAGGGTGTGGTCGATACGGGCGACTCTTGAATTCTGGATGCGCCTGCGTGGCAACAAAGAACGGATTGCCTTTTGCTTCAACATATTCCACTAATTTTCCATCTGGCGAAAGTCCACTGATCGTCAACCCACCTTTTTCAATAGCTTGTAGATACTTCTGATTGACTTCATAGCGGTGACGGTGACGTTCAATGATTTCGGTTGCACCATACGCCTTGGCAGCCTGTGAACCCTTTATGAGTTCAGCTGTATAATCACCTAAACGTAGTGTTCCACCCGTCGATTCCTTACCCGCTTGACCTTCCATAATATAGACAACGTCATGTTTTGTTTCAGGGTCAAATTCGGTACTATTTGCGTCTTTCAGTCCAGCTTTTCGAGCCGCCGCAATGACCGCAATTTGAAGTCCTAAACACAGCCCCAGATATGGCTTTTGCATTTCCAAAGCATAGGTTGCAGCTCTAATTTTCCCTTCAATCCCTCGACCGCCAAAACCACCAGGAACCAATAATCCGTCCATGCGTTCAAAGTCGGTCACTTCGGCTTCTTCTGCATTGATCCACACTAATTCAAGATCAACTTTTTCCTGCCACGCCGCCGCCTTTAACGCTTCAATAACAGATAAATAGGTATCCTCGTTATCAAGGTATTTTGCGACCATACCAATGCGCACTTTTTGGGAAAATGAAGCCGCCTGTGCATCGGCAATGTTGCGCCATTTAGATAGATCAGCCTTTTTCGTGTTACCAGTAAACCGTTCAAGTACAGCGTTAATACCACTGGCATCAATCGTCAGTGGTATCTCGTAGACGGTTTTCGCATTGGAAAGCAAAATTACCGCATCTTCACGAACACCACTAAAAGCCGCGATCTTCATAGCAATCGACACTGGCGCAGGATCATCGGTGCGAACAACCACGCAATCAGGTACAATACCGAAGCCACGTAGATCGTTTAAGGCATTCTGGGCTGGCTTTGACTTAAATTCTTTACTTGTCTGAATAAATGGCACATACACCACATGAACGTACAGACAGTTTTCGCGTCCAACTCGGCTGGCAAATTCACGAATCGCCTCAACGTAGCTGAGCCCTTCGTAGTCACCGACGGTCCCGCCAACCTCGACAATATGAACTTCCGAACCTTCACTCGCTAGCTGAATCGCATCTTTAATTGCACCGGTTAAATGCGGCACCAATTGAATAGTCTGCCCATGAAACTTTCCAGCCCGCTCATCAGTAATCAGTTGGCTTAGTAGCGCACCCGATAACGTCGCATTTTTTTGGGTCAATTCCAAATCCAAAAAACGTTCATAGTGCCCGAGGTCTAAATCTGTTTCGGCACCATCTTTCGTGACAAAGCACTCGCCGTGTTCCTTGGGATTCAAAAGACCCGCATCGACATTCAGATACGGGTCACATTTTTGAATAGACACCTTAGTACCCTTCGCCTGAAGAATAGCACCAATGCTTGCAGCCGTAATACCTTTCCCTACCCCAGAAAGAACTCCCCCAGTTACAAAGATGTATTTCTGTTTGCCCACGTTTGTTTTCACCTCCATGGGATTTTATTATAACACTTAATAAAGTATACACGCTAGATGTAGGACGTTGTAATATTGTCACTACACTATATATAGCGTCTACTAAAAAATCTATCCCGCTGTCACCTGCTCGATTGTCGCACCTGGTGCATAGCGTTTTAGAGCTGAGTTATCCATATCCCAAGATTTTTGAACAGGCTGGACGATTTCCCACGCGCGCAGTAGCTCTGGACTGGTCGTAAAGATGGATTTGTTGCCTTCGATTGCCTGAACGAGGACACGTTCATAGGCATCAGAGAAAGTAATGTCGCTGTTAGGCAGCTTGCCCTCCTCGAGCACTATAACGGTACCATCTTTACATGTCACCGTGATCGAAGATTCTTTTTTACTTAACTTCTTGCCAGTGGTCAGGCGAAGTTGCACACCCTTCCAATTTGAATCATTGCTTCGTAGCACCATACTCACAAATGTTTCCGTAAGACTACCTGGGTTCTTGACCTCATCTTGATAGCCCTCATACTGGGCGCGAATCGTTTCCAGCGGGTCGGCAGGATCCAGTGCATCAAGAGCTTGTTTTTGATAGGCTGATACATTAGCAGCATCAAAATCATCCGGAATCGGCATCAACATCAGGGCCAGTAATTGCAAGAGGTGTCCTTGAATAACATCACGTAACGCGCCGGTTTCCTCATAAAAAGTCGCCCTATCCTCAATACCAATTGCCTCGGCGGCAATAACATCAATCGAGGCGACTGATTCCGCATTCCACTGACGCTTCGGGTCTGAACGCAGCCGGACTATTTCTTGGGCAATCTCTTTGGCCGCGTAGTGGTCAATGCGGTAAATCTGGGCTTCTTCGAAGTAGCGTGATGTTCGCTGAATATATCCTTTGGCGGATTCAAGATCAAATCCAAACGGTTTTTCAAAAAGGAGTTTCACATTTGGACTATTGAAACCAGCTTGTCCGAGAAAATCGACAATATCAGCTGCGGCGCTTGGTGGAACAGACAAATACATAAGCGCTTGTTCGTCGTCTTGCAGGTCGACGAATTCCTTTAGCCGACTGTAGTCACTAGCGTTCGCCAAGTTCATTGTAAAGACGGACACCTTACTGGCGAAGGAATCGTTACCGATTGCACTTTTTAAAAGTTCCGGCACATCGACCTGACGCCTTGAAACACCGATAATAGATAGTTGGTCATCGCGGGCAATAATATGTTCAAGTGCAGGTAGTAGCTTTCGTCGACTAAGGTCGCCGGTAATCCCAAAAATAACCAGTTTCGTTTTCATTCCTTTTAGTATACCTCACTTGATGCTTTATTTTGTATAGTAATAGTGTCGTATAAATTGACATAGAACGGTAAAATTGGTATAATATGATTGTTTCACCGACCAGTGAACATCCGACGATTATAGGGAGTTATATGTACGCCACAGAGCGAGCGTCAACAGCGCTCAATGCACTACTCAACCCGGTGCAGGTGCACAACATCACCATGGATGACCTCCGTCTCATCATCGAGGGGGACCCTGGGGACATCCTGCATGCCATCCTGAACGGCAGCATCCTGGTGCGATCGATCTCTGGATCGAGCTACGACATCGAGCTCATCGGTCCCACCGTGGACACAAAGTATTACGCCGGTACTGCCAAAGTTCGTCAGGCCAAGTACATCCGTACACAGGCGAACGGCAAGCAGAACGAGACGGTCGAGTATATCGGCATCTCGTCGGGCGATACACCGCACCTGAGGTTTTTCGCCGACATCACGGACGAGACACCCGACGAGAACAGCGAGCACAGCATCCTGCGCATCCCCACCTCCGCGACCCTCATCCCGGAGATCAAGCTGGTCGTCGACTGGAGCAAATGGTGAGCGTCAGCTCACGCCGGATCCTGAAGATCTGAAGAGTCCCTGAGCGCATATATAGGCGTTCGGGGACTTCTCAATTTCCGGGCTGTCATCTATTCAGATTTCGGTGCGCCAGCGTTTACTTCGTACGAAGTGTTAGTTGCTTCAAAAAAGTTAACAAGCTGTAATGTATCGTTTGCACTAGCCATCCACTTGGCAGGGTTTGAAACCTTGTAGTGCGGCTCAAATCCAAGCTCCTCCAGGCGGCGATCAGCTAGATACTTCACGTATTGGTTGATGTAATCACTGTTCAAACCAAGAATGCCATTTGGCAAAAGGTCTTTGTTGTAGGCTTCTTCCATTTCGACCCCGTCGAGAATCATTTGCTTGATTTCTCCAGCGAATTCTTCGGTTTGAAGGTCTTCGTTTTCTTCAAGGACTGTCAAAATCAGATTAATACCAAACTTCAGGTGGAGTGATTCGTCACGAACAACCCAGTCAATCAGGCTGGCAAAGTTTCGAAGCAAGTTGCGTTGTCTGAATGACAATGCCACCATGAACCCGCTATAAAACCAGATACCTTCAAGGATAATGTTGTAGGCAATTAAGTTACGTATGAAATCTTTTTTACCTTCAGTCTTGGTAATATCGAGCGTCTCCTCTGTCATACGCTTGATGAACTTAGTTTCAAAGGCTTCCTTACGCGCCATCGAAGGGGTGTTAACGTGGGCATCGTAGGCTTGTTCGCGGTCAATCGGGAACGTTTCAAGCACGTATTCAAACGACATACAGTGGTTAGCTTCTTCCCACATCTGCTTTGCGAGGTATAGGTGCGCCTCGGCTGCATTAACGTAAGGATAAACACCGAATGCCAGTGCTTTGTTTACCAGTAGCTCATTTGGGTTGAAGTAACTCATCAGGAACGTCACGGCGTGTCGCTCTTCTTCGCTCATCTTCTTCCAGTCAGAAAGATCCTGGCCTAATTGGATCTCGTTTGGAAACCACGTGTTTGCGACTGCTTGGTTGTATAAGTCCATCGCCCATTTGTACTTCACCGGCTTCAAGAGCAATCCGTCCTGAATGCCTGTTCCTAGAATTCCTGCCATATTCCTCCTACTGGCAGCTGTCACACATGGTGAGGTCAGCTGGATCAAGTGGTGCAGCGGTGGTGAAACCGTTTGTGCGAGCGTCTTCGTCGGCTTGTGCCTTAGCGTTTGCCATCGCGGCGTCAATTGCGGCAAGCTTCTCGTCGAGTGTCATTGTGTCGTTGATAATTGTTGATGCGTTCATTGCTGAATTCCCCTATTTTTACTATATATTACGTTGGTTACATATCGCTGTGAGTTTTCTTACACGTATGTCTGCGTTACCATAGGCTATACACCGACCTCTTGCTTCCTTGCAAATCCGAAGCCAACTTTTCGGCTGCCTCCATCTGAACTTTCGGCCTTGTTTACTTTGGTGGTTGATTGTTCAGCCGTGTGTCGAGGCTTGACGTGCAAATAATACGTTGTCTTGAGTCCGCGTTTCCAGGCTGCGGTGTAGATAGCGACCATGTCGTCGATGTCACGCGTTTCAAGGTACATATTGCGGCTGATCGCTTGATCAACCCATTTTTGCGCCCGGGCCGCCACTTCGATAAAGCTGTAGGGACTGAGCTGGAAGCTGGTCTTGTAGACGTCCTTGAGTACTTGTGGAATTGCTTCGATGTTCTGAACATCGCCTTGAGCAATCAAGATGTCTTCTTTGACGTCGTCCCAGATACCTAGCTCTTTCAAGTCGTGGACCAGGTTCGTGTTCACTTCGAGGAACTTACCGTTCAAGGTTGCACGAGAGAAAATCTGTGCGAATTGTGGGTCGAGTCCTGGCGTTGTTCCAGCGATGTGGGCAATGTTGGCGGTTGGCGCAATTGCCATCAGTGTAGCGTTACGCATCCCCTTCTTCACCTTTGTGCGGAGTGCTTCCCAATCAAGACGAGTCTTGCGGTTGACTTCCACCTTTACCTTACGATCAGCTGCCAGCGTATCAACGGTATCGATTGGCAGCACTCCCTTGCTCCAACCACTGCCCTTGAACTGTGGGTATGAGCCGTATTTCTTGGCGAGGTCAGCTGATTCGTCGATTGCGTGGTAGCTGATGAACTCAGCAATTTGGTCGATAAGATCGTAGGCCTCTTCTGATTCGTAGCTGTAGCCGAGCTTTTCAATCACATCTGTAAAACCCATGAAACCGAGTCCTAATGCGCGGTTCTGCTGGTTAGAGTTCATCGCTTCTGGCACTGGTGTGTTTGTAATGTCACACAAGTTGTCAAGTTGACGAATGGCGCTTCGGCTTGATTCAGCTAGGCGGTCCCAATCCCATGTCCTGTCGGCATTAAGGTGCGCGGTCAGGTTGATACTGACGAGGTTACAGACAGCGGTGTTATCCTTATCTTGTGGCAAGGTGATCTCGGTACAGAGGTTTGAAAGGTGAATCGTTGACGTGTTGTTATTAAGCGCACGGACGTTGATCGTGTCCTTCCAGGTCAGCCATGGGTGGCTGGTTGCCTGCAGTGTAATCAGGATCTGACGGAATTGTTCGCGTGCTTTTGTCTTGATGAAATCACGCATTTCACCGGCTTCAGCCTTTTTGACGTAGTTCTTGTACGCTTCAGAAAAAGCTGCACCGTAAAGTTCAGGAAGATCGGCTACTTCCGCTGGGTCAAACAAGTACCAATCTTGGTCTTTCTCTACCCTTTTCATGAATTCATCGCTGATGAAGACTGCAGTATTCGCCAGACGAGTGCGAAGGTACGGGTCACCCGAATTCTGCTTGAGATCAAGGAATTGAGGAAAATTAAGATGCCAGTTCTCCATGTAAAGAGCAGCTGCGCCGGCTTTTTTACCCTTACGCGAAACAGCAAATAGGGCTGTATCGATCATTTTCATAAATGGAATTGGACCAGTCGACTCTGTATTCGTCGTCTTTACCGGAGACCCCGCTGCTCGGAGCTTGTTAAGGCTAATTCCGATTCCCCCGGTACCTTTGGCAATCCACATCACGTCGCGCACACCCTTAGCGATAGATTCCATGTCATCTTGGACTTCAATCAGGAAACAGTTTGAAAGCTGTGGGAATGACCCTCCAGCGTTCACCCGAGTTGATCCCCCAGGAACATAATCGAGGTTAGACATGTGCTCGTAAAAGTCGAGTGCACACGCCGTTGGATCCTCGGCGTTAAAACTGAGTCCCATCGCAATACGCATATGAGTAAACTGCGGCACCTCTACTGGCGCACCGCTTTGCCTGCGTAGTGCATAGCGGTTCTTGTTGGTGACGACACCAAGGTACTTACTCAGACCGTCTTTGGTTGGGTCAAGCGCTTTGGCTAACTTTTTAAGGTCGAACAACTTGCCGTTCATTCGTTCGTCCAGAAGCCCCTCCGCAACACCATCCTTTAGATACTGGACAAATTTGTCTTCGTGCAACTTTTTTAGTTCTGCGGCTGTCTTGTACTTGCCGAGAATGTTTTTATAAATGTTTTTAAGGAGCAAACGACTGGCAATGATGTCAAAGTCTGGATCGTCCTTTACGTTTTGAAGCGCTGTGTGAATAACTGCCTCGTCGAGCTGTTCCGATGTAATACCATCGAACAAAGTTAACTGAAGTTCTGATGCAACTTGGACAACCTTGCTAATTTGGTCTGGCAGGCCCTCACTCGCCTCTACCAACGCAAGATTGATCTTGTTCGCGTCAAATGGTTCGCGTGTGCCATCGCGTTTTACCACTGTGATTGCGCTCATTAAATTCCCCTATACTACTTTGTTGTTTTATATTATGTTTTGGCGACATACATGCTTCAAACACACACCACCTCCCAAGTGCCCCAATGCAGATTCTCAAAGGGGTGCAAGAATAATACCGGAGTAGCGGCCGACTATTATGACTTGCTAAATGTCTGTTTTGATGTCAGTACTACATATGTAGTGCTTATGTAAGACTATATGCCCCCACATATGGTTTTTCAAGCGTTTTCCTGGGTTTTTTTGACTACATGCAGCACAAGCAGCATTTAACACTTTAAAACTATGGATGGTGTTGTAAATTAGAAACGGTACGCTATATGTAGCGTCGCTGTGCTTATGTGTCATAATTATAAAAGCCTTATACTAGATGTATGGTAGTCATAAAAAATTTTGCTCACGCTAACGAACTGCTCGCGGGCTTCATTCCTTCTTCAAAAAATATCCGCTACACACTTGAGCGAATGCTGTTATTGATGAAGTACCTTGGTAATCCTCAGGATAAACTCAAGGTTATTCATGTTGCTGGTACCTCAGGAAAAACATCCACTTCGTACTATGCGGCGGCTTTATTAGTTGAAAGTGGATTCAAGGTAGGGCTCAGTGTATCCCCGCACATTGATAGTGTTGCAGAGAGAGCACAAATAAATCTACGACCTTTCAACGAAGGTCTGTACCGCCAGGAATTAGGTGCTTTTTTGGATCTCGTCAGTCAAAGCGGACTTACACCCAGTTACTTTGAAGTGCTCGTCGCCTTTAGCTTCTGGCTTTTCGAAAAGCATAAAGTTAATTACGCGGTGATTGAAGTGGGATTAGGGGGACTGCTGGATGGAACAAACGTTATTCACCGTAAAGATAAGATCTGCATCATCACCGATATTGGCTATGATCACACTGAAATTTTAGGAAATACATTGAAAGAGATAGCCAGCCAGAAAGCCGGGATTATTTACGAAAGTAATCATGTATTTATGCATGCTCAAGACCCAGAAATAATGTCCGTCATAAATGAGAAATCACTTCAAGAAAAAGCGACGCTGGTTATTGTAAGCAACAATAGCATGCTTAACGCGCTTGATGCATATAAAAAGCTGCCCGATTTTCAACAAAGAAACTTTTCACTCGCCTATGCAGCTATAGAAAATATCATGAAAACATCGAGCGACATTACAGCAGCACTGAATACGTATATCCCGGCACGCATGGAAGCTATTGAATGGTCTGGAAAGACTATCGTTCTTGATGGCTCTCACAATGAACAAAAACTTGCCGCCTTAGTAAAAGCAATGAAACATACCTATAAAGGTAAGCCCCTGGTTATCGTCGCAAGCTTTGGAAAAAACAAAGCAGCCAGCCTTACTGACAACCTGAAAATTCTTCGCAAAATAAGTTCACATATCATTATTACAAAATTCGATGTAGGCCAAGACGAAATACGTACCGCTATCGACTCGAAAACAATAGGTTCAATCGCCAAAGAATTTGGATTTATGACCGAAATTCAAGCTGAACCAAGTGACGCGTTCAGGTACGCGCTGACACAAAACGAGCCGATTATTCTCGTTACCGGCTCATTTTATCTTCTTAACCATATTCGACCAATCATTGGGCTTTCGGAACCGATACGTTAAGTACTTTCACGTATAAATCATCAACAATTTGCTTTTGTGCTTCGCCCGACATGGCATAATGATCAAGTCCAGGCGCCGCATTGACTTCTATGACAGAGTAGTCTGATGCTCCATCGCTAATATCTGCACACGCCAGGTCAACCCCACACAGGCGAAGATTCATACTCTGAGCGATTTTGGCAGACAGCTCCACCCATTTTTTATCAATGACATCAGTCACATCTACTGATGTTCCACCAGCTGATAAGTTCGATACTGAGGTGAGTGTCAATGTCTCGCCCGCAGGTGGTATGTAGTCAAGTCCCAATTCCTGTTGTCCAAGATAATGTATGATCCGAGGATCTAGTGAATTAAGGAGTGTGTCTCGCCCATTTGCCTGATAGGTTGATTGCAGGTCATTAATCAGTGTTTCCGTATCATCGATGCCATTTCCTACGACAGCCAAAGGAACTCTTTGGTAGGCACTGATAAGTTTTCCATCGAGTATAACGACACGGTAGTCAGGCATATTGATCGTTTCTTCAATAACAGCAAGTCGAACCTGCTTTTCGTCGTAGATTGCAATGATGCTTTGTAGCTCGTTTGCATTAGCTACCTTGTACACATCACCGCCTTTTGATCCTTGCACGGGTTTTATGTACACGGGGTACTGTATTGTTTCGCCAACATACTCATCAATCTTGTCTGTCGTTCTCGTCAGTGCGTGACCTTTGGCTTCGTTTTTCTCACGAATTCTATCCGCCCACCAAGGTAACAAAAACCCTTCACCCTCAGGTACATTGATACCACTCCGTTTTAGAATGTTTTTCGTATATACTTTATCCTTTGCAAGCTCAGATGAAGTGCCGATATTTAATCCCAGGTCATTACCGTAAGTAATGCGATAACTTCCATCTTTATAACCAACACGAGTAAGATAGCCGTATTCAGACTCTACGTATAAGTCATTTACATTCGTCAGTCGTCCTTCATTATACAGGCGAATCAGGCTGCGCGTGACATACGTGAAGTAAGGTTAGCTTTCTATCGGCTCCTGTTGCTCATATTCCATATATACACTTATATAATATAAATAATACCCCGTCTACTTTTTTAACGATTGGAGTTTTCGAAGTACGTATTCATGGCTGTTTCTCTCATCTGCGGGATAATACATTCTCGCCACTTCATACCATTCGTCTGGTTTATAAAAGAAATGCTTATCACCACCCACACTTGCCTGCACTTGCGTAAGGTATAACGTATCGGCGGTCTTTAAAAATTCTTTATATACCTCTTCGCCGCCAATAACAAAGACACTGTTACCGTACTTTGCAGCCTCAAGCAAGGACTCCTCAACGCTTGATACTACCGACGCGTTTTCAATCAGCAGGTTGTTTTGTCGCGTCAGTATAATGTTGCGACGATTTGGCAGGATTCGACCAATGGAACGGTGGGTTGTGTGACCCATGATGATAGGATGTCCGTTAGTAAGTTTCTTGAAATTTTTTAAATCGTCAGACAAATGCCACATATAAGAATTGTCGGTTCTGCCTATGACACCGTCCCTGTCGGTTGCAACAATAATAATTTGCTTCATATATCTATGCTAGCAGATCGAAATCATCCTGCTTTTCTTGCGACCTCAGGCTTCACGTCTTTAATAAATTAAAATATGACCAAAAGATCATTTTTTAATTTGGCGGAGAGGACGAGATTCGAACTCGTGGTACGGTTGCCCGCACACACGCTTTCCAAGCGTGCGCCTTCAACCACTCGGCCACCTCTCCGTATCATCTCAGTATACCAGTCCACGATTTTAAAGGGTTGTTATTTCCACGCCATAATTGTAGTTGTATCGCAAGCGGACTCCAACCATAATGAAGGCAATGGCAAACAACAAAACCGAACCTGTTATTGTTTTATCAGATCTCCGCAAGAGGTTCGGGATTGGTGATGCCGAGCATTACGCGATTGACGGCATCGACCTCACTATCCGAAAGGGTGAGTTTATTGCGATCATGGGTCCCAGCGGCTGCGGTAAAACGACCCTTCTTAATATACTAGGACTGCTTGATAGCAAGATCGAGGGTGAATACGAACTCGAGACCCGTCCAGTTGCTAGCCTTAGTTTTCGTCGCCAAGCGCGCATTCGTAGCCAGCAAATTGGTTTTATTTTCCAAAGTTTTAACCTGGTGACACGTTTGAATGTTATTGAAAATGTGGCACTCCCGCTTGTATATAAGGGAATGACGCGCCTTAACCGTGAAAAACAAGCCAGCGCTATTCTCCATACCTTCCATCTCGGCGAGCGTGAATATTATATGCCCTACCAACTGTCTGGCGGTCAGACACAACGGGTGGCAATTGCTCGTGCTCTTGTTAATAATCCTTCGATTATCTTGGCCGACGAGCCAACCGGAAACCTCGATTCAGCATCGAGTCATATCATTATGGAGGAATTGTCTGACCTTCATAAACGTGGCAATACTATCATTATGGTGACGCACAATCCTCGGCTGACGACGTATGCCAGTCGTGTTATTACCATGCTTGACGGTAAAATCGATACCGATACTGGCTCGCCAAAGCGCAAAAATGATACTACTGCGAAAAAACCACTTGGAAAAGTTTCTAAAAAACGTCGCAAAACAAAGACAAAGCAGGAAGTAGCATAAATGCGTTTCCTTTTTATTAACCATATTCAAAATGCCCGCCAATCTCTTCGTAGCAATCGCATGCGCAGTAACTTAACCATGCTTGGTGTAATGATAGGTGTTGCGAGCATTACAACAATACTTTCACTGAGTGGTGGTGCGAGTAAAATAGTCAGTAATCAAGTTGATGCGCTAGGTGGTAACATTGCCGTCGTACGTCCTGGATCTGCATCTGACACAGCGTTTCAAAACCTGGCGCAGCTACCTACTCCGCAGCTTTTTGCCGCGAGCACGCTGACCATTAAAGATGTCAACGCAATTAAAAAAGTTAATTATGTTTCTGGTGTTGCACCGATGATGATATTATCTGGCGCTGTCAAAGCCGAAACCAGCACTTCCGTCAATACCTCTATTATCGCCACCACCCCAACGCTCGCTGACGTCAGCGGTCTAAAGATTCAAAATGGTCAGTTCCTCGATCCAGACCTTAGCCCCTACATTGCCGTCATTGGCCCGCAGCTATCTGTCAATGTATTTGGCACCGAGGAGTCAATCGGCAAGACTCTCACCATCAAAGGACAGGCATTTACAGTTATTGGCGTCCTGAAACGTCAAAATACCCCTATCAACTATAACGGCGTCGATTTTGATGAATCTATTATTATTAATCAGGACGCTGGACAAGCATTAAACCAAGGATCACTCCAAATTCAACAGATCAACGTTAAAACAGATAGCGTCAACAATCTCGCCGGTGCGATTGTCGACATCAATAAAGCAATTTTAAAGAATCATCTAGGTGAAGCAGACTTTACGATACTATCTGGCGAACAAATTGCCCAACCCACTAATCGCTTATTTGCCGCAATTGCCGGCACAACTACTGCGGTTGCAGCCATCTCACTTCTTGTCGGCGGTATCGGTATCATGAATATCATGCTGGTCAGCGTCGCCGAGCGAACCCGCGAAATTGGTATTCGTAAAGCCCTCGGTGCAAGCAACCGCGATATTGTGGCACAGTTTTTGATCGAATCAGTAGCGCTGAGTATTGGTGGAGGGGTTGGAGGTTATATTATCGGCTACCTCATTGCGTTTGCTATCAGCAGCTTCTTGCCGTTCTTCCCTATCTTTACTTGGGAGATTGGCGGTATCGCGATTGGCGTTTCACTGGTGATCGGTACGCTTTTTGGACTGTATCCAGCTATTCGAGCCGCCCGTAAAGACCCAATTGACGCCCTGCGCCAATATGATTGATGTATCTGAGGAGTTTAGAGTTCTTTTTTAAACCTCTCGATAAGTTCGACCGGTGTCGGATCGACGCCGTTCAAAATCGCGACATACATACTGACGTAGTCAGCCAAGATTGATGCCCATAATAATTGTCCGATAAGTGAATCACCGACAAGGTTGATGACGGTCGCTTTTGGACGAAGTCCACTTAGTAGTCGATCAGAAATTTCAAAACGCTTCAAAATCTGTGGATGTTCAAATGAACTGACCAGGTCAAAAACCGCAAAAGGTTTTTCAACCGGATGTGAGGTCCAGCCGAGGAATTCATTGTGATTAAATTCTGGATATTCGTTCCAAAACGCAACGTTTTTGGCATTTTCATTGAAACTAATCTTCCATTTGTAGGCAACCGGTGCGGTTAATGCCCCACCGTAGAATACAGGAGTTTTTCCCACAGCCTCTTTCGCAAGCTGTTTGGCGTAGTTTTGTTCGGCTGGAACCGTCGGTGCCCAGGCAGCGCTTTGCTGTCCTAGCCACTGCGATAACGATTCAATTTCTTGCAGCTTGTCATGTACCACGCCGAAATTTTCAAATAATGCTAGGAGTGCGCGTAGATTATAAATGACCGCCATGCGGGGTTGTAACCCCGTTGGAAGTATGACGTGAGCAACGTCTGATGTTGTAGCAATCTCAACAAACTTACCACCCGATGCAATCACGCCGATTTGCGCACCTTTTTCGGTCGCTTGTCCTAATGCACTGACCGTTTCTTCGGTGTTTCCAGAGTAGCTGCTGGCAATCACTAGTGTATTCCTGCCGACATACTTCGGGAGGTCGTAGCCACGGATAATTTCAAATGGTACCGCAATGTCTTTCCTAAGCCATACTTTTGCCAATAAGGCGGCGAGTGCCGATCCACCCATACCTGTCACGACAATGCTCGTAATGTCGCGGTCATCGTGTTCTTTATTATCAACCGTTGCCTCAAAAGTTGTTTGTGTAAACTGCTCGGCCGCAACTTTTAAGGCACCCTCGGGGTCTCGTTGCGATAAAATGTTTTCGTTATCTAAAGTATCGTTCACTAGTATTGCCCTACCCTTTGAATCTATGATACAGTATTTTAAACGAAGCATAAGCAAAATAGTAAGAGGTGGGCATGGATATTACTCCGCAGGACGAGCAACAACCAATGAGCGATGATCAGGAACTGGCAAAAGCACTTGCCGGCGTTTTGCCTGATATGCCCGAACCAGTTGCGACGGCACCAGAAGCCTCCGCGGTCGTAGCACCTACGCCAGACCCGCAATTAGAACCAGCAAATTCCGATCTGCCACAACCATCTTTCGTGCCACCCGCTTCAGAACCAAACTTTACCCCCTCAGTTTCAACAACGCCAGGATCTAGTGACCTCGACGACATAAAGAAAACCGCCCTCGGTGAACTTCGCCCGCTTATCGACAAGGTTGATCTTCCAGCTGAAGAAAGGTTTGACACCTACCTGATGCTTATTCGCAGCACCGATGATAGCTCCCTCATCGCACCTGCTCACGCGGCAGCACAGGGAATTAGCGATGAAACTCGTCGTGCCCAGGCACTGCTTGATATTATAAAAGAAATCGACTACCTTTCTCGCAACAACCAAGCACCAACCGCCTAACGAGTACCCGCTTCAATGGAGGCATAATATACGGTACAATTGATATAATGTCTGTACGTTTTGCCACTTCTGAAGAAATCTCTCGCTGGAACGCCTTCATCCTTTCAAATCCTGATGGCGGTAATGTTTTTTCAAGTTACGAGTACGCTAAGCAAAAAGAAACCGGTGGCTACACACACCGGTTTTTATTTATCGATAACCTGGCCGTAACCGTACTAGAGAAAAATACTCCTCCACTTGGAAAGCTCTGGTACCTTCCAAAAGGACCGAATGTCACCAGCCCAAAGACACTATTCGACACCCTAAAACTTATGACCCCTTTCGCAAAAAAACGCGGCGTCTTTGTTATTCGTATTGAAACAGAACTTCCCCGAACACAGCAACCCACCCTTAGTCGGCACGGATTGAAAAAAGCGGCACCAATTATCCCCAACCCTTCAACCATTACCCTCGATTTACATCCAAACCTTAAAGCTATTTTGATGGGATTGCCTCAAAAAGGTCGCCATGCCATTCGGCGCGCCGAACGTGATGGTGTAACCGTCGAGTTAGTTGAAGCAACTGATAAGAATTGCAAAAAAATGTATCAACTGCTTTCTGAAACTGCCGAGGGACAATTTGGTATTCGTAGTTATGATTACTACAAGACTTTTTGGCAACGATTTGCAGCAGCCGGCTACGGACAACTATTTTTTGCATCATTCAAAGACAAAGTCGTTGCCGGTGCCTACGCTATGACCTACGGTACGAAAAGCACTTACAAAGACGGCGCTTCGATTCGAAAACGCACCGCTTACGGCGCAAGCCACCTCTTGCAGTGGCGTGTTATCGAATGGGCAAAAAGTCGTGGTGCGTTGATTCATGATTTTTGTGGATCGCCACCAAGCGATGAACTCGACAACCGCGATCATCCACACTATGGCATTGGTCAGTTTAAGACCGCTTTCAACAAAACCGTGACAGATTATATCGGCTGCTACGACTTCGTTATCAACCCTATTCGTTATAAAGCCTGGACAAAGCTGGGCGAACGTGTCTACCGACATTTCTACTACAAACGAACAAAAGATTATTACTACTAAATACACTATATACTCTGCAAACCCCGGAGGATCCCGAAATGACACTTATTAACCACACTGTTCTTATGTCTGATGCTTTACATTTTAGTGCCGAGCAAGCAATTAACCCCTATTACGACGACCAAAACGTTGACCTTTCAAAAGCCATACTAGAGCATCATTTTATTACCGAGGCACTTTCCACTGCTGGTATTACGATTGCTGACGTTCCTTCGCCGATTGATAGCCAAGACGGTGTGTATACCGCTAACTGGGCGTTAGTAAGAGGAGACAAGGCGGTCCTGGCACGCCTGCCTGACGTCCGAAAAGCCGAAGAGGAATACGCTCGTCAAGTCCTTGAACAACTCGGTAAAACTGTCTACAGCGTTCCGAAAGGTCTGAAGTTCAGTGGTCAAGGCGATGCGCTTGCCTGCGGTAACTTCCTCTTTTGTGGTCAAGGTTACCGTAGTGACGAGAAAGCTCAGGCCTTCGCTGCTAAAAAACTAGGCTATGAGCGTATTCAGCTCCAAACCGTCCCAGAACTTGACGATGATGGAGTTCCTATGAAAAATGCCGTTTCTGGATGGGCAGACAGTTTCTTTTACGACATCGATCTTGCACTGTCTGTCATCAAAGCACCAGAGGACGACAAAAAAGGGCTTATTGCCTACTGCCACGAGGCTTTTACTCCCGAAAGTCAAAAAATATTGGCTGAATTCAATGGCGTAGAAAAAATCCGCGTTTCCTTCGAAGAAGCGACCCGAGCTTTTGCGTGTAACCTCATATCGACAGGTAAGACTGTTATTATGAGCGCACATGCCCCAAAGTTAAAAACATCTTTGGAGACACATGGTCTCACAGTACTCACCCCAGAAGTAGCAGAACTTGCTAAGGGGGGTGGCTATATCCGTTGCACTACCCTCACTATCGACTAAATTATATTGACTTTTTTAGTTCTTGCAGTGCCGCGCGTGCAACATCGGCTTCATTCCAGGGATACGTGCCGTCAGCTCGTTCAATCGTAAGCTCATGGCCTTTACCAAGCAGCACTACGACATCATTTTTTGATGTCGCTTGCGTCATCGCAAACCCAATCGCTTCTTCACGATTCAAGATGAGGAAAAGGTCTTTGCCATCTTGCTTGCCTGCACCGCGTGCACCAACAGCAATTTCTTCCATAATCTGATGACCGTCCACATCACGATCATCCTCTTCGGTCACGATTACGATGTCGGCATTGTGCCCAGCGATACGACCTTGCTCGGGTCGTTTTGATTCATCACGCCGTCCAGCCGAACCGAACACAGCAATCAGCTTACCTTTTGTGAGTGGTCGTACGCTTTCAAAGAATCGCTCAAACGCGTCAGGCGTACTCGCAAAATCAACGATTACCTGGAACTGCTGCCCCTCGTTGATGACGTTCATCCGTCCCTCTACACCTGCAAGCGCCGCAATACCCTTTTCAATCTCAGCTTTTGAAAGCCCCAGTTTTCGTCCTACCGCAATTGCCGCTAAGCTATTGCTGACATTAAATTCACCCGGGATGTTCACCTGAATATCGTAAGAATCACGCTCAATCGTTGCAGTGTATGTCGAATGGTTAGCAGCAAGTTGCACATTGGTGGCAGACAGTTCACCTGTTCCAATACCATATGTTGTTGAGTTTGCAACAGTACGAACAAATTTTTCTACGTTTGGATCTTGTTGATTCACGACGCCGTACCGGAGCCCGCGTTTGTTGGCGAGCTTGAAAAGACGCCGTTTTGCTTCAACGTATCGTTCAAACGTGCCGTGGTAATCAAGGTGTTCGTGCGTAATATTTGTCATCACCGCAATTTCGTACGGCACGCCCCATACACGGTTCTGCGCCAAAGAGTGGCTTGATGTCTCCACCACTACCCATTCAACGCCAGCGTTCGCAAATTCTCGCAACTTTTTTTGAAGCACACCTGCCTGCGCCGTTGTAATATGCTCCGACTGAGGAATGATAGCGTCGCCAATACCATTAGCAACTGTCGTGAGAAGCGCCGTCTTAATGCCGGCTTCGTGAAGCAGCCGCTGTATTAAAAATGACGTTGTTGTCTTTCCGTTCGTTCCAGTGACGCCAATAACACGCAGTTTTTTACCTGGAAATCCATATCTCACGTTCATTAACACAGCTTCGACGAGGTGACCATACGGTTCAACTTTTTTAAATAACCCTTTTGGTATAAGTATTTTTACTATTTTTCGTAAGACAGCCATATAATCATTATACCTAAGGCGCGGGTTTCACCCACCGCTTCCAAACAAGAAACGTACACAGTGTTAATAGACCAGCCATAATAACAAGTATCCCACCAAATAACACAGGGCGAACTGATTGTGGAACATCTTCGAGGTAAGAAATGACTGGAGGAGCTGATTTCTTAAGGCTATTGTTTAACCCACCGCTTGACTGAGCACCCAGTACCCCGGTTATATCTGATATACCGCTTGCCACACTGTTCGAAACAGCTGGTGAAACCCGCCTGATATTAGATAGCGACCCATTAACATCACGTTGACTCACTCCCGACTGAATAGCCCCTACCGATTCGCCTGTTGTCAAAAATTGATACAAATCAATACTTTGCCCTTCCCTATTCACTGCAAACAGGTGGAGTGTGTGAAAGCCAGCTTCCAATGAGTCTGGTATGGATATAGAGCCTGTTATACCTCCGCTATCATTTACTACAAAAGTTGCGAGCGTCATTGGCGTTGAGCGTACTTCAAGCGTTGCGGTTGATTGGGGTTGGAGCGTTCCGTCTGGCACCTGTATCGTCATACGCGAGGCATCTCCAGTCGTAAAGGCAAAATCTGTTGCATAAGCCATCTTCGGCTGGTCGGACTTTTTGGTCGTCCAATACGAGTCTGGTTCAACTTTTGTTGTCTCGGTCGGCGAGCCTGCCAGATTAGGGTACTGCGACAATATTGCGTCGGCAATTTTGCTATGTCCCTCTGGTGTTGGATGAAACGTCTCCGCACCGATAATCTTTAGCATTGGAAGTGAATCAATTAGGCTGGTATCATTGCCGATTCGAACGCGATTCATAGAAGGAGACGAACTGCCGCTACATAACTGAGTACCATCAAAGCTATGCTCAATATCGACATACATAAACCCAACTTTATTGGCGGCTGCGTTAATGACTTGGTTAAGGTAGCGGATGCTACGTTGTATAAACACTCTTTCGGTACGATCGAGCAAAAAGGCCGTGGTTGGATCACACACCCCTTCTGGATCAATGATATTTGGGTATCCAACAACGAATACCCTGGATGAACTCATCTTTTCTTTTATTTGCGCAAAGAACGATTCAAGCGTGCTAGATAATCGGCTGATTTCACCCGCCGTTTCTTCAATACCCACCCCCTGTGCCCACTCACATGTTCCAGGCATCGCACAGGTTCGTAGCTTCCCCATCAACCCAGCATCATTTCCTCCAATGCCAATCGTTAAAATCTCGGGGTTGTACCGCTCGATAAAGTTAGACTGCAATGTTCGTCCAGGCTGATAATTGTCTAGGGCAACTTCCTGTGCTGCAGTTCTCTCGCTTATCGTTAATTTTAATCCAGCCCCACCAAGTCGATTACCTTGACCCCAATACGTGTCTTTAGAGCCAATAATATCGCCAATTCTTGCCCCCGAACAAGACACATTTTTTGCACTGTTATCACCTACCCCAATCCTTTTAGAAATAAGCGCTGGATATGCCCGGGTACTCACGTGACAAACATCAATCCCCATGTTCGTCCCTGGCTGATAAAATGCATCGTTTGTCTCACCTTCGCCACTCGAAAACGAATCACCAAGGGACAGCAATTGTAGCTGTGGGATGACTGTCGTACCTTTCGTAACAAAAGTAACTCGTTGAATCAAACTGCCCCAACTGATAACAACAATGTCGAGCTGATGTCCATCACCAATAAGTCGCGGGCGCATCGCTAGCGCAAAATTAGGAAAATTGCCAACCAAACTGCGTGACGGGCAGCGTGTTGATCCAAGCTGTATGTTCAATTCTCCGACAAGTTTTTGTCCGCATGTATCAATCACATCATATACCTGTAATCCTGCATTCGACCCCGCTAATACGACACTTTTTCCATCATTTGAAATAGCAAGCTCCTCTGTCGGGTTCATGCCATACCCATACCCCGGACCATCCGTCGTTATTTGTCGAACCGTAAAATTCTCGGTATTTAATACAGCTATTCCGGTATTATACAGCTCTGCCACTACCCATGTTCCATTTTCCGAAAGTCCGAACGAAGGTGTCCAGATATATCTGCCATTGTCATTTTTCATCTCAAAATCTGGGCGTGAGGTGTCAAATTCATACTTTATCAGTGATTGAGAAATAACTTTTTGTTTAATGCGGCGAGACGCATTGCGATAGACAACCAACCCGATTCCATTCTGGCTGACTTGCTGCTGAGTTACCAAAGTATCGGTGTTAGCCGAATAGCGACATATGAAATTACAGATGCCATCTAGGGTGTACATTGACGTACTATAAGAGAATTCTATAGCAGCCCTATAACGTCCCTGTTCGTAATATGTGCCAAACTTTAAGCGTTCATCACCATATACGCACATACTTCGCGTGGTTCCGATATCAGTAATGAGAATGTCTTGCTTGTACGTCGGGCAGTCACTACTTGGCGCATCGGTAAGATCAGTCTTTTTTATCAATGTTGGCGTCTCGTTTCCCCAGAGGGAACTCTGGGCGGCATCCGTCGTTACTGGTTCGAAAACGAGACCTAGCCCAACTGAAACCAACACTAAAACAATAGCTAACGCCTTCATCTAAACCCTCCAAAATCACCTCAACTTCTATTTTTATTTTAAGTTTTTTTTCAGCATGTGACAAGTCAAACCCTATAAAAGTTCATAGTGTTATAATATTACAGATGAAAATCCTTGGAATTGAAACGAGTTGTGACGAGACTGCGGCAGCCATTGTCGAAGATGGACATCGTCTTTTGTCGAATGTCGTTAATTCTCAAATTGATATTCATGCCCTGTACGGTGGTGTGGTGCCAGAAGTAGCCGCCCGTAGTCACATTGAAGTGATACATCCCGTCATACACCAGGCGCTCACTGAAGCACATCTTACTTGGAACGACATTGATGCAATCGCGGTAACCTATGCCCCTGGTCTTATCGGTTCTCTGCTTGTCGGAACGCTTGCCGCGCGGACGCTTGCGACGTTAAAACACAAACCCCTCTACCCTATTCACCATGTTGAAGCTCACGTCTATGCAAATTTTATTACCGAACAATCAAAAGGCATCAATCTTACACTTCCTTCAAAACAACCGACTTTCCCGATGCTCGCCCTTATCGTCAGCGGAGGACACTCTCAACTTGTCCTCTTTAAAGATCACGGTGACTACGTACTCCTCGGTCAAACTCAAGATGATGCCGTAGGTGAAGCTTTTGATAAAGTTGCCAAAATACTTGGTCTCCCCTACCCTGGTGGCCCTTCGATTGCTAAGGTAGCACTTGCTGGTGACCCTTACGCCTACGTGCTACCGAAAGCGAAAATGACAGGTGCATATGATTTTAGCTTTTCTGGGCTTAAGACAGCCGTTCTACGAGCCGTTCAACGTGAAGTAGGCGTCGACACATCTTTTCCGTCGCGTAAGCTTGCAGCGCGTTTAAACGACACCCAAAAGGCAAACTTTGCTGCCAGTTTCCAGCGCATTGCAATTGAAACGCTGGTTGATAAAGCCGAAGCCGCTTTTAAAGATCATACGCCCGCTTCAGTCGTTATTGCAGGAGGTGTTGCAGCGAATCAAGAACTACGCTGCCAACTTACCGACCGAATCCCCGTTGCTATCGAATATGCACCCATAAGTCTCTGCACTGATAACGCTGCAATGATCGCTGCACTTGGATATTTCTACGCACAAAAAAACCAACCAATTTCCCCTAATGAGCTCGAGGTTAATCCTAGTCTTTCCATGACAAAAACCGCATGGGCATAAGCATGACTTGTTGACGTATATAGGATTATGTTATAAATAAATAACTGACTAAAACCTCAGAATTTATCGTCGAGTTTTCTGTAAAATCCTCTTAGCTTTCGGTAACACTTTACTCCAGATTGAGTAGGTAGGGGATAATGCTTTTTCAAAGGTGCCTGCGAAGGATGTTTCTTTTGTTGCCCACCCTTGCTTAAAGATAGAGACGCCACCAACGACCAGCCCACCGAAATCGTATCGCGTCAGCCCCCATTCTTTCACTTTACGAATAACATGCCATTTCAGCGCATAATTAGCACGTAGTCGCTGGCCGTCTTCATTCATGCCTCCGTACAGTTCGTATGCAGTATCAGCACTTATTGCTATCCACAAAAAAGCAATAGGCACACCTTCAAGATAGGCTACAAAAATAGGGGAGTGATCGCCCATAAGATTATAGACGTCAAGGTAATATTGACCTTTGTGCAAGTTAAACTTTGCTCTGTCAGCTGTCTGACGGTAAATATGTAGGCATTCCTCTAATTCATCTTTGGTACGCACCCGCTTTATCGTTATGCCTTCAGCGGCCGATTTACGGATATATTGACGTGTTTTTTTCGCCATGTCAGCCAGTAGATCACTTTCACTTCGAGAGATATCGAGCAGGATTGTTGTTGGTGGAAGGATTTTATTGGTCGATTTTTTCCATCCGGCTCGTACATCGAATTCAATACTATTCGGTTCAATCGAAAGAGCAACTGATCGATACTCACGTTTAATGAGGTCGACTATCTTCTCAAGAAATTCATGCCTCAGCGTTTCGTCGATGGTTGGACCACGGGGAATGTAAGCGAATGAACGAAAGGGAAGGGGTAGTTTGCGTATCAAAATTTGAGCAGCACCCACTAACTCGTTTTCGTTTTCAACAGTAACGGCAAAAACCCGTTCTGCAGTCCAGCCGTGCGCAGACTTTACCTGCCCCCATCCCCAGAGCTGCAACGGATGACCTTCGTGCTCAAGTATATATTCGTCCCATCGTTCTTTATCAACGCATTTTTTAAGCTCAATCATTTTCCCATTATACTACGCCAGCTATGTAACGGGGGTTATGATATACTTATTGAAAGTTATATTCACGTGAATTATTAACTAGGTCTTAAATGGTATCGGATGTTTCACGTGGATTTTATAAAGGCAGGAGAGTCTATGAAGCTAGCAAAAACTTACGAACCAAATGAATACGAACCCAATATCTACGCCTTATGGGAAAAAAGCGGAGCCTTCAAGCCATCCGGAAGGGGTGAACTATTCAGCACCGTCATGCCTCCTCCTAACGCTAATGCAAACCTCCATATTGGTCATGCCCTCGACATGGGACTTAAAGATATTAGTGTCCGATACAAGCGTATGCGTGGATATGATACCATATTCATTCCTGGTGCAGACCACGCCGGTTTTGAAACCTGGGTCGTCTATGAAAAGGAACTCAATAAACAGGCAAAGAGTCGTTTTGATTTTACTCGTGAACAGCTCTATAACCAAGTATGGGATTTCGTTGATCAACAACGCGGCAATATGGAACTTCAGCTCCGTGCCATTGGTGTTAGTGCTGATTGGGAAAAACTCGTCTTTACCCTCGACTCAAAAGTTATCAAAACTGTCTATGCTACTTTTAAAAAATTATGGGATGAAGGGCTTGTTTACAGAGGTGAACGAATCGTTAACTACAGCACAAAATTCCAAACCAGCTATGCCGACATTGAAGTCGATCAAAAACAAGAAAAGGGCACACTGTGGCACATCGGCTACTCATTAGTAGAAGGCCCAGTTAATGGAGTGAAGGAAATCATCATCGCCACTACTCGTCCCGAGACGTTATTTGGTGATACCGCAGTCGCCGTTAGTCCGGAAGATGACCGTTATAAAGATTTGATCGGCAAAAAAGTACACATTCCGCTCACCGACAGAGAAGTTGAAATTATTGCCGACGAATACGTCGATGCGGCATTCGGAACCGGCGCAGTAAAGATTACACCAGCGCACGACCCTAACGATTTCGAGGTGGGTAAGCGTCACAATCTTGAACGCCTACAGGTTATCGATTTTGACGGCACGATGATAAACGTTCCGAAAGAATTCATAGGTCTCGATGTCGATACCGCACGACAAGCAACCCTTAAGGCACTTAAAGACAAGGGTCTTATTCGTAAAGAAGAAACGATCGAACACACCGTCGGCTATGATTATAAAAGTGGTCTGCCCATTCAACCCCTGATTAAGGATCAGTGGTTTCTCAAGATAAAACCGCTAGCAAAGCGGGCTCTTGAAGCCCTCGAGAACAATGAAATTTCTTTTTACCCAGCCAGTCGGCAGCACATTCTCAGGCAGTACCTGCAAAACATTCGTGATTGGAACCTTTCCCGCCAGATTCCTTGGGGTATTCCCATCCCAGCCTTCCAAAACGTCGATGATGATACTGATTGGATTTTTGACGAATCTGTGAGCGAAGAAACTATTGAAGTAGCAGGCAAGACATATCGTCGTGATGAAGACACTTTTGACACCTGGTTTAGTAGTGGGCAGTGGCCCTTTATTACCACTGAGGCTCTCGACGGTGGTGACCTTTCACGCTTCTATCCGACCAACCTAATGGAGACTGGCACCGACCTCCTCGACCGCTGGATTGCACGCATGATCATGCTTGGTCTGTACGTCACCGATCAAGTACCGTTTAAAGATGTCTATCTCCATGGTATGGTGCTTGACGAGTACAGCCAAAAAATGAGCAAAAGCAAGGGTAATGTGATTAACCCAATGGATTCGATCGCCACTTACGGGTCGGATGCACTACGCCTTGGTCTAGTTGCCGGCCGTAGCCCTGGTCAAAACCAAGCCTTTGGACTTGACCGCATTATTGCTGGTCGAAACTTTTGCAACAAACTTTGGAATATTGCCCGCTTTATCGAAAACAAACTGGGGGATGAGTATGAACCCGACGTGCCTGTCGCTCATTCATTGGCAGACCACTGGATTATCAGCGAACTTCAGACCGCCAAAGACATAATTGAGCACTCACTCGATACTTATCGTTACGCCGAAGCCAGTGACGCCATGTACCACGTTATTTGGGACAGTGTTGCCGACTGGTACATCGAGGCATCAAAAGATCAAAGGAACGACGCTTTGCTTGCCTGGGTGATTGATATCAGCCTCAAACTTGCACATCCATTTGCACCTTTTGTCACTGAAACGATCTGGCAGACACTTTCTTGGCACGACACACTTCTCATTAGTGAGACTTGGCCAGAAATTATTGAATATAGCGACATTTCTGCCGCCGAATTTGGTCGTGTTCAACAGCTTGTGACAGAAGCACGATTCGTTACTAGCGCACTGCCGGGCAACGAAAAGTACAGCCTTCTTTACGGGGACGATAGCTTGATTGCCGACAATAACCAGTTGATAAAACGCCTTGCGAAACTTGATAAGGTAATCGGCACTGTTCAGCCACATGGACTCCGACTAGCTGTCAGTGGTCGAGATGCCTGGCTTGATGTCTCCGCAAAGACACTCGCTGATCACCAGGTTAACCTTGAGGAACGCCTTGCCGCAACCCACGCTGATATCCAAGCCCTCGAAGGTCGTCTCGCTCATCCAAACTACATGGAAAAGGCTCCAGAGAAACTGGTAGCAGAAACAAAACAACTATTAGATGAAAAAAAAGCCGTGGTGATACGGCTTCAACAAGAACTAGAGTTATTAAAGATTTAATCCGACGGCCACAACCCGTTGCCGCCGCTTGTAGCAAACTTTTTCACCTGCAAATACTTGGTGTGATCGTTGCGGGGTTGCATTTTCGGCACGTTTTCACGTTGTGTCGCACTTTCTTGATTCTTTATAGATATCCGTTCAACACTCACATGTTCGCTTGATTTCGAAGCATCGGCAATCGCAATGTCGGTGGTGCCAGCAATTGGCGAGACGATAGCAATCGAAGCGGCTCTATCTACCTTTGTACCCTGCATGACGACACCAAATGCGGTAACGATAACGAAGACGAGGAGTAGTGGGTTAAATAGTGGCAACATATATATTTTTATTTTTTTATGTGTAATTAACAGATTGGATAATAGCATAAAATTTACAGCTTGTCAAGTATACGGCAACTATGTATGGTGATACGGTCCGCCCAGCGTAATCTGCTGTGCTCGATACAGTTGCTCGATGACAATGAGCCGAACAAGTTGATGCGGGAATACCAGTGGTGATAATGACCAGACTAGGTCTGCTTTTTCTCGTAGCGCTTGTGTAACGCCATAGGCTCCACCAATAATAATCAGCACCTTTCGTGAGTGATCTAATTGTTCTTTTAATACGTCGGCAAAAGTAGGGGAATGTAGCGTCTTGCCGCGTTCATCCATAAGGATAATATAATCATAAGCGTTAAGGCGCGAAAGTATACGTCTAGACTCATCCTCACGCGCTGTAAGACCATCAAACGATGAATGTGCCATAAGTACCCATTCTGGAATAAAAGGTGCTTTTAAACGCTTCTGGTAGCGAAGAATTCCCTCGGCGACCCAATTCTCGTGTTTTTTCCCAACAACTAAGATATGTAATGACATGTTGTTATTTTAACAGATGCTACATCTGTTTATTGCTGTAATCAAATCAAAACGAAAGTAATTCTGCTACGTTTGCCAGTTTAGCGTGATCCGGCTCAGCTGATGAATCGGGAATGTTATGGTACTCTTCGACATTAGTAAACGGAACAAGATGAATATGAACGTGCGGCACGTCGACGCCGATGATTTTCTCACCGATATAGGGAACATTCGTTACTTCGCGGATATGAAGGGCTATTTTTTTGGTCGCTAAAGTCAGTTTTGTATAGGTTTCATCGTCTAGGTCCCAGATGAATTCAACTTGTTTCTTTGGAACAACCAGCATATGACCAGGGGCAATCGGGTGAATATCAAGAAACGCAAAAACGTCATCGTCCTCATAAATTTTATGAGAAGGAATTTCGCCTTTAATGATCTTTGTGAAAATAGAATCTTGCATGGTTTTATTGTACCCCAATCGTGGCGGAGAGGGAGGGATTCGAACCCTCGGAACCTTACGGTTCACCGCTTTTCGAGAGCGGCCAGTTCAACCACTCCTGCACCTCTCCAATTTGTCTATTTTAACAGAGATTAGATAGAGAGATAGCGGGTTACATAAAAAGCCTCGTATTCACGAGACTATCAATAAGTTTGGTACACCTGGCAGGATTCGAACCTACGACCTTCGGCTCCGCAAGCCGACGCTCTATCCAGCTGAGCTACAGGTGCATACATATAACTCGTTGTCCTAAGAACAACGAGTTATAGCTTTGTAACTAGAAGGTGCTTTCGCGTGGTCTAGCCAGCGGACAAAGGGTATTGTAGCACAGGAAATCCCGTGAGGCTAATGCTCAAGCTTAGTTTCAGCACTTGTTAAAGGCGTAGTTTACGCACAACGACGTCGATGACATCGAGTTTCAAATCTTCCATCGGAAGACGCTTGCCTAGAATATCAACAATCTGCTCACCGGCTTCTTCTGGAAAATAGACCGAGACGCCCAGCGAGAAGCGCTTTCGCGGGATAAGCATAATTGAGTGATGCTCACCATCCTTGATGAGTCCGAATGATTTAAATTCATCGAGGTGATACAACTTTTCACCAACATAGAGTCCTTGGTGGATACTAAGTGCGTAGGTGAGAGCACGAGGCGGACGACGGGTGTAAATAATGACTGCAACCGCCATGACGATCACCAATGCAGAGAATGTATATGATTTTAGGAATAGAAGGTCAATGGCAATAAGTGCGAGAACGACAAAAATAAAAATAACAAACCACATTGGGCTTTTATCGATATGAACATATTCCTGAGCCGTCCAGGTGACCGGAGTATCGGTGTTATCTGGCTGTGCATTATCAGTATCCCGAGATAAGTCGCCTTCTGGCGCTTGTTCTTCTGGATTGTCTGGCGTTTCTACCTCAGGAGTCGGCTGCTCCTGTGACCCTTCCGGTTTTTCCCAGTAGTTTTTCTTGTCTTCGTCTGGATTCATGATGATTTTAGTATAGCATGTGCAATTCCAAGTAGAAGGTGGGCTACGACTCTCCAGTAATTACTTTTTGCTGAGGAGAATGACACCATAAATAAGACCCGGGATGAATGCAAGCACGCCAAATCCCATAAATAGGAAAGCAATAAGGTTCAAAACAACACCAATTCCTGAGCTAGGATCTATAATACTGTTTAAAACCCAAACAATAACGCCTACTACTACAAGGCCTGGCGGAGCAATTATCCAAAAAATACCGCGTTTTTTCATGTTCGATGTCTCTTTCTTTTCCTAATATCTAGATAGTACCACATGAATAAAGAGAATAAAGATTAAACTACATAGTTTAGTTATTAAAGCATAGGGGTATTGACATACTGTGAAGCAATTTGCTGTTACCAAGTAAATGTAAACCAGATAATTGCACCAAAGAATCCAACGAGAGCAAGGGTTGCATATGATTTTGGTGTACCCGTTGGGTTTGTTTTTGTGAATCTAAAGAACGAATTGGCATTTAACAGATGAAGGGCAAGACCTCCAATGAGGAGTCCCGACCACGCCGAAGGCTGCGCTGTGATCAGCATAACGATGGCGAAAAAGGCATACTCGAAAACGAAGGCGACCCTTGGAATGGTCCACATGCCAAGTCCAACGTAGATGTCATTTCTCTTCCTCCCGAACACAGGGAGATCACGTATATGCACCGCAGCATCAAACAACCAGTGCGATAACGCACCAAGCCAGAACAAGAATGCAACCCAGACACTTTGGTATAAAACACCAAACACGAATGCAGGGATAAGATCAAGTATCGCAGAGCAAACTAAAGAGTGCGAGTGCGGGTAAGAGGTAAATTTAATAGCTTTCTGAAGCGGGTTAAGCTCGCTGACTTTGACCTTTTCCTTGCCAAGATATACGAGAAAAGGCCAGAGAAGGTTTGGGTAAGCGACCGCTATAGCTATAGTAGAACGGGTGTCCCGGGAGCTAAAGATAAGATTGCTCCTGCTGCTGCGTAGTGTCCTATATACATAAATTTATGATAACAAAAAGACGACCATTTCAGTCATCTCATTAATATCGCGCAGAGGTATCGACGAAGTGAGAGAGGAATTCATAAAGAATAGAAAAAAGTTTTCAGCCATACAGCTGACTGTGGGTACCTACTATATCAAAAATAGCTTCAGTATCTCTTTGCAGGTACAGTGCTCGAATATCACCGGTCACATCGATACTACGATACTCCTTGTACTTTCCCTTGAGTGCGTGGTTACGAAGATATGGGGTCAGAGGGTTCTCGCAAAATACTGCTATCCTTTGTTGCAATTTTTTGCGAACCTCAGGTTTTAATTTCTTTGCCTGTTTAATAAATAGTTTTGAATATGATGTAATCATACTACTTCAATGTATTAGCTAGAAAGTCCAGGGAATCTTTATTGTTATCAAATTTATGATAATCATCCGCATCGATTCTTTCCCGCGAAGTTTTAAGGAGTTTTGCTGTTTCTTCGTTCGGTGCTTCCGGTATTTCGAACACGACGGTTTGTTCAGCCGTAAAGCGACGCAACTCGTTATTTAAGACTGCACTGATACTGACGCCCAACTTATCTGCAGTTTTTGCTGCTAGTTCTTTCAATAGGGGGTCTGTCTTTAGGTTTATGACGGCATATTTACTCATACCATAAGTATATACTTATGGTATATAAATTGTCAATCACTACTAATCACTTGGCTTATTATGACAAAAACACCATGCTTTTACATTATGCTTATAATTGGCGGAGAATCTTTTATGGGATTAAAATTGAAATGAGTTTGAGGGATAGTATAAAACAGTAAAATCGTTTGAAGTCATCGATTGACGAATCGGGGTACCAAGCTGTTTCTTGACAGACTTTTCCCCACATATCGACGGGTAATTAGTAATTACCTTACCATTATCGAGGATAACAGCCTTGAATTTTGTTGATATGGCTTGATATTTATCGAAGCTACTATTCGGATAAAACATCCTAGCCCTGGCAAGCTTCATATCCGAACAACTCAATGGCAGCACCGCGGTATCCGGATAGTAATACATCGTCGGCAGGGCCGTGTCCATACTGCCATAAAACGTAACGTCCTTATTGTTTATTACGAGTGCTGCAATTTGCGAAAGTGGCTCATCTTGGCTATACGCGCTTCGTGACGCCACCAGTAAAAGTCCGCCCAGCGTTATAGTGTTGTAAATAACGACAACCGCCAACGCAAACGCGGCAAGGCGTTTCATGTTGTCCCGACTCGACAAGGAAGCTATAAGTAATATAAATACAGGAATGACCATAACAAGGTAGCGCGATGTATCTCCGGTAAGGCTCTGACCACTAAGGAGATAGATGGCTTCAATGAAAGTAATGAATATAGTGACAAATAGCGCAAATTCCACAGGAATCTTCTTTTTGATGGCAGATATTATCCAAACAGTCGTAACCCATAGAGCCCCCGCCAATGCAACGATTTGCCGCAATCGTCCACCATCATCAACATACCCAGAGAAAAGCCGAATATTCGCCTTGCCGAGACCTTTTAACCCGTCTATCAGCTGCGTTAAGTTAGTTATACCCAAATAAGACGACTGACCGTCAATAACTCGTATGCCAGTCACCGCCTCGACACCCGCAAGGAGTGCCTTAGCCAAAACATAACCCACGATCAATAGGAGCGCTATCCAACCTGTGCGCTTGAGGATGTTACACTCTGTATGCCTATAAACCCGTATTGATGCAGTAATGGTACAGAAGATGAGTAAGGGCAGCGCTGTCATATATATCTGTAGCGGATCCATGAAGAATGCAGTCACCGTGACGGCTAGAAAACCTATGACCAACGACAGACGAATAGTGCCTCGTAGCTTTAATCCGATAGCAACAAGCCACAACCCAGCGGCAATCTCGATATTTCTTGAGTTAGCAAATTCAATCCACAAGATTGAACCAGCGAGAGATGCAAACCAAATCATCGCTACCACAAACATTCCTTTATGAAAAACATTTAAAGTACGGGCGATAGATCTTATTGCGAATACGATAAGTAAAAAGGAAGCGATGTTTATCAGCAATGTCATAAGAATAAGTCCTAGACGGGGGTCGATATGAAGACTCTCAAAGGGAATGTACACGAAAAAAAGCTTGAGAATGTAATTTGTCGCTCCGACAGTTCCATCCATTGAGCCATCTTTTAGCAGCGTCTGTGCTAAGACCTGTTGACCTATCAAATCAAAGATAGTTTTACTACTCCAAAATCGGACTACTGTCCAACACGCAATCAATAGGATTCCCGGTATGAGCGTTATTAATAAATAATGCTTTTGGGCGAGTTCAAGGAGTCGGATCCATGCACCTGATTGAGGGAGCTGCTTCATAAAACGATAGTAACAAAAACACCATGCGTTAACATAGTGCTTATGTTTGGCGGACTAGTAGAAACGCAAATTGAACATACGGCCATTGGCATTGAAGAAGTTATGCAAGGCCTTAGGCGATTTAAGGCTATGCTGTCCACTATAATTAGTAGCAAGATTGAGTATAGTTTTGAATTAGATAAAGGGGTTATATGAACACAAAAGAAATTACCGCAAAGCGCCTACAGGCTACTAAAAGTATCACTGAGTTATTGGATACTTTGGCTGAAATAGACTTAAACGACGATGACCAAGTAAGTATGATTGACCAGGACGGAACAGAGATAATTCTAACATTTCAAGCAGGAGGTACTACCGAAAAACCAATAGGAATACACACTTTAACATTAAGGAAGAACAGTTTGAACACCGTAATTACCAGAGAGTTTGATATGGCGTAGAGATGATTGGCGTAGAAGACAGCAATAAGATTATTGAGTTACGTTCTACAGGACTGAGTTTTGATAACATCGCGGCAATTACCAAGGTTAGTAAGCCAACCGTTATGAAACTATGCCGCGACAGGCAACAAGAGATTATCAATCAACGCGACGACCGCAATACCGACACTTTAGAGAGTATCGAACAGCGCAAAATAATTTACCAAACAGTCCTTGAGAGGGCCAGTGCTGAACTATTGTCTAGAAAACTAGAGGATATGTCCTCAAGAGAACTGATAGGTATTCTCAGTAGCATGGAAAAGGCACTCTCTTACCTAATACCACCGCCAGCAAGTAAAGCGCCTAGCAGCCTTGGTAATCTCTCGGACAATGACCTAAAAAGTATTGCCCAGGCATTTGTACAGGCAGTCTAGGAGTGTTTATCGTGGTCAGGGTCTAAGCGGCAAAGTTCAAAGTACCCATGGCTGTTGTAAAAACCATGGATTCTAAAGCTTTTACCAAAGCCAAAGTGAATTATTTGCTTTTTACTTGCGCCGTAAGTATCGCTTGTATCTGTTTTACGCTTATAAAGCGCCTCAACGTCAGAAATAGATTTTCCAACTGCTTTATCAATAAAAGCGTGGAGTTCACTTAACTTACTCTTGTTTAGCTTTTTGTGCTTAAAGTCGTAGTTATTCTCTAATTGATGATTTATGGACAAATAAAATAGTGCTGTGCTTCTGCTTGTAAGAGGTAACGCCCCCGATTGGGCAGTATTATTAGCCGTTAGACTTTTGCGAACCACGGCTTTATCTACTCTGCTGTCTTAATCGAATTGTAATAGCTTGCCATTGTCTTTGGAGAAATCTCATTGTCTGAGTTTTCCGTAGCAGGCAAACCCTTACGCGCCTCAACCCATGGTAATTCTGAGTGTGAAAGTACCTCAAGTTCATTACCGTCTTTGTCGCCGTACGTAAACCAAACGGCCTCTAAAAGTTCAGTAACATCGTTATCAAACTTAGGTGCGGCAGATTCTTTTGGAATATCATTCCAGCCATATTTTTTATATTTCTTGTAAAGTGTAGGCGACGCAGGGCCATGTACCCAAGCCTCAAATCGTGAATCATTTACGATAGCTTTGCCCATTAGGGCATATCCCCAGGCAACAGAATAGTAGCACAATTTTTGAACCTTTTTATTGGTCATAGATTGCTTACTAAGAAACCACTTTGATACGTCGTAGATGTTCATGCTTTCAGACCCTTTCAATTAAATTGTAGCATAAGCACAATGTTAAAATCACCACAAAGAATAGTGCATTTTACTCTACTATGACTACCTAACAGATAGCAACCACAAGCCTTATACTTTACTAGTTTTTACTGATTATTACGTTCTGGCAGGTTTGTAAGAATGAATCTTTGCGCCTTTTCAACCCAAGGCCTTGGAAGTGTAATTTCTGCAAGTGTTGCGCCACGGCCAACTACTTTTAGAGTACCCTTACCCATACCTTTCGCAGTATCTGTAGTAACAGTATCTATGTCCGATAAGCGCACTATGGCACTTTTGCCGTATGCAGATTTATACGTTAATAATCCGTCTTTAATTTTGAATCTGTAGCCAAATAGGCCGAAATTAAGTCTAGCCATAAATACTCCTTTTAGGTTAATATTTGTGGCCATAAAAAAGGACAGCCCCTAGCTGTCTAGGCTTAAACAATAAAGTTTGCACTCTACTGTGTTGTCGTGGCTGCCCATCTCTGAATGCAAACAACCACAAGGGGCGCACTATATTGTTTAAACCTAGACTCTCTGATTATATCGCGAACTTACTCTTATCTAAACAACTCAAGTTCAAATATATACATAGAGTTGTAGAGAATCTGTTCTTAAAGACAATTTACCAATATATTTTTGAACTATAATAAATCCTATGAACGCGGCTACAACAGATGACCTGGATATTACATCATTGCGATACAAAATCTATGTACGTAAGTCCTCTGAGGACTCTGAGAAACAGGTACGTTCCCTCGATGACCAAGAAAAGGAATGTTTAGAACTAGCCGAAAGGCTAAGTTTAAAAGTCATAGGAAAGCCAGTAAGAGAAACAAAATCTGCAAAAGCGCCCAACAACCGCCCTCAATTTACACAGTTACTAAAAGAAGTAAAAACGGGTGTTATTGACGGCATTATAGCGTGGCACCCTGACAGATTGGCTAGAAATGCTGTGGAATCAGGTAAGATAATTTACCTGCTAGATACGGGCACCTTGCAAGACCTACGATTTGTATCACACCAGTTCTCAAATGACGCTAACGGTAAAATGCTACTGGGTATGCTGTTTGTTTTTGCAAAACATTACTCAGACGACCTTTCTTCAAAAGTAAAACGTGGGGTACGTCATAGCTTTGCAGAGGGTAAATCTGGTGGAGTGCCGAAACACGGCTATAAGCGTGATGACGAGGGTATATACAGGAAAGATGATAAGAACTTTGAGTTCATCGCTAACGCATGGGAAATGCGCGCAAATGGCGAAAAACTACCCATAATCTCCAAGTATCTAAACGGCGTAGGCTACTCAAAGTACTATAAGCGCGATAAGGCATATAGAATCATGAAAATGACACCCTCTGTTCTAAGCAAGATGTTTAACGACCCTTTTTATTACGGCGTACTAGTGCAGGCGGAACAAGTGGCAGACTTGCGTAACTTGCCCGTATCCTTTGAACCTATGATTGATGAGGACACTTTTCACAAAGTTCAAGAGATAAGCAGATACCAGAAACGAGGCGAACAAAAAGAAAGCAAGTTTCTACCGTTCAGGGGTCTGCTTCACTGCACTGTTTGTGATGATAAGCGTCCGATGAGTGTATATCGCGCAAAGAGTTCTGGCGGCAAATATTATGTCTATTTTAAGTGTCGCAACAATGGTTGCAGCAGGAAACCGCGCGACATCAGGGCGCGTGTCGTGGCCGACAGTATGAATGATGTTCTTGAACAAGTAACCAAACGCCTCACAAAAGATGTGTACAAAAAGTATTTGCAGGAAACTAAAGAACTCTCTGATACAGAAAAGAAAGCAACACGCGCAGCAATAGTACGCAATAATATCACTCTGAAACATCTGCAAGATACTAGGCGCGACCAAACCAGTGCACTAGGAAGATTATCTGACCCTGCCGCAATCAAGCAAACAGAGTTAGACATATCTTCAACTCTCCGTAGAATTACAGAGGTAGAAAATGATAGTTCAAATCTTGAAAAGCGACTACGCCAAAGTGAAGTACGTGTTATTAACCCACAGGAGTTCAACGACTTGGTTAATACACTGGCAATAAGGTTTAAAAAGGCTAATCTTGTTCAAAAAGATATAATTCTGCGTAATTTATTTTCGAACATAGGATTTTCCAAAGAAAAAGTGGAGTCTTACACCTTACAAGAACCGTTTTATACGCTTCTTTTGGCGTCAAATGACTCCACTATTTCTCTTGGCGGAGGAGCGGAGATTCGAACTCCGGCTCCAGGTCTCCCCAGACTAATGATTTAGCAAACCATCCCCTTCAGCCACTTGGGTACTCCTCCACAGAATTGGGTCGCGTGTTTCGTAAAACGTTTCGTCAGATGCCAACCAAAGGGGAAGGTAACCATCTCATAATTTGCGTTCCACGCAGCAGCCACTTGGGTCTACATGACACTTTACGACTTGAACGATTGTAGCATAAAACAGATGTCAGGACTAGATTCTGGCCATACTATTTGCTACAATGAAAATATAATTGTTTAATATAACTGTCGTGTATAATCCTGGAGAAGCGAGATGAAAATTTTACGATCATTTGCACCAGTGCTCCTTGCAGTCGTTCTTGTGCTTGGTGCATCTATTTTTCTCGCCCGTACTTCCTTTGCGCTGACTGTTTTTGACGGTGTTAATGCCGCAAAGGGGACTGGGCAGCCAACAGAACTATTTGGTGGTGGTGGCATCGTGACCAATATCACCAACTTTCTTCTTTTTATTGTCGGGGCGCTTAGTGTTATTATGCTAATCGTTGGCGGACTTCGCTACGTCGTTTCTGGGGGTAACTCAACCGCAGTGACAGCGGCAAAAAATACGGTTCTTTATGCGATTGTTGGGCTTGTGATCGCTTTTCTCGCCTATGCGGCTATCAATTTCGTTATAAATACACTTGCTCCTGGTGCTACATCTGGCGGTACGAACGTTTAGCATCTTTTCTCACATAAAAAACGAAAAGACCTTCACAGGAAAGCCTTTTTTATATTCAATCTGGCGGAGAGGGCGAGATTCGAACTCGCGGTAGGTCGCCCCACGCTTGTTTTCAAGACAAGTACCATCAACCACTCGGTCACCTCTCCTTACGCCAGAACTTTGGCTATTTTAACAGATACGACCTGATCAGTCGAGTGGTTGCCGTGAAGTCGCCGCCACCCAAATAGTTGTCGCGCCTGCTTTTCTTAGCACATGAGCTGCCTGTATGATGGTAGCGCCCGTTGTGACGACATCATCAATAATGATATAGGTACTGTCAGGATCTACTTTGCCTTCAATCCTGAAGGCAGTTTTTGCCTGAAGTAACCGATTTTTGCGTCCTGTCCGGTGCTGCACGAGGTTATTATTTCGTACAAGCAACCTTTGTACCGGTAGATGACGAAGGCGGGCGAGGTCTTTGGCGATCAGCAGCATATGATCATAGCCTCGTTCACGTATATGCTCCCGCGACGAGGGTATGGGAATAATAACGGAATTGCGAGGCAGCGGTGGTAACCGTGTATGTAGTAGGGTAGCAAGATCGAATGAGGATGCTTTCATGTTTTGAAACTTAAATCCACCAATAAGTCGTTGCAGGGCGCCACTTCTCACACCGACGACCCAGGCTTGATGAAACGCCGCATTATGGTTTTTGCAGACGCCGATATTGCTTTGCTTGTCACATAAAATGCAGCCAAGATATGGCTCGTTGTTGATGTCGTATTTACAATTATCACAAATGGTTGTGCCGGTTCGTCCGCAACCAGAACAGAGGTGAGGAGCCACCACCGATAGAAGATTGTCGAGTATTGTGTTTTTTACGTTTAGCATTGGTATTTGGTTGATTATAGTCAGCATGACCGTTATAATACAGAGGACTGTTTGTCAAATGAGCAAACAAGAGCCTATGGGAAAGTGGAGGATATCATGGCCCGCAAACAAAACGAAGACCTATTAATTGAAGATGAGCTAGCTGCCGCTTTTTTAAGCGACGACGACCTTTCATCGACTAACGCACCGACGCCAGCTGCGACTGACGACACTTGGGACGATAGTGAAGAAGAATTTCCCGGCCAACTAGCCGTTGATGTTTACGAAACTGACGACAAGCTGGTTGTAAAAGCGCGGACAGCTGGTGTAAATAAAGAAGAACTTGATGTCAGCATTAGCGACGGCATCCTAACAATCAGCGGAACTCTCAACAGTGGCGGTGATGAAGGTGCAACAAACTGGCACATTCAAGAATGCTACTGGGGTGAATTCAGCCGAACACTTGCACTGCCTGTGAATGTCAAAGAAGACGAAGTCGAAGCAGTCCTAAAAGACGGCGTTCTTACTATCAGCTTTTCAAAGATCAAGACAGAGCAAGCGAAGAAGATCCAAGTCCAATAATAGTGCATTAATCTTAAATGATTTATAAATAAAGCTCCTTTATGGGGCTTTATTTATACGAGCAAACACACGCTATCAAAAGAAAAGCCCCGATGTCTCGGAGCTCCATTTCTTTTATTCTATCTTCTATAAGAGTATGCGGATTTATCCGTTTGTGAGCGCTTTTAGTACCCAGTTTACAATTGCATATGCAAGGAATGCGACGATCAGACCGATAATTGCGTACATAATCGTATTTTTGGCAGCCGTGACGTTTCCACTGTCACCAGCCGAGACGGTGTAGCGGATACCACCGATGATGAGCATAATCACTGAAATTGCTCCGATAAGGTATAGTAGGATGTTTACAATAGTAGTAAAGATTGAACCGTCACCAAATAGGGTCGTGTTACCAGCGGCACCGCTTGGCTTGGCTGCATTGATTCCACCTTGTATGTCAGTTTGTTGAGCAAATACACTCGTAGGGACAAGCACAGCAGCGACGGCAAGCGCTGTTGACCCTGCAAATCCTGCTAACGTCTTTTTTGTAAATTTCATGGTATTGATATTCCTTTCTTATAGAATCTCTTGGTACTGTTATAGCAGATATAGCACCTTTTGTTAAGGGGAGCTATTTGGTAAATTTTACGATCACAAAATTAACGACAGCAAATGCCAGGAATGCCACGACCAATCCAATAATCGCATACATCAGCGTATTCTTTGCCATCGTAACACGACTTGGATCTCCACTAGAGGTAGCGTACAACAAACCACCGACAATAATCATGATAACCGCTAGCGCACCGACTACGAATAGGAGGGTATTGACGATTTTTGCAATCAGGTCGTTCGGTTTAGCATTTTGATTTTTACAAACAGCAGAATTGGTCACACCTGCGCACTGATTAGCGATCACATTCGCAGCGTTTGCGCTCACTGCTGGCGCCAATACGCCGACACCGACAGCAATTCCTAAAATCATAACGAGATTTCGTAGTTTTTTCATGAATTAAACCTCACAATAACAAAGTTCGTAATCGCATAGGCCGCAATCACAATTACTAGCCCGACAACCGAGTAAAGAAGCATGTTTTTTGCCTTTGATACATTTCCACTGTTACCAGCCGAGGTGGCATACATAATCCCACCAACAATAATGACAATGACCGCAATCGTACCTGCCAGGAAATAGGCAATATTAAGCCCATTCTGTAGCACTTGTCCAGCCGATAAAGTTGGGATGTTAATGTTTGTATTGTTACTGTCTCCCACAAGGCCGACGGCAAATTTCATAAAAAAATTACTCATGTTATCCACCGATAATTCCAAAAATAAGGTTAATAATAGCAACAGCCCCAAGCGATATCACCAATCCAACCACTGCGTTTAGTATGGTTTTACGCGCTTTTTCGATTTGACTAGGGTTATTTCCTCCCGTAAGGAACTGGAAGCCACCATACAGTATAAAGATAAAGGCGATATAGCCGACGATCGCAAGCCCAATGTCAACGATATTCAAGGCGATTCGCCAAATAAATCCCGCAAGGTCAAGTGTTTTACCACCGGATAGCTGTCCGCCCGGTGAAACTATTTCACATTTTCCATTAGTTACCGTCGTTAAACCTCTAAACCACGGGTTAATACCCGGAAGAAGCGCTTTTTCGCAATCCGCCGGTGTCTTGGGTGTGGCCGCAAACGAACTTTGCGGTGCCGCCAAAGTAACAGCCGGTGCAGCAACAACTACTGCGAATGACAAAATGACAATTGATTTTTTCATAGGTTTCATTAGTTAAACAAGCCTCCAGGAATAAGGAAGTTAAGCCCAGAGAACATCAGCGCATACGCCACCACCCCAATCACGACATTTGTAATAATCGTCGTTGCCTTTTTTACCTGTTCCGGACTGCCACCAGCTGAAGTGTAAAGAATAGCGCCATAAACGATACCACCGATAGCCGCAATACCAATGCCAGCGGTAAGGATGTTGATAGCGAGGAGTAGAATACCCCACGCCCCCGTGTTTTCGACCGTAGCCTTTAGTCCACCTTTTTGAGTACAGCTAATGATGGCTGTTTCCACGCCACCACATTGATTTGCTGCAAAGGTATTTGTTGAAGCTACCAACGCAAAACCCGTCATGAAGAATAGGGCGCTGATAACGAGTGTTTTTATTGTTTGTGTTATCTTCATACTCTCTATAAATTACGACGTTCCTTGCTTTTTTGCAAGTTTGAATACATAAGCTATTTACTTTTTTTGCACTTACCGTACGTTGATAGGGTTTAGGTATTACATAAGAGTACTTGTATCCTTACTACATAAGGATTGATTTTATTACATAAATGTGTAATTATACATTCATGTTTAGGTCACCCTCGATTTAGACACGGTCACGATACCTTTATCGTCCTCTCGAGAGGAAGTTTCACAGTGGCGAAAAAGCCAAACTTCAGGTCTTACAGCCCGAAGAAGTCCGGGAAGCAGCAGTCGTTCGTCGACCGCGTCGCAAACCTCGGCGCCCCGAAGAAGTCAAAGGGGCAGGACTCCCGCAAAGTCCACGACACCAAGGGCAAGAACACACAGGGTCGCCGTAGCTGGTGACACACAGGCTTCGGCCTGATGCTCTAGCCCAATGTGCCCCCGCCGATCTAGGTCAGCGGGGGCACCATTCCTTTTCAGAGTACTTCGTTTACGTTTATAATACGAGCAACTACTATGCAGCATTATATTTTTGTAAAAAAATCACAATCAATTCAACTAGGGCACCTCTATGAACACCTCATTTATATGAGTCTTGTTGATCTGTTGTCTAGCAAAAAGTTATATAAGTATGTTGATTATGATCTTATTGGAAAAACATACCATGGTGGTCTGGTTTACATTGAGCTACGGGCATACAGTAAGAAAGCAAAGTTGAGTAAACACCTGTTGCAAAGATTCGACCTAGACATAAGCGAGAGTCGAATCGAAACAGCTATAGGTCAACTTTCCGCCGAGCTAACCAAAGCAGTTAATATTGATGGTCTAGAAACAATTATCGAGCCTATTAAAGAACTCCATTTGAAAAGATGGTACTCAATTGACGAATTCTCAGACTTAGATGTAACTAATATAAAATCTTTTCAATTAACCCCACCTCTATTTTTAGAAAGAGCCATAAAACTCTCTGAGCTGAAGGTTTTTATTCAAAGCTATGGCGAACAAACCTTGAACCGCGAGTTATTACCATTAGCACGACAGGTGGGTAAGCTGATTGCCGAAAACCTTACAGACACATTAAGCGATACATACGGTTTGTTTAACACTACCGATAAATTTCAGCTTCAAAAACAAAACTTCTCACTTGAAAGCACTTTGATTACAAGTAAATCATCACTAGATCTTGCTGATGGATACCTAAGTATTACCAAACAGTTACTTGAGGCAATGATCCATGACGGTGCCTTCAAGCGTTTCACGACACAACTTCGCTCAATGTCTTATACTAGACATGCTTCTGCATCCGTGAGCTTCGAACGTACTTACGAAGACACACTGATTTTTATAGGCTCAAAAGGGTGGAAGAAAATTGCAACTAATAAGAATTTAAAGAAAGTGCTTGGACATACATCCGTAGAGGTGGTGTTCAAAAAGACTCACATTATTCTGCCAATCTCAACGTTACTCTAAAACAGTCGCCATATCCAATCCAGTATTCTGCTATCACACAATCTGTTTTGTACATAAGCTATTTACTTTTTTACACTTTTGTTATATATTAACGATAACAAAGTGCTTCGGCACCGAAGTTGTAGAGCCCAAGTCGATACATTACATTTAATTAATGTCGCCAAGTGCGAAAAGGAACACGTCACGTGCCAGAATCTAACGGGTTTCAAAACCCAAATATTGAAAGCATCACATTCCATTCACCAATTGAGGGGAGTACCATCGATTCTGATGAAAAAAATGTTAATCTAATACCGACAAGTGAACAACCAGAACGAACCGGTCTCCGTGGTTATATTGAAACGAAAAAAGGGAAAGCATTTGTCGCAGGGACGACTGCCCTTGCACTCATAGGTATAGGTTTTGGTGCCCTAAAAATAGGCGAAACAACATCTGGCACAAATGAGACAAAGCCTGGATCAAGCAATGGACAGACAGCAGTCATTTCTCAAGAAGAACGAGATTTTATCAATGCATATAAAAACCGTTATGCAGACCCTAAAGCAGTGTTTAATTCTGAAGTAGCTTATCTAATTGCAAACCCTGGCAAAGACCTGACTGTAGGTCCTGACTACTTTACTGGCTATAACTTCGACGCAACACCTAATGCGGCGACCAGTCCACTTGGCTTTGACATATTAAAACTTCAGCCCGGTGCCGAGGTTACGACACAAACTTCGGTTGATCAATTCAATCAGGCACTTCCTGAAATGAACCGTTTTATGAATCTTCTTGCAAAAAACCCACTTCCAAACCAAGTGAGTGTTATCAAAGATGAATTTAATAAGTACACTGGCTTCTACAATCCAAGCTCACCGAAACTTGTTGATATATTAGCTGGCGTTGTCAGTAAATACGGATCAAATGCCGTGTATGTTATTAACTCAGGGACGACCGATGTATCCGCTGATAAATTGAAGGCCACTATTTTCGATAATATACCGCCCGTCATTGATAACATTAACTCTTCAGGAGTAACTGATTCATTTCAAAGCACTGCTCACTTATCTATCACCGTTACTTCATACGATAAAGCTAATAAAACAGTTGTCGCAACAGAGATAATCGATAACCTACAGTTTAGCGTGAATCGTGCTGAAAGTGCCGATCCGATGAACGTTGGGCTTATTGGTATTGGTGCTAAATAAATAGCGAAAATCATCATGTCATCTAAAGGGTCCCGCACGGGGCTCTTTTGATACTCATATGGTATAATCTTGCTTATGCATAGGGATTATATGAGTGGATTTTCGTTAACAAAGTTCCTTTTGGTTCTCGTCGCTATCCTCATTATTGTAGGTAGTGGGATGACCGCAACTTATTTTGTCTTAAAACAACAGCAAACAGCCAGTGCACAACAATTTGTTGGAGAATTTATTAGTAAAATTGAAAAAAATGACCCACAATCAACCTTCTCAAGCTTTTCAACAACGCTCAAAGGTGACGACCAACAGGTGAATTACCTCACGTGGTATTTTTGGATGTCAGTTTTCAATACAAATGAAAATAAAGTAATCATTGCACAGCCCCCTGAAAGTGTTACCTATAAAAATGATTCGATTATTAATGTTATTAAATCAAATGAGTCAATTACATTTGTATACAGTACGAGCGCTAATTCAAAAATTGCATTTGAGGTAGTGAAATCAAACAACAGATGGGTATTAAATAATTATGCGGCGCTTTAGTACTATACTAAGAAGACTATATTCTAAAAATGTCGCTATTTTACTTGTACTTCTTATTGCCGTTTTTGGAATATCGAGTGCTGTATCTGTGATAACGAATGAGCTACCCGTCAACGCTGCCAATACATATAGCTACGCTGAAAATAATTCCAAGATTATACTCAAGACTTCAAATGGTACCTCCTATATACTCGCAAAGAATATCATACAATCAAACGGCAAGGATCAGTATAATGGCTCAGTAAAAATCACTGGACCTGACGGAAAAAATGCCTGTGATATTGGTGTCACAATACTTGTTGCACCAGGTTCAAGTTCAGGGACTATATCGGCACCTGCTTATGCAAATGGCCTTGCTGGGGCCGGTGCTGCAGGTGTTACATACACCCCAAGTTGTCCAAAAAATTTTGCAGCTAATTCATCCGAATACAACAAGTCTATCACCATTGCATCCTCTACAAGTGGTGCGCCTGCACCTGCAAACCCAGAGTCTGTTGGTGATAAAGAGGGTATCGTTAGTACTTATTCAAAAACAAAAGCCCAGCCAAAAGCATCTATTACGAGAACGGTAGGCAGTTCGTCTATTTCTGATTCAAAGGATATCGTGTGGAGTACGGGTGCTTCGGTCGGAGAGGCGAGGTGGGAAAATCTCGTCGTAGGAACAAGCTACAAGTTTTGTGTAACTCCAACAGCCGTATTCGACACTCAAGATTGTAAAACAGCAACAAAAGAATATGGAAAACCACTTATAGTGACGTTTGGTTCGTTCGAAACGTCGTACAACCCAACTGGTAAGCAAGTTACAGTAACGGTTCGTATCTCCATACCTGCAGCCCCGACACCCTCAACTTATGGTCCGGTTCCACTAACTATTATATCGACAGATACGGGTATACCAATGGGGACTGGTGAAACGAACACCATAACGGTGGGAAAACAGGTAACTGTTGCCCAACAAATTAATCTAAGCAGCACTATTGATTCCATCGAGCCAGGTAATTATAAAGTATGTGTTACTAACAGCACAAAATTTTGTTCAGCTCAATTTACAAAGGAGATAAATAGAGACACAACAGCAGAAATTATAATTGGCGTTGATGATGCAAAAACTTTCTTGAATAATGTCAGTAATGCATCTTGTTTGATAGAAGGTGTTGGGTGGATCGTCTGTCCAATTATTACTTTTATGGCACAGCTCGCTGATGGGGCGTTTGGCTTTTTGGCGAATAATTTCCTAAAAACAGACCCCCAAGTATTTAATACTAGTGCGCAAAACGGTACGTTCGCAGCCTGGTCAATCATGCGTACGATTGCAAACGTGGTGTTTGTTATCGTCTTTCTGATTATTATTTTCTCGCAACTCACCAGCCTTGGGGTTTCAAACTACGGAGTAAAGAAGATGTTACCGCGGTTAGTTATCGCTGCTATATTAGTAAACTTGTCCTACTTCATCAGTCAGTTAGCAATCGACCTTTCAAATATACTTGGATACTCTATAAAAGATATGTTTAACGGAATTTCCGGAAATGTCGCAGATTCAACCAGCGCAACAACACTCTCGACAAATCCATTCAATAATGGACAGGGTTTTGTTGGTATCGCTGGGGCTGTAATCGCAACGACGTTAGTTGGTGTTGCCGCATATGCAATGCTTTCAACGCTGATTCCAGTCCTTTTTGCGGCAGTGATTGCACTTATAATGATTCTGTTGATTTTAACTGCTCGCCAGGCAATTATCATCCTATTAGTCGTTATTTCACCACTAGCATTTGTGGCCTTCCTTCTGCCGAATACCGAGGCGCTCTTTACGAAGTGGCGAAAGATGTTGATGGCGATGTTACTGTTATTCCCGATCATTGCACTTGTCTTTGGTGCATCACAGCTTACTTCACAGGTGCTCACTTCTGCTAACGTTTATAAGGGATCTATTAATGGCGATAGTGCTGGACTATTCTCGGAAATTGCCGCAGCGGCAATTTTAGTACTCCCATTATTTATCGTTCCCGGTCTTCTCAAGAAATCACTTGATAGCATCCCTGTACTTGGACAAATGGCAAATAAAATTGCTGGTCGTGCGAACGGAAATATTGGCAACAAGCTAAAAGAAAGTTATGCGACCAGCGCATTTGGTATGGGTCGAATGCTACAAAAAGCCGGGGCAGAAAACTACAGAAAACGAAGGTTTGCAGAAAAAGCGAGCAAAGGGGGACTTTATGGTGCATTATCTAAAGGAATCCCGTTGACACCCATGCAACGTGCAGCAAACAAGAATGTTGGACGCGCAGCATCTGCTGCAGTCGATAAGGCAGAAGCAGAAGACGTCTCTGCGGAGCAGGCTAACTTGGAGCGATTGATTTTATCGGGTGGAACAACCGCCGACGCGGCATTCACGGATGCCGTTAAAGTGGGAGACACGGTCAAAGCTAAAGCAGCCCTCAACATTAAATTTCAAACTGCCGGCGGACGCACCGAGGCTCATAATCTGATTGCCAGTGCCGAAGCAAACCCTTCGTTTGGTTCAGAAAAAATCCAAGCACTTCAAAGACACATTGCTAGCCAACACCCAACCATAGATGCACAAGACAGCACATTGGGACGTTGGAGTCATGGTGAAGCGGACAGTGCTGGTAACCGCGACCTACTTTCTCTCGAGGTAGACCCAAAAACATACGAACTTGGCGACACGAAAATGGCTGGTCAAAGCAAACCCGGTCTGGTTGAGGCATATGGAGCTGGACATCTCGATGCTGCTGCTGCCACGCGTATTCTCGATAACGATAACTTGTCAAAAGACCTTAAGCCCCCTGAACGAGAATTTTTGGCACATATTGCAGCGGGTAACTCTCCACGTCCCACTGATCAGAAGTTCCGTTAAAGACAATCCACTATTAGATATTCTGCTATACTATAACCACTATGGCAACCTATAAAGTACCCCAGGATGTTGAGGCGGATGACAAGTTAATTGGACCGTTTAGTTTCCGGCAGTTTATCTATCTTATTATTGTGGCGCTGGCGATTGCGCTGGCTTGGGGGCTTTCGCGTTTGTTTATTGGGTTGGCGATCATTCCTTTGCCGATAATTCTTTTATTCGGCGCGTTAGCGTTACCGCTTCGAAAGGATCAGCCGATGGAGATTTATCTGGCGGCGATTATTTCGTATTATCTAAAACCGCATAGACGCCTCTGGGACCCGGATGGGGTAGAGTCGCTGATTGAAATTACCGTTCCAAAGACGGTTGAGGTGCAGCGCTCAAAAAACATTTCCCAGGCTGATGCCGAACAGCGATTTAGTTACCTGGCGGATATTGTGGATTCGGGTGGCTGGGCAATTCGGGGGGCAGGTACGCAGGCTTCGCAGAGTGTGACGATTAATAACGATATTTTTATTGAGGCCCAGAGTGCCGAGGATGTTCTTGATGGCAACAACGCCGTTGCACAAACTTTTAATACCATGATGACAAAAGAGGCTGGGCGTGTGCGCCAAGAGGCGATTGATCGCATGCACCAGGCGCCGACAGTGGTAGGGCCGGCACCGACCACTCTCACACCTGTTGCTGGTCCACCGTCCGCCTTTTCGGTTCCAGCGCCAGCGCAGCCACCGACTCCCGTTTATAACCCGTACCCAAATATTCAACAAACTGTCATTCAACCACTCGACGACGCTGCTCACCAGGCAGCGCAACCAGCGCCGGCACCAATCAAACCGCCAGCACCACAAACTCCGCCAACCACTAGCGATAAACCGCTGTCAGCTGGTATAATGAACCTTGCAAATAACCCCGATTTATCAATCGAGACAATTGCTCGGGAAGCGCATCGTATTCAAGAAAAAGAAAACGATATGTCTGAAGAAGTAGTTATCTCGTTACGATAAATTGATACTAATCAGAGTTTTAAGTGGGCTCTTCGGTGGGAATACAGAGTAGGAATGCAACCAAATACTAATCCGTTTTTAAATCAGCCCGGTGTTGCACCTTCAACACCCATGCCAACACCTATTCCCCAGGCGTCTATTCCTGTTGCGCCCATGCCCTTTGCTATGGCTGCACAGCCCGTTCAACCACTTCCTGCGGCTGAGCCACTTAGTCAACAGGCATCAAACCTTGGGTCTGGTGCAGCGCAACAAGCCCGTCAGGCGGTAAAAAACCCTAACTCAACCCAAAGCACCCTCCAACTTTCGGAAGTGCGCGACAATATGGTGATCATGATTGACGGTTCAATGCGAGCGGTGGTAGCTTGCAAATCAATCAACTTCGACCTTATGAGTGATCGTGAGCGCGAAGGGGTTGAATATAGTTATCAAAATTTCTTGAATTCACTTAATTTTCCTGTACAAATTTTAGTTCGTTCGCAGCGTATCGATATCGGGCCCTACCTTGATAAATTAATTCAAACCCGTCGCTCACAGGACAATATGCTGTTGGGTGTATTGATGGATGATTACATCAACTACATTGATGTGCTGTCGCAGGAGGCTAACATCATGGAGAAGACGTTCTATATTGTCGTTCCGTATTTCCCGGCGGGCGATGCCGCTAATCTTATTGAACAGGGCAAGGGATTTTTTGGAAAATTATTTGCCAAACCAAAGAACACCATCACTCGAATCGATACCGCTACCTATCAAAAAGCGAAAGATGAAATCAAAAACCGCGTCGATAATGTTATTGCCGGTATGTTCCAAATTGGTGTACAAAGTGTGCAACTCGACACAAAATCCCTTGGTGAATTGTATTATAACTTTTATAATCCAGATACTGCCGTCCGCCAGCCACTTGGTGATTTTGAACGAACAACCGGTATTTACACCAAGAAGGCGGTCGCACCAGCACCAGGGGGACAACAATAATGGCCAAGCAAACTGCTGTCGATGTTGCTGCCCAGCAGCGCGCCCGCGAACAAGCCGAAGTAGAGCAGGCGTTCATGAAGGGCGTCTCAACACTTCGAGACCTGATTGCACCAAGCAGTATCGAGATCCACTCGTCATACTTTCGCCTGGGAACGAAATATGGTCGCACGTTGTATGTCTATGGCTACCCGCGACAAATTTATACTGGGTGGCTCAGTTCGCTTATTAACATCGACGAAGTACTTGATGTGAGTATGTACGTCTATCCGGTTGATAGCCAGGTGGTCCTTAATAATCTCCGTAAAAAGGTGACGCAGCTAGAGGCGAGCACGTCGATCAATAATGAGAAGGGTAAGACGCGTGATCCTGCCCTTGAAGCAGCAATTAACGACGCTGAGGAGCTACGTGACCAGATTCAACTTGGGGCCGAGCGGTTTTTTCGGTTTGGTTTGTATGTCACGTTATGGGCTGATAGCCTTGATGAACTGAATTTCGTCCAAAATAAAATTGAGACGCTTTTTGGTCAGCAGCTGGTATTTAGTAAGGTTGCCTCTTCTCAGCAAGAGCAGGGACTTAACAGCACGATCCCTCAAATGTCAGACCAACTGCAGATTCGCCGCAACATGAACACCGGTGCAATTAGCACTAGCTTTCCATTCACCAGTGCCGACCTGACCGATAATACCGGTATCTTGTATGGCATTAACATGCACAACAACGGGCTGGTCATTTTTGACCGTTACCGGCTGGAAAATGCCAATATGGTCGTCTTTGCAAAGTCTGGTGCTGGTAAGTCATTTACGGTCAAGCTTGAGGCGCTCCGAAGTATGATGCTTGGGACTGAAGTTATCATCATTGACCCAGAAAATGAGTATCAAAAACTGGCCGAAGCAGTTGGCGGCAGTTACGTTCACCTCAGTCTTAATTCAAATACACGCATTAATCCGTTTGACTTGCCGCGAGTGATTGACAGCGACGAGGCAGAAGATGCCCTCCGTGCAAACCTCGTGACACTTCATGGGCTTTTTCGTCTGATGCTTGGTGGGACGCAGATTGCAGCCAACGGTACAGCAATGGCGGCACTCACGCCAGTTGAGGAAGCTGACCTTGACCAAGCACTTATCGACACATATGCGCGTGTTGGTATTACCAGCGATCCATTAACACATCATTCACCACCGCCGGTTATTTCAGACCTTTATGACACGTTACTCCATATGGGTGGGTCTGGTCCGCAGCTAGCACAGCGTCTTCGAAAATATACCACTGGGACGTTTGCCGGCATTTTTAGTCAACAATCAAATATCGATATTAATAACCCGATGGTCGTCTTTAATATCCGCGATCTTGAAGACGAACTTCGTCCGATTGCCATGTATATTGTACTCAGTCACATATGGAACATTACCCGCACCGACCAAAAAAAGCGCATGCTGATTGTGGATGAGGCGTGGCAATTAATGAAGTATGACGACTCGGCAAACTTCCTATTTAGCCTTGCCAAACGTGCTCGTAAATATTACCTGGGTCTTACGACGATTACTCAGGACGTGGAAGACTTTATAGGAAGCAAAATGGGACGCGCAATTGTTGCCAACTCCTCTATGCAACTGCTTTTAAAACAGTCTGCCAGCGCCGTCGACGTTTTGTCGGACGTCTTTAAACTCACCGAGGAAGAAAAGAAGCGACTTGCCAACTTCCCGATTGGGCAGGGTTTGTTCTTTGCGGGGCAAAGTCATGTTCATATTAATATCCAGGCAAGTCCCACCGAACAACAGCTCATTACCACCAATCCCCAAGCTGCCGTGCAGGGAAACGGAAACCCTTAAACCCCTATTCGATAGGGTATAATGGTAGCAGTTATGGCATCTCCACAATCAACACTGCCGAATGATGAAAAAGAAGCGCAAGATAGTGCTCACAATCCTGGTGAGCAAGCATATCAAGACGGTATAGGATCAGCGTACAGTGGCGCCGGTCTTGATCAGTTAGAGGCGTTTGCGAACGACCCAGCCAATCACGGTGGTGACAATAAAAATGGGGGTGATTCTACCGACGCTGTGCGTGATGCCGAAGATGCTGGTGGAAATTGGCAGAGTAATTATAGGGGCGGTCAATCAGCCAAAGGTCGACGCTTTACGACCGCAAATTTTAAAGGCTTTGTAAAAAAGCGAGGCGCAATTTTTGCCGTTCTGGCGTTTTTGGGTATTGGTGGTGGTGTCGTTGGTGGTTTTCTTGGTCCTGCAAGTATGTTGGTTAATCTTATGGAAAATATGACAATCAATAATGATTCTAGCTCGACATCGATGGAACGTCGTTTTATGAAAGCGTTCGGGTTTGCAACCACTGGTGATCCTATTTGTGCGAATAGCAGCAAGAGCATTACATGTAAAATGGGGCGTATATCAAATGTAGCCCTCGATCAGCTCAAGACTAAAGGCATTACACCTATATATGATTCATCTACGACCAATACGGATAGCAAAAAGGGATACCCATCAAAGAATCCGACGGGCTATTCTATAGAAACTGAGGCAGGAAAAGTAAATGTTGCTGCCAAAGATTTAACGGGTTACCTTGCAAAAAATCCCAAGGTTGCGGCAAAAATATTAGGAACTGGCGGTGCTTTCAATCTTCGCCTGAAGGCATGGTCAGGTAAGTATATAACAAAAAAATTCTTAGACCCGTTCAATCTTAAGAAAGATGGTGGTATTGCAGATGGCAAAAATGGTGGTGTAGCATCAAAAGATCGTTTTTCTAAGGCACTGGAGAAAATTCGCGCGCGGATACCAGGAATTGATAAGTTAAATGCTGTCCCTGATGGAATAAGAGCAAAGGTAAATGATCAGCTTGGCAAAGCTAAAAAGGGTGGGGTTGGATACACACTTGCGGTTGCTGGCTGTATGGGCGTCAAAGCACCTGGTTATATTGCAGCAGGTGTTGCTGCCATTCAACTTGCACAAATTCTTCCATATATAAATGATGTTATCTTATCACCGGCATCCAAATTAAAAGCTTCTGGTGTCGATACGTCTGCTGGGTTCACAAGCGATGATATGAGCGCAATCGGATCACTCCTTACAAATAAGTCTCCGCGGTCGAGTGATGGAAAAATGTCGTCTGCGCTAGATTCGCCAATTCTTCTTTCCGCATTGGGTATTAACAAGGGTAAACCACCAGTATCGGCAGCTTATACACCAGGGTATGCAGCCCTTACGAATCCAGTTGTTGTTGGTTCGGTCGCAGCATCAAAAGCAGTACAGCCAGCATGTAATGTAGTGCTTAACCCGGCATCCATGTATAGTGCGATGGCCGTTGACGCAGCCATAACAGTTGCTTCTTCCACAACACTGGTTGGTGGCCTTATTAAGGTGGCTGGGAGTGTTGCAATCAGCGAAATTGCCACACAAGCTACTCAAGCTATTATTACCGACATTGCAAGTAAGGTTCTTGCTTCTGTGGCAGCAAATAACGCCATTCCAAAAGCAGTAGGACAAGACTTGGGGGATGTACTAGGAATATCTGGTTTGGCGTTCTTTTCAGCTGGTGGTATGGCTCGTAATCTACCGGCACTAAAAACAACTCAATTATCTGGTTATGTGGCTCTGCAACAACAAAATCAAGCTTTTCGAAAACAAATGGATATTGCCTCGCTTAGTCCGTTTGACACGTCTAGCCAATATACTTTCCTTGGAAGTATTGTAAATAATCTTAGTGTTGCAACACTTGCAACCGGTTCTTATGATGGCAGTATTTTCTCGCAAATACTTGGGTATTTAAAAACTCCATTTGTCAGCCTCTCTCCGTCTGCAAGTGCAGCTAATTTTACCCCTGAATCATGTGGGTATGCGGCTGATTTTGGCCTTGATACAACAGATCCATCTAATACACCAGCCATTAACGCTGCTGGTATGCCTTGTACTGGTATAACAACCGATCAAGCAAGTATGTCAACTAGTGAAGCTTTGACACTTATTCAGAACGAAGGTTGGCTTGATGAGTCGATTACTATTCCTGATGGTGCAACAATCGATGATCTTGTATCGTCTGGGTATATTAAGAGTGGAACACCGCTCAGTGACTTTATTACGTCGTGTGGTAATGCAAGTTCGGGTGATTATTTATTCAATTCTGCCGGATGTACTGTTAATTCAGTAACAAAAGATCCAAATACTGTTTCTGGATCACTCAGTAAGAATAGTAGTTGTACAAATGGTGCCTGCGTTGGTTCAAAGAATGACTTTGGAAGTACAACTACAGGCCAGGTGAAAGATCCCCGTTCGTTATTAGCAATATCAGTATTCTTACTAGATTATCAAACTATTCAATCTTTAAATGGTGAAGATGTTATCAGTGGTAACTCAACAGCCACAAGTAGTAGTTTGGATAAAAAATCATTGGCGGCAAAAATTGTTGCAAAGAATAGGGTGACATATCTAAATAATAATGTTAAGCCAAAACTTGAAGATATTGCGAGTGGAAAAGTCGATGGTAACGCGATGCCGTGTGGTATTAATATCAATATTCTTAAAATTATCGACACAGTTACCGACAGTTACCCAATAAAAATTAGTGATCTTAACCGTATGTGTTCAAACAACAGTACGGCTGGCGGACGATCTTCACCAGCAAGTCGGCACTATGCTGGAAATGGGAGTGGATTAGATATCGCAGTCGCTAATGGCAAAGTTTTGGATGGACGAAATGCAGCTTCTGTTGGCGTCATTAACCTTGAAATGCCCATTTTGTCAGCAGCAGCCATCAATGGTAAAAGTTCTCGTGTTGGTCAATCGGCTTGTGGACCAGCGGTTACTTTAGCTGTTGGGGTTACGACTTTTCCTGATAATTGTGATCACGTCCACGTTGACGTCCCTCCAGCGTCAGATCCTAATTTACAATATGACCCCAGTGTTAGACCTTGATGTATAGTTTAAATAGTACAGATGTATGAAGAAAATATCCTCTTTCAGCCTCATAATCATCGGGATCGTCGTCCTCGCTTCAAGTCCCGTGAATGTGCTTGCGCTGGATACTGGGTTGGATACCGGATTTTATAGCGGAAATGATATTCTTTTTTATGATCCAACTGCGACGTCTTGTTCATCGGCATCAAGTACTGCCGTGGGTGCATCATCAGGAGTAAAATTAGATCAAAATGATCCAAAACTAAAGCAAATTTTTACGCTTCTCACAGGGTCTGGTGAGTTTAATGCCGTTCAAGCGGCCGCTATTATGGGAAATATGCAGGCAGAATCAGGTTTTAATAGTGGCGCTAAAGAAAGTAATGGTATTGGATATGGACTGGTGCAATGGTCTTTCGGCCGTCGAACGAAGTTAGAAGCCGCCGCAAAAGCACAGGGTGTCGACGTTTCTGATGTTGCTTTTCAGATTAATTACTTGGTTAGCGAGTATAAGAGTAGTTATAAAGCCCGGCTAGCGCCAACAGCGTTTGGTACTGGCATAGATGTTTCTGCTGCAACAAAAGCTTGGATGGACAAGTTTGAAGTCCCTCTTAATACACCGCTCTCAGCCGATCTTCCGAAACTTCAAACAAGACGTATTCCTGCCGCGATGCAGATATATGGGTTCTTTAAAGACACTGTGCCTGTAGTTACTGGCGCAACTATCGGATCGAGTGATTGTACATCGACAAATACAATTGTCGCGAGTGGTATCGTAAAAACAGCCCTTAGGTTAGCGCTTCCGCAACCTGTTAAAGATGGAAAGGCAGCAAAATCAGATGCAAGTGTCGCCTATCAAACAGCTCTTGATCAATATAATCCTTCAGCTCAGGCTAGTGACAGTAGTGGCTTTATCGCAACAGTTATGATATCAAGTGGCGTTGATACAAGTTTTCCAAAAGTTGGTGTCACGGAACAATTGACGTACGTCAACGCTAACCCCGATAAATATAAAATTATTACAAATCCGAGCTTAGGTGATCTTCAACCAGGCGATATACTTTTTAGTAATACGTTAGGACACGCAACGTTCTATCTTGGCAATAACCAAAGTGGTTATCCAGCTGCCGATGCGTCACTGGGACAACGTGTTCCAAGCCTTGGTACAATCAGTAATCCAACTTGGATGATTACTAACGGTGCAATTGTGGCGCGCTATATTGGACAAACAAAGTAGGGAGGGTGGTATGAGTAATAAAATCAAAATTAGTATCATTAGCATCATCGGTGTCGTGTTATTAGTGCTTGGCTTGATTTTTATATCTATCCCTAAAACTCAATTAACGTTAACTATCGCTCCCTTAAAAGCTACCATCCAAGTAGATAGTGGTGGCAAAACAGTGGTAAATAATAGTAGTAACTTTTCAATCACACCCGGGACTCATAAAATAACCGTTTCACAAGATGGTTTTACGCAGTATGAAACAACTATATCTATAAAAAATGGTGAGACACAAGAATTATTAGTTGCGTTAACACCAAATACTAGTGCTGCTCAACAACTTTTAAACAATCCAACAGCCCAGGCAATTGTCCAGCGCTTTGGCGGCAAAAAACTCAATGCAGGGGTAAGTGAGCTAGACAAAAATTATCCAATTCTTAAAGACTTACCGATTGAAGCTAGGTTATATCGTATATACCCTTGTACATCGCTAAAATATCCAAATGACGTAACGAAAATCGCTGTATGTGTTGATTCAAATATTGATACCGCCTCTCTTAAACCATACATTGAGCAAGAGATTACGTCTCGTGGATACACAGTTGCTGATTATGAAATAATTTATACTTCTGATGTTGGGGGTTAGGGTGAGTGTCACTAATTATATAAGTTCCACGTGGTGGTAGCGTTTACTATCTGACACTATATAGGTACTGGTCATCACTATTTGGTGCTGGCGAGTTTTGTCACTAAGGGCTTTTTGACGAGCTAGGTCTAATTCAGAGAAGACATCGTCGAGTAATATAAGTGGTTTTAAGCCGGATAATTGTTCAATAATATCAACTTCAAGAAATTTTAATGCCAAGATGATAGTTCGTACTTCTCCCCTTGATGCATTCGAAATAGCAGGGGAGCGATTAAGTTGAAAGATAACATCGTGGCGATGCGGACCAACCGAAGTGTTGCCAAGTTGTTTATCGCGGTCGATATGCACCTGGAGTTCAGCTAGTAATTTTTGTTTACTATCACCTACGAGAGTGTGTGAATAATGCACCGACACTTCATCGTTTGATTCAGCAATATCGTGGTACGCGCTGTTGAGTTGGCTGTTAATTTTTTCAATAAACATGGTGCGTTGCTCAATTAAATAGGCACCGTGTTCGGCTAATGTAATATCCCAGGCAAATAACTCGTCAGACGATGTATTAAATCGTTTTAATAGGTTGTTTCGTTGGCGTAGGGCGCGTTCATATTTACGTAGCGAGATACTATAGAGTGGATTGAGCTGTGAAATAAACCGATCTATAAACTGGCGGCGGCGAGCGGGCGATCCATTCAAGAGACGAAGATCTTCTGGTTCAAATAACACAATTGGATATTTGTTTTTTGGAGTTAACCTTGCTGTCGTTTTTCCATCGATAATAAATTGTTTACGACTGGTTGCTTTATTTGGGTCAAACTTTACCGTTCGTTTATTTTGCTCATCTAATAAGAGGTCTATTTTCCACCAAGGACTTTCGGCGCGGAGTACTTCATTATCACTTCCTTTAAATGAAGAACCTTGAAGGGCAATATAAATTGATTCAAGAAGGGTTGTTTTACCACTTCCATTTGGTCCAGTAATAACCGTCACACCGGGAGCAAGGTTAACGGTATAATGCACGTGCGAACGAACATTCTGAACCACAACCTTACTAACGACCGCCATATACTTAACTCTTTAGAGGCATAATAACATGGTAATAATCGACGTCTTTGACGACTGATTTTAAAATACAAGGCGAGAGCTTGCCTGTAAAACTAAATTCTATTGTATCGCCTTCAATAACTGACAAAGCTTCAGTAAGATACCGGGAATTAAGTGTCACTTGACCACTTCCCGTCACCTCAGCGGATAGTTCAGATGTATTCTCTCCATATTCTGACGCAATAGAGTGAAGTGAAACCGATTTATTATCAGCATCAACTGTTACTGTCACACTTCCGCCAGACTCACGGGCAAATAGACCAGCGATCTTCGTGACACGAATGAATTCTTGCTTATTAACCGTTACATTGATGTCTGATTTGGCTGGAATAAGCTGACGATAATCTGGAAAGTTACCGTCAACCAAGCGACTGATTATTTCTGCATCATTAATACGGAAACGTACCTGCGTTTCATCAAATAGAATATCAACTGTATCTGAATCTTCAACGATTGTTCGGAGGGCTTCTTGTAACGTTTGTACCGGTATAATCGCCGAAACATCACTTTTTGTTTCTACTAAACGGCGTTCAGAGAGGCGATAACCATCAGTGGCCGAAAGATATAATTGACCTTCATGTGAGTGCCAATAGACTCCTGTTAAAACAGGTCTAGTTGTGTCAGAACTGGCGGTAATAATTGTTTGATTAACCGCTTGTTTAAAATCATCAATATGTATTGTGTAACTGATAGACGATGCTTCATTAATTGTTGGAAGTTCAGGGAATTCATCGGCGATCACGCCGTTAATTATAGATGTAAATTTACCCGAAGAAATATGGAGGTTATTATTTATTACTTGGAGTTTAATTGTGTCTTTTGGCAGGTTATTCACAAATTCCGAGATAAGGCGAGCTGGGATGGTGAGTGCACCAGGTTTAGTAATCTTCGCACCAATATATTGCGTTGTGGCAATTTCAAGGTTTGTGGCTGCGACAAGTAGACGATTATTATCAGTTCTAAGGAGAATATTACTGAGGATTGGAAGTCCAGTTTTATTACTTGCAACACGACTAACTGCTGATAATGCTCTTGCAAAATTTTCTTGTGTAACAGTAAGCTCCATTATGAGTTCCTTTCAAAATTTATCTTTTTCTTCTTATTAATAGGGGGTGTGGATGATGGGTATAACCTTTTATCTACTAAATATATATAACTATTTTTTTTGTGTGTACAACTGTGGGGTAAATATGTGTAAAGATAGTGGGGTAATAAGTGATTTATAAACAATAAAGGAGTTGAATTGGTACGTGAAGGGTTTTAGTGTGTATACCCTATCACCTGTTTTACCTGTTCGTATTAACAAACTATACACATTTTTTATATAGTTATAAACAAGTGTTGATAATAGAGACATTATTCTATGAAACGATAAATATTTAAACATATAACTTTTCTCGAATCGATGCGACTTGTTCACGGATCACAAAATCTAATTTAATGGCCTTTTCAATTTTTTCAACGGAGTGAATTGCTGTGGTATGATCTTTACGACCTAACTCTCCAGCAATTTTAGGGAAACTAAGATGGAGCTCTGATCGTAAAAGATACATTGCGATCTGGCGAGGAACCACAATATGTTTATCTCGTTTATCACCACACATTTCTTCAATTGCAAGTTGAAAGTGTTTAGCGGTTCGGTCAATAATTTGTTTACTCGTTAAATGTTGCGGACGAGAGTGACGAACACTTCCAAGTAGCCCTTCTGCCGTCGTAATATCCGGCTCAATACCGTGTAGTTCAGCATAGGCAAGTAACTGGTTGAGTGCACCCTCAAGCTCACGAACATTAGTTTTGATATTAGTTGCGAGGTACTCAACCGTATCATTATTCAGTTCAACACCAGAAAGTGATGCTTTTGCTTTTAAAATAGCGCATCGGGTTTCAAAATCTGGCATTTGTATGTCGATTGACATCCCCATTTCGAATCGACTACGTAGACGTTCGGTAAGGGTTGGAATACTACGAGGGGGTTTATCACTAGAGATAATAATCTGTTTATTATTTTGATGCAAAAAATTAAATGTGTGAAAAAATTCTTCCTGTGTTTTTTCTTTATTGGCAATAAACTGCATATCATCAACGATAAGGACATCAATATTACGGTATTTATCAGAAAAACCCTTTTTCTTAAAACGAATGTAATCAAGAAATTCATTCACAAAGGTTTCTGAACTCACATATAAAACCTTCGTCTGGGGATTATTTTTAATAATCTCATTACCGACTGCTTGCATAAGGTGAGTTTTACCTAAACCAACTCCACCGTAAAAATAAAGAGGGTTGTATTTCATACCAGGGTTTGAGGAAACAGCCAAACTAGCTGTATACGCCAGGTCATTACTTGATCCAACAATGAAAGTATCAAAAGTATAGCGCGGGTTTAGATTACCAGTCACAGAAAGACCCTTTATGGGGCGACCAAGTGTTACGGAATGATTATTTGGTGAAGAAGAGAGAAGTTGAGAGACAGGGTTATTATTAAGTGTTGTTTCGCGGTTAATATGTGTTTTTTTACCGGTGACAATAATAGTGTAGGTGATTTTCTTCGGCTCAACGCCATTTTTTGCAAGCACCTTTTTTATACGGTCGTTAAACTTTACTTCAAATTGTTTTTTAGCAAAGATATTAGGTACTGAGATAACGACTTCATCTTCATCTTGGCTGACGAGCTCAGTTTTTTTATACCACGTCGTAAACGTTGCATGAGAAACCGATAATTCGATTTCACCCAACACACTCTGCCATAACGCGTTCATTTTGATAATACTCCCCGCACTTTTATATCGTTTGATTGCTTATTACCCCTTAGTATACGGTAAAAACAAAGTTTTCCACAAGCATAAATAAGTTATGAATTTCTTTAAAAATGGTTAGAGGGTATAGAGGGTTAAGTTATACACAGTTACAGATTACCTCTGTAAATATGTGTATAACAACAAAAAAATAGGGGATAAGTCTTATATAAAAAACATTTTTCATAGAAAAATCAAACGGTTCAAACGGGGATACTTGAATAATAGAGGTGAAACTGTTAAAATAATTCAGATATGCCAAAACGAACTCATCAACCACACACTCGCCACCGCGCCCGAACACACGGATTTCGTGCTCGTATGTCGTCGAAAACCGGTATTGAGGTTTTAAAACGCCGACGTAATAAAGGTCGTGCCCGACTTTCAGTTTAATACTAAACCGCACCTCAAGGGTGCGTTTTTTATTTTTTTACCAACTTATCTTTTACCATCCTTTATACTTAATATATATGATCCCCTCACCTTTCCGTTTTCATGGGCATAACAGCCTTCGCTTCGTCTATACCAACGGCAAAGCGGTTCGCTCGCAACCACTCACTATTAAATGGGTAAATAATAGCCATCGATCAAGACCGCGGATTTCAGTAGTTGTGAGTAAAAAAGTTATAAAAAGCGCTGTTGGTCGAAACAGAATTCGCCGCCGCATATATGAATACATGCGAATACATCTTCCGCAATTAAATGATGTCTATGACATTGTTGTTATTACTACGTCTTCAGAGTTAATAAATACGCCCTATTCCGAGCTTTCTGGTTACATGGATGACCTGCTTGAAAAAGCTGGTATATATAAACGCCTCTAAAAATGGTATAATTTTACAGATATAGAAAGAGAGCTCACAAAGGGAGACGGGCATTTACTTTAGATGAACATTTTTGAAACGTTAATTGTCCAGCCAATTTTTAATCTACTTATAGGCATATACAGCATTATTCCAGGTGCGGATTTTGGTGTTGCTCTTATTATATTTACAATTTTGGTTCGCTTCGCGATGTGGCCGTTAGTTGTTCGCCAGCTTCACCAAGTAAAACAAATGCGAAAACTGCAGCCGAAACTCGCACAAATCAAAAAGGCAACGAAAGGGAATAAACAGCTTGAAAGCATGCAAATGCTTGAGCTTTATAAAGAACATGGTGTCAAACCATTTCGCTCAATTTTGACGCTCTTGATTCAGCTCCCAATTTTTATTGCGCTTTACCAAGTGATTCAGATTTTTACAACCCAACGTGATCAGATTGATAAGCTGACCTATGGACTTTTAAAAAACATTGGTCCGATTAAAGACCTCATTGCTCATCCCGAAAATTTTAAAGAAAAACTTTTCGGAGTGATCGACCTGTCTGCCCATGCTATTGGTGATCCGGGTGGACTAAACGTCTTCCTCATCCTGCTTGCGATACTTGCTGCTGGGTCCCAATACTTTATTAGTCGCCAGACAAACCCAAACACTACAACGAAGCGATTCCGTGATGTAATGGCAGAAGCTGCCGACGGTAAAGCGGCCGACCAGTCTGAACTGAACGCCGTAATGATGAATAAAATGACGAAAATTTTGCCATTTTTTATGCTCTTTATTATGCTGGGCCTGCCAGGCGCATTGGCGCTTTACTACGCGACGTCAAATCTGTTTGCTGCCGTTCAACAACACTACATTTTAAAGCGTGACGTAAAAGAAATGGATGAAATCGCCAGCGAAGTCAAGCCGCCCACTGGCAAAAAAGCGACAGCAAAAGCTCGTGAGAAGCAGGCGCGTGAGGCAATGGTGACAGGCGAAAAAATAACTCGTATTACCGCGAAAGATACGCCAAGGAAGTAATATAAGACGGTAAAGAAAGAGAAACGCATGAATAAAAAGCAATCAACCGAATTTGCACAAAAGTATCTTGCAGACCTCCTGTCATTTTTTGGTGTTAATGTTGAGGTCGTTGCTTCAACCGATGACGACGTGATTGAACTCTCGGTTCCCTCAACAGATTTGAATAGCCTTCTGATTGGTCGTAGTGCTGAAACGCTTCGGAGTATGCAGTACCTTGTCTCGACCGTCCTCCGTAACCAAAACGCCGCCGTCTGGCGCGTTAATATTGATATTGCCGATTATAAAAAACAGCGCGCCGAGCGCGTTGCCAAAGAAGCCCGTGTTTGGATTGAAGAAGTTCGTCGTACTGGTAGCTCGCATGTGGCACGTTTAAACCCAGCTGATCGTCGAATTGTGCACCAAGTCGCGACTGAATATGCCGATATCCGCACTTTTTCAGAGGGTGAAGGTACTGAGAGGACAATTACGATTGCTCAGGTGAGTTCTTAAGACTCACATCAAGATTTTAGAACATTTTCATATATTTTTAGTGTTTGTTCGGCCATCTTTTTCCAAGAGTATTTTTTGATTTGTTGATAACCATTGATCGATAGTTTTTGCCTCAGTTTCTCATTACCTAATACTTCGATAATTGCACGGGCAATATCATCGGTATTAGTAGGCTCAAAGTAATAGGCAGCTTTTCCGTATATTTCCGGCAGACAGGTTGCGTTACTGCTAATAACAGGAATGCCATGACCCATTGCTTCAAGCCCGGGCAAACCAAACCCCTCCATAAGCGACGGGAAGACATAGGCGGTGGCATGTGTATAGAGCCAATTCAACTGTGCGTCTTCGACAAAATCGGTAAAGAGGATATTTTTATATTCATTTTTTGCAAAATAAGCTTCATTTGCAAGTGCACTGGCATTCTTTTTTCCCACCAACACTAAAGCTAGGTCTGGATACATTTGTAAAATTTTTTGATGGGCATCACCAAGGCGCTTAATGTTTTTGTAGTCAGACTGCTGACCAACATATAAAAGATATTTCTTATAAGGTAATTTGTAGGTTTTTGAAGCACCCTGTTGGACGTCGGTTGATTCGTAGATTACGGTTATTTTTTCTTCATCAATAGCTATGAAATTCAATAGTTCTTCTTTTGTAAATTTACTTGGGGTAATGATGTGGTTGCTTTCTGTGGCTACCTTTTTAAAAACAGATTTTCCAATTTGTTGTTTGGCGTGGAATACAAACCAGTTTTTGTCTGAATTGTAAGTTTTGATAAGGGTAAAATCGTGGAAGGTGGTGACTTTCTTGCCTTTAAATAACACCGGTTGTTGAGGCATTGCAAAGTGTACAAGGTCAGGATTTAATTTTTTTAAAAATCTATAGAAACCAGTTTGTTCGGCGATAGAGTAATTATCGAATTCCGCAATTTTAATCATGAAGTTGTGGGCGGTTGGTTTCCAAAAATTTTCATCTTTGGCGCGTACCAATACTGAATAGACGTTGGTGTGATCAATCTCTTGGAGATATGTTAAGAGGCGTTCGACGTAGCGACCGGTTGTCGAGTTGATGATACGGGCGTCAATAGCGATGTGTGCCATATTACTTTTCTTCTATCTTTTTAAAAACGATACGGCTGTAAAAAATATAATTCCACGTAAGAGAAGCGACCGTCGCGATAATTTTTGCAGCGAATAGAATGATACCAGATGACCAACCAGTCCCTGCAAATAGGCGGTTGAACCCGAAAATAATCAGCGGTTGGATAATCCAAAGACCAATAATTGTAACGATAATAAAGTAAAGGAACTGTTTTTTTACATTTCCGCCCTTTGATTTAAAGGTGAACGATTTGTTCACGAAAAAGCTAAATATGAAGGCGGTACCGGTAGAAATATAGTTGGCGGGAATTTTGTCGAGTCCCAAAGCAACTAATAGAAAGAGAATGAGAAAGTCTAGTCCAGTATTGGCAATACCAACAACTCCGAACCTAATCTTTTCAGCGTGTTTTTTTACTCGTTCCAATGTGGAGCTCCTCGATTAAATAGAGCGGACGGTTCTTGGTCTCGTTAAAGATACGACCGACATACTCACCAATAATACCAAGAGAAAGCAGCTGGGCGCCGCCAAGAAAAAGGATGACTGCCAAGGTTGAAGGGTAGCCAGCAAGGTCAGTACCAAAAATAATAGTTCGAACGACAATAACAATAAGGTAAATAAACGTCGCAACAGCAACAGCTGTCCCAAGAGCGGTTGCAAGGCGCAGGGGCGCAATACTAAACGAAACAATTCCTTCAATAGCAAGGTCGGCAAGTCTAAAGTAATTCCAGTGTGTTTCACCGGCGGCACGTGCATCACGGTGATAGGTGATTTCTTTTTTCTTAAACCCGATCCAGCTAAAATAGCCTTTTGTGTAGCGCTGACTTTCACGAATTTGTTTTAAAGCTTCGACAGCGCGACGATCAAGCAGGCGAAAATCGCCAGTATCTTTTTGGATCGGAATACGAGTGACGGATTGAAGCGTATTATAAAAAACCCTCGAGGTAAATTTCTTGAGGAATGATTCACCGAGGCGGCTGCTGCGTTTTGCATAGACATCGTCATAGCCTTTTTCCCACCAGGTGATCATTTCAGGAATTAACTCTGGTGGATCCTGCAGGTCGGCGTCAATAATAACCGTTGCGTCACCCGATACGTGATCAAGCGCAGCGATCATGGCGATTTCTTTACCGAAGTTACGGGAGAGGTTGAGGTACGAAACGCGGGTGTCAATTTCCGCCTGTTCTTTAATAATTTCCAGTGTGGTATCCTTACTACCGTCGTTAACAAAAAAGAACTCAAAGTCGTATTTCTCGTTGTTATCTGCAAGTGTGTGCAGGCGAGTGAACAGCTTCCCGAGCACGGCTTGTTCGTTGTAGGCGGGAATCAAAATACTGATTGTTTTCATTGTTTTTAGTATAACATTACAGGGGTTGTTTAGCCACGAGCGCTAGCTATAAAGGTAATGAGTTCGGTGATGCTGCCTGCGGTTTTAACACCAGACTCTGCCAAGATTTTTGTCTTGTTGTCGGCTGATTCCAGGGCCGATCCGAGGATGGCGCCAGCATGTCCAAGTTGAATACCCTCCGGCGCATGATGACCGGCGATGTAGGCAAAAACAGGTTTTGTGACACACCCTTTTATATAGTGTGCGGCTTCTATTTCGTCTTGCCCACCGATTTCACCGATAAGGATAATTTGATCGACTTCTTCGTCGTTTTCAAAGAGTTCAAGGCACTCTTTGTAGCCCATGCCGTGGATGATATCACCGCCAATACCAATGACGTACTTTTGACCAATTCCTTTATCTGTCAGACCAGCCATTGTTTCATAAGTGAGCGTGCCAGAACGACTGACGATCGCAGCGTTTCCTCTTCGTGACATGTTGGCGGGGATGATGCCAAGTTTGTTGATACCGGGGAGAAGTGCACCGGGTGAGTTTGGTCCGAGAAGCGTTGATTGCGAGCCTTTTAAGGCTTTGTTGACGGCGAGCATATCGTGGACAGGGATGCCTTCGGTAATAATGATAATGAGTGGAATTTTAGCGTTGATGGCTTCGAGGATGGCAGCTTTGGCGTAGGGAGCTGGGACGCAGATGACGGTGATATCAACCTGATTAGTTTCTTGAATGGCTTTGATGGAATCGTAGACTTTGACCCCTTCTATTTCTTGCCCTTGTTTACCTGGAGTGACACCGGCGATGACGTTTGTTCCAGCTGCCAGCATCGCCTTTGTCTGGAAGCTACCGTGGGCGCCAGTCATGCCTTGAACAATGACATTTTTACCTTCGAAAAGATTAGTCATGGATGACCTCTTTGGCTGCGTGAAGGGCAGATTCTAGGTTTGGAAGGAGGGCAACGTTGTTTTCAGTGAGAATTTTTTCGGCTGCTTCATAATTTGTCCCAGCGAGGCGAATAAATAATGGAGGGAGGTTGTTGATCTGTTTTTTAGCGGCGACGACCGCTTTGGCGACTTCGTCGGCCCGAGTGATGCCGGCGAAGATGTTAATAATGATAGCTTGGAGGTTTTTGTATTTCACGATTCGTTCAAAAGCTTTTAATAATGTGGCTTCATTGGCGCCACCACCAATATCAAGGAAGTTGGTTGGCTTTAGACCTGCTTGGTAAGCGGCATCGACGGTCGCCATAGCAAGACCAGCACCATTCGCAATAGTCGCAGTATTTCCTTCTGGGTTAATGGTGACAAAGTTAACTTCGGCTGGTTTTTCCTCGAAATTCCATACATGTCGGAAACTTGCGGCATCATCGAGCGTCATTTTGCAATCGCCGGCAACAAGGTTTTCTTCTTCGGTGAGGATGAGGGGGTTTATTTCTATTAAAGTAGCGTCGTTTTTTACGAAACAATCGTAGAAGTTTTCTGTTAGGTCCTGGAGTGCAAATGTTTGACCCGGTAGTTCATAGTAATCGGCTAACTGTTGCCCAATTGCTTCAGCCTGGGATTTTTTTTCGATTGACCACGACGTAAAACCGGTGTTTTCTTCTACCTCAACGCCCCCGTTTTTGTGAGCGAAGATTTTGATGCCGGCAGACCAGCGATCGATAAGAATCGAAAGGTAGAGTTCTTTTTTGATGTTTAATTTTTCTTCAGCGAGGAGTGTTTTTGGGGTGAAACCTTTAATTTCTAATTTCAGGAGCTTGTCGATTGCTGGCTGCAGGTCTTCGGGTTTGTCGATCATAATGATCCCGCCGGCTTTGCCACGACCGCCGGTGGGGACTTGGGATTTGAGGACGAGAGGCGTTGGGAGGGTGTCGCCAAGTTTAATAAGGCGCGACATCGGCACGGGAATGTGGGCGGTTTTGAGGAGGTGTTTGGCTTCGTATTCGAGGAGTTTCATCTCTATAGTATATAAGCTCGGGTGGTCGTAATGTATAATAAAGTCACGAACTACATAATGTTACGAGGGATATTGAATGGCTGAGGCTAAAAAACGCGCTTTAATTACTGGAATCACTGGACAAGATGGTGGTCACCTTGCTGAATTATTGAACGAAAAAGGATACGAGATTTTTGGAATTATTAGGGGACAACACAACCCTAAGCGCGAGGCTACTGAATCAGAGTTCCCATATGTAACACTTATTGAAGCCGATCTTACCGACGCCTCTTCTTTAGTACGAGCTATGCAACTTGCAAAGCCGGATGAGGTTTATAATCTCGGTGCAATTAGTCACGTTGGCTACTCGTTTAAAGACCCAATGCTGACGAGCGATGTTACTGGAAAAGGCGTACTGAATATGCTCGAAGCGATCCGCTTAACGGATACTGAAAATAAGGTTCGTTTTTACCAAGCATCTACGTCTGAAATGTATGGTGGCCTTGAATATAACCGACCAAAGAATGGCTATACAGAAGAAGCGACATTTCATCCTAGAAGTCCATACGGCGTTGCAAAGCTATATGGGTACTGGATTACAAGAAACTATCGCGAAAGTTATAATATGTTTGCCGTTTCTGGAATCCTCTTTAATCACGAAGGTGATCGTCGTGGCATAGAGTTTGTTACTCGAAAAATAACAAATGCGGTTGCGAGGATTAAACTCGGGCTTCAAGATCACGTTGAACTTGGTGACCTATGGCCAAAGAGAGACTGGGGATATGCGGGCGATTACGTAGAAGGTATGTGGCGAATGCTTCAGCAAGACGTGCCAAAAGATTATGTTCTTGCAACAGGTGAGACTCATTCTATTGAAGAATTCTTGGATACTGCGTTTAAACACGTTGGTATTGATGATTGGAAGCCATATGTAAAACAAAACCCTGCATTTATGCGTCCAGCAGAGGTTGATGTGCTTCTTGGTGACCCAACAAAAGCCGAAAAAGAACTTGGATGGAAGCGAAAAGTGGATTTTCCAGGACTCGTCAAGTTGATGGTTGATCACGATCTTGCTATTGAATCAACAAAATTGTAAAAATTGATCGAAAATTGAATAGCACTGACCGAGTGTGGCTTTTGTGGTTGATTCGCTTTGATTTAAGCAGCTATGTATTTGCGGGCTCGGTAGTTTCAGAGTGTCGTCGTTCCACGAAATCTTTAATGGCGGTCGTAGGGCTTGACAGGATATCCCAGCTTAGCTCGTTTTTCAAACGACTTGCGTCACCGATAATATCTAGAGCATCAGTAAGGCGGACGCGGGATTGATCAGTTACTGGTTTGATCAACTCGAGGCCCATGGTTTTTTGTAGTATATGAAGTATTTCAAACCCAGACAACGATGCGCCAGATGCAATATTGTATGTTTCATGTGTGAGTGCATCAGCCGTAGCAAGTTTTGTATAGGCCGTGACAATGTCACGAACGTCAGTGTAATCTCTTTTTGTAGCAAGGTTTCCAACAGAAATGGTTGACGATTGGGTTTCGCGTGCAACAAGGAGTTGGCCATAAAGGTCGGCGACAAGAAATCCATTCCCTTGACCAGGTCCAATATGGTTGAATGGTCGTGCAATAACAACATCGAGGCCATTAGCTTTGTGCCTTTTGATCACTTCTTCTGCCCGAATTTTACCGACTGCGTAGGGAGAGCCTTCTGTTATCTTGGAATCCTCGGTGAGTGGCATTGATTGGTTTGGATCATAAAGAGCACCGGTGCTAATTGCCACTACTCTGCCTCTAAAGCCCTGTTGTTTGGCGGTTGTCAGTAGGTTATCCGTCATTTCGGCGTTGCCAGATTTGTATAGCTCTGGTGTTTTAAATGAATCAGCAACCGATGCGAGGCCAGCTAGGTGGATAATTGCGGCCGCGTTTTTTAAATGAAGCGTGCCGACCTGGGATGCATTCAGCAGGTCAGCTTGTTGATACCTATCAATATAAGGTGAAACGGTGCTATTTGGGTATTCTTCGCGACCAATGCCCGTAACAGAGAAGTCGGACGAGTGTAGGTGACGAGCGAGATGTTCGCCGACGAAGCCGTTTATACCGGTGATGATTATTTCTTTATTTAATTCTGACATAGATTAATATCAGTATATCATTGCTTACCCCTCAAAATGTCCCTATAATAAGATTATTGTGAATCCAATAAAAAAAGCACAGAGTAAATATCGTTACTCTATTATTCTACTAAAGCAACTTGTTATTACAGATTTCAAGCTTCGATACAAAGGATCTGCGTTGGGGTACGTCTGGAGCTTGTTGCGTCCGCTGGCCCTGTTCGCTATTTTATATGTTGTATTTGTCTATTTCTTAAAAATAGGCTCTACTATCCCGCACTATGCGGTATATCTTTTACTTGGCGTGGTTATGTGGAGTTATTTTGTTGAGGTAACGACTAACGGGCTGTCGGCCATTGTCGGTAAGGGTGATTTAATGAGAAAGCTCGCCTTTCCTCGATATGTCGTTGTCCTGGCAGGTTCATTATCTGCCTTAATCAATCTTGGGATCAACTTGGTTGTTGTTGCTATTTTTATGGTTATTAATGGGGTCCCATTTGAGTGGCGTACATTACTAATAATTCCATTTATAGTTGAACTTTTTGTTTTTGCTCTTGGTATTGCCTTTCTTCTTAGCGCTTTGTACGTACGTTTTAGGGATATTAATTATATTTGGGAAGTAGTGCTACAGGCTGGTTTTTACGCAACACCAATTTTGTACCCTATTGATCTAGTGTTAAAGGTTACTCCCTGGATAGCTCAACTAATGATCCTAAACCCTGTTGCACAAATTATTCAAGATGCACGATATTTTGTTGTCACCCCAAATGCTTTGACGCTAGGATCCCTGTATAGTCAACATCAGTACTTCTACGTTATCCCGCTTCTTATTACGCTTATATTTATTGTCTTAGGGGCTATGTATTTTAGAAAACGTTCACCATCGTTTGCGGAGGAAATTTAATGGACAATAAGGTAGCTATTGCTGTTAACAATGTATCAAAGAGCTTTCAGCTTCCTCATGAAAAAATGGACAGTGTTAAAAGTCTTTTCATTAATCCTTTTAATAGAAATCACCGTAGGTTTGAGAGTCAACATGCGCTTAAAAATATAAATTTCAAGATAAATAAGGGTGAATTTTTCGGCATTGTTGGACGAAACGGAAGCGGTAAAAGTACACTACTAAAAATTATTGCTGGCATCTATGCCACAACAAGTGGATCGATTGAAAAAAATGGAAAGCTAGTTCCATTTATCGAACTTGGCGTTGGCTTTAATCCTGAACTGACAGGTAGAGAAAACGTATACCTCAATGGAGCACTTTTGGGATTTACAAAAAAAGAAGTTGACGCAAATTATGAAAGCATCGTTGAATTTGCTGAACTAGAACGTTTTATGGATCAAAAACTAAAAAATTATTCATCTGGCATGCAAGTTCGGCTAGCCTTCGCAGTTGCGACGAAGGCAGAGGCTGAAATATTACTTGTAGATGAAGTCCTTGCTGTTGGGGATGCTGATTTTCAACGAAAATGTTTCGATTATTTTAGAGAATTAAAAAAGAATAAAACAACCGTTGTTTTTGTGACACATGACATGAGCGCCGTAAAAGAGTTTTGTGATCGAGCGGTGCTTATTGAAGAAAGCAAACTCGTTGCAGAGGGGCGTCCCGATAGAGTCGCCGATAAATATTCTCGTATGTTTATGGACGAAGAGCCCGTGAAAGCTATCGAGGACGGTCCCCAACGTTGGGGTAGTCGAGAAATATCCATCGTTACCGTAGAAGTAAGTCCTAAAAAAATCACTAATAAAGCGCTACCACTCGATTTACTTTTAACTATTAAGGCAAAGGACGATATCAAAAATCCGATGGTCGGGTTCAGTATCAAAGATGCTACTGGTCAGATAATCGTCGCTACCAATACGAAACTACAACACATTAACACTGGATTAGTAAAAAAAGGAGATATTCTCAACGTGAAGTTCAGTCTCCCAAACTATTTTTCGGATGGGAAATATACCCTGGATATTGCGATTGAAGCCGAAGATGCGAGCCGCGTTTATGACTGGTGGGAAGAAGCCCGTAAGTTTACTGTCTATGAAGACTCACCGGTTCCTTTTCTGACCAGTCCTGACATTAAGATAACAACTAAACTAGACCATGCTTAAATGTCAAGGTTATACATATGAAACAAAAGCTCCTTTTTGTTGAGACGTCAGCACTGACATCAAAAAATATGAGTGGCATAGGCCACACGCTCCTGGCGCTACTTCGAGAGTGGCACCAAAGTGAAACACTCAACACAAAATTCAAGCTGATACTTCTCGTTCCGTACGATAAAAGAAAACAGGTAGAGACTCTCGGACTACAATTTCCAATCAAACAGATACTAATTCCAGATACTTTATTTAGGGCCCTGAGACGTTTTAACTTGTTGCCATTTATGGATATATTTTTTGGTAAAGGCTACTACCTATTTCCAAACTATTGGAACTGGCCACTTCTATTTTCTAAATCATATACCTATATGTATGATGTTAGTTTCATTGTTTATCCAGAATTTACAGATACGAAAAATCAAATTTTTTTGTCTAGATACTTAAAAATATGGGCCCAAAGATCAAACGGAATAATTACAATTTCGAATCATGCCAAAGCAGAAATTATAAAATACACAAACATGGCTGCTAATAAAATAAAAGTAATACATAACGGTGTTAATGCTGTACCTAGTAAGGCCGTGACGAATGAAACAATAAATGCCATGAAAAAAAAATACGGTATTGTGGGCGAATACATTTTGTTTGTTGGGAATATTGAACCACGTAAAAACATTGCACGCCTCGTTGCTGCGTATCGATTGCTCGCAAAAGAAACCAGACAAGTTTATACGCTGGTCGTCGTTGGTGGGTATGGGTGGAAAAATGAGCCTATAAAGAAATCGATTGAAAGTGCAGTAAGAGAGGGGCACGCCGTACTCAAGATAGATACATTTGTACCAGATCAAGATATTATACAACTATACGCAGGCGCAAAGGTACTTGTGCACCCTGCACTTTATGAAGGCTTTGGTATGACACCACTTGAGGCTATGTCTGTAGGAACGCCAACTATAGTTGGTAATAACTCATCACTTCCCGAGGTTATGTCCAATGCAAGTTTATATGTAGACGCAATGAGTGAAAAGGATATATCTGTTAAAATAGAAAAGCTATTGCGAGATGAAAATCTAAGAAACAAGCTAATTAAAGCAGGGAAAATAAGAGTGCGTAAATTTACTTGGCGACAAACCGTAAATGAGCTTGGCGAGTATATGGAAAAGGGTTAAATGGATAAAAACATTAGTTATGCACAGAATAAAGAAGACTTCATTCTTGCTGGTTTTTTTGAAGATAACGAAAAAGGTTTTTATGTAGACGTAGGAGCAAACAGCCCTGTAGTAGATTCGGTAACAAAATTATTTTACGATAAAGGCTGGAGCGGCATTAACATTGAGCCTATCCGAAATCATTTTATACAATTAAAAAATCTGCGTCCTCGCGACATAAATTTAAACATAGGTATTTCAAATAAAGCTGGTGTTTTAAATCTTCGTGAATATGAAGGCTCAGGACTTTCGACCTTCTCCAATACACTCAAAGACCAGTATGAAACTTCACCAGATTATTTTACGGAAGACTATAAAGATTATGAGGTTAAAGTAGTGTCACTTGCCGACGTATTTTCTAAACATAAAGTGAAACACATTAGTTTTATGAAGATCGATGTTGAGGGATATGAATACAACGTAATTGAGGGAAATGACTGGTCACGATATAGGCCCGAGGTTATTTGCATTGAAGCAAATCATATTGAACAAGATTGGCACCTACTTTTGAAAAATCATAATTACAAAAAAGTTTTTAAAGACGGCCTAAATGAGTATTTTGTCGATAAACAATCTCATAGAAAAAAAGAATTTTCATACATTGAAGCTGTCATTAATAAAGAACCGATTATTAACTATCGGTTTTTACCAGAACTGAATCGGCTTGAGCGGTCACAGTTAAGGCTCTTGTCTTTAGAAAAAGAGCTTGAATTAAAAACCGAACAGATAAATCATCTAGGCGCGACGCTGGGAGAGCTGACGCCTTTGCGTCGTCATTTTAAACGCCAGCTAAAAATAAAACTAAAAAATGTTAATAGAAAAATTTATGATTCTCTAAAATCACACAATAAATATGCTCCGTTGGGGATTGCTGCAGCAACAATAGAGGCCGCAAATAACGCAGATAAACTGAATTTTTCTAGATATAATCAATCAAAAAAAGCACCACCACTTTTAAGGCTATACATTAAAATAACAAATTTTTTGATACGGATAGCAAGTCGATTTTTAAGGATTACAAAAGTATGAAACGTGTATTAATGGTTGATGCTCAGGTATTTCAAACGGTTGCTTGGCATAGAGGGATGGGTAAATACTCTAGCGAGCTCATTTCTGCAATTGCGAAATTAAACCAAACAAAGAAAAGATGGGTCCACATAGAGTTCATCTTGTCATCTAGGCTACCGATCGAAGATGGCGTGCTAAAGACTATTGGCAAAAAAATGGGTTCACCGAAGTTTGTTCACTTAGACCTATCGCAAGACGAGATTACAAATGCAGCGGCTGTAATGGGGCATAACCGAAAAATTATCGACGCCCACGTGGCTGAACATGCAATCGATAGTATAGGTGGTGTCGAGATTGAATATTTAATCTTATCACCGATGCAAGGGGGGGTATGTAGCGTGTTCCCTTCGAACAGCGCGGTGCATAAAGGCGCTTTATTTTACGATCTTATCCCATTTATGTTTCATGAAATATATTTTAGAAATAAAATTGCCGAAATAGAGTTTCTGACTAAACTAACTGAATTACTTAAAGCAGATGTATACCTTGCGATCTCTAAAACCGTTGCAAATGACCTTGCGATATATTTAGGTGTGGATCCTACGCGCATCAAGAGTATTGACGGTGGACCAATTGAACATGCCACTCGTAAACAAAAGGTAATGGTAAATAAACCATTTATTCTTATGCCAACAGGTAATGACCTACGTAAAAACAATAGGGTAGGTATACAGGGCTTCAATGAATTTAATAGAAAGCACGATAACACATATACACTGGTAATCACCTCATATTTTGACCCTGACCAAATCGCAGAACTTTCAAAAATATCCGAAAATGTAGTGTTTACAGGTAATGTATCTGGAGAAGAGCTAAATTATCTGTATGAAGAATGCGAAGTTTTATTATTCCCAAGTGAGTATGAAGGATTGGGACTTCCTGTGCTTGAAGCGGTAGAAAAGAACAAGCCCGTTGCATGTTCTGATATTATGGTATTTCGGGAGATTTCAGTGGATGCTTTTCATTTTTTTGACCCTTCTTTTGCCACAGCAATAGCGACCGCACTTGATGAATCATTGCATGGAGTGATTGACCAAGATCAATATAACGGCATACTCGATAAATATACCTGGGAAGCATCTGCAAACGCTGCCGTAGAGGCTTTTGAGCACGTTCCATTGATACGAGAGGGAACGACGAAAGAGCTAATTACTGTCTTTGCACCAAACCCAGAAGCAAAAACGGCCGTTTCGCGAACAGTACAACGCTTGCATTCAGAACTATCGCGTCGATATAACACAGTGTATTTTTTTGAAGGCGCGTACGATAATGGAGCTCCACGACCAAATATGCTACCTTTTGTGACAGAAGCATTAAATATATCAAAAGACGTACCGATTAATATAAAAAATAATAGTTCCGCGATTATTTATCACATAGGGGATAGCCAGGATAGCATAAAGTCTTTATTTTCAGCCCTTGCTAATCCTGGTATTTTGATCTTACACACGCTTGATATAACCAAGCTGTGGAAGGGAATGCTCGAAGATGAAAAACTAATTTCATTAGATAGATATGACTTTGAAGTTGATTTAAATAAGAATGTTCGCACTGAGGGTACAAACATGCTTGCGTCCCTTATTTCTGGCCAGCAAGCGGTGATAGTATTTAGTGAGAAATGGAAAAAGCTCATTGATACACTTGCGAAAAAAATTGGTGTTACACCATTAGTAGTAGTAGCAAATTATCCCGCAAGCTCACTCGTGTATAAGGATCTTCTACCGGTAAAGAAAAACATTATCGGAACGTCTGGTTTGACACGAGATAGTCATGCAATGGCAGTATTTGCAGAATTGGAAAGCCCCTCTATAGAAAAGCTATATATCGCAGAAGGTACGTCACAATACGAAATAGCAGCAGATGAGAACATTCCAACTATAAAAGTTATGAACGACCGTTATTTTGAAAATAACGTAAGTCGTCTGGATGTTAGTTTTGCGTCAAATAATGATTCAGCCATAGCGGCGATCGAAGCCTCAAGATATGGTGCGACACCTTTTTATATTGCCCCTAAAGAATTAAGTGGGGTCGATCTTCCCTGTTCAAAGCTAGACATATCGGGAATTGGTGAACTGAATAAATCTGTCGAAAGATTTATACTGATGACCCATAAGGATAGAATAATTAGTCAAGCGCAAGCTGCTATTGTGACGACTCATTCATACCATTCTTTTGTTAATACTGTCAAAAACGTGATCGACACATTAAAAAAAGATGCAAACATACTATGAAAAAAATTTTTATAGACGTAACTCAACTTATGCGCTGGGAGGGTAGACTTACGGGTGTTCCACGTGTGCAACATGAGCTTATATCAAGATTTATTAATAACGAAAATAGCATCTTTGTGACCTGGCATGGTCATGATTTTTGTGAGATTAAGCGCGAAGATATCTTCAAAACAGAAGACTTATTTAACGACAAACACATTACGTCTGATTTGTTAAATGTTAAGAACGCTGTGCGGCTAGCGCTAAAAGCTAAGCGTGTTCTTGGGCGTTCTAAACACGTCAGGTATTTAAATCGTAAGCTAGAAACCATGTTATCGGCAAAGAGCGCAAAGGATGCATCGATAGTTGTTCCCGCACCGGGGGATGCCTTGTTTATCATTGAAGGTATATGGTCTGACGAAAATTATATTCAGAAAATCATTACATTTAATGGCGGTGGCGTAAGAATTGTACAGATATGCTATGACATACTTCCCTTGGTTACACCCCAATTCTCTGGACACTCAACGGACTGGCTTGATAATTATGTAAAAAAAATATATCCAATATGTACACTCGTGCTTTCAATTTCAAAGCATACAATGCAAGACGTTGCGGCCTGGCTTAGAATGCAAAAACTAGAAGTACCAAAATTAGAGATGTTTAGACTTGGTGAGAATTTTGAGCTACTCGAGCCCCTGAAGCCAAACGAGGACGACATTAGACGCAACTCATTCATTCTTTCCGTAGGCACGATAGAGGTAAGGAAGAATCACACTTTACTGTACTACACATATAAGCAAGCTGCTTTAAAACAAATTGAACTACCAAAAATTGTCTTAGTCGGTCGGAAAGGTTGGAAGACTGAAAATATCTATGATCTTATGACAACTGACCCCGACGTAAAAGATAAAATTATATTTTTGCATAATGCGAGTGATGAAGAGCTTGTCTGGCTATATAAAAATTGTTTGTTTACCGTTTATCCGAGTTTTTATGAAGGATGGGGACTTCCTATAGCTGAAAGCATGTATCATGGCGTACCCTGCCTGGCAAGTAATACAAGTAGCATGCCAGAAATTGCCGGAAATCTTATATCTTATTTTGATCCGACATCTCCCGATAAGCTCCTAGAACAGATTCTTACTTTGCTTGAGCCGAGTAATCTTAAAGAAGCAAGATTAAAAGTTAAAGAATACAAAATAACAACCTGGGATGAATCATACCAGCAGGTGAAAAAGTATATAATGGAAATACTATGAAAAAAATTATGCGAATCCTTCATTTTACAACTCATAACGAAGACTGCGGAATAGGTAAATACCAGGAACAGTACCTGGCAGCTTTGCTGTCACAAGATGATGTTTACAATGAGATATTTCCTTATTCTCCGAATAAGACCAAGTTAATGTCAAACATCGAGCTTTCAGAGGCACTCATCGAACTACGTACAATGATGCGGTCGTTCGATGCATTGCATATTCAACACGAGCTTTCTTTTTTCAAACACGATGAACTGGATCAAATAATTAAAACAGTTAAAGGAATGAGTAAAAAAGTAATCGTCACCGTCCATACTGCTCCGGCAGCACAGTACCAACGCCCACAACGTTTTGGTTTTGGCCCACGAAGCATTTTTCACTACCTAAGGTCTGTTAGGGCGGCACATGAGTTCAGCCGACGTTACATTGCGCCGCTATTAGGCGCGGATCTACTATTGGTTAATAACACGGCTACAAAAAAAGATCTTACAGAACATGGAATAAACCCAAAAAATATTATGGTTATAACTATTCCAGTGCCCGTTATTGATCAAACACCGAAATCAGAAGAAATAAGAGAAGCACTTTCGTTTAAACCTGGGGATAAGATATTTGCTTCAATTGGGTTTCTTTCTCGCATGAAAGGGGTAGACCAGGCCATCAAGGCACTGACCCTACTACCTGATAATTATAAGCTAGCAATTATAGGCGGAATACACCCATCAGGAGGACAAGAGCCTTTATTGGACGAGCTTTCTGACCTGATTACGCATCACAATCTGGTCGACAGAGTGTATGTTACTGGTTACGTGCGGGACGACGACAGACTTAATGCGTTAATTAGAGAATGTGATATCTGTGTATTCCCTTATGATACTAAATATTACTCTTATGTCTCATCGGCGGCACTTAATAATGCGTTTGCAAATAGAAAACCTGCAATCGTATACCCGACACAGTCATTCACAGAGATCAATAAGAGTAGAATTACGGTTGATATAACAAAGTCGGCGAACTACTATGAGTTGGCACGATCAATCAAGTCAATCAATATCGATGATCTAATTGAGAAATCAACTCAATATGCCAAAGAGTATTCATATGAAAATGAATCAGCAAAACTTGTCGCAATATATACGCAGCTAATTTCTATCTGACTTTAAGTTGCCAATATAGACCAAGGTCAACAAGCCATACCTTACCTTCGACTACAGGTCGGAAGTACTCTTTGTAGTCTGCTGCCGAAGAGGGAGTTTTTACCGCAAACTCAAAGGTTCCAGTACCACCAGGTAGTACAGTGTCCTCTTTTAGTGTCGCCGCACGGTTAGGACTCTGCCAACTACTATTGTAAAAAGAACTTGTACGATCGGGGGGGTTATTCGTCCCCAGCGCAAAGGTTGATTTTTGCCAAATCTCACCACTTGTATTTTTTAGTGTTAGTTTAAGGTAATAAATTGTATTACTGCTTATGGTACTCGTTGGATCGATACTGTTTTTAAGTGTACTGTCGCTATACATACCTTGGCTTAGATAGTCCCAGGTATTTATAGGGCTTTTAAATGTAAATAGCTGGTACATACCTACATCGTTCATCCACGTCAGTCCTTCTACGACAGGTCTAAAATATTCTTTAATAACCGATCCATTTGGTTTGTAAGGTGTCGTAATCCAGAATTCAAAAGTGCCTATTTCACCAGGTGCTACCGATGACTCGATAAGGCTCGCTGCTCGATTTGGTGCAATCCAGGAGCTATCGTAAAATTCACTGGTGTGATCCATAGGATTGTTGGTACCGAGTCGAGTTGGATTTGCCCCCGAGTTTTGCCAGATAGTATTACCTGTATTTTGAGCCTTAATAGACATAAATAATCGATTTTTATTAACGGTCGAATTGGTGTCGTAAGGCTGACTTTTTAGCGAGTCCTGATAAGCATACTGCGAGATAACACTCCACTGAGAGGTGGGTGCTGAAACATTTAGTGGCCAATACATACCGACATCGTTCATCCACGTCAGTCCTTCTACGACAGGCCTAAAATACTCTTTGTATAGGCCAAGGGTTTGTGGGGTCGTCAGGGAAAATTCAAAAGTCCCAAGTTGCCCAGGTAGTATGGAAGCCTCCTTTAATAATGCAGATCTATTTATGCTTGTCCAACTTGCATTATAGAATGCACTAGAGCGGTCAACTGGACTGCTTGGCGCTAGTAATACTGGGTTTTTTCCGGCATTACTCCATATTGTGTTGCCGGTGTTTTTTGCTGTGACAGAAGCGTAATATGTTGTACTTGGCGAAAGTGCACTAACGTTAACTGGTTTAGTGCGTGCGCTATCAGAATAAATCGCTTGGTTGGTCGGCTGCCACTTAGTTGTAGGAGGAAGAACGTTGAGCTGCCAAAAAAATCCGAAATCATTAAGCCAAGTTTTGCCATTAGCAACTAGACTAAAGTATTCACTGAACTTTCCTATATTTGGAATGTTTGATTTAAATACAAACGTGCCTTTTTCACCAGGTGCTACGCTTGCCTCACTAAGCTTTGCTGGCCTATTACAGCTAAGCCAAGTGCTATTACATAATATGCTTGTACGATCGTATGGCGTGGTCGTACCCAGTAGCACGGGGTTTGCATCATCACTTTTCCATGTTCTATTGCCATTATTAATAACGCGTAGCTTAAAGTAGTAGTCTTTGTTCGGAGCGAGTATCGTGGTATCTGCCGCAATGGTCATACCGGAGTCACTATAAACATCCTGACTCATTAACTTCCATGCATAATCAGGCCCTATTGTTCCACCGAACCAATCAGTAAATATACGCCAAAAGTTACGGTTACCATAAGAGCTACAGGCATCACCCAGGCCATATAAATTATTTAAAGCAGCTTCGTTGGGTTGGTAGGGTGTGTAATTATATAGACCCGCAGTTGCTTGGTTCTGTATAAACACACTAGAGCTGCCACACGAAGGACTGTTGGCTTGATATGATATTGTGTTGTTTTGTTGATTTTTGTAACGATAAGCAGATGCATTGGTTTTGTATAATTTAAATTGCCGAGCAGCATTGTTTATCTGGTTGTAAAATCCCTCGTAAACAGGGTCACAAGGAGCTGTATCGGGACAGCCGAATCCCATAGGATTTCTGTATTGTGATGGAAGAGGCCAGTTATCGTTAAGAAGATTCAATGACTCTTTTTGGAGAATTACGAGTAATGCCCGCGGACTTACATTATATGTATCTGCTGCGTTTTTTATAATTGTCGCAGCACTTATGGCGCCAGTTGGAATGACATTTGTAGAAAGATTATTTATATTTTGATCGCTTCGTGGAACTTGGTAGTAATCTTTTAGGCAAACATAGGGAGGTCCAGACCAACCTTGACTTGCGGCATATTGTGCATTAGTCAATGAAGCGTTGTATTGTTGTGACCCATTCGTGTCGCAATTCGTTACTTTTTGATTTAAAAAGGTTTGAATTTCTTGTAAGGACATATCTTGGTTGTCATAAAAAAGGTTGTCATCGATAATTCTTCCTGCGTTCCAGTTTGCAGCTAAAGCGAGCGCACTTACTTTCGGTGTCAGTCGAGTGAATTTTGAGTCGATCAAATAAATCATGCCAATTATTGATACGATGACTACACCAATGGTTATTATTCGTAGTGTTTTCTTATTGTTTGTATTAGCGTAAATCATTGTATCGTGATTACTTTCGTAGCGGTGATTTGACCATCATTAATGTAATAGCGGAAGGTGGCATCCCATTGACCAAGATAAGTAAACTCCTGTTCAGGTATTTCTACTGGTCCACAAACTGTAACAGTTTTTCCGGCAGTAGCATTAAATGTTCGTACAACGGGTTTATCGTTTGGATTGGTGAATGTGACAGAGCACTTGCCACCGACTACTGAAGACTGAACAGTCGCCTTGAAGGTTATTTTTCCGTTTGACTGAAATAGCTCATCGATTGTTGCAGTTACGGTGGCATTTACGGGCACCTGGTCAGTTGTTTTTGTGGTCGTATCTTTAGCCGCTGGTATGGTATCTTTGGTCGCATTTTTTTGCGAATCCATTATTTTGACGGGGAGATTATTTTGGGAGTTGTTGTTAAACGGCCAGATTTTTGTTAAATATGCAAAAGCGACAAAAAGGAGTACAGCTAAAAAAATCAGTACAATTATGGTGGCTATTTTTTTGAACACGCTTGTTTTGTTTTGTGTTTTTTTCATTTTCATATCACTTATATAACTATTATACCCAAAAATGGTAATGCTTCAATATACGACATAAACACAAGCCCAACTAGCATTCTTAATGGTGGTATAATAACAAAATGATTACTGTAATAATTGCCGGAGGGTCTGGTACAAGACTGTGGCCCCTCTCAACAAATGACTATCCAAAACATTTACTTAAATTAACGGGTAACCGAAGTCTCTTGCAATCTGCATATGACCGCGCAAAAGAGGTAGGCGATACAGTCTATGTCGTTACTGAAGCAAGTCACTCTGATCATGTAAAAGTACAACTTTCTGAGCTATCTGAAGAAAACATTTTGATAGAACCGGGTCGTCGTGGCACGGGTAACTGTATTGCTTTTGCACTTGATGTCATCAGCCGTCGACACGATCACACCGAACCAATTGCATTCGTGCACTCCGATCACCATATTCGTGACGTTGAAGGATATGTTAAATCACTTCGAATCGCTGCAGAAGCATCAAAGATCGCTAATAAAGTAACGCTCATCGGTATTGAACCAACCTTTCCTTCGACTGGATTTGGATATATTGAACGTGATGGCGAGATTGAGGGTGCAGCTGATACTTACAAAATCGAGTCTTTTAAAGAGAAACCTGATTTTGAGACTGCACAAAAATATCTTAAAGCTGGTAATTATCTTTGGAACTGCGGCTACTTTGTCGGTTCTGTTGATACGTTTATGTTAGAAATTCGTCATGTATCACCTGAGCTTCAAGAAAGTTACGATAAGCTCGCGTCTATTAATGAAGTTCTTGGTCAAGAATACAAAGATGTGTATCTATCATTCCCCGATCTTGTTATCGACTACGTGCTTGCTGAAAAATCCGATAACTTAGCAGTTGTTCCTGCAACCTTTGACTGGATGGACATTGGTTCCTTTAAGGATCTTCACGAAGCAAATGATTCAAATGAACAAGGAAACTTTTTTAAAGGAACCAAAATTTACGATGACGAGCTAGAAAATGTTTATATTCAAAACGATGAAAAAAAGCCCGTTGTTGTGATTGGACTTGATAACGTTGTTGTCGTCAATACGCCAAACGGTATTTTGGTTGCGCGTAAAGACCTCAGTCAACGCGTCAAAGAGGCGGTTGCAAAAATTAAAAAGGATCAAGCCTAATGAAAAAAGTACTCGCTTTTGATTTAGACGGCACGTTGGCACCAAGCAAATCAAGTCTTCCTCCTCAGGTTGGCAAGTTACTTGATCAATTACTTGATTACTTTGATATTTGTGTGATCTCTGGAGGCAAATTTGGTCAATTTGAAACTCAGCTTTTGAAAGGGTTAAAATCTGACGCTACAAAACTAAGTAAACTTCATCTAATGCCAACTTGTGGGACGCAATATTACAAATTCAATGGTTCAAACTGGGATCAGATTTACGCCGAAAATTTTACTGATGACGAAAAATCAAAAATTATTGCTGCGCTTAACGAAGGAATCGATATGCTTGGATACCGCGAATCAAAAGTTTACGGTGAAATCATTGAAGACCGTGGAAGTCAGATTACTTTTTCAGCACTGGGACAAGATATCGTGACTGAGCTTGGTGATGAGGGTATTCGTCTGAAAGAGGAATGGGATCCCGATTCTGTAAAGAAAAACTCAATTCGCGATTACGTTGCAAAGCTTATTCCCGAATTTGAAGTACGCGTTGGTGGCGGTACATCCATTGATATTACGAAGCCTGGCATTGATAAGGCATATGGCATGCAAAAGTTGATCGACATGCTTTCAATTACTAAAGAGGATATCTTATTCTTTGGCGATCGACTGGCTGAAGGTGGAAATGATTACCCTGTGAAAGAATTTGGCATCGATACTCTTGAGGTTTCTGGATGGGAGCATACTTCTCACCGACTCGAGACAGTTTATGATGCTATAAAATAGCGTCCTTCACAATCTTCAACATCCGGGTATCAAACAAACTTTTATCAAACCGCTTTGCCTTACGGTGTAACGTCGCCGGGAGGAATGATAATGTCTCGAACCGCCTCATAGCTGCAACCAAACTTTCAACAGTCTGCTCTTTAAATAATACGCCGGTTTCGCCGTCCTGAACGATGTCTAGTGCGCCGCCTTTTGCATAGGCAATCACCGGGGTGCCAGCAGCCAGCGCCTCAACTGCAGAAATACCAAAATCTTCCTCATTAGGAAATAAAAAGCCTTTGGCGGTTTGTGCCAGATGAACCAGTTCCTTGTCGCTGACGCGTCCAACGAACGTGACGGTTGGTCCGGCGAGCTTTTTCAGGCGCTCTGTGTCGGGTCCTGATCCAACGATGGTGAGCGGAACCTGTAGCTGATTGGCGGCTTCGACAGCCAGGTCAAAGCGTTTGTAGGGGACGTGTCGACCCCAAAGGATATAGCCGCTTCGTTCGTTTTTTGGCAGCGGGGTGAATTTGTCAACGTCAACAGGTGGGTGAATGATGGTTGAGGGTCGTTTGTAATACTGCGTGATACGCTGCTGAGTGACTGCAGAGTTAGCAATTAGCACATCAATATTTTTAATAGATTCAAGGTCAAGTTTGCGCATTTTTTTCACCATCATGGGGATAATCGGACGAATAAAAGGGGTAAAGGCGCCAAACTTAAATTCGCGGCGGAACTCCTGGTAGTGACTCCAATAGTAGCGAATCGGGGTATGAATATAGGCGATGTGTACTTGCCCTTGGCGAGTTTTTCGAACAGCTTTTGCCTCGGCACTGGAACTACTAATAACGATGTCAAATTCAGATAGGTCTAGTGTACGAAACGCTTTGGCACGAAGAGTTGGCCATAATGTGTGTCGGTAGCGAAGTGTCTTCGGGAGTCTGTCCTGAAGATAGGTAGTGCGAATGTCTAGATTTTTTAAACCAGGCAATGCCTCAGGGTTGTAGACAGACGTATAGATGGGTGCTTTTGGAAAGAGTTTATGTAGCTCGACGACGACGACCTCAGCTCCACCAGCAACGGTCAGCCAGTCATGTACTATGGCGATTTTTGGAGCCGACATTTATTTCGTTCTCATATTTATTTCGCACCTCTGCCGCGAAGGACGACCAAGACGGTTTTAAAAAGGATTTTTATATCGAGCAAAAATGTCCAGTTCTGTGCATAGTATAATTCTAGTTCGATACGCTCTTCAAACGAAAGTTCGCTGCGACCTGATACTTGCCACAACCCAGTAACGCCAGACTTGACGCTGTGTAGCAGCGCCGCACGACCCTGCCCCATTTTCATTTCCTGTGGAAGTATGGGGCGTGGACCAACCAAACTTAAATCACCCTTAAACACATTGTATACCTGCGGAAGTTCATCGATTGAGGTTGCCCGAAGCCAAGCTCCAAACTTGGTGATGCGCGGATCTTTTTCGACTTTATGGTTTTTTTCATATTCCCTTGCTAGGTCTTCGCGACCCATTTCACGGAACTCCTCGGCAGCATCTTTCAATCCATATTGAGGACCCATGCTGCGAAACTTTATAAGACCGATTGGTTCCGAGAATCGGCTAAGTCGTCGACTGATATAAAACACGGGTCCGCCATCGATAAGCTTTTTTAGGATGATAAACACAAGCATAAACGGTGCGGAAACAACGATCAGCAGTAGACTGACGACGGTGTCAAAGATACGTTTGACGATTGCACCCCACCCAACCAACGGTGTTTGGTAGACGCTAATCATTGGGTAGCCAAGGAAAACGTCAACAGTATTTTTACCAGAATAGAATTCAGACTCGCCAGGAATAAAGCTGTAGTCGATGTGTAATTGCTGCGCAGCTGAAAAGATTTTTTGATTACGTTCGACGTTTTCGTACAGATCGGTTTGAATAATGGCGGTAATTTCGTTAAGCTCAAGATCTTTCAGGGCTTCTTCGACATAGGAGTAGTGATGACCTGCGAAGCTGTCGGGAAGGTTTTTTCGTGGTCCAGCAAAAGCAATCACGTCGTAGCCGCTGCGGGCAGTGTCAGAAATACTTTTCGCGATATCGCTGGTTGCTCCTGATGAGCCGATAAGCAATACGCGCTTGGTACCTCGACCAAAACGAAACATAAGGGTGCGAATGAACCGCATTCCTTCGCGCTCGATAACAATCAAGATAAATGCGCCGATCAGGGCGTACAGCGCCACCAAACGTGCCGGGAAGATAGTCTTGTCACTGACGTATTCCCATCCGATAACAAGCAGGATGCCAATAAAGACTCCAACGGCTATCTTTGCCCATTCAACTAAGCGGCGATTGTAAGTACGTGGTTGATAGAGACCGAGGATGATGAAGACAAAAATCCAAAAGGGGACAATTAAGATGAACGCAAACAGATAATCAAAGGCGTATATATTATGAAGCAGCGGACGGGGGTCGTATCGAACGCGTGTAATATAGGCAAGACCGAAGGTAACGATCAGGACGAGTGCATCGATAAGAATCAGGATGAAGCTGTAGAGTTTGCTATTTTGGCGCGACATATATGTGCAAGTATAGCATTATTTGCGTTACACTAAGAGGTACTCTATGGTAGTAAAGCCCAAAAAGACGGTCATAACATTAACGCTCCTCGATACATGTTTTGTTGGTATATTGCTAATCATTTTTGGCGGGATTGTCCTTCATGCGCCGTTAAGTGTTGGTCTGGGGACGCTTTTTCCGTCTGCTGAGCTATTTATTAAATCTTGGAAAGAAATTCTGATGTTACTGGCAGGATCGATCATGCTGGTCATTTTGCATCAAAAGAAACGCTGGGATGTTTTAAAGAGTCCGTTGATATATCTTATTGCCGCATTCGCAGCGCTGCACCTCGTACTTTTACTGGTTTTTCCCCAGGGTATAACCGCTACCGTTGCTGGACTGATGATTGATCTTCGGTATCTATTTTTCTTTGTGCTGGTGTACGTCGCAGTGTGTCTGTATCCATCTTTGCGGCGAACATTTGTGATTACTTTTTTCGTCGGTGCATTTGTCGTGGCGGCCTTTGCGTTACTACAAGTCTTCGTCTTGCCACGCGACATCTTGACATACATCGGCTACAGCAACACAACCATCGCCCCATTTCTGACGGTTGATCAGAACTCTCAATATATTCGTATTAACAGTACGCTTCGTGGGCCAAATCCTTTAGGAGCTTACGTGATTATTGTTCTGTCGTTACTCGCTGCTGCGTGGTTAAAGATCAGGCAAGTTCAGCCCAGACGCCACATGCTTGCGCTGAGTGTCATCGTGATTGGAAGTCTTGTCGCGTTGTGGTCAAGCTATTCACGCAGTGCCTTAATCGCCACCCTCGTTGCAATTGGCATTATCACGGTGGTAGTTATTGGCAAACGAATTCCAAAAAAGTTTTGGATCATTTTGGTAGTTGTTATTGACTTGGTAGCGGCAGCAATATTTTTTGGTCGTAGTACGAATTTTGTGTCGAACGTTGTGCTGCATAATAACGCCACAACTGGTGCTACCGTTGATTCGAATGCCGGACATGCCGTGTCGTTAAGTGAAGGGCTTTTACGACTGGTTCGTCAGCCAATTGGTGCAGGTGTCGGTAGTACTGGGTCGGCATCTCTGTATGGCCCTCAGCCGCTTATTGTCGAAAATCAATATCTATTTATTGCCCACGAAGCTGGCTGGCTGGGTCTTATAGTATTTGTTGTCATAACGGTTATGGTGCTGCGTGCGTTGTGGCGACGTCGTGAAAATTGGTTGGCACTTGGCGTATTTGCAAGTGGTATCGGCTTGGTGTTTGTCGGATTGGTGTTGCCAGTTTGGGTTGATGATACAGTAGCAATAATATGGTGGGGGTTAGCGGCAGTTGCCCTCGCAGGAAAGGAATCGCATGGCAGAACGATCAACAAATAGATCGACGAAACGACAAAAAGAACTGCTTGAGTACGTTGACGCATTTATTCAAGAACACGGCTACGGACCCAGTTACCGCGAGATTATGAATGCGATTGGCTATAAGTCCGTTTCAACCGTGGCGATTCATATTGATGGGCTGATCACGAAAGGCTACCTGCGAAAAACGGATAATTCGGCTCGGTCGCTGGAAGTGGTAACGACAAATGCTGCTACCGCTACTCAGTCGAAAATTGTCAGCCCCGCCAAAGAACGGTGGTTGGTTGAAGCGGTTAACGAACGATTTGCGACCTATGCGCAGTCACCGAATCAGATGACGCTCGATGAGCTGTATGTTTTGATTGGGGCGCTAAAAATTCTTGGCCTGGATGGGGCGTACGAAGCGACGAAAGCAAAACTCGCGCAATTAAGATAGTCGTAGAGTCATATTGACTATGATACAGGGGTAACGGTATAATAGCCCTTGTATTCCGACGTAGCTCAATGGTGGAGCAAGAAGCTGTTAACTTCGAGGTTGCTGGTTCGAGTCCAGCCGTCGGAGCCAAGCCAAGCAGAGAAAAGCATAGACCTAGTTCTATGACCGACAATAACTTCTCTCCTTGGTCAGTCAAGAAAGAGTTGTGCTGTCAACAAGGTACAAATGTTGGAACCGCTAAAAATGGCGGTTCTTTCATTTTACCCCTGTAACATGGTTCGAACCCAGCTCCTCTCCTCCTGAGGGAGCAAGCAGTCGAAAACCCGACTCGTTCCCTAGACCTTATCGACTATGCGATGTATTAGCACTCTTGCATTGAGAGTGCTAATCAATTATAATTAAGCTACGGAGGCACATCATGCAACCTGATGAAAACAGCAAGAAACCACTCGAACAATTTGGACAAGATTTCACAGCGCTTGCGCGTGAAGGCAAATTAGATCCTGTCATTGGTCGCGACGAAGAAATTCGTCGCTGTATGCAAGTTTTGTCTCGAAGAAGTAAGAATAACCCTGTGCTTATTGGCGAGCCAGGTGTAGGTAAAACCGCAATTGTTGAAGGTTTAGCACAGCGAATAATCAAGGGTGATGTGCCGCAAAGTCTCAAAAATAAGCGATTAATAGGACTAGAAATCAGTAGCATCTTGGCAGGTGCTGGATTTAGAGGGCAATTTGAAGAGCGTCTTCAATCAGTACTGAAAGAAGTTGAAGAAGCCAGCGGTGAGATTATTCTTTTCATTGATGAAATTCATACTATTGTTGGAGCTGGAAAAGCCGAAGGTGCCGTTGACGCAGCTAATATGCTCAAGCCAATGATGGCACGAGGTAAGTTACATCTAATTGGCGCCACTACGCTTAACGAGTATAGACAGTACATTGAAAAAGACGCCGCACTCGAGCGTCGCTTGCAGCCAGTATACGTTGGGGAGCCGGATTTTGAAGATACAGTAGCAATTCTTCGCGGTCTGCAAGAAAAGTATGAAGTACACCACGGAGTAAAGATTTTAGATGATGCAATCGTGGCCGCTGCTAGACTCAGTGACCGTTACATTACCGAGCGATTTTTGCCTGATAAGGCTGTTGATCTAATAGACGAAGCTACCTCCGCTTTGAAAATGCAGCTTGATTCTAAACCAATAGAGCTTGATCGTTTGAACAGACGTATTATGCAACTGCAGATTGAACAAACGGCACTTAAAAAGGATAAGAGTGAGACTGCAAAAACCAGGAAAGCAGAAATAGAGAAAGAAATTGACTCTTTATCCCAACAAGCAAAGACGCTTGAGTCTGCCTGGCAGAAAGAGAAAGAATTAATCGATAAACTGAACGCCGAGGGCGAGAAGCTTGAAGCCGCAAAGACAAAATTAGAATTGGCTGAAAACGAAAGTGATCTTGGCGCTGCAAGTCGTATTAAATATGGTGAGATCCCCGAAATTGAACAAAACATTGCTGAGTACAGACGTCAGATCAACATGATACCGGCAGATAAAAGGCTATTAAGAGATGAAGTGACTGCTGATGACATTGCATCGGTAGTGTCGCGGTGGACAGGCATACCGGTAGATCGACTCAAAGAAAGTGAAACGAAGAAATTGAGCCATTTAGAAGCTGATTTACATAAACGGGTTATTGGTCAGAATCGAGCGGTCGAATCCGTAGCAAATGCAATTAGGCGTTCACGAGCTGGAATAGGTGATCAAAGACGGCCTATCGGTTCTTTCTTATTCCTTGGCCCGACAGGCGTAGGAAAGACCGAACTTGCCAAAAGTCTGGCAGCGTCTTTATTTGATGATGAGCGAGCTATTACGCGAGTCGACATGAGTGAATACATGGAAAAGCATGCGGTATCCCGATTGATTGGTTCACCCCCAGGATACGTGGGGTATGAACAAGGTGGTCAGCTGACTGAAGCCGTTCGGCGCAGACCATATAGCATCATTCTCTTTGATGAAATCGAAAAAGCACATCAGGATGTCTTCAATGTGCTATTGCAAGTATTAGATGACGGAAGGCTCACGGACGGTCAAGGGCGAACTGTGAACTTTTCTAACACCGTTATCATTATGACAAGTAATATAGGCTCGCAATATATTCAGGAGTGGGATGGCAACAATTTTGACACTCTGGAGAACACGTTGCAAAAGGAATTGACGGTCCATTTTCGTCCTGAATTTATAAATCGTATTGATGATATTGTAATTTTTGACCGCATCAAAGAAGAAGACATGAAGCATATCGTTGAGGTACAGCTAGAGAGCATGCTTGCGGAGATTGAAAAATCGAAAGGTATTAAAATTAGTCTCACTTCAAATGCGAAAGTGGCGCTAGCTAAAGAGGGCTACGACGAAGCATTTGGCGCAAGACCGTTGAAACGAGTTATACAAAAACGCATTCTCAACAAACTCGCTCGACAAATCATTGATGGTGGCGTAACAGAGAACTCGGAAGTTGCTGTTGATTATGATGGTGAAAATTTTGCAATAAAAATGAAATAACTTGATTAATAACAGATGTAAGCTAAAGTAAAACGAGCCTATAAATAAGGTGGTATCTTCACTTGGTTCGAATCCAGTTCCCGGAGCCAGAGCAAGCAGAGAAAAGCGCAGACCCAGTTCCTAGACCTGGCTGCAACTTCTCTCCTTGGTCACCAAGGAAGTATGATTGTCGATAACAAGGTTACAATGTTGGAACCGCCAGAAATGGCGGTTCTTTCATTTCACCCCTGTAAATTAGTTCGAACCCAGCCGCTCCCTTCCTGAGCGAGCGAGCAGCCGAAAAGCCGACCTGTTCCCTAGACCTGTCCTTGATTTGAAGCTTCATAAACACCTTTATAAAATAACAACACGATGCTAAAAACACTAAATCTGATATCATATATGCATGACTGCGCATATACGCAAAGAACCGTCTAAAGAGCATATTGGAATTGCTACCGATATATTCAAGCTGGTAAGCGACCCGACACGGCTTAAAATATTGTGGGCATTGCTGCATGGCGAACATTCAGTAGGCGAGCTAGCAGAAGATGTTGGTGTTCAACCAGCCGTTGTTTCGCAGCATTTGGCAAAACTTCGTATTTCCCACATGGTGAGCGTTCGGCGAGAGGGTACAAAATGATTTATAGGGCAGAGAATAATCATGTGCTTAAACTAATTGATCACGCGTTTACGCAAGCAGATCACATCAGGAGCGGTGAACATGAATAAATATAGAAAGGGATATTAAGTGGGCCACGGATACAAACTAGACAGATTTAGGGGTATAAATAAAAAGAAATTAGCAATTGCCGCACTATTTGTCGGTATTGTGCTAGTAATAATACTGATCATTATTGGTGCAATTGCCGTAGCTATCGTTAGCGCATTGCTGGGCCAAGCCGATACTAACATTGGGCAAAGTATTGGAAACATCATCACATCGCTATGGAACTATGCTATCGATTTTATTAATGCTCTTTGGAGGCAGGTTATTGCTAACCCACTACAGTTCCTAACGGGCGGAAATAGTTAGATGAGTGCTGAACATCAAGAACCCAAGCAAGGACGCTTGAATAAAGCTTTAACTGTGGTGGCTGCTGTCAGTTTTATTGGAGGTTTGGCTTTCAGTCTATTTAAACTACCCGGAGCCGAAATACTATACCTTGTCTCATTGGCAGCAGGTGGAATACCAGTTGCAATCTCAGCCATACGAAAAATGTTAAAGCGGAAGATATCCATTAGCCTGCTGGTCACCATCGCTGCTCTTGGAGCATTATATCTAGGGAAGTTCGCCGAGGCTGCCGCGGTCATGTTCTTTTTCGCGTTAGCTGAAGCCTTTGAGGAATTTGGTGAAGCTCGGTCGAAAAAGGCAGTTGCCGCCTTGCTTGAAAAGTCGCCGAAGATTGCTCGCATGCAAGACGGCCGTGAGGTTCCTGTTGAAGAAGTTAAAGAGGGCGAAATATTTAAAGTCAGACCTGGCGATATGGTACCACTTGACGGCATAGTCGTAGCTGGAGAGTCCTCTATTGACGAAGCCACTATTACGGGTGAAAGCGTACCGAAAGAAAAGTACAAAGGGGAGGCAGTGTACGCGGGTACCCTAAATCAAAGTGGCTATTTGGAAGTCAAAGTTACTAAAATAGCCGCCAATAGTACCTTGCAAAAAATCGTTACATTAATCGAACAGGCCCAGAAGTCACGCCCGGAAATGCAGGAGTTCCTCGATAAGTTTGCTAGTTACTATATTCCTATTGCAATCGGCTTGGCAGTGTTAGTTGCCGTTATACCGCCCGTATTTTTCGGCGAGCCATTTAGTGATTGGTTCACTAGGGCGCTCATCTTATTGGTATTAGCGTGTCCAGACGCACTGGTCGTCTCGGCGCCAGTTGCGGTAGCGGCGGCTATCGGCGGCGCTTCAAAGCGGGGTGTACTCATTAAAGGTGGCCGATTCTTGGAAGTTCTAAGCAAGATCAAAGCCATAGCCTTTGATAAGACCAAAACGCTTACTGTTGGAACACCAGTCGTTGCCGAAGTTGTTCTGTTGCATGGTGCCTCCGAAGAAGATGTTATTGGCGATGCCGCTGGCATTGAGAAGTTCTCGTCGCATCCACTAGCCAAGGCTATAGAGGATTATGCAAAACAAAAAGGCATCAAGCCGCACAAGATGGATAAATTCAAAAATGTCGCTGGGCGTGGCGGTAATGCTAACTGTCTTGTCTGCGGAGGTGAAGATCATGCAATCGGTAATCTACAGCATATCGGCGCGAGCGCCGAAACCTGTGACCATGTATTGCCAGAAGTCGAACGCCTCGAGGGTGTGGGCATGACGGCCGTGCTGGTCAGCGAAGGTAATAAAGTGATTGGTATCATTGGCATTACCGACGAGTTACGCGATGATTCGAAGAGTGTAATTGATGCTCTTAAGAAGCTGAAAGTCACGCCTATTATGCTTACTGGTGATAATCAGCGGGCTGCAAATTATATTGCCGAAAAGGTTGGTATCAGCGAAGCCTACGGAGCTTTGCTACCTGAGCAAAAGTCTGAGCTAATCATCAAGCTACAAGCCCGTTACGGGCGGGTTGCTATGGTTGGCGACGGCGTCAATGACGCACCTTCACTAGCCCGGGCTGACGTCGGCATCGCCATGGGTGGCGGAGGATCAGATGTAGCCATTGAAACTGCCGATGTGACGCTGATGAACGATGCTATCGGCACTATCCCATACCTGCTAGGAGTTGGTCAGCAAACCTTCAGGGTGGTACGGCAGAATGTGTACGGCTCACTCATCGTTAAAGGTGTTACCCTAGTGCTCGGTATCGCAGGAGTTATCGGACTCAGCGTGGCCGTGGCGGCAGACGCCGTCATGGCTATCCTAGTAGTACTCAATGGCCTAAGGCTGTTCAATGCCGGAGGTAGCGAAGTTGCTATAATTAAAAAGTAAAAGGAGAAAATATATGCAGTGTCCAATAGATAAAACAGATTTAGTAATGACCGATCGTCAAGGTGTTGAAATTGATTATTGTCCGAAATGCCGAGGTGTATGGTTGGACCGAGGTGAACTGGATAAAATTATAGAGCGAGGCGCCACTCAGGCACCAGTACAACCAGCTCCGCAGCCATATCAGGAACCAAACTACCCGCCACAACAGTACGACAAGCATGGCAACCAAGACAGAAACAACCAAGGCAATCCACGCAAAAAGCGCAAAGAATCATTCTTAGGTGATCTGTTCGATTTCTAAGTAAGTCAAGGGGCGCTAACTACCTGATAGAACAAAATATAAAAGTGTACGCGCTCATGCGTAAAATTCAAGTTCACCGTGCCGTATTTGAAGCTTTGTTTTGATCCCAGAGGCGAATCTGATCCTGTCGCCCTCAGTACCGCTCGCCAGAATATACCGTGAATACTCGACGAATGGATTATCTAGATCTCGCTCGATCTTGTAGTGATTCAATAGGGTTTTCGTGACGTAGAAATGTTTATCTACTTTCGCACGTAGCTTTTCTTCAATAGCCATTTCTTGGTGATGTTGCTCGATGAAGGCTTGCAATAGCTCACAAAGCTTCTCCTCGTTGACGTATTTCTCTTTGCAATCGGGATCTTTACGACGAGTACAGTTGTAGTAGACGAATCGCTTTGTATCACCACTTTTTAGCAACTTAAACTTATCCTGTGCAGTTATGTCCGCATCGCATTGCCCACACTTAAGCATACCTCTGAAAGCGAATGTCTTCGAACCCCATATCCCTTTATCTACACCCCTCGTCTCTTGTACTAGATCGTACAGCTCTTTAGATATAAGCGGCTTATGAGCGCCGTTATACCATGGCGCTTCAGGAGCTTGGGGGTACTGGAACCGACCATAGTAGAAAGGTGTACTGAGTATGACTAGGATTTGGCTGACGCTTATTGACTTACCAGAACGATTCGTGAATCCCTGCTCATCAAACCATGCTTTTAGTCTTCGACCGCTCCATCTTTCATAACCCGCTTTCTCAAATGCCTCTTTTATAAGTGGCGCACGCTCAGGATCAAGAATAATATCATTCACACCTCCAAACGCTCGGTTCATATACCCGAGGGGCGCAACGCCAGGCCTCCAGCCCATCTCGCATTTTGTGCGTATTCCGCGCTTAACATTGATGCTTTTATTGTCATTCTCAAGCTTGGCCTGCGAACAAAGGATCATTAGCAAGAACTTTTCATTAGGATTGTTTGTGAACGTTTGGGAGTAAGTTCGAATATGGAGAAGTTTTCCTTGATCCATAAGATCTACGACTGCGCCTAAATCGCCTGCGTTTCGACTAAGTCGGTCAGGCGCCCATGTCAGTACGGCGTTATATTCTTCGTTTGCCAAGCCCTTTAATAGTTTGTTATAAACCGGTCTCTTGCCGGAATCTTTTGCAGAATGACTTTCTTGGAGCTCGCACACTACGTTCAAGCCCTCAATTTCTGCTAAAGCTCTCATCTCTGCGAGCTGGGAGTCGATGGACATAGCCTGACGTTCATCTGATTCGCTCGATTTACGAGCATATAGACAGTATTTGAGAGAAGGTACCGTTTCCATTGCAAGGTTCAAGGTACCGCTTAACTTCTGTTAAGTCGAGCCTGAAACCTAGTCTTTGGAAATATCCATATAGGCTATAATAATGTGAGTATGGCAACACTATTCAAAGAAGTTAATTACAATTTGCAAACACTTATTAATAATATCGACATTGGTTTAATTGGCCTGCCAGATATTCAGCGGCCTTTTGTGTGGAAAGACAGTAAAGTTCGCGACTTATTTGACTCTATGTATAAAGGCTATCCAGTCGGCTACTTATTGTTCTGGGCAAATGGTTTTGATGAGACCGCGCGAACTATCGGTACTCACAAAAAACAACGACATCCTAGCTTGCTTATTGTTGATGGACAACAGCGACTAACATCACTATATGCAGTGGTTAAGGGCGTTGAAGTTATTCGAGAGAATTTTGCAAAAGAAAAAATAGTAATTGCTTTTCATCCTATAGAAGAGAAGTTCGTTGTGGCTGATGCTGCAATTAATAAAAGTGCGGAGTATGTTCATAACATTTCGGATCTGTGGAATGATGATACAAACGTTTACGATTTTATCGAACAATTCATTACAACTTTAAGCAGTAATAGACAGATTACTCCGGAAGAAGACAGAAAAATTAAAGATTCCTTAGGAAAACTGAGCAATCTTCAGTCCTATCCTTTCTCTGCTTTAGAACTGTCTCCCGAAATAAATGAAGAACAAGTAGCTGATGTTTTCGTGCGCATTAACAGTGAAGGCAAGAGCCTAAATAATGCTGACTTTATTCTCACTATCATGTCAGTATTTTGGGAAGAAGGACGCAAGGAGCTTGAAGAGTTTTGTGAAAAAGCCCATCATCCAACTGACGGAGAGGCGACACCATACAACCACTTCATAGTTCCTAAGCCGGATCAGCTGCTACGTATTGGTGTTGGTCTAGCATTTCATCGTGCGAGATTGCAATTCGTATATAGTATTCTGCGCGGTAAAGACCTTGAAACGGGGGAATTTAGCACCGAACGCCGAGAGGAACAGTTTAAGAAGCTTGGTGTCGCCCAAGATCAAGCCCTCAATTTAACTAACTGGCACGAATTTTTTAAGAGCGTACAGTCCGCAGGGTATATAAGTGGCGAGATGATATCCTCCACTAATACGTTGCTATATTCTTACGTATTTTTCTTGATAGGGAAATATCAGTACAGCGTAGAGCACTACCGACTTCGTAAACTTATCTCCAAGTGGTTTATGATGACGTCTTTAAAGGGTCGCTACACGGGATCACCAGAGACAATAATGGAAATCGACCTCGCGAAACTTAGGACAATTAGCGATGCAGACCAGTTTGTCGCGCTACTCGAAAATATAATCGAAGGTGAATTAACTAGTGACTTTTGGAGCATTGAACTCGTTAACGATCTGGCAACCAGTTCGTCAAGAAGCCCGTCATTATTTGCGTATTATGCTGGACTAAATATATTAAATGCGCCTGGTCTATTCAGTAACTTGAAAGTCAGTGAATTGCTACAAGCGGGTATACGATCCAACAAGTCGGCTTTAGAGCGGCATCACTTATTTCCTAAAGCGTACCTACATCGCATTGGCATCACCGCTCTTCAGGATACAAATCAAATTGCTAACTTCGCACTGGTCGAATGGAGTGATAATATTGATATTTCCGATCAAAAACCATCTGAATACATATCAGCTTACAAAGCGCGTTTCAGTGAGAACGAATTACAAACCATGTATAAATTGCACGGATTACCTAAAGACTGGGAGAATATGGAATACGCAGATTTTATTGAAGAGCGCCGAAAGAACATAGCCTCAGTTATTCATGAGGCCTATAAGAAGATTGAAAGCTAACAAAACATGGAAATTAATAAACTAGCGCTTCAAAACTTTTATGAATCACACGTAGAGAATTATCTAGCCCGACGTAATAAAGGGAAGAGTGCGACCTGGGACGAAGATTATAAGTGGCATTTTTTGCCAGAAGCCAATAAAGCATTGTCAATCTTCAACACTGTTGACTCCAGCAATATCAAAGACGTTTTATCAGTGATAAATAAATATAAATCAAATTTTGCTCACTGGATTGATATGGATGATCTGAACTTACTTATAGAAAAACCTAACGGATATCAGATTGTTCGTGAGGTTTGGGGTAAGCAGCCCGATAACATTGGCCAAGCAGTTGATGCAGCAAATAATATGTCAAATTTTATGCTTAACAAGAAGTTTAGCCCATCAACCTACGGCTACATTCTAGCAGCGCAGAATTGTGATAGGTTTGCAATTTATCGTGATTCCTTACTAAAGAAGCTGGCGGATATTAATCACATTGAAAAATCAGGTAGCCTTACCCAAGGTGAAAAATATCAGTTATTGAATGACAGCGCTTCTTACATCGGTGAGCTAATGGGCAATGAAAAGCAAAAGTATGCCGACCTCGAATGGTACACTGCCTTGAATGGTCAAGATTTTCTGTACGTTACTATTCAATATCAATTGGATGACAGGTAGCTGTTGCGCTTAAGAATTGTCTATATACAGCTGCTTGTAGTTACCGTAGTTTTTCATTATTTCTAATATAGTGTCATGGTCAAGACCGCTGAGCTGCTCAATCATATCGGTATCAAACATATTAGTTGCACCACTTAAGCGTACCGCTTCGTATGCTTCAAAGTCGTCTTTTGTTATTTCCATTTTATAGCCTTTCTTGCAAGTTACAAAGGTACCGCTAAGATTTATTAAAGCTAGCCTTTTTTCTCGTCTATATACTTAATTCCATAAAAGTGATGAATTTCGTCATCATCGCCTCCTAAAAATCCGAATCCAAAAACGACCTCCCACTTCACATTGGTTTGTATGTAATTCAGCCCCATTGATACCGCATCAGCTAGGTCATCATGCTTCTCAACACCAAAGCCGACTAACTGCTGAATAATAGGCGCGATTGCTCGATCTTTCGGGAAGTACACCATGCCTTGCTCAAACAATGAACTTGCCAATTGAAGCCTTGCACGTTTATCACTGTGAATTTTTATTCCTTTGGATTTAATCTCCCGATCATTGAGCTGTTCAGTTACCGCTGCTTGGTACTGAACTTGCTCGACTAATACTATCGGCACTTGCTTCGAGTCTATGTTTACTGCTTGATATAGCGAGGCAATGGTATCGAGTGTTGCGAGGTGAGAGATCTTTTTGTTTATGAACTTTTCATCGATATAGTAGCGGCGGTTTTCAGGCTTAAAGCCATATACATGGATAATCACAATTGCTGTATAGTCTGCGGTTGCGCTTTGAGATATGGCAAGATCAACCGACAGAAATGAATTGATATACTCGTTAGCCTCTGACTTTTCGGGTAGCTCATCATAGTATTGCACCCATCTGGCATCGATTACCTGATCTTCGTCAGGGATAATACGGAGCATGTACTCACGCTCCCATGCGATCTTATTACCAACGTTTCGTTTTAGATTATTAATTGCTGCCTTATCCGGATATTTGCCCGGCCATAGACTTGTGTTAGAGCGTACTATTGGCCATTCGCGGTACACGCCATCAATTTCATGGTTTTCGATACGATCTTTAAGCCTCATCAGCAAAGAGTCTTCGTGTAAGAGGTTGCCTACCGCGATACGTTTTGTATAAGTATCGCCAGCTGGAATAATCTCGCTGGTATACCAGTCAAAGGTTTTGTTACGACCCTCCCGAGTTTTAACCGAAGCCATATCCTCGACATCGTCGGCAATTATTAGATCCGGCCGAAAAGCGCCGTGGCGAATGCCTCGCACACTTTGCTCAGTTGATATAGCCGTAATCCTAGCATTGTACTTTGGGATATAGAGTGAGGTAGAGCCCCATTCTTCACGTTGCTCTATGAACGGTCCCATATCATTCGCTAGTAGCTGATTGCTCTCTAGCTCACGCTTGATATTTGTTAAGTGCACCCGAGCCTGGTACTGAGTCTGACTTGCAATTAATACAAACTTCTTTTGCTGTCGCCCGACTACCGCCCATATAGGGTAACTCATGGTTAATATGGTAGACTTTGCCGATCCTCGGAAGGCCACAATGACAGCGAGTGGCAGTGACTCGTCTTCGGTGATTGAAAATAGGTCACGGTGCAAGTCAGCAGTGGCATGGGTTAGGTAGTTCGAGAAGTAGGTAGAAAAGAACCACTGGTGGCTTTGTGATGTAACCTCCGCACGAACTTTATGGTCGTTAAAGAGTGTAGCCTGTAGGTTAGCTTGTTTCATCAGTTTCATCCTCGGTTGTTAATCCTGCAAGTTGAAGCGCACGTGATACAACTTCGGTTTGCTCAGGCGTTAATTCCTGTTGTATGGTTTGTAGCTTGGCGTTTACCTCGATGCGAGTTTTATACGACTTGTGATGGTGCTTTAGCCAAAAGAATATGGCCGACATGTTTTTGTCTTTTATGGCAGAGATTAACTGACTCTCGGCCATGTCATTTATCAACCCTGCGCTATTCTCAATGGCCTCATCACACTCGCTAGCAAAATCCTCATCATCCTTACGCCAACGGTAATACGTACTTCTAGGTACGCCCGACTGCTTACAAGCAACTTCAACAATCGGTGTCTTTCGAAGCTTTTCTAACAATTTCTTTTTATCTGCCGCCAGATTTCGGCTCATAGCTTCACTCGCTTTTCCCCGGTCAGTTTCTCCCAACGCTTGAGTGCTACTTCAGCGTAGGTGGGACTTTTTTCCATGATGTTGCATCGCCGATTTAGCTTCGTGCTAGCGATGAGTGTCGAGCCGCTGCCGGAAAACGGTTCAACTACGAGGTCACCTCGCTTTGTTAAAACTTTGATATACGGAATGAGTATTTCTAGTGGTTTTGTACCAAAGATAACACCTTGCCCTGAGTGCTTTTCGTCACTAGCCATATAACTAATGAAATCGGTTGGTTGATATTTCTTACCGCCTTCGTAACCCTCCCACTGGGGTTTACCGCCAATTGCATACAGTGCAGTCTCATATTCTTCCTGGAGACCATCAGGTTCCTCATCGTGGTTATACTCAACGTCACCAGACGCACCGACCATAGCAATATCATGTTTACTAAAGAACTTGTATTTAGCAGCGAAGCCTTGATGTCGATTGGGTAAGTGCCACACAATCATATTTTTTACTTTCCAGTATTTTTCCATCTCTGCCCAAATCACACGCAGATTTTTCCAATTTTCATACACAATAATGGAGTAGTCTGGCTTGGCATACTTGGCGACATTCGCCATCCACAGTTCGGTAAAGTTATCGGGCAGGACATCGGTTTCAAGGTAGCGACGATTACGCTTCGCTCCAAAACCAGTTACGGGTTTGCCGCCACGCTTTGCATGCAGGTAATCAAGTATGTACGGCGGATCTGTCATGCACATATCGGCTTGTTCGCCGTTCATTAGCTTGTCAAAGTCTGCTTCGACAGTTGAGTCACCGCACATCAATCGTGAATCGCCAAGCAGATAGACATCGCCTTTTTGTACGGTGATTGTATTGATATCTAGCTTCCGTAGCTCCTTTTCAAGATCGAACGTTTCAGGTTCATCAACCACTTGGTCAAAAATTGCATCGATCTCCTCACTATCGAAACCAATCGTGCTTAGTAGTGTTTCATCAAACTCGGCCAGTAGTTCATAATCCCAGTCTCCAAGATTCTTATTTAGTCGAACGTTTAGTTCTTTTTCTCGTTCAATATCGGGGATATCTACATATACAACGGGTACTTCTTTAATGCCAAGATCTTTCGCAACCTTGAGCCTGAAGTGCCCACCTATAACTACGTTCTTGCGACTTGCTGAGCTGTTCACTAAAATCGGGTCAACTATACCGAAGCTTTTTATGCTATTAGTAAGTTGGGCAATTGCTTCCTCGCTCCACTTGCGTGGATTGTATGGCGCAGGGTTTAATTCTTTTACTTTTTGATATGTAACCTCTAAGTTGTTATTTGTCATGATTATCTCCTTATTCTGGAAATATCATGACCCCAAGCTATTTATGCCACCATAGGCTCGGTAAGTGACGTAACGAGGTACGTTTTTTGAACCGAGCTTCCTGCTTATTCTTAAAACTCCTGACATCTTCTGCCGAGTTAAATTTATTAGGATACTTTTCTGCTATCTCTTGGTACTTCAATCCATCCGCGCGTAACTTAACTATTTTGCGGTATCGCTCAACCGTTTCTGCTTGAATTGGATCACGCCGAGATGGAATGTCTGCATCCATATACGCTTGATACTTCCGAATATCATCCCAAATGTCCTCGATATCATGGATAGTGGTATCTTTCTCAATACGAATACTCAAGCTCGTGACTCGCTGTTGCTCTTTCGGTAAACGCACATCATTCATTCTTGGCGACGGCCACGCACTCTTCTGTGATGGCGGTTCTAATGATTTATCGGCGGAAAATATATAGTTGAACAGCGGATGAAGCCAACGTGGGTCAAGGTTGAACTCAAGCCTTAGTTTATCTAGCTCGTCCAGCAATTCCTTGTTTGGGGGCAGCAACTCATATCCATATGCACCTCCATATCGCTTTGCGGTATTTTCATCGGCGTTGCGGTAGAAATCGGCAAACCACTCAGCCCGTTTATCATAAGGAATGCCTGTTTCAGGAATATCTAGCCGCTTACGAACATCAGATACAGCAGCCTGAAAACGGGACATAGATTCAAGGATTCTTGCATGTGGTTCCCAATAATTATCTGACTTAGTTTTTGCCATAGCCATATTATACTGCTAACAGTGTTATTACATCTGTTTTTGAGGTATAATGTTGTGTAATATGACAACCACAACAGACACTAAAAAAGAGCAAGAACGGGCCCGACTACACAGCACGATTTGGAAGATTGCGAACGACTTAAGGGGATCAGTAGATGGATGGGACTTCAAACAGTATGTGTTAGGCATACTGTTTTATCGTTTTATATCCGAAAATCTTTCCAACTATATCAACGCTGAAGAGCGAAGGACTGGTGCTGCAGATTTTGACTATGCCAGCCTAAGCGATGATGCCGCAGAGTTTGGTCGCAAAGACACAGTAGCTGAAAAAGGCTTCTACATATTGCCAAGTGAGCTGTTTGAAAACGTCCGCAAGCGAGCGAAAGAAGAAGATAACCTAAACGAAATTCTTTCGGGTATCTTCCGTAATATCGAGAACTCTGCCAAAGGTGCTGATAGCGAAGACGATATCAAAGGTCTTTTTGATGATCTCGACGTAAATAGCAGCAAGCTCGGCCAGACAGTTGCCAAGCGCAACGAGCGGCTCGTTAAGCTACTTGATGCTATCGGCAGCCTTGAGGTCGGTAGGTACGAAGACAACACAATCGATGCATTCGGTGATGCTTATGAATACCTCATGACCATGTACGCGTCATCGGCGGGTAAGTCTGGTGGTGAGTTCTTCACGCCTCAGGAAGTCAGTGAGTTGTTAGCTCGTATCACTGTGGTTGGCAAGAAAGAAGTGAACAAGGTATATGACCCAGCCTGCGGCTCAGGTTCACTCCTACTAAAGTTCGCAAAGGTATTGGGTAAGGAGAATGTTCGACAAGGATTTTATGGACAAGAGATCAACCTCACCACCTACAACCTTTGCCGTATCAACATGTATCTACACGACATTAATTATGAAAAGTTCAGCATAGCTCATGGAGATACACTGACCGATCCAGCCCACTGGGATGACGAACCTTTCGATGCCATCGTCTCGAATCCACCTTACTCTATTAACTGGGAGGGGGATGCAAACCCACTGTTAATCAATGATCCTCGTTTTTCTCCAGCAGGAGTTCTAGCACCAAAAAGTAAAGCCGACCTAGCGTTCACGCTTCATATTCTTAACTGGCTTTCGACTAGTGGTACGGCTGCGATTGTTGAATTCCCTGGAGTGTTGTACCGAGGCGGTGCTGAAGCAAAGATCCGTAAATATCTGGTTGATAACAACTTTGTAGATGCAGTCATTCAGTTACCACCTGATCTATTCTTTGGTACAACTATCTCAACATGTATTGTGGTTCTCAAGAAGAGCAAGAAAGACAACTCAACGTTATTCATTAATGCCAGTGCCGAGTTTGTTCGTGGCGGTAACAAAAATAAGCTTAGTCAAGCCAATCAAGACAAAATTCTTGAAGCATTCAGTACTCGTGAAGACATCGAACACTTCGGCAAGTTAGTGCCGAACAGCGAGATCGCCGAAAATGATTACAATCTGGCAGTTAGTAGCTATATTGATGAGCTAGACTCAACTGTAGCGACTGACATCACTGAGCTCAATGCCAGTATTGCTGACATCGTCGCAAAACAAAGCCAGTTGCGCACCCAGATCGACACCATTGTGGCAGATTTAGAAAGCGCAAAACAATGAGTCTTGATGGTCCGGTTGGTGAGATAATCCTCTATGTCGGCGACGACGGCAAACCACGTATTGACGTAACATTTCAGGGCGAGACTGTCTGGTTGTCGCAGGCGCAGATGGTGGAGCTATATCAATCTAGCAAATCAAATGTCAGCGAACATATTAAAAATATTTTTGTCGAAGGTGAACTCGATGAGTCGGCAACTGTTCGGAAATTCCGAACAGTTCAAACAGAAGGTGGTCGCGAAGTGGTGCGCGAAATAGAGCACTATAATCTCGATATGATTATTTCGCTTGGCTATCGTATCAAGTCATCTGTTGCTACAAAGTTTCGCATCTGGGCTACCCAAAGACTGCGCGAATATATTGTCAAGGGATTTGCCATGGATGACGAACGGCTCAAAGAAGCCGGCGGCGGCAAGTACTGGATAGAACTGCTGGAGCGTATCCGCGACATCCGTAGCAGTGAGAAAGTTTTATACCGCCAAGTGCTTGATCTGTTTGCCACTAGTCGTGACTACGATCCACATTCTCCCCAGCAGCAAGAGTTCTTTAAAATTATCCAAAACAAACTGCACTATGCGGTTAATCTACTGACAGCCGCCGAAGTCATTCATTCGCGGGTTGATTCTGACAAGCCGTTTCTGGGGCTGACAGCTTTCAAAGGCAATCATCCCACCAAAGCTGAGGCAAGTGTTGCCAAAAACTACCTGAGCGCAGAGGAGCTAGCGGTACTCAACCGCTTGGTTAGCGCGTTCTTCGACCTGGCTGAACTGAAAGCAATCAACCATGAGTCGATGAACATGAGCGACTGGGTGACCGAGGTAGACAGGTTTGCTGATATTTATGGCAAAGACCTGCAGGTGATGTTAGATGATAAGATTGGAAACGAAGAGATAATTGAGCTGCAGATTGATAGCAAATTAACCGATCATAGTAGCGACAAGGAGTAAAATAAGATGGAGAAGATGCATATCGCAGAATCTGAATACGATAGGCATGAGATAGAGCGAGCTTTATTCTTCTTGTCGAATGCCTTGCAAGATTCTGGACATAACACTAAGCCAGTATTGCTTCATTCAATTCAAGTTGCAGAAATGCTGTGGGAGAGAGGTTGCCCGCAAGATGTAGTAATCGCTGCAATTCTTCATGATGTTGTTGAGGATACTGATATTGCTGTTGAAGATGTAGAGAAGGGTTTTGGACCTCGAATTGCATTATATGTCGATGCTCTCACTGTTTCAGATACTCAAGATATCATGCAGTCTTTTGCTCGCACGGCTGAGCTTGGCGATGACGTCTTATCGATTCGCGCAGCAGACCTTATTCAAAATAGCTACTATTATGATCTTGCACCTATCGAAATGCAAAAAAACCTAAAAAATAAGTTTACTTTCTTCTTTGAAGCATACAGCGAGCAAGTGATAGCTTCTCTTGCAGAGGAGCTACGATGTGCGTATCTTACTAATGTAAAAAACTTGCCATAATGATACGCTGACAAATAACCAGTACCGTGTCTCATTTGTCTCGCTTTACCCCTCTAAAAAGTTCGTGACCAGTAAGCGGAGCCAAGCCATAATGAACGAAGTCAGAACTGTAATTCGGTTCTGATTTTTTCATATCCCAGAATAGAATTGAATCTTATATATTTCAGGCGCTAATCTGATTTTGATGATGCGATACGATCTAACCACTCTTTCAAAAGCCGCTGTTCGTTTGAGGACAGCTATTTGAATTTTCTTATGTTTGCTTCTAGTATAACTGCTGCATTATCAACATGTTTAGTTTGTGTAGCGGTAGGTTGTGTTGTTACCAAAGCAATCATCGACTCACTTGTGTTTTTACAATAGTCCCGTATATATTCATTTCGGCACTTTTGCATTACAAATTCCTACCCGGAGATTTTGAGCAGTATATCAAATATGCCAAAAGTGGCGTCCACTGGAACAACTCAAAAGAATATAAAAAGTACGTGGAGGTTATAGGTAGCAATGAGAATTTTACGTTTTATGATGCTGACATTTCCATCAAATATAATAATTCGGATAGTTTAAGTCTAGTGGGCGTTATTGATAGAATGAAATGAGATGCTAAACAAAAGAATTTATTTCATACGACACGGACAGAGTATTGATGACGAGCTTAAGATATTCCAGTCGTACAGTTCGGGTTTAAGTGATCTTGGCAAGAATCAAGTCAAAGCCGTAAGTCATGAATTAACAAATGGTAGCTATGATAGTTTAGTTTCCAGCCCGATGCAAAGGGCTAAGGATGGCGCAGAAATTATAGCGGGCACTCTACATATTGGAATTCAATACTCTGATTTATTTGTTGAGAGTATGCGACCGACTGAAATTGAAGGCAAGCCTAGATCTGACGAAAATGCTCGAAAACTGCAACGAGAATGGAAGCAGACGCTATGTACGGTAAAAGATATTCATGTAAGCGACGGAGAAAATTATACCGATATATTACTAAGGGCAAAACGGGCGTTACTATACTTAGATAGATTAGAAGGTTCGAATATAGTTGTTGTCACCCACGGATATTTTCTCCGAACAATAATTGCGTATATTTTATTTGGCGATAATTTAACACCTTCTCTATTAAAAATTTTCAAGATTATACCCAAATTGACAATGCTTCTGTAAGTGCAGTTGACCGTATTCTGTACAAAGAAGCTTATATTTGGCACTTACACTCAATGAACGGAACGACGATTTCGCGATAACGTTAGTTTGCAAAATAAATGGCTCATCTGCTGGACCTTTTTCTCGACATCTACAACACTGCTGTATTTTCTCTATAGGGTGTATAGTACAAGCATGAACGATGATAAAATTAAAAGACACAACGAGGAATACCTTCTCCGCAGAGTCGTTTATATTTCTAGCAATTGCTATAACACTTGCTGTGATTATTTCATTAATGAAAGGCCCGAAGCCACGATGGCGATGGGGTAGCAAGCCGACCGACGATCCAGATGAGGACATGTAATAGACGGGATGGCTTATCGCCAATCTTGCTTTACTGTGGTTATAATTTCCTTTATCGCGGTGAGCCAAGGCATAATGAATGAAATCAGAACTGTTAATTCAGTTCTGATTTTTTATATCCCAGACCAGAGTTGAAACCGCCTTTCTTTGTATGCGTCAGACATACTCAAAGGTTGCTACTTTCTTGAGGTATAATAAGTGGTATATGACAACACATGCACTACAACTTGCAACCGTACCATTTGAAGCTATTGTTAGTGGTCAAAAAACTATTGAGTCACGACTTTATGACGAAAAACGCCAGCTTATACAGCTTGGCGACGAAATAATTTTTACCAATCGTGAAGCCCCAGAGCAGACAGTAGCCGTTATTGTCGTAGGCTTACTTCGGTATGATACTTTTAGTGCACTATTTCGCTATAACGGACCAACAAGATTTGGGGGTGAGAGCGTTGAATGGCTAGAGAACCAAATTAACGAGTTTTATAGCATTGATGAGCAGCATATAAAAGGTGTTGTGGGTATCGAATTTAATCGTCTCTAGATTTGCTTTTTGTTTCATTTAGTGTTATTATTTATGTGTCCTATCCACGCTACGTCGTAAAATCGTAGCAAACAATTGGAGGTGCACCTTGACCAAATCATTGGTTGAGAACAACGTTGTCATCCGCGAAGCGGAAGGCGGCGATTTCGAATGGGTCGCTGACCTCATGGTTCGGGTGTTAAGCCCGTTCTATGACGGCGATCACCGTGCTCACGCGCGGCGGATCTTCGACACTCACATGGATGGAGGTATCGATCGGGTCGGACATTTCTCGGCTGGACAGCACATGTTCATCGCCGAGATTGATGGCCTTCAGGTCGGTCTCATTCATGTAGTGGAGAAGAAGCAGGAGACGGTGAAGATCAGTCCGCTGATCGTCAGCACCGAGTATCGCGGCAGTCTGGGTGTCGGAAGCATGCTCCTTGAGCGCGCCGAAGAATATGCCCGGAGCGTTGGCGCTCGGCAGATCTACTGCACCGTTGCGTCGCCGAACAAGATGGCGCTGGGGTTCTTTCTTCGGAAAGGATTCTACATCACTGGTACGGCGAAGGACCACTACAAGCAGGGAATCGACGAGCACATGCTTTACAAGCAGCTCGACGACGAACAGGGTTTCGACTCACTAAACGTGTCGGTAGTTCCGTTCGACGAGGAGAAGCATGCCAATGGTGTGCGAGCCCTCGTTCTGCGGGAGATGGGTGACGATTTCATCGGAGTAGACGACGACTGGGTTGATGCCTTGTTCGCCGGCTTCCACCGACGGAATTCTGCCGATGTTAATACCAAGTACAAGATCATTTTCGTCGCCGAGTGTGGCGGAGAAGTGGTCGGCGTAGCCGGGGCTACCCCTAAGAAGGGTGACCCTATCAAGCTGATGCCCTTGGTGGCGTCGAACGAGGATGCCTTCGAGGCGCTCGTCACCGACCTCCAGAGCCTGCTCGTGGACTACGGGCACAAACTCTACGTCCACATCGTTCCATCCTCGTGGCAAGTAGCCGCACTCCAGCGTCATGGCTGGAAACTGGAAGGTGTGTTCCCGGGAGGGTATGCGCCTGAAAGTGTAGTGCAGCAGTGGGGACTCAATTTCAACAAAGAAGGAGCAACTGTGCGTAAGATGCGCATCAAGCGTCCGTATTACGACGCGATCATGTCCGGCAAGAAAACCCTCGAGGTCCGTGTCGGCTACGACAGCATCAAACGACTTAGTGCTGGTGAGCTATTGCAGCTCGAAACCAGTCAGAAGTCCGGTGTCGTACGCATCAAGGCCGTCCGTGTGTACCGCGATTTTGCGGACATGCTGGCGACTGAATCGTGGCAGCAAATCGTCCCGCAGGTCAACACTCAGGATGATGCTCTTGCGCTTCTGCGGGGAATCTACCCTCCGGAGAAGGAGTCCCTCGGCATTTACGTGCTCGAGATCAACAAGTTGTAAGACACAAGTAAGGTTTCGCACCCTCCGGTAATTCGGTTAATCTGCGGGTGACTTGGGCTAGTGTCACCAATACCTGTTTTAAGGTATTGAACAACTAGCCTGTTTTCTTTGGAAAAATTAACAAGCTGGATCCTCCTATATCACAGGGAGCCATAGAAAAAGCCTTAGACCTTATGGTCCTAGGGCTTTTTCTATTGAGTTGCACTTACGTTCTAGTTCTATCTTTTCATCGTTATATTTTTAGCATATTTGTTATAGGTAATGGCTATGCTTGCCTCACCTTATCATTAGTGCATAAATATATGGATGATAGAAAAGTTATTCCAAAGCGAACTTGAACGAACAAGGGAGATGGTGCAAGAGCCAAATTGGTATTTGGAGTTTGCGAAAGTGCGCAAAGCACGACTGCTCGGACTTGGCGCTGTGCAAGCTGCTTTATCTGGGAATATCAGCCAGGCAGCTACATATGCAAAACAGCAAATGGTTGATATTTTTGAACAGCTACTGGCTTCGCATGATGTAAGGCTAGGAATTCCTGGAAAAGAGGAACTTGATAATCAAGATGAAGATCGGCAACCTATCACTCAGGTCGTCATTCACCACTCGTCGCGAAAAGACGGTATCTCGCCTACATCTTTTAAATCTTTATGTGCCAGTGTATCAGAATCCACGCAACCCAGTGCGTAATAGCTCAGGAGAATACCAACCAATCTACTCGGGGCACTTTAACGAGTCTGGCGAACAGGTGTTTTATGGATATCACTGGAAGGTTCAGCAAGATGGAAGTGTTGCCCGGTTGCTTGATGATGATGCAATCGGCTGGCACGCTGGCAATTGGGAGATAAATAAGCGTAGCATCGGAATTTGTATTGATGATGACCTTGACCATAAACATCCAACTGATGCGAGCATTGATACTGTTGCTCAAATTTTGAGAAATCACTACCCACGACTCGACCCTACAGATCAGACGGTGATAGGACATAACGAAGCGTCGAAGACTGCTTGTCCAGGCGATGAGTTTATAGGTGGCTGGAAGAATAGGTTGCTCAGTATACTTAATACATGAATTATGCGACATCTTTAGGTAAAATCTTGCGGGACTTCAACGTCCTGAATCAAAAAACCGATTGTATCATTGCGCTTGGCAATAGTGAGATATTCCAACATGATGATTCTGGGGATGAACCAAGACCAACCCGCTAGCTAACAGCAGCCTAACTCACCAGAGACATGAAATCAGCCAATATAATAACTAGCACTCTTGACACGAGAGTGCTAGTTTTGTAAAGTGGATATAGAAGCTTTTATGCTTCTCTGGAACCATTACTATTAATGATGAAAGGAGAATTATATGAGTAATCTTGTAAAATGGGATCCATTTGCAGAACTAGCTGCACTACAAAAACAATTTTTTAGTGAAGATTGGACAACTCCTCTTAGGGGTGTACATATTCCTACAACTGATGTTTATACCAAAGAAAATGAACTTGTTGTTGAGGCTCACCTGCCTAATTTTGAGCAACATGACATTCAAGTCCAAATGGATGAGGGGTCGTTAATTATAAGCGCTGAGCGACACGAGAAAGAAGAAGATAAAAATAAAAAATATGTGGTGCGTGAAAGCTCCAGTAGTTTTTACCGTCGCGTGACGCTTCCAAAGCGAGCCGATGCTAATAAGATTGATGCTCACTTGGATGATGGTGTATTGAGGATTAAAATCCCCCTCACGCCTTTACCAGAACCAACGAAGATTGCGATTGGGTCATCCAAAAAGAAGTGATAGATAAAAAATCACCTTTTAAAATTCAAAATCATTTTATCAATGTCTGATTTAAGTCTGTCGATCTGATCACGAGTTGACACGTTGATGGATGCAGATTATGCTTGTCCTAATGATTGAAAATCCTGACGAGCAGATACGCAACATTCAGAATGAGGCACTCCGTCCACTGGTAGCGTTTAAGCGACAGTCGAAAAACAAAAAAGGTTTCGGCCGCTTTATTCGTATTCTTGGTCCTGGTGTTGTGACTGGCGCCGCCGACGATGATCCGTCGGGCATTGCTACCTACTCACAAGCGGGGGCTCAATTTGGTTTGCAGCTGCCGTGGACGATGCTATTCACTTACCCGTTGATGACGGCGGTGCAAGAGGCTTGTGCAAGGGTTGGGGCCGTCACTGGCAAAGGTCTTGCGGCGATCATTCGGGAGCATTACTCGAAGAAAATTCTCTTTCCCGTTGTTTTACTGGTTATTGCCGCTAATACTTTTAATATTGGTTCAGATATTGGAGCAATGGCGGCAAGTACCCAGTTAATTATGCCCGGTGTCCCTTTCTCGTTGCTAGCAGTTGCTTTTGCGGTCATCATGATACTGCTTGAGATTTTTGTGCCATATCGGGTATATGTTCGTTTGTTGAAATGGCTGGCGCTGGCACTATTCTCGTACTTTATTACTGCTTTTTTGGTGAATGTGCCGTGGGTGGAGGTTTTAAAGGCGACTTTGATACCACGGTTTGAGTTTAACAAAGAGTTCTTGTACGTGATTGTTGCCATATTCGGCACTACTATTTCGCCGTATCTATTTTTTTGGCAGGCTAGTAATGTTGTGGAAGACGAAATTGCAGGACATCGTTTAGCCCAAAAAGGTGGGACTCCCAAGATTTCAAAACGTTATCTTCGTCGTCTTCGGATAGATACGGCGGTTGGCATGCTGTTTTCGAACGTAACGGCCTGGTTCATTATTATTGTGGGGGCAGTTGTGCTGGGTGCAAATGGCATCACGAACATCAACAGCGCTGCGGATGCGGCAAAAGCGATTGAACCACTTGTTCAAGGTTTCCCAAATGCAGGTTATATCTCTAAATTGATCTTTGCCGTCGGTATTATCGGCATTGGACTTATGAGTGTGCCAGTTTTAGCGGGTTCTTCATCCTATGCAATCTCTGAGACGTTCAACTGGAAAGAGGGTTTGTTTCGCAAGTTCAAGCAAGCTCGCGAATTTTACCTTATTATTATTGTCGGTACATTGATTGGTTTGTCATTTAACTTTATTGGTCTCGATCCAATTAAGGCACTGATTTTTACGGCGGTATTTAATGGGATAGCCGCAGTCCCTCTGATTTATTTTATCGCCAAGCTCTCTAGTCGCGAAGATATCATGGGTGAACATAAAAGCGGGAAGTGGTCGAAGCTTGGTTTATGGGTTGCTTTTTCAGTGATGGGTATCTTTGCAGTCCTTCTTTTAAAAACAATTATTTTACCTTAGTGACATTGGGCGCACTGAAAAAAGTGTAGCCTGTAAGGCTTGTGGGCTAGATTGATCTTCGCATACCTCTTATGGTAGGATTGAAAGAACGAAGTTAAGTAAGGGGTAAACAGGTATATGGACAATATTCCAAGACGTTCGATCGATCATGGCCAGCGATCGTCGGCACCACAGTCGGCACAGATGGCCCAGCCAGTTCCACCAGTTTCGGTATCATCGGCTCCACAACCAATTCGACCCAGTGGGGAAAAGGTAGCAAAGAAAAATCGGCGCCTTAAACCACTTCTGATTGGCCTATTGGGGTTGATAGTTATTGTCGGACTGATCTTTGGCGGTTTGGTGGTATCAGGCAAATTTACAGGCGGTACGGCGATTGATAGCAGTAAGTACCAGGCAGTTTTTCTATCCAATGGGCAGGTTTATTTTGGAAAGTTACAAAATAGTAGCGGTGAATACCTAAAACTGACCAACGTCTTTTACTTGCAAACAAAAACTGATCCAACCGCTCAAAACCCGCAAACAACAGCGGCAGCGGGTAGTAACGTCGAGTTAATCAAACTTGGGAGTGAGATCCATGGACCAGAGGATCAAATGCTGATCAGTAGAAGCCAAGTGCTTTTTTACGAAAATCTAAAACCAGATGGCCGAGTTTCACAATCAATTTCCAACTACGTTAAAAAATAATCAATAATGAAACGATATAGGACCAGGCGAAGGATCAGGAATATAACGATCAGTGCTGGTGTGTTGCTGGTTCTTTTAGTCGGGGCGGGGGTTGCCTATACTTTTTACATGAGTCAAACCGAGACAGCGCCAGTTATTGCTAAACCAACAAGCATTGTTAATAAAAATACCGTCACGCATGTTACATTAGCTAATAATGTTCCGGCTAACGCATCGGTTCAGTCATTGACATCGCCGGTACGACCCGGTGATAATGCTTCAATCAGTGTAAAGGGTAATCCTGGCTCAACGTGTACGATTAAGGTTGAATATAACAAGGTCAGTAGTACTGATTCGGGGCTGATTGCCAAAAAAACTGATGAATTTGGGGTTATTACATGGTCTTGGTTTGTTGAAGCGACGGTTCCTGAGGGAAAATGGCCAGTGACAATAAACTGTGAATATAACAAAAAGACAGCGGTTGTGATTGCGAATTTGGTTGTCACAAAGACGCTTCCACAGGAATAATTATTTTAAAGAGTTCACATAGCTAGCCCAGTCATTTTCAGACAGGGCAACGCTGGATTTAATAAGGACTAAGAGATTGTTTTTTACAAAGATAACCGACTGAGGTCCCTTGGCAGATGTCCCAATAAAAACAGTAACGTCGCCGACAGTGACTTTCTCGGTCGCTTTGTATCCAGAGGCGAGTTGTTGTATTTGGGCAGCGGTGTCTTGTTTGAATTCGTTTGGCAGTGGTTGTTCCGATACATTTATTTGTTTGCCGTTGACTCTGTCGATGTAGGCGAAGACGGGGTTTGATTCGGGCGGGCTCACTCTTGTCCAACCACCAAGGCTATCGATGGTTTTACCAACTGGCAGAAGCGTTTTATAATCTGGGGAGGTGATCTGCTTGCCAGTATACTTTTTAGTAATTGATGGGTCATTTTTAAAGGGTGCAGTGGAAAGGCGTTGGTTAACTCCGATTGTCACCAACACGGCGATTAACCCTACACCAAGGAGTATAACTAGTGCCGCTACAAGGCGTTTTTTGTTTTTAGGCAGAGTATTGTATCGATGCCGCAAAGCGGTCAATAGCGGCAACCTCTCTTTAAAATGCGTTGATATGAAGGCAACTATTGACATACTTTTCATACTTGATATACATTATATGAATGCACGATAAAAAACTATATGGTACGGCAACAGTCGGAACAAAAGGTCAGGTGGTTATTCCAGCTGAAGCGCGTGAATCACTGGATATCCAGACTGGAGATCGTCTGTACGTTGTGGGATCTGAAAAAAAACAATGGGTTGGTTTTTTAAAAGAAGACCAACTGCGGGCCATGGTAGAAAACCTGACTGATAACATTGAGTTGTACCGAGCATATCTTGATAAAAAAGACACCAACAAGGGATAGTATGCACCATCATTTAACGCTTAAAAATAAGATTATAATCATGCTTTCCGTCATGGCGAGTTTGTTTTTGGTCGCACTCGACCAAACAATTATTTCAACTGCGCTTGGTAAAATCGTCGAACAGTTTAATGCCTATGATTCACTCAGCTGGATTGTCACAGCGTATCTATTGACGACAACGATTACTGTGCCAATTGCGGGCAAACTGTCTGACATCTTTGGTCGACGCATTGTCCTACTCGTTGGCGTGGGTGTTTTTGTGGTTGGCTCACTTATGGGCGGCCTTAGCGCCAATGTCGTGCAACTTGTTTTATGGCGAGCGTTTCAAGGTATTGGCGCGGGTATTATTACCGCCAATGCCTTTACGATTGTCGGTGACTTGTTTGCCGCTCGAGAGAGAGGGCGATGGCAAGGGCTGATTGGTGCCGTTTTTGGTCTTAGTTCGGTGGTTGGTCCACTACTTGGAGGCTTCCTGACCGATAATCAACATATTTTTGGCTTGACGACAGATTGGCGCTGGACATTCTTTATTAATGTCCCAATCGGCATTGCTGCCTTTATGCTGATTACAATCTTTGCTCCAGCATTAAGGCACGCAGCTAAAACCAAGATTGATTTTCTTGGAGCTGCTCTACTGACGGTATTTTTGGGCATGCTTATTCTGGCGGTCGATAATACTGAGACGATTTTTAAAGGTTTACTGGATGCGACCGGCATGACGTTAACTGGACTGCGGGTGGTGATGTATAGCATCGTTGTCTTAGCCGGAATCAGTTTTATCGCTGTAGAGCGGCGCGTGAAAGAACCGATTCTTCCGATAGGTTTCTTTAAAAAGAAGAACTTTGTTCTGTTGGTTGCGGTAGCGGCCTTATTCGGGGCGGCCTTTATGGGATCTATTTTGTACCTCACGCAGTTTAACCAACAGGTCTTTGGCGCCACGCCAACGCAGTCTGGTTTAATGCTACTACCACTAGTTGGTGGACTCATGATAACAAGCATTGCTTCCGGTCAGATTATTTCGCGCATCGGTCGTTATAAGATATTCATGCAAATAGGATTCATTATGGCAACTATCGGTATGGTTGCATTGAGTTTCCTGAACCAAGACTCGCCCTACATGCAAGAAGCAGTCATTATGTTCGTTATGGGACTTGGTATGGGTGTGGCAATGCCTACGCTGAATTTAGCGGTCCAAAATGAGTTTGAGCAGTCGCAGCTTGGGGTGGCCACTAGTGCCAATCAGCTGTTTAGAAGTCTCGGGTCAACTATTGGAACAGCAATCTTTGGTGCTGTCTTGACGGCTGGTATTGTCGGTTCTTTAGGAAATATTCAATCAACACCTTACGTTACATCCCTAAGTAGTAGCGCCCAGGTCGCAAAACTAGGAGATATCAATAACGCCAATACTATCTTGACGCTTAACATGCCGAGTGTGAAAAAAGAGATTACCGACGGTGTGAGCAAAAGTTTTCAAAGCTTACCAACACCGATCGCCAAAGTCGCCGAAGTAAAGTTTGTTGAAAACCAAAAAAACTTTTCGAGTATTGTAACGCGCGCTTTCTCTGAAAGTTTGCAACGTATCTTCATCGTTGCCGCAGTCTTGATGGTGATCTCAACGACCTTCGTCTTCGCCTTAAAGGAGCGTCGGTTAAAAGCGGCGAAGGCGACGGATACTCCAGGCGAATGATGTTTGAATATCCGGTTGTCTTCGTTGACATTGAAACGACTGGAGGGAGTTACCGGAACAGCCGTGTTTTAGAAGTAGCCGTAATACGTTATGAAAACAGTGAAATTACCAAAGAGTTTAGTTCGCTGATTAATCCTAAGACCTATATTCCTGCCAGTATTACGTCGCTGACGGGTATACACGAGGCTGATGTTGTTGGCGCGCCTACTTTTTTGGATATTGCCGAGGATCTGGCTGAGATTATGAATGGCGCAGTCTTTATCGCCCATAACGTTCGCTTTGACTACTCATTTTTGAAACGTGAATTTGCCATGATTGGCATGGATTTCTCACCGCAACTTTTATGCACGGTAAGGTTGTCGCGCTATTTATATGCTGAGGAACAAGGGCATAGCCTTGCAAAGTTAATTGCACGACACGACATTCCGTTTACCAGTCGCCACCGCGCGCTTGATGATGCAAAAGCAATATTATACTTCTCGCAGGTAGCATTTAATCAGCACGGCGCCGAAAGATTTTCTGCTGCAACCTCACACCAGTTGCAATCACAATCATTGCCGCCAAACCTTGATAAAGGAGAGCTAGACACGATTAAAAACATTCCCGGCGTATATATTTTCCAGGACGAAACACGTCAGCCAATTTATGTTGGTAAAAGCATTAATTTAAAGATGCGTATTATGTCGCATTTTCAAGATATCACTAGCAAGGAAATACGCATCAGCCAACATGTGCACCACGTTGAGACGATTCCAACCGGCAATGAATTGGCGGCGCTATTACTTGAATCCAAATTAGTAAAAGAGTTAAAGCCAATTTTCAACCGACGATTACGTCGGGTGACATCTTACGCAATGTTGATGAAAGACAGCGTAGGTGGCTATGCAACCATTCGTATAAAACAAGGAAATGTTGAAACCGGAACAAACCTTAATACGGTCTACGGCATGTATCCTAGTCGGATGAAAGCAAAGCATAGTTTAGTAGAAACGACCCGAGTTTTTCAACTATGTCCAAAACTGATGAGCTTGGAAAAATCAAGTGGCGACTGTTTTTCGTATAGCTTGGGGCGCTGTAAAGGAGCCTGTATTGGTCAGGAATCTACACAGCTATACAATCGTCGTTTTGAACTGGCGATGGAGCACAGTCGTTTAAAATCATGGCCATTTGATACGTCAATTGCGTTGCCTCTTAATGCAAAAGGCGAGCAAGTTATTATTAAAAATTGGATGATCCAAGGGTATGTTGATGAATCTGGTGACCCAGTCTATGATGCTGATGAATCGAATTTTGACATGGACGAATATAAAATTATTCAACGATTCATCAGAGAAAATCGGCAGTTTATCCACACACTCGAAGCATAATCTCAGCAGACAGGGGTTGACCAAAGTTGTCGGTACGTTCATAATACTTAATATAGTTAAGTAATTATGAATATTTCACACGCCGTATCACCTAAAGCAATCAATGCAACCAAAATCGTAGCAGCGGTCGCATTTCCCTTACTATTTTTTATCTTCATGTATACACCCACCCATGCTTTAGCGCTTGATCCTGGGAAAACGATACCATCTGTAACAGCTACGGTACCGGTTATAAATCAAGTCGCGCCACTTCTTGTCCCTGACTCGACGACCGCGGCTACAACTTCGACAACAACCCCGACTCAACCCCTGACAATACCTCCATCCACACCACTGCCAACTGTCAATGTCGATCCTGCACCTAGCCTTACACCTTCTGCAGCCAGCTCCGTACCTTCTGTACCACTGACGCCTAAGACAACGCCCGTCACTACCACTCAGGTGCCAGCGACTAATTCTATAACAAACCCAACTTCAGTGTATAGTGCCAACGTTCCCCTTAAAACAAATGCACCGACCACCACCGCGAGCAATAGCACGAGACTGTCGTCTCAAACTGTACCGCCAGCTCCAGGCTTCACTCTAAATTCTCCCCCAATCTCTTCTCCCCCCAATCTCTAATGGACTGCGAGTTTTCACTGGACCGAGCCTTCGCGCGAAACAAGCGGAAATGATACAAGCACCTGCTCATGTTGCCAGTCCCTCAATTGCTTACGTAACCAATCAAATCAATCCAAAACTTGCTAGCGTATTATTTTCACTTGGTGCGCTTGGGATAGTCGTTGGGAGTTGGGTTATTTTTGCAACACGACCTAAAATGAATATCGCGTAATGTCTAACAGCGGTAACATGTTTTCAGTAATTTCTCAAATTTTTACCAGGTCATTATTGGGTGTATAATAAAAAGGTAGGAAACTACGATAGAAATAAAAGCAGGAAGGAGGATTGATGAATCTCACAATCCCCACAAGAGCAAAAAGTTCTACCAGTAGTTGGTCTCGCCAATTACGAGGCAGTTCGTCAAGAAAAATCTTACGAGCTGGGCGTAAACGGTACATCTTTTCGATCATAACAGCAGCGTTACTCACTGGAACGGTCATCGCTGGGAGTATTGGGAGTGTGGTGCAAGTTGCGTCAGCTCGCGATAACTTTTCGCCACAAAATTCCCATGACCAGTTGAACTCGCCCCAAAATCAGAGCCGTGGTGAGATTCGAAACGGCAATAGCGCTGAAACGAAAGCGCCAACACCAACCAATACAAAAACACAAACAGCACTGTCTAGCAATAATGCTCCCGTTCAGCCAGCTACAACGACACCGGCACGTAAGCCAACCCCAACCGCATCACCGTCACCAATGCAAACGGTAACGTCGCAGGTCACACCTGTAGAGCCACAAACTTCAAAATCAGTGACGCCAATTGATACTGCCCCAGCTAGTGCCAACATTACCGCAGCTCAGGCTGAAAAAGCTCCAACTCCGGTGAGGTATACTTCAGCCAAGCTTTCTGACGAAGCTCGTAATCGTCTTCTAGTGTTTGCCGGTGTTACCGTATTAACAGGTTCGTTACTTTACACAATGAGTTTTATCGGCGCTTGAGTACCGACAGCGAGGCGTGAAATTCCAATACAATATATCGCACCAGCAAGGGAGAGTGTTACTAATTAATGTCACGTTCATTTATATTTCGACTGCTGGCTATAGTGTTAATCATCATAGCGGCGGGCACTACCGTGTATGCCGTCTTTGCGAGCAATAAAAAGGTGGTGGATCAGAACATTGTCTATGCGCCACGTACACTTCTATCGGGTACTTGGAACTCATATAAAACTGAATACTGGGAGTCATCAACCGGTCGTACGCTCGACAAGCAACAAAATGATATTACAACTTCGGAGGGCCAAAGTTACACGATGCTTCGTGCAGTCTGGGTCAGCGACAAACCGACGTTTGATAAGTCATGGGCTTGGACAAAGGAACAGCTTCAACGAAAAGACAAACTATTCTCATGGCGATGGGGTAAGAAAACTGACGGCACATACGGTGTCTTAACAGATGTCAATGGACAAAATTCCGCCGCGGACGCGGATAGTGACATTGCCCTGGCACTTTTAATGGCGGCTGATAGGTGGCAAGATACAAGCTACCTGAACGAAGCGAAGGGAATTATTAGCAGTATTTATAACAACGAAGTTGTAACTGTAGCTGGGGTTCCATATCTCGCTTCAAACAATCTTGAGAAAACATCATCAAGCCCGATTGTGATGAATCCTTCATACCTGGCACCATACGCGTACCGTGAATTTGCAAAGGTTGATACAAAGAACAACTGGAAAGCAGTGGTTGATTCATCATACGCTTTCCTTAATAAAGCAATGAGCGATAAACTTGACAAGTCAAAGAGCAACGGCATGCCACCTGACTGGGTTTTGATGGATCGTGCTACAGGTGCAATATCGGCACCGACCGTCAGTGGTTTAACGACCAATTATAGCTTTGATGCGATGCGTACACCGTGGCGAATTGCACTTGATTATAAATGGAACAAAGATCCTCGTTCAAAAGAGCTCTTAAAAAAGATGAGTTTCCTTTCAGACCAGTGGAATAGCAACGGTGCATTGTACTCGACCTATAGCCATGACGGCACGATTGTCACAAAAGACGAAGTCGCTGAAGGCTATGGCACAGCGCTTGCCTATTTTGACGTCATTGATACAAAGAACGCCACTCAAGTGTATGACCAAAAAATCAAAACGTTGTATGACCAAAATACCAATTCATGGAAACAGGACTTAACGTATTATGCATCCAACTGGGTATGGTTTGGTATCGCACTGCATCTAGATCAGTTACCAAACTTAGCGGCCAATTTGGGGAACAATACATAATGGAATTTTTGAAGTCAATGCACGTCAGTAAATTTTTGCTGACGCTGAACGTAGTACTGTCAGTTGTGTATTTTTACTTTGTCGTTGCGGTTTTTCCAATTGGTAACTGGCCGCTTTTCACCCTTCTGGTTCTGTCTGAAGTATTCCATGTCTGGCAAGTGTTCGGCTTTATTCATACCGTATGGTATCGGAGACGAGAAAAGCTGTTTGAACCCGGCTTCCAGCCACCTGTAGCCGTCTTTATAACTGTCTGTGGCGAGCCAAAAATATAATTGAATCAACTGTTATCGCTGCGAAAGCGATGCAGTATCCGAATTTTTCAATTTACATTTTGAACGATGGTAAGGTTGCGCATCGAAATAATTGGCAAGAGGCCGAAGACGTTGCTAAAAGGCAACAGGTGACTTGTATTACCCGCACCATTTCAGGTGGGGCAAAAGCAGGCAATATTAATAATGCGGTTAGTGTCACCAACGAACCGTATATTGTTGTATTTGATGCTGACCATGCACCAAAGCCAGACTTTTTGCAGGAGACGATGGGGTATTTTATTGATGAAAAAATGGCCTTTGTGCAATCTCCTCAGTTTTATAAAAATGCCGATGTCAATCAAGTGACTGGTGGAGCCTGGGAACAACAAGCGCTTTTCTTTGGCCCACTTTTAAAAGGAAAGGATACCGTCAACGCTACCTTTATGTGCGGAACAAATATGGTCGTTCGACGAATTGCGCTGGAGGAAGCTGGTGGCATGAGCGAAAAGAGTATTGCTGAAGATTTCCTTACCTCACTCCTCGTCCATGAGAAAAAATGGAAATCCGGCTCCCCAACGTATACTGGCTGAAGGTCTTGCACCCGAAGATTTCTTGTCATATTACAAACAGCAGTTTAGATGGGCAAGGGGTAGCCTTGAACTTTTATTTGCCTATAATCCGTTATTTCGGCGTGGTTTGACTGCCGCGCAGAAAGTTCAATATCTTGCATCGTCTAGCTACTATCTGTCGGGTATTATTGTGTTGGTAAATGCACTACTGCCACTCACGTATTTCTTTTTCTCAGTAAAGCCACTCACCATTAATACGATGACCTTGGCATTGATTTTTTTGCCATATATTTTTGTGATTCTCTATACACTGCAGCTGACGAGTAACTTTACCTATACCTTCCGGGCGCTGTCGTTTAGCCTTGGTTCGGCGATAATTTATATAAAAGCGTTATGGCACACAATGATTCGAAAAAAGAATGGTTTTGCGGTCACGTCAAAAACAAAAGTGAAGGGAAATCATGGTAGATTGGTTATTCCGCACCTGACGTACATTGGGCTGGTTATCACTGGTGTTACGTGGGGGGTGATGCGAGAAGGCTGGAGTGCTTCGATGCTTTCTAATATCGCCTGGGCATGTATCTATATCGCTGCCTTCGTGCCATTTATTTCTGCCGCTTTTGAAGGTTCGCGAAACGTTTCAAAACAAAAGCGTACAACGCGCGATCCAAAATTGAAAAAATTTGAGGTCCCAGTATGAGCCGATGGCGCACAGTGGGTGTGTTTGGGCTTCTTTTTTTGATGGTTGCGTTTGCGGTTTTTTTTGGTTTGACGGTTTTTGGAAATACCAGCTTGCGACTGGACGAAGCACAAAGTCTTTTCCAGACACAGCGTGACATTCCCGGTTTGCTGAACTTGGTAGCTCAGGATGTGCATGTCCCTGGATATCATACTTTACTGCATTACTGGCAGTTACTGTTTGGACAAGATATTTATATTGCGCGTATGCTGTCGCTTGTTTTCTTCGTGGGGACGATTATTATGACGTATGTCCTCGCAAACTACGCACTGGGAAGCCGTCGCATCGGGCTTTTTGCAGCCTTGCTTGTCACCATATCACCATTTATGAACTGGTATGGCTCGGAAGCTCGTATGTACACGATGCTGGCATTTATGACCGTACTTAATATGTACTTCTTCGTCAGAATAGTGAAACAAGAGGGATCGGGGCGGTGGATACTCTGGACCGTGACAGCGATTTTAGGGCTGTATACGCACTACTTCTTTATACTGGTATTGTTTTCAGAATTTGTTTCAATCATCCTGCTGCGTAAGAGACTTTCTGGTGGTCATGTGATTCGAAACACTATTATTGGAGGAACGATTGCGGGTATGTCACTACTGCCTTGGCTGTTGTATGTTTTTTCGCTTGGCTTTGCCAGTAACACCCGACCAACATTACCAGAGCCATCTGCCGGTGATTTGTTTGATACGTATGCACAGTTCGTGTTTGGCTTCCAAGTTCCAGCAGTGAATACAGTCATTATTTCATTATGGCCGATCGGTGTCTTGTTGGCATTCTTTGCCTTGCAGCGTAGTAAAAGAGAAATTCCGCTGTCGATGACGCCGTTCGTCCTGCTAGCGACGTTGCCAGTGTTGTCTGCATTTTTGATAAGCATTACGATCAAACCATTCTTCCTGAGTCGCTACTTGATTGTCGCGCTGCCAACCTTGTTTATATTTATTGCTTGGTTGTTAACGCGGTATCGCAAATGGATCGCCCGAACAGTAGGGATTACCTTAGTAACGGTCATTGGTGTTCTTTTCGCAGTCCAGGTAATAAGTCCAAACACACCAGTGAAAGAAAATTACAAAGAAGCCGTCCAATATATAAATGTTAATGCGAGTGCACGTGACGTTGTTGTCGTTGCAGCACCGTTTACCATTTATCCGGTGGAGTATTATTACAAAGGTGATGCAAAACTGACGACCCAGCCAATATGGAATCGTTTCGAATCTGGATCTGTTCCAGCCTATGACCCGTCGAAGGTGGCACAAGAGACCAAGGATAATGTGAGTTCATATCAACACGCCTTTTTAATGCTTAGTTATGACCAAGGTTACAATACGAAATTAAAAAATTATTATGATACGAATTATCAGCGGATCGCTTCGCGTACTTTTTCACCAAATCTGTCTGTATATGAATATAAAATCAGCTATAGTCCGCCAATCAATATATCGCCGTAATATTCAAAAATGGTCTTCACTTTAAAAGAATGCCTGTAAAAAAGGCAAAAGTGACAACAAGCCAAGGTAAAGTGTAGTAAAATGTACGTTTTTTGGCGAAAAATTAAAAAAGTGCTTGTGCTCATTTTTAAGGTGTCATAAGATAAAAACAATAGCGTAATGACGAACGCATTGTTGACTTATTGCCAAAGAATCGGTAGCATAAGTGATGTGTTTCACGCCAAACTTAATAAAGGTCGGAGCGCGTGGAGCTGTACATAGTACAAGGAGTAGAATTGTCACATGCCTATAGCAATCGAATTTGTGCCGACTCGGCGCAAAAAGATCGCAGTGGATGTGGTGCCCGCCGATTGGCGAATATTTATCGCTCACTAGTCGATTCTCGTTCCTAAAGAATCGAAAAAAAGAAAACACCCCAAGGCACCGGGGTGTTTTTAATATTTGGTATCTCGGGTACTGTACAATAATGATATAATGTTTGCTTTTTTACTGATTGTGACCATCCTCTTATTTTGTACATTGGTAATCGTTGCCGGATTACATCCTACACCATACTTAGTGAGTCAATTCGAGCTGCAACGGCGCTCTCACACCAGCCATGAAGCCAAGTGGCAGCATCGTCGTGAAACCTTACTTCCTTATGTGTATGGAGCAATTGCAACCAAACTAGCTGTAATATTAGTCGGATATATTGTGTTTTCAATTCTGACCTTTGGATGGGCGCTGGGTATCATTATTGCAATTGCGGGAACACTTTTATACCCGACGGTTGCCCACCAGGGTCCAATCAATCGACTTTCGCAGCGCATCTATAATAGGTATGAAACGCCGTATCTTGATATCGTTGAAAGACTAAAGCCTTTTTTCAACGTTGTTCGCGCTGTCTCGATTCCATATGTTGAGCCGTATCACCGTTTTGACTCACGACAGGAACTGCAACGACTAATTGAACAGTCAGGCAATGTACTGAGTGATGACGAAAAAAAGCTGGTAGTGAGTGGATTGTCTTTTGCCGAGCATACTGTAGAAAGTATCATGACACCAAAAAGCATGATGAAAACCATCAAAAAGTCTGAATTCCTTGGTCCGCTTGTACTGAGCGAGATTCATGAACTTGGTCACAGTCGTCTGCCAGTGATTGCGGAGGACATCGATCATGTCGTGGGAGTTCTTTATAGTAATGACTTGTTATCACTCGATATTAAAAAATCTGTGACTGCTGAAAAAGCGATGGAAGCAAAGGTTTTTTATATTAGGCACGATGATACGCTCGAGCGTGCGCTCGCGGCTTTTCTTGAGTCTCGACATCATTTATTCATCGTCATTAACGAGATGCGTGAAACCGTCGGACTGTTAACGCTGGAGGATGTCATTGAAAAGCTGATTGGACGCAAAATTGTTGATGAGAACGATACTCACGAGAATCTTCGCGTGGTCGCAGAGAAAATCGCTCACAGCAACAATACGCCCTCATATCACGTCGACGTATAGTCTGGTCCATCTTTGACTGGTCTTATAGAGGTCAGAGTGGTATAGTACTACTCATGACTCGTACACTTACTAAAGAACTGAGCGCCCATATTGGCGAGACAGTTACCATCAAAGGCTGGCTTCATAAAAAACGCCTACTTGGTGGCCTTAATTTTATTACCCTGCGTGATCGGTCTGGTACTGCCCAAAACCTGATAGACAATAAAGACGAAGTAGAAAAGCTTCGGGGCATGCAAATCGGTACGGTGCTTGCTTTGACTGGAGTGGTGACAGCTGATGAGCGTGCACCTGGTGGTGCGGAACTTCATGATGTGACGGTTGAAGTGTTGGTACCAGTGACTGCGGAATCTCCTATCGAAATCGATAAACCGCTTGATCATAAATCTGAAAACCTCGAGACATTGTTTGAAAACCGTGTTATTGGGCTTCGTAATATGCGGGAAGCAAACGTTTTTAAAATTCAAGCAAGTGTCAAAGAAGCTGCTCGCCAGTATTTCCACCAACATGAATTTATTGAATTTAACTCACCAAAATTGCTGCCAGGCGCAAGCGAAGGTGGTGCGGAAGTGTTTACACTTGATTACTTCGGTCACGAAGCGACCTTGGCGCAAAGTGCGCAGTTCTATAAGCAAATTATGGTCGGCGTTTTTGAGCGTTCCTACGAAATTGGCTCCACCTATCGTGCCGAGCCTTCAGCGACGACACGTCATATGACCGAATACCTCACGATTGATGCCGAGATGGGCTTTACGGACTTCCAAGGACTGTTATTAATGGTTGGCGGTCTATTAAAGGCGGTTGCTACTGATGTATGGACGAATCTTGAAGCAGAACTAAAAAGCTGGAATGCGCAACCGATTGTACTTGCTGGTGAGATTCCACAACTCGCCCTGGAAGAAATTCATGATCTATATAGCAAGGCAACAGGTGAAAATAGCCGAGGCGAAAAAGATATGCGACCCGACGAAGAAAAATGGGTGACGGAATACGCTAAAAAGAACCTTGGCAGTGAAGCAGTCTTCGTGACGCAGTGGCCAAGCAGTGAAATGAAGTTTTATCATCGAAAGTCGATTGAAAATCCTGAATTTGCCGAACGCGCCGACCTTATCTTTAGAGGGGTTGAAATTGCAACTATTAGCATGCGCGAAAACCGCTATGATGTTCTTGTTGAGCAGTTGAAAACAATCGCGGGCGGCGATCCAGAAGCTGATGGTTTTAGATACTATCTACAAGCCTTTAAATATGGCTTACCGACACACGGTGGCTTTGGTATGGGACTTGAGCGACTAACACAAAAGATTATCGGTCTAAATAATGTGAAAGAAGCCTCGTTATTCCCACGCGACATTAACCGTTTGACTCCTTAGCATAAGCAATTCATTGCTGACAGCTCTTTCGAGAGTTACAATAAGCGGTATGCAAGCGCAAGAAACTCCTTCGGAAACCTCGGTTGAAATCGTCCCGACTACAGGCGAACCTGTGGTCGCACGCGCCGTACAGACTAATGGAGAGATACACACAAAAAAGATTCCGCGTCAGCGGCACTTCTTGATTTTATTTTTTTTTAGCTTTATGTGGGGAACTTTCGGTGTAGACCGCATGTACATGGGGCTGTACGGTTCGGGTATTTTGAAGCTTATCACTTTTGGCGGACTTGGTCTGTGGACACTGACAGACATGATTGTCATTATGACCGGTACTTTTCGGGATAAAGAGGGGAGGCTGACATTACAATTTGATGAATATAAAAAGTTTGCTGATCGAACAATCTTGTGGTTTACGGTAATTCTTGGGGTGGTTATTGTCGTAAGCGGCACCCTTTTTATTATCGGAATTGTCCAATTAACGTCATCACTACAGAGCGGTGGCATCCCTGGACTGGGTGGGCTCATGAGTGGCAACCAAAGCCAAATTAACACTCTTTTGGGGCAATAAAATACACGTTAGTCTATTTCAATTGTCTCACCGTCAATACGTCGATAATCAGTTCCAGCAACTTCTGAAAAACCACCTATCGTGTTGTCGGCAATAGTTTTACCACTTGTGCTCAGAATGGTGTCGTGAGTTGGAAAAGTAAATCGTGCACCGACTGCTATCATGAAATCTATTGCTTCCTCAGCTTTCATCCAAGGTCCTGCAACAGGAAGCGCAAGAATCTCAACGTCTTTTCCGGGCATTGTAAATGAATCACCTGGGAAGTAGACGCGGTCTTCAATCAGCACGCCGACGTTTTGATTTTTTGGCAGATCCTTATGGATCCGTGCATGGGTATTGCCATAGAAGTCGAGATCAAAGCCCTCAATGGCAAACCCATCGCCACCATGAACCGTACGCGTTTCGTATATATTCAGTTTTGTGGTCACTTCTTCTGTGCCAATAATCACGGCGTGCGGATTTTTGTTGATGATTTCTGAAATAAGGTCAGTATCAAGGTGATCACTATGTGCGTGTGTCATAATAATTGCTACGATGTTATGGGAAACTACGAAATCGGTCGTGAGTGACCCTGGGTCAATAACGATCACTTTTCTATCTTTTTCAACAGCAAAACAAGCGTGTTCATAATTCGTTAATTTCATAAAAACTCCTTTCGTTTCCGTTTTGAATTATTGCGACCTAAAGGATCATGCTGTTTTAAACCATGTTGTATACGCAGAGCGAGCTTTGACTATTTTTGGTGCAATGACAATAGAGCAATAGCCACTGCCTGGATGTTTGTTGAAATAATCTTGGTGGTAGGCTTCTGCAGGATAAAACACACCTAATTTGTTGACTTCTGTGGTGAGCGGATCAATCCAGTGTTTTTTAGCGCGTTCGGCGGCTGCTTCAAAAGCTGCTCTTTGAGTGTCTTCACTGTAATACATCGCCGAACGGTACTGCGTACCTACATCTGCACCCTGACGATTTAGGGTAGTTGGATCATGAATAAGAAAAAATAAGTCAAGAATAACATCGCTCGGAATGATTGATTCGTCAAACGTAATCTTTACTGCCTCAGCGTGACCTGTTTCGCCAGTAGATACCTCTTCGTATGTAGGATTGATCGATGCTCCGCCGGTGTAGCCGCTAACAACCTTAGACACACCCTTTAGTCGGCGATAAACAGCGTCTAGGCACCAAAAACATCCCCCTGCGACAACGTACGTAGTCATACTTTTAGTATACTCCGTATAATAGATGAGTGAATGCCCAGGAATTTACTGAAGCAATTTGGGAAAAAGCCCTCCAGTTATACCGTGACATGCCATGGCGTGATAACACCGACCCGTATTACATTCTTGTGAGTGAACTAATGCTCCAACAAACTCAAGTTGACCGAGTCATTCCAAAGTTTGAGCTTTTCATGCATACTTTCCCGACAATTTTAGATGTGGCGAAGGCTCCGTTATCAGATGTGCTGACGGTATGGAGCGGACTGGGGTATAATCGCCGCGCAAAGTTTTTGCATGCTACTGCCAAGAAAGTTGTGTCAGATTTTCAAGGCGTTATTCCGGATAGGTATGATGCGTTGTTGAGTCTCCCGGGCGTTGGTCCGAATACAGCTGGCGCGATACTTGTCTATAGCTTCAATCAGCCAGTTGTGTTTATCGAAACCAATGTTAGAACTGTCTACTTTCATCATTTTTTTCATGACCAAGCACTTGTCTCGGATAAAGAACTAAAAGAGCTTATTGAACAGACAATTGACACCGAGCATCCAAGAGAATGGTATTGGGGACTGATGGATTATGGAGCCTATCTGAAAAAAAACGGTGCCGGGCGCATTGATAAAAGCCGTCACTATAAAAAGCAAGCACCATTAAAAGGTAGTGTTCGTGAGGTGCGCGGACTGATACTAAAGGCGCTCTCGAAAGAAGAATATTTTTTTGATGAGCTTCGTCGAAGCATGCCTCATGACAAAAGATTTGAAATAGCCCTACAAGCGCTTCTGAAAGAAGGGCTTATCACTCAAACGGATGACCGTCTACATCTGACGAAGACGTAGTATGATGCTATAATAAGACGACATGAAAATACCAGTCCGATTAGTTGTCATTGCTTTGATCGCCGCATCGCTGTTATCGGTCTTTGCTTTGCAAACAAGCTATGCGAATACACTTTCTGATGATCAAAAATCTCGTATTCAGGCGAACTGTCTTTCTATCAAAGGGTCGCTCAACCAGCTTCATGCGAGTGATGCATTGCTACGAGTAAATCGAGGACAAATCTACGAGTCTATGGGGACAAAACTGATGAACAGTTTCAACAGCCGACTAAATAATAACGGCTTAGATAATAAAGGGCTTGTATCGGTGACAAATGCCTATCAAGCTGCGCTGACGACATTTCGAGCTGATTATCAACTATATGAGCAGCAGCTTTCGACAACGATAAATATCGATTGCAGCAAAGAACCAGCAGCATTTCATAGTGCGCTCGAAGATGCTCGAACAAAACGATTGAAGGTACATGATGATGTGTTACGCCTGAATAAGTACATTGATGATTATCGATCAGCAGTTAACGATTTCATGCTTAACTTTCAAAGAGTGACGGGGAGTAATTAATGACTGACGACCCAACGCCGACTTCAGAAGTACAGCTTTCTTTCCTAGATAAACACCGTTTCCTCTTGCTCATTATGGGAACTATCCTCGTCGCTATGGTTCTGGTTTCCCTGAGCGTTGCCATGTACAAGATAAGTGGCGCATCGCAGCTCGATCTGAGTCGACCCGGATATCAATCGGTGAGTGATAAAGTGAATCGTACCGATCCGATAACGGACTACAGCTCCTTTGGCCCAGTGAACAAGACGACCGTCAATGACTTTATGAAGCTGTATGATAAACAATCTGCCAATGCAAAAGCGGTCGACGCATTTAACGGCGATCCGCTTAATCCAGACGTCTTAGACTTTAGTAATCCGACCGTTACCGTCGAGTAATCATCACCTCCTTGACGTCATACAAAATATAAATGTTAGCATAGTATGCTATCATTTGAATAAATTTAAAAATAAGTTGAGTCAAATATCATCGAATTTATATCTGTAAATAATCGCATTCAAAAATATATTATTGACGTACTTATGTATGTCCATACTGTTCGGTTTCGTGATCTGCGACCACCAAAATCAGACACAAATCTCTTCTCCTACCATTTAAATAAGCTTGTAAAAAATGGCTTGGTTTTAAAGGTTGATGGTGGATACACGCTGAATCTATTGGGATTGTCGTATGTTGATCGTGTGGGCACCAAAGACAAAACTATACAGATGCAACCAAAAATCATTACCATGTTACTCATTCAAAATAGTGATGGGGACATCTTGTTGCAGCGGCGAATCAAGCAGCCGTACATTCATGCCTGGACGCTTCCGTATGGAACATTGGGTATTAATGATCCATCGATAATCTTAGCAGCAAAACGCGCAGTAAGAGAAAAGTTAAGATTGCAGAATCAAGCTATGCGACACATCGGTGATTGTTATATCCGGGTGCAAGCTGATAGTCACATGCTTTCAACAACCCTTGCGCATATTTTTAAGTTCAATTGTGACGATATTGCAACGTCAGACACAATGATGTGGGCGCGTCCGCACAAGCTACGTGAGTATGTGTTGGCCCCAGCAGTTGAAGAAATTGTCTCGCGCGGGTTTTTTAATGACCCATTCTTTTTTGAAGAGTTCGATGTTTCATGGTCGATTTCAAAAAAAGCTTCATGAACCTGATGTCATCATTTTTTCGCGCACCCAGTTATCAATTGTTCCGGCGCCCATGCAAAGCACAAGTTTGCCTTCACTTCGAGCTTGTTGAATTGCCTGCCATAAATCATTATCCATCTCTGCGACGTGCACTGTTTCTTTATTGGTCAGATGTGTGATAAGTGCTTCGGGTGATAGAATAGGTTCGTCTGGGTCTTCTCGCGTGAGATAGGTAGGCAACCAATAGGTTTCGTCTGCTAATTCGAATTGATTATAGTACATATCTTTGATACGTGCCTGACGCCTATTTTGGTGTGGTTGATAGACAAGGACGACATGGTCAGATACTTCACGCGCTAGTTGTAAGGTTGCTGCAATTTCTTTTGGGTGGTGACCATAGTCAGAATAAAGGTTGTCGCCAATCTTTTCAAAACGCCGACCAGTACCGGGAAATTCGCCTAATGAAATGACAACGTCTTCGGTCTTGGCAATATCCAGGTAATCAACTACTTTTGTAACAAGCGTCGCATTGCGGCGATTGTGTTCACCGGCAAGCGGGAGACTGATGGTTTCGTCAATCACCCAGGCATGATCTGCATTTGTTTTAATATAGTCGGCGTCGATCCTCCAAAGAATCGTGTGTGCTGACTGGTCGATGAATTGCCGGAACGCTTGCGTATACTCGGCTTCGGTAGGATAAGTATCGGGGTGATCATAGTCTATCGAAGTAATGAGGGAGAGATGCGGCTTGAAATTCAAAAAATTGCGATCGTATTCATCACATTCATAGATAAAATACTCACTTTCTGGATCGAATTTTCCACTCGGACCAAAAGCAAGCGTACTGCCGACTGAGTAACTTACTGGTATACCAATGTGCTTCATGAGCCACACTAACATACCCGTTGTGGTTGTTTTGCCATGTGTTCCTGCTACGGCAATGAGTTTTAAATCTTTCTCCTGTAAAATGTAGGCAAGAAATTCATCACGTTTACTCGTTCGTATACCTAATTCGCCAGCAAGCAGTAGCTCGGCATGATCATCAGGGAGGGCGGAGGTGTACACAAACCAATCGATCGGTGTTATTTGATGGCATTCGCGCAGAAAGCTCCCATCTTGACCAATAGTGACCAAGACGTATTGTTCGCGGAGTTGCTGAGTGAGAGGACTTTCTTCAAGGTCCGACCCCATAATCATGTGACCGGCATCTCTGGCTATCTCGACAAGTGGTCCAATCCCAACGCCACCGAGTCCTGAGAAGTAAATATTCATATCCCCAGTATATATCAATCTCTTACCGATAACTTCTCATGGCTTTTTCAAAGATTTTCCCGGGCTTCTCTTGTCAACAGAGTTGTGGTGTAATAGAGAAAGAAAAAGTGGGCAAAACTTTTAAAGCAACACTATACACCAAACATGATTCAAAACATACTCCATCGAATTCTTGTCCGGCGTCATTTTTGGCGCTATGCGACATTTAGTGAAGTTTCTGAACTATATGCATCACGTATGCTTCGTATGCTGGCGCTTAACATTGCCGCTTCATTTATGTCGATTTTTTTGTACCAACAAGGGTTTACGATTCCATTCATTGCACTATTTTGGGGCATTTTCTTTTTTTGGAAAACAATTATTGCATTGCCAGCCGCAGCGATCACTGCCCGTATTGGGTCAAAGCACGGTATTTTTCTCTCCAACTTAATCTATATACCATCAATGATTATTTTCGCCCTAGTCCCCGTGTACGGTTCATGGCTGCTCGTTTTCGTTGTGCTACTGCAAGGAACTTCTAGTGTACTTTATTCAATTAGCTACAATACTGATTTTTCCAAGGTGAAGAGTGTATTACATGCCGGTAAGGAAATCGCCTATATGAATATTGTCGAAAAGGTCACCACTGGCTTAAGCCCGCTGATCGGTGGTTTACTGGCGTTTGTTTTTGGTCCACAAGTGGTGCTAGTCGTCGCTGCAGTCCTGTTTAGTCTTGCTGCAGCGCCATTACTGCGCACTGTTGAACAGGAACGTCCGCGTCAAAAATTAAATTTTAAAAGTCTTCCATGGCCTCTTGTTCGTCCAAATATTGTGGCGCAAATCGCCATTGGTTTTGATGTTTTTACATCTGGAACAGTGTGGACGATGTTCGTTGCTGTCTTTATCCTTGGGGTTACGTCGACTAATTCAGTCTATGCCGCTAATGGTGCATTGCTATCGGTGGTCTTATTTGCGGCGCTTGGCGCTTCGTATGCCTATGGCAAGCTCATTGATCGCAATAAGGGTAAAGAGCTGCTTCGCACTGCGTCAGTTGGTAATGCGCTCACGCACCTAATGCGTGGATTTATCAGTACGCCTGTTGCTGTTGCGGGTCTGAATATTGCAAACGAAGCTGCCACGACAGGTTATACAATGGCATATACGAGGGCGATGTTTGATAATGCCGATCTCTCAGGAGAGAGGGTGACGTACCTGGGGCTTATCGAAGTTCAGTCGAATTTAGGCGCGGCGCTTGGCGGGTTTATGCTTTTCCTCCTCGCCGCTAACATTGGAGACAAGCCATCAATACAGTTGTTTTTCTTTATTGCGGCTGCAGTTGTATTACTGATTACGACAGCACGGTTCCCTCTCTATCGAAAGTAACTATGGTAAGGTACAATAAACCTAAAGAGTGAGGTGGGAATCCAAGCAGAGTGATAGACAAAAGGCGAGTTCGAAAAAAAATAAAAGACCTACAGCGTATCAAAACGTGGCAACTTTTAGTCTTGTTTATTCTCGCTGTTTTTATCGCTGCGACATTCTTACGACTTAATAACATTGGAATGGTCGAAAGAAGGGCGGCTGTCATCGCTGCCGACAAGGCAGGCAACGAAGCCGTCATAATTCAAAGATTGTACGATCTACAACAGTATGTTTCGGCGCATATGAATACCGACCTCGGAAAAGGTGTCTACCTCGAATCGACATATCAACGAGTTTCTCAAGCAGCGATAAATACAGCCTCAAACGATCAAAATCCGAATGGCAATATATACAAAAAAGCACAGGAAGTATGTGCCCCAAGGTTTAGCTCTTATTCCACTGCATATTTGCTATGTACCACTAGTGAGTTGGCAAAATATCCTTCGTCCAGCAACTTAGTAGGAACCGTAAAATTGCCTTCATCGAGTGTCTATGTTCGTGACTATGAATCACCGCTATGGTCGCCAGATTTTGCTGGCTGGTCGGTGGTCGTGTGTGTCGTTTTAGGGCTCATGATTTTGGCTCGTTTACTCAGTCTCGCTATTCTTAAATTGATGCTTCGACGCCACTACCGCAGTGTTTAGTGTTGACAGCACCCCCGATCAAGCTGTACTCTTACACTCGTACAGTATTAATAGGAGGTATAAATATCTATCATGGCTTATAGTCATACTAACTCAAAGGGCGTTACATACTACCTACACAGCACCGAAGTCACTCTTCGTGGCGGTAAACCACAAACAATCTACTTCTTCGCTAAGGTTGAGAAGAACGCGAAAGGTACTCCAGTAGACCTACCAACCGACCGTATTGTCAAAGAAAACCCACGCAACGGATTCTTGACAGTTTCAAAGAAGAAATAGTGTTCGACTCTATCGAAAAAATACGATTGCACGTATAAAAAAGCGCTTGCGCTTTGAACAGTTTGGAAATATACTATATCCAAACAAACAGGTGCTCAAATCGGCCTCCTCCCCGGAGGCCTTTTTGTTTGCAGTTGTTTTCTTCGGGGTACTCGTTGTAAAATAAGGGGCAATGAGTAACATGGTCGAGGTCAAAAACCTCAAAAAACGCTACGGGGATAAGCAGGCGGTGAACGGTGTTAGTTTTTCCGTAAAAAAAGGTGAGATCTTTGGCATCCTTGGTCCCAACGGCGCCGGTAAAACAACCACGCTGGAAATGATGGAGACACTTCGCCCAATCGATTCTGGCAGCGTCGTGATTGACGGTATCGATGTTAAAAAGCAACCACAAGCTATCAAATACCTGATTGGTGTTCAGCCGCAATCACCCGCTTTTCAAGATAAAACGCAACTGATTGAGGTGATCCAAATGTTTGCCGCCGCTTACGGTGAAAAAGTTGATGCCATGCAATTCCTTCGTGACGTCGACCTAGAGGAAAAAGCCAAGTCGTACGTTGAAAGCCTTTCGGGCGGTCAAAAGCAGCGCCTCAGTATTACGACAGCGCTCGTCCATGGTCCAAAAGTATTTTTCCTTGATGAACCAACGACCGGTCTTGACCCGCAGGCACGTCGTAACCTCTGGGAGCTCATTAAAAAAGTTCGTGATCGGGGAATCAGCGTTATTATGACGACGCACTACATGGACGAAGCGGAAATTTTGTGTGACCGCATCGCCGTGATGGATAACGGCGCAATTGTGGCGCTCGATACGCCTAAAAATCTGATTCAACAACTTTTAAAACGAGGCTTTAAGAAACCTCAAGAAGTCCACCAAGCAAATCTTGAAGACGTTTTTATCGACTTGACCGGTAAAGCGCTCAGGGATGGTGACTCATGAATAAGCCGTCACTTCGCAAGCAGCTTTATACGGTTGGAGTCTTCGCGCGCAGTAACACCCGTCGTTTTTTTCGTGATCGTTTGGCATTATTCTTCACTATCGTGTTCCCGCTTATCTTCCTATTTGTTTTCGGAAGCCTCAATAACGGAAGTGGTAATGTATCCTTTAACGTCGCAGTGATTAATCAATCTAATTCACAATTCGCGACAGATTTTGTCAAGCAATCGAAAGACAGCAAAATATTGAAAGTGAATAATGATGTAACGACGCTTGCTCAAGCAAAAGATAAAATGAGTCGATCCGAACTGGATGCGGCTATCATCCTCCCGAAAGATTTCGGAACGGTAAAGCCTGGCACAACCTACCCAAGTGGTCAGGCTGAGGTTATGTACACCGAGAATAATCAATCATCGGCCTCGGCACTCACCTCGGTGCTTACGACTGAATTTAAGGCAATTAACGACAAGCTGGTGACGAATGTGATGCCGTTTACCGTCAAAGGCACTCAACTTAACGAAAAAAGTCTGACACCTTTTGATTATACCTTCGCCGGTCTGCTGGGATTCTCACTGATCGGTATGGGTATCTTCGGGCCAGTCAATGTCTTTCCAGAGCTCAAAAAAATGGGAATACTTAGGCGCCTTAGTACGACACCGCTCCGTGTCTGGCAGTATTTCCTCTCCACTGTCATTGGTCAAGCCGCGATTGGTATCGTTAGTTTTGCGGCCCTCTTTATTGTTGCTATTTTGGTATTCAAGCTACACGTAGTAGGAAACTGGCTGGAGCTCGGTCTATTCCTCTTGTTTGGCATGGTGACGATCCTTGGCATTGGATTGGCGCTGGGTGGTTGGGCGAAAAATGAGCGCCAGGCAGCCCCTTTATCAAATATTATCGTCTTTCCAATGCTGTTCCTCTCTGGAACATTCTTTCCGCGGTATCTGATGCCTGATTGGCTGCAAAATATTTCTGCCTTTTTACCGCTGACACCGATTATTGACGGTATTCGTCTGATTGCCACTGAAGGCAAGAACTTTATTGATATTCTTCCGCAAATCGGTCTTACCGGTGCATGGTTGGTGGTGATTTACATTATCGCCTTTCGAGTCTTTCGCTGGGAATAGGGATAGTTACCGTAGCAAACTATTGACATTTTATAATTTTAATGCTATTTTGTGTGTAATCGTGAACCAAGGCAACCAACCAAATGTATTTCCTTCCCGAAAAGCGCGCATCGCGTATGAGCGTTCTGGCGAAATGGGTCAACAAACAAAACGTCAGCCTGAAAGTCAGGCGATCAGAAAGCTCATTACTGATTTTGGCTTTGCTGAGAATCTTCGCCGCTACAACGAATTTTTGGCTGGTGCTGATCTTCTGCGTAAAATTGACCAGACTATAGCACTTGCCCAAGAGCATTATCATATGGGCACGGCTGACGACATTTTATCAACACCTATCGGGTGGGCCGCCAACCAATTTACCAAGGAATACAACACGGATTATGCCCGTGACGGTAGGCACTCAGTAGGAAGGCACGAAACCGATGACCGCATCGTGGCTCGTAACCACGTCGTCTCCTCGTTACCAGAGAAATTTGGGTTTGATACGCCACGCAAGGGGACTATCGCTAAACGGTTAGCTCAGCGGGCAATCGGACTCATTGGTGGCATAAGAGGACTGTCTAAAAGTGCTTACGGTTGGGAAGGACCAGCTAAAACCCGTGAAACCTATATTCAACCCCTACAGCTTAATAACCATAACAACAACCGCAATGAGGTCGCCACGCCAAGTGGTGAAATTGATCTAGCTACCGCCCAAACACCTGAGCAGGATATGGATGCCCTAGAGAAAATGTCCGTGTGGACGCGCCCTGACCCGTCGGACACACCAAAAAGTATTAGAGTGAGAGCTGATAATTTTTGGGATAAGCGTGCTAGGCTCACGAATAATCCTGCACTCGCCGTCAGTAACCGTAGAGCCCGCCTATCTTGACATTTACAATATTTATGCTAACATATAAATAATGTCTGAGTATATGCTTCCGCAAAAAAATGATTCGGTAGTTCCTGCAGAAGGAACCCTTTTTAATGATGATTTGATCGATGAGATAGCTCGTGAGGGCAACTTAAGTACAGCCGAAGTCCGTCAACAGTATGGCATTGAACCACCAAGAGAACAAGAGCCAACGTCAGGAGCGTCCGTTACACTTGTAGACCGTGCCATTGCAATAGATGGTATTATAAATGGCATTAATCGTCGCAACCAGGCAAATGGTGCAAGTCAACAAGCAGAAGGGTTAGATAACAATTTTCGTCGTCGATACCAGCATCCTGATGAAGTCGCTGCAATTATGCGCAGCAATGCGAAACTGGACGATGATAAGCGCGAGGGTCAGCTTGATACTTTGAACGCAACAACCGCAATGATTAAGGCTGGTTTTGATCCTGATGACGTTACATTTTATAAGAATCGTGTGCGTGATGAGCTGAAACAACTTGAAGGAACAGGGTCTAAAAACGCTCACAAACGCCGTCAGTTTAATGAAAAAGTTCAAGCTACCGCCAAGAACGCAAGGCGATAGCGTTTACTGTCCTTATTTGATAATAAGACACGGGCAATAGTGTCTTATTTTTTTTGGTGGGGCTGGAAAGAGTTGAACTTTCTACCAAGTGGTTATGAGCCGCCTGCTCTGACCGATGAGCTACAGCCCCAATACGGGACATTATAGCTTCTTTGTGGCGTCGTTTCTAGGGGTGCGTTATAATAATATGAGACAATAAAGAAAACGCCATGCGTCACATAAACATACAAAAAATCATTTATCACATTCGCCACCGTTATTTGACGTTAAATAACGTGGTTATGTTAGTTGCCTTTGTCATCGCAGCGGGGTGGGTGTGGGCATCACTTGGTGCGATGCAACGTAACTATGGATTGCAAAAAGATATTGATTTCAAGAAACGGCAACTGCAGTTGACTCAGTTGCAACGTGACAACTTATCGCTGCAAAAGAGCTACTATCAGACGACGGAGTATCAGGAGTTGGCGGCTCGTGATGTGTTGGGACTGGTACGACCAGGCGAGCGTGCATTAGTGTTACCGCCAAATAGTGCTGCCGCAATCAAGGCAGATGCCACGACTCCAACGACCGCAGCAGTGCAGACGAATAGTTCAAATATAGAGCAGTGGGTAAACTTTCTTTTTGGCGGATACAGCAAAAGTATTTCGGGGGGTAAGTAATGAATGAAAGTAACGATCCAGCACCGCTACCGAGTGCGCCGAAGGAACAAACCTTGCTTGCTATCGTTGGGTTGATTTTGGCGTTGCCGCTGCCTATTTTTATTATCATCCTTTGGACGACGTTAAACGGCATCAAAGGCCAAGGTCAGGGGCTAGGCGAAGGGACGATGAATGCGGTTTTCTTGTATCTTTTCCAATTTTTCGTTGTGCCGCTTCTTACCACTACCTCTATTATCATCGGGTTTGTCGTGACGCTAAAATCAAGGCAACTTGCCAGAAAAATCGGCTACCTTTCATTTGGAATACTAGGAGCCGGGTTTGTTATTTTGGGAATTTTTCTAAATAACAGCTAAGATTTTTTGACACAAAGCGATTGCTTTTTAGAAGAATTTAATTTCCAGCTGCAATAATTTTATAGAGGACGCGAATGTAGGTTTGAAGTTCTTCACGACTAATGTTATCGGTGTTGTAAAGACTCTTTCGGAGTTCATCACGGAGACCTGCTTCGATATCGTCAACCACACCTTCATATTCTTTGTTGACGGTGACGAGCTTTATGCGACTATCTTTGACATGAACCTTTTTGCTAATGACACCTTTAGATTCTAAGAGGGTAATGACATTGGTAGTGTATGGGAATGAAGTGCCTAGCACACGACCTAGCTCTGTCAGGGTGACACCGGTATCACCGGCATCGTGGATGTACCCAATAATACACCATTGCATAGCGGACAAGTCATAACGAAGAAGATAATCTGAAACAACGCGGTTAATGATGCGGTGCGCAGAAGCCTGAGCAATACCTGATTGATAGGTCGTAATCTGAGCCAAATCTTTCTGGTGATAATTGTTTGTCTTGTTCATTTTACCTATCATACCATAGTATTTTATTAAGCTTGTAAAGTTAATTGTCATGACGTATGTTTCTCTATTTTAACGATTGAAACTGAAATTCAGGGACAAAATTCAGGGACATTGTTAAAGTTTATTTAAGATTATTTCTTTACAATAAAAATGAAAGTTTAAGGGAGGAGGATTTCATGGCAAAGTACAGTGAGGTATCTCAAAAAAAAGTCCAAAAAGCGCTTCACGAGATGGAAGATGGCAAGCTAAAAATTGGAAATAGTAATAAAAAAGTGACCAATCGTAAACAGGCAATTGCAATTGGACTCAGCGAGGCTCGAAAAGTCGGAGGCAAGGTACCAAAAAAGGAGTCGTAATGTACAAAAGGACGCGTAATGTAGCTGAATCTCGTTCAATCAGAATCAAGAAGAGAGAAGGAGCTGACATCCTTGCCGACCACAGTGAGACAACCTACGAGGGCTGTGGTCGATTGAGGTTAGTTTCATAATTTTGGTTGCGGGGGCAGGATTTGAACCTGCGACCTTGTGGTTATGAGCCACACGAGCTGACCGGCCTGCTCCACCCCGCGATACAAAGATAATGATAACAGATCTTGGGTGATGTATCAACCGTTTAAGCGAGTTTGCTGGCGGCGACACGAATCGCTTCTGACCAGCTTAGGAAGGCGTGTGGGGTGTCTGATAGCTGCGCTGCGGTAAGATTATGTTTTACGGCAACACCAATCTCATGGATCATTTCAGATGCGTGTGGAGCAACAATGGTTCCACCCAGGACAACACCTTTCTTATCGGTGATGATTTTGACGAAACCTTCACGGAAATCTGATGTATTAGAACGCGCAATGATGTTGAGTGGTGCGAGTGCTTTTTTAATGGGTAAGTCACGTTTGCGACAGTCATCTTCAGATAAGCCGACGTGGGCAATCTCCGGTGTCGTGAAGACCAGGCTAGGAGTTGCGGTGTAGTTTGGGACGATTTTTACTTTTTGAAAGATATTATGAGCGGCAATGCGGCTTTGCAAAAGTGCCGTATGAGTATGACTATCGAGCCCAAGGACGTCACCTGCGGCATAGATATGTTTCACGCTGGTTTGCAACTGGTCATTTACTTCGATGCCTTTTGGCGTGTAAGCGACTGAGGCATTTTCAAGTCCCAGATCTAGGTTGGGAATACGCCCAGCCGCCACCAAAATTTCGTCAGCATTTATGTATTTTTCAACACCGCCGCGAGAGATTAGGATTTTTTTGCTCAGTCCAGCCTTGCTTACAGACAACACGCGGGAGTGGGTAAGGACTGATACGCCTTTTTGCTCGGTTAGAACTTTTTCTAGTAACTCCCCTACCTCACTATCTTGTTTTGGCAGGATGCGTGCAGCTTGTTCAGCAATGTATACTTTAGTACCGAAGGTTGCCATCAGTTGGGCGATTTCGACGCCGTGACTGCCGCCGCCGATAATGAATAAGCTTTTTGGTGGACGAATTGCTTCAAGAATGGTACGAGGGGTAAAGAAAGGAATATCTTTAAGCCCTTGGATGTTTGGCGTCGCCCACGATGAGCCGGTTGCGATGAGGAAGTTCTTTGCCGATAAGTGGCGACGATTCACACTGATTTCATTTGGACTTAAGAAGTGCGCGGTAGCATTAAAAGCAGAGATACCATGACTCTCATAAAATGTACGGTTGCCGGCCGCACCGGTACGCTTAACGGCGAGTTCTTTCCAAGCCCGTATGGAAGGATAGTTATAGCCAAGGGTAGAGGTGCGAAGCCCAAATTTGTCACCGTGACGAGCCTCGTCGTACAGGTGGGCGACATGGAGGAGCGCTTTTGTCGGAACATCACTCCAGTTAGGCGAATCGCCACCAAATGTATCGGATTCGACAATTGCAACGCGCTTCCCTGCCCGAGCGGCAATCGTTGCGGCCGCACTGCCGCCAGCGCCGCTACCAATGACGATAAGGTCGTAATCAAATGTGTGTAAGGTTTGAGCCATCGTATGTTCCTTTTTTGTTTTTCTATAATATGTTTCTATGTTGTTCGTAGAGATAGGCAGCGTCGGGATGATGGGCACGTAGGTGCCGGGTGGCGACGAGGCGTATATCATGACTGGTGACTTCGGGACGGGATTCAAGCCATTCAAGGACATAATTCGTGACGGCGTAGGCAATGTTATCCGCCTGCCCTTCAGGGGCACGTGCACTAAGCGATGCGGCAACAATACTGTGATGAAGCTTTTCTCTATCGAAAGCCTCAGTTGGGCGCTGACCTTTGCGCTTGATGATTGCGGTGGTTGTTGCGCCAGACATTATAATAACAATGCCCCCGATGCAGTACTGGTGATTTCATAGACGTAGACAAAGAATCCAAGCACGGCAAGCGCCCCGCCAGCTGCAAATTGCAAGAAACCTTTGTTGTCTTCACGCCACTTTTGTATGGAGCTGAGTTTGTGACCACTGCCGATGAGAACCCAGACGCTAAAGAGGGTGAATAGAGAGATGATGGTATAGATCGCAATACCAACAAGCTGCCAGTATCCGGGGAGCTGGATCAGTACGAGTGCACTAATGATCATCGGTGCACCTATAAATAATATTTCACTGATAACACTGGTGAGACCAAGGCTGAAGGCTTCAGCGGCGCTTTTGGTTGCCTTACTTCGATCACTTAAATGGCGGGCAAATGAACGGGGAATCCATAGCGATGTTCCTTTTTCGTGGCGGTAATAAAAAATCCAGACAGCAAGACCGACACCAATGAGTAATCCGCAGGCAATCGCCCAGATCAATTCAGGTGCATCGCGACCGAATACACGCAAAAATATGAGTGAAATAAATGAAAGGGCAAGGAGGGTCATTACCCCTGCCCCACTGACAAAGCCGAACGTGAGTCGCATAATTCTTGCCTGCGAATGCTTTGCACCAATGGCATGCCCAGAAAGTAGTGTTAAGACACTGATACTCAGTTGAAAACTGGCATGAATCAGTGCAGCCAGGGTAACGATAGCGAGAGACGAGGCGATGTCCATAGTGTTGATTTTAGTTCCTCTGCAGTAGTTATACCATAAGCGTATCACCTCAGTCAAAATTGTTAGCATGGGGCTATTGACTTTTAAAGATGTTTGTGCTTATATATATACATAAAACAATAAAATCAAAAAAAGGCAAAAACCAACATGGATTCAAGTAGCAGCCAGATCGAACCAGTCACCATTAGCGAAGTATTAGAACTCGCCAGCTGGGATCGACCAAGGTCGAACGATGAGCTCCGTCAATTTATCGCAACTCGTGAAGCAATTGTCTTCGGTAAATAAATAAAACCCCCACCAAGGTAACTGATATATAGGGCACAGCACTGCCCTATTTTTGACTCCCTGTTTTCTGGCGGCACACTTTCATGAAGATGACAGTGTGTGTACTATGCAAAAAACGCATGTTGACTTTATATAGTACTATGTATAACATAGAAACATGACAGATAAAGATACAAATACTGAAGCATATGCTGAGCAGCTTGCCGTTCAGCTCCGTAAGGGTTTTCTTGCCTTCTGCGTGCTTCGGGTTTGCTCTAAAAAACCAAAATATACCAGCGATATTATTAACCAATTACGATCGGCAGAATTAGTCGTTGTTGAAGGGACGATTTATCCACTCTTATCCCGCTTACAAAAAGATGGACTACTGGTTCATGAGTGGCAAGAAAGCGAACAAGGACCACCACGCAAATACTACCGAACGACACCGTATGGTACAAAAGTTGCTGATCAGGTTGAAAAGAAAATTAATGCTTTGCAAACGACTTTAAAAAAGTTGTAAGGAGAAATGATGAAAGATATAACTAGAATTCATATTGCAAAAGTTCCCTATAATATTGAGCTTTCTGCAAAAAAGGAACTAGAAAAATATATAACGACGCTTGAAGCGTATACGAGTGACGTCGAATTGCTAGAAGATATAGAAATCCGCATGACAGAATTGCTGCTGGAACGGGGTGTCAAACAAGACGACGTCATTTCAGAAGCAGATATTACGGCGGTGCGTGAACAACTTGGCGAACCAAAAGATTTTATGGCTGACGATATGGCACTCGAGATTGATGGCGAAATTCTTTCACAGGGTCCGAAACGAAAGCTGTATCGTAACCTTAACATTGCCCTTGTTGGAGGAGTACTATCTGGTATCGCAAGTTATTTTCACATCAATGTGTTGTGGGCACGTGTTATATTTATTGTTCTCAGTTTCATTTCTTTTGGAGTGTCTGTACTGCTGTATATTGTACTGTGGCTGATTATTCCACCGGCTCGAACGGCAGCTGAAAAACTACAAATGGAAGGACGTCCAGTCACGCTTGCCTCAATTCGAGCCCTTAATGAAGGTGGATCGAACGTTGAAGAGAAGCGACGCACCAAAGTACGCGTACGGATTGCCACGATTGTGCTAGGGGTTGTAAGTATAGCTGCTGCAATGACCGTTGTGGCAGCATTAGTTGCTGTAAATCTTAGTATGGTTAAAGCTGGACAAATAGACGGGGTAAGAGCCTTCGATCAGTATCAACCAGCAATCGCACTGGCATTTGCCGCCGGTGTACTGCTCTTCATGTTGTGTATCCTTGTCGCCATCGCAGGGTTTACACAAAAGTTTAATAAACGAATCTGGATCAGCGGCATTATAGTGATTATCCTTGGACTTTCGAGCTTCGTTGGAGCAGCTGTCTTGGCGACGTACCAAAGTAGAACGCAGTACGAAGCAATACAAAGAAACACTGTCGAGACGACAGTAAAAATGCCCGAAAAATTTGGTGCTATCAAGTCGCTTTCCGTCGATGTTCCCAGCACAACGAGCGTCGTATATGTTGCTGACGATAGCATAACATCGATCAAGCAGCGCAGCCTCAAAGATGCGCCAAAAGCAACGGTCACAGTCGAAAACGGCAGCGCAAAAGTTCGATTAGCTCCGCAAAAACAACCAAATCCGATGGCGAGCACAATTCTGACCATCTACGGTCCTCGACTCGATTCGATTATTGTCAGTAATGGGTACGCATCGTACAGTGGTTCAAGTCAGGCGAATTTGAATACCGAAGTATATAATAGTGCCTCGCTACGACTGATTGGGGCTCGCATCGATACGCTCAAAGTGAAAACTGACGCAGCAGCACAATTCTCGGCTTATGAAGCTGCCGTGAGTGCGGTGGAAGCATCGCTGTACGGGCAATCATCAATCAGTCTTGGTAACATCAAAAAACTTACGGTTACTCATTCAGAGGTGTGTGCATCAAATCAAGCCGCACAGCTGTCCGTAGATAATATTTTTGGTGCAACTTACACCCGTAACGGTAATGAAATGTCTGCAAAATCACTTGCAACTCCTTGTTTGAACGTTCAGTTTGCACGTGATCAAGCTTCGTTGTATGGCAACGGAGACTAATCGGTGGCTGCATTGACTTATAAAAAAGAACCTCCTACTCAGGGGTTCTTATAATTTTTGGTAGCACCGACAAGGATTGAACTTGTGACCTCAGGCTTATGAGTCCTGCGCTCTAACCAGCTGAGCTACGGTGCCACGCTAGTTTTGTACCAAAGTACAGAGATGATTCTACCAGATTACAAGTGTTATTTCTAGACTTCCCGGCGTATACTATGTATATACCACGTGATACTCACTGATTCTCGATGATTCGAAAATTAAGCGTCCCTCACGAATGGTCATTCAACTCAACTCCACAAAAGATTACTTTTTGCGGGGACTTCGGATTGTCTTCGGATATTCACTAATGAAACGGGTGAATACACGGACAATACATTATAGAAATCGTTTCTCTATCAAACCGTCTTGAATGGACGATACAGTATAAGAGGATTTTTAAGATGAATGACGAAACTTTTTTAAACGAACCGGTGGAAGTAGTCGCCGTGTTTCGTGCGGGTCACCAGCCGTGTCGACCGTTGAAATTTAGGCGCCTCAATGGGCGAGAAATTGCAGTCCAAGAACTAGGACTGCGCCATCCGGTGAATCAAGGTCGAAAGACAGTCCATATATTCGACGTGACTGATGGCGGAGCTGATTATCGCCTTGAATTCGATAGCGAACGCCTTACTTGGCGTCTGACGATGGAGGCGGATCACTATGAATAAACCAGAGTTTAATGACGAACGACCACTCATTATGCATATCGACCTGAACAGTTGTTTTGCAACTGTCGAACAGCAGGCTCGACCAATGCTTCGTGGCAAGCCGGTCGGTATTGCTAATCGCCGAACCGACAAGACGGCGCTCATAACGGCAAGTTATGAAGCGAAGAAGATGGGCGTTAAGGTGGGGATGAAAGTACGCGATGCCAAGGTTTTGTGCCCGGATTTGGTAGTGATCGAGAGTGATCCATCAAAATACCGTTATGTCTATCACTGTTTACTGGATATCATGAAGGACTATTCGGCACATGTGACGATGAAGAGTATCGACGAGGGGGTGATTGATTTTCATGATACAACTGCCGACATACAAGGGAGGGATTTGGTTGACATCGGCATGGAAATCAAACAGCGGCTGAAAGACGAGATTGGTGTTTGGATGCGCTGCAATATCGGTATTGCGACAAATCGATTCCTTGCAAAGCAGGCAGCCGGGCTTCATAAGCCGGATGGCTTGGACGTTATGACGCCTGCGAATATCCGGGAAGTCCTTGGTAGTTTGAAGCTGACTGACCTGACGGGCATTGCCCATCGTAACGAGCGTCGCCTGAATAGTGTCGGTATTTATACTCCTTTAGAATTTTTGGATGCTGACCCTGTGGTATTGCAGCGAATTGTCTTTAAAGGCGTGGTGGGGCGGTGGTGGTATGACCGGCTGCGTGGCTGGGAGGTCGATGATTTGGAGACGGATATCAAGCGGGTAGGCCGGCAGTATGTGTTAGAAAGTTTTCACCTAACGCATGAAGAGATAGGTCAGCGACTCCATCATCTGTGTGAATCGGTTGGGTCTCGGATGCGCTCGCAGCATAAAGCAGCAAGGGGGATATATGTGTATGTAAAAACAGTCGAGGGGGGGTATTGGCATGCTTCGACGATGATGCAGCTCCCCTTCTCTTCTGACCAAACAATTCATATGCTGGCGCATCGATTGTTCGATAATGCACCTGACGGCTTGAAAGAGATAGGAATCCATTGTTATGAACTGCAGCCGATTGAAAATCCACAGATTAGCCTCTTTAACGATCACATTATTCAGGAAAGACAGGTAACGGATGCCATGGATGGCATCAATAAAAAATACGGTGAGCGGACAATTCATTCAGCTGACACGCTCGGAACAGGTCTCTACGTAAAGCAGAAAATTCCTTTCGGTGGTACACGGTATTTGTAGGCTTGGGCATCAGGCTTGTGCTTCGTACATGTTTCTGCTTAACTAAGGATACTAATATAGGAAAAGTTCATGCAAATAAAAACACAAATTGATGCATTATTACAGGAAAAGATGGATCGTAAAGATTTCTTAAAATACGCCGGTACAGTTGCGCTTGGTGTTATCGGTATTACCGGACTCGTACGCATGTTGCTTGGTGGTCGCGGCTTGATTGGCCCTGAAGTTGACAACGGTAAGTCACAAGGCAGAGGCTACGGCAGCTCAAGCTACGGCCAATAAACGCCCACCTCTTTAAATTGACCTCTATATCTGTTATCATAAGCCTACATGTACCGAGAATTAACGGAGATTCTTTATGTCTGGACACAGCAAATGGTCAACAATTAAACGTGAAAAAGGCGCCAAGGATGCGAAACGCGGTGCTATTTTTACAAAGCTAGGTAATCAGATTGCTATCGCGGCTCGCAGTGGCGCCGATCCTTCAATGAATGCTGCTCTACAGATGGCGATTGAAAAAGCGAAACAGGCGAATATGCCGATTGCGAACATTCAACGCGCCATTGACCGTGTGTCAGATAAAAACACTGCCGTGCTGGAAGAAACAGCGTACGAAGCGATGGGCCCAGGTGGCATCGGCATTATTATCGAGACGGCAACCGACAACAAGAATCGGACTTTTCCAGAAGTGAAGAATGTATTAACAAAGAACGGTGGTCGCATTGCCGATGCGGGTAGTGTCATGTTCCAATTTACTCGTAAGGGCGTGATCACTGTTATGGCAACTGGTGAAGATGCGCTGCTGACGGTGCTTGAGGCGGGTGCAGAAGATGCGGTTGAAGAAGAAGGCGAAATCATCGTCTATACCGATCAAAAAGACCTTGCAAAAGTCCGGACTGCACTTATCGGGGCTGGTTTACCTGTGGCAAATGCGGAGCTTCAGTATGTACCGAATGCTGCGGTTGAAGTTGATGATGTTGAGAAAGCAGAGAAAGTCTTAAAACTGATGGATGCGCTTGATGATCTTGATGACGTCACAAACGTGCATACAAACGCGGATATTACAGCTGACGTATAATTAGCTCATAACTAATTAATAATCAATTTCTATACTGAGAAACATGGTGAAAGTGTTTCTCGGATTCATAATGGGTGTGGCAGTTCTCTTGTCGAGTGCGTATGTTCTTGTGGGTGGACCAAAGGCATATGCGGTTTCGACAAGTGTACTGATTACCCAGATTCAAGCTGGCGGTGTTGGAGCAGCAACACAGGAGTTCGTTGTTCTTTATAACAATAGTGATAACAAGGTCAATATTTCTGGCTGGTGTCTCAGTAATAAGGCGAATGTGCTATTCGCTTGTTTTGGGCCAGCTGGCATAGGTAAAGAGACGTATATACCGGCGCGTAAACATGTGGTGATTGCTTCCAACACGCTGTCGTATCTGCAACCAACTGGGGCGGTGGGTCTTACCTATACCCCAGCAAGTCAAAGTAGCGGCAGCATGACTGGCAGCAGTGATACGATCACATTAGTTGATAATCTAGGTACCGTGGTTGATCGCTATTCTTGGTCTGTCCCTATAGCTGCTGGTATGCAGTTTGAGCGGCACGGCTCAGGTGTGCCCATTATTTATGTTGATACGGACACAGGTGCTGACTGGTCGGTCACAGTTCCTGGTGTTCTTCCTCTCGACGAGTCGGAGGTCGATACAACTGTTGTTGATGTGTGTCCGAATATTGATGGTGTCCAGATAGATGTGCCAGCCGGAAACATCCTGGATAGGACAGGTAACTGTGTTAAGAAACAGATTGCACAACTGGCTATTACGGAAATCCTGCCAAATGCAATGGGTAGTGACGTAGGGCAGGAATTTGTTGAGCTGTTTAATCCTAATGATTTTACTGTCGAGCTAAAGGACTACATGCTATATGTGGGACCAAACTTTGAAGATCGGTACTCCTTTCCAAACGGTGCAACCATTCAACCGAAGGGTTATATGGGCTATACCAATGCCGTCATTCCATTTACGCTATTGAATACGTCGAGTCGAGTTGCACTTGCTCCTAGTGACGATGATCAGGTTATAAATGAAGTAACTGCATATGTCGATCCACCTGATGGTCAAAGTTGGGCACTGATTAATAATGAGTGGCAGTATACCAAGCAACCGACGCCAGGCAGCGCAAATATGGTAACTAGTGATAGCACACCGGATTCCGTGGTATTCTCTGGTCTGCAGCCGTGTGCAGCCAATCAATACCGCAGCCCTGATACAAACCGTTGTCGTTTACTGACTGTCATGCCTGGATCAGTGACTCCTTGTAAAAATGGTCAATATCGAAGTGAAGAGACAAATCGCTGCCGCAACATTGCCACAGATGCAAAAGTAACGACACCTTGTAATGAGGGTGAAGAAAGAAATCTCGAGACAAACCGTTGCCGAAAGATTGTCGTGGCAAGTACGCCTGCACCGTGTAGGGAGGGACAAGAGCGTAACCCGGACACGAATCGATGCCGGACAATAACAAAAATGCCAAGTGCTGAGTATGGGGTGCTTGGTGCGGAAACAAAAAACAGTGGTAATTTGTATGTCTGGGCAGCGATTGGTGGCGTACTACTACTGGCGCTTGGCTATGCGATTTGGGAGTGGCACGATGAAATAGGAAAGTTTTCTCAAAAGCAATATCATCGCTTGCTTCGGTTTGCGCGCCGAGATAAGTAACATATACTAGTGATATATGAGAATCATTGGGATTGATCCCGGAACGGGGATTCTAGGGTTTGGAGTTATTGAGGTGACTCATCATTCTTGCAAGCTGGTGACTGCGGGCGTGATTCGTACTGCGCCACATACATCGCATGAAGAGCGACTGGAGGAAATCTTTGATGGTTTAACTGAAATTATTGCCGAGACACAGCCGGATCAATGTTCAATCGAAAAACTTTTTTTTACGAATAATGTGACGACGGCAATGACCGTCGCTGAAGCACGTGGTGTTGCGGTGTTGGTTGCACAAAAAGCGAAGTTGCCAATTGCGGAATATACACCACAACAAATAAAGCAATCATTAACCGGTTACGGGAAGGCGGATAAAAAGCAGGTACAGGAAATGGTTCGGATTCAGCTTGGGCTACGAGATGTGCCACAGCCAGATGACTGTGCTGATGCACTTGCGGCTGCGATTACTCATTCATTGATGACGAGGTTTTCGGATTAAGTTTCGATATACTCGAAAATCCTGTCACTTTCGGTTTTTTGGCTTTTGATAAATCGCAGATACTGTTTTGGTTGTGCATTGAAAAGTGACGTTAAGCGGTATGGTTTCATCCAATCACCTCGTCGATCATCAAGGTAGAACCCAATGCTGGAGTATCGATCGTAGCGCCACTCAGCATGTAATAAATGGATTTCCCTGGACACTTGCAATGCTTCATGGCGCCCAGCAAGCTTATCAAACATAAAGATTGTGTTAAATGGAAGTTGAGAGACACTGAGCTGCCTCTGTAGGTACGTTTGATAGGAGAATAAAAGAGATTGCCCTAACTCCTCAATCGCTGCTTTTCTGATGGTGTGAACTAAAAGATGTACGCCAGTTTCGGTGAGTGAATAGGCGAGAAGTTCAATTTCGGACGCATACCCGCTAAGACGAAAATGAAGATCAGACAATTTGGCACGCGGAGAGAGACTATCCTGTAGCATGGTCATGAAAAATGCTTTATCTTCGTTTCTAGGAAAGAAAACCGCATGTTCCGTACTACTCACCCAGACGTGAAAGTAGCCACTGTTGTGAAGTAATGATTCATGAAGAAAACTTTGCATACCTCAGACTATATGCCGCCAATCTTGCTTTGGTATTAACTTTTTGCGAGACAACGAAAGTTCGCTGCCAATGTGTCATAATAGAAACATGATTGCGCATGTTTCTGGAGTAGTGGCTGAAAAATTTGCGAACTCGGTCATCGTTGATGTCCACGATATTGGGTATGAAGTGCAGGTGCCAACCGGTGATTTTGATCGAGCTCTTTTGGGTGAACCGGTAAAATTCTATACCTATCACCATATTCGAGAACAATCGCAAGAACTTTTTGGATTTTCATCGATCGCAGCGAAAAAATTATTCGAAATGCTTATTACCGTGCAAGGGGTTGGTCCAAAAGCTGCACTAGCAATCTTAAGTCTTGGTGCCAGCGAAATTGTCCGGAACGCAATTGCAGGTAGTGATAGTGGATTTATTGCGAAAGCGAGCGGCGTCGGTAAGAAAACAGCCGAGCGTGTCGTGGTTGATTTGTCCGATAAAGTTGGTCTTGCGGTCACTGTGGCGCATGCCAGTGGATCCATCTCTACGACAGCCGGTGACGAAGCGCTCGAGGCGCTCATGGCACTTGGGTACACTTTGAATGACGCGATGAATGCACTTGAAGACATTCCAACGAACATTCCCACTGCACAGCGGGTGACGCTGGCACTGAAGGTGCAAAGCTAATGGCAATTGAACGCATCGTCGATACTCGTGATCATGAGGAAGATGCGGATGAGCAGATTATTGAGGTCACACTTCGACCACGAACCTTTAGTGATTATGTTGGTCAAGATCGCCTCAAAAAAAATCTGAAACTGGCAATTGATGCGGCCAAAAAGCGCAGTGAACCGCTCGATCACATTCTATTGAATGGTCCGCCGGGATTAGGAAAAACAACCATGGCGACCGTCATTGCAAATGAAATGGGTAAAAGTATTCGCGTCACATCTGGACCGGCGATCGAAAAGGCGGGCGACCTGGCAAGCATTCTGACTAATCTCCAGGACGGCGACATCTTATTTATCGACGAGATACATCGGCTGGGACGCGCGGTCGAAGAAGTACTTTATGCCGCCATGGAAGATTACAAGTTGGATATCATGATCGGTAAAGGACCAGCTGCACGCAGCGTTCGCCTTGATTTACCAAAGTTCACTATTATTGGTGCAACCACTCGTGCCGGTGCGCTCGCCGCCCCGCTACGTGATCGTTTTGGACATATATATCGTTTAGAATTTTATGCACCAGATGAGATTAGCCAGATTATTCTTCGGGCAGCATCAATTTTGGGCAATGAAATTGATGAAGCGTCTGCAAAAACACTCTCGACTCGGGCGCGGTTAACACCTCGGATTGCCAATCGGCTTTTAAAGCGAGTGCGTGATTACGCTGATGTCAATGGTGATGGGATTATTGATACGGTCATGACAAAAAAAGCATTGGAGCTGCTTGAAATTGATGAATTGGGACTTGATCCGGGTGATCGAAATCTTTTAACGCACATGATTGAGAATTATGGCAGTGAACCAGTTGGACTGAATACACTAGCGGCATTGACCGGTGATGAGACAACAACAATTGAAGATTTTTACGAACCGTATCTCCTTCAGATTGGATTCATTGAGCGAACGCCACGTGGACGCCGCGCAACGCCAAAGGCATACAAACATATGGGTAAAACACCAGATAAAAAGGATGATTCTAAAAATTATGGCCTTTTTCATAATGACCTTTTTGAAGATTAATTGCTACGATTTGTTTTAACGTAGTCGGCTTCATTCTCAAGCGTGGTACGCAACGTATAATTTTTACATTGGTCGCCGGTACAGTTGTAAGGTTCGTATCGATAGTTACTGGTCGCCTCACCAATTTTTATACCATTAGGATCAGTGAAAAGCGCTGGGTCGACTGATGGTAATACGCTTGAGTCAATCGTCCGTGGGTAAAAATTGTTTTTCTTGAAATAGACTTCTTCGATACTGTAGTACATGGCGTTAATAGCGGTTTTTCTCGTTTCGTCTCGGCCAGAGGTTTCTAGGTTTTGGCGTTGAACAAAAAATAACACACTGGCTGTACCTAGCAACACGATAATAAAAATAAGCTCGATAATAGTGAAACCCTTGGATGTATGCATTGTTTTCATTACTAATGATTATAGCGTAGTTTATAGCAAATTAAGATTTCTCCGCGTATAATAAAAGGAGAATAAAGAGAGGGGAACAGATGCCGAAGAAAGCAGAAAAAAGTACTGAGCTGCCTGAAAAACCTGTTGCGAATGAAGGAAAATTAAAGGCACTTGGTCTTGCGCAGGAACAAATTAATAAACAATTTGGCGATGGTGCAATTCGTCGTCTGGGTGATACAAAAACGGTTGATGTGGAGCTGGTGAGTAGTGGCTCGTTGTCGCTTGATCTGGCACTTGGCGGTGGGTATCCAAAAGGACGTATTCTTGAAATATATGGTCCGGAAAGCTCTGGTAAGACGACATTGACCCTGCATGCCATCGCTGAAATACAGCGAACTGGTGGGACGGCTGCCTTCATAGACGCTGAACATGCCCTTGATCCAGCCTATGCACGTAGGCTTGGTGTGGATACTGATAACTTGCTTGTATCGCAGCCGGACAACGGTGAGCAGGCGCTTGAAATTGCTGAAACACTTGTTCGCTCAAATGCAGTTGACCTTGTCGTTATCGACTCGGTTGCGGCGCTTGTGCCTCAGGCTGAAATTGAAGGCGAAATGGGTGATAGCCATATGGGGCTTCAGGCTCGTTTAATGAGTCAGGCGCTTCGAAAGTTGACTGGTATTATTAACAAAAGTCACACAACCGTTATCTTTATTAACCAGATTCGTATGAAGATCGGTGTGATGTTTGGTAATCCAGAGACCACAACTGGTGGTAATGCGCTAAAGTTTTATGCATCGGTTCGCCTTGATATTCGTCGAACAGGGCAGATTAAAGCCGGTGAAGAGATCATCGGAAACCGCACAAAGGTGAAGGTCGTTAAAAATAAGATTGCTCCTCCTTTTCGGGTGGCAGAGTTTGACATTATGTATAACGAGGGTATTTCAAAAACCGGTGACGTACTTGATCTCGCTGTGCAACACGGTATTGTTGGTAAAAGTGGTGCGTGGTTTGACTATGCAGATGCAAAAATCGGTCAAGGACGTGAAGCCAGCAAAACTTATCTTGCTGCCAATCCAGATTTACTTGCGGAAATTGAAGCAAAAGTACGCGCTAAGGTAGCCGAAGAAGCTGTAGTGTAGCCGCCCAAACTTGTGAAAATACCGAGTCATACTCATCAGTCACAACCAAAATCCGTGGTGTTAAAAATCACTGCCATTTCCGTCCAAAAACGGGATAGAGATCGGGTGAATGTTTCAGTAAACGGCAAGTATCGACTCAGTCTTGATCTATCTCAGGTGAGTAACTTGGGGATTAAGGTCGGCAAAGAATATACCGAAGATGAGCTCGCCCTACTAGAAACAGAGAGCCAGTTCGGGAAATTATATATGCGGGCGCTTGAGTACTGCTTGATACGTCCACGTAGCCAGCGTGAATTGAAAGATTATTTGTATCGCAAAACACGTGATAGACGAACAAAAGAGGGTGGAATAAAAAAGGGCGTTTCAGCCTCTTTGACGGAGCGTGTTTTTAACCGGCTTGTCGAGAAAGGGTATCTCGATGATGAAAAGTTTACTATGTACTGGATTGAAAACCGACATGTACGTAAAGGGTCGAGTAAGCGAAAACTATCTTCGGAACTGAGCGCAAAAGGTATTGATCGTTCGATGATAGATCGCATGCTCGATGAGACTGATCGTGACGATCTGACGGAACTACAAAAAATGATTGATAAGAAACGCCAACGCTACGACGACGAGCAAAAATTTATGTCATATCTCGCGAGGCAGGGTTTTGGTTATGAGGATATCAGGACGGCGCTACAAAACAATGATGATCAGGAAGGTAGTTAATTAATTCGAGGTATCAGTTGATTCAGGCTGACCAGCAGGACGCCTAAAGGGGTTTACATACTCGTGGCGGACTGCTTCCATAACTGGCTCAGCGCGTATCTTTTTTGCCGTGCTCTTAACGATGATCTCGTTGTCGTTTATTTCAGTAATTTGGGAACGGTGAATTAAAAGACCGGTATCTGTTAACCCACGGAGAATGCCGTGTTTTACGTTCAGCTGTTCTATCACAAAATTACTTGTTTCAATCGTGTAATTATCAACTTTACCGAGTTTCTTTTTGTGTTCATCGATGACATTCATGCCGATAAGTGTGAACCCAAGGTTGTATAACTCTTTAACTTTAATCACATCATCGAGACCAATGAGTTCATCACTACTGTCGATAATCATACCTACTCCACTCAGTTCACGAATATCAGCCACACGAAGGAAGGAAGGTTTTTCGGTGAGAAGTGGACCGTCAAGTTCAAATGCTAAGATTTTTAGATTGGCGGGATTAATCAGGGGATGACTGGTGCTGGCTAATCGAGTCCCTGTTTGGAGGCTCATAACCGGGGTATCTTTGAGTCGTGTACCAAGCACTAGCATAGTATTAGTATACCCTACTTCGCCTATTACTCAGTGAAGGGATTGATACGTCCTGGGGGCGTAGCGCGTGGTGGAATAGTCTCGTTGCTGGTGTGTAAAGCTTTGAGGCGATCAAGTGTCGCTTGGTCGATTGATCCGGCGGTCAGACGTGGTGTAGATGAACTATCGCTTGACGGTCGGCTCAATAGTTGTGTAAAACTGAAAACTGCGTATCCCAGACCGGCGACGATAAAAATGATGAAAATTGTCAAATGGTGTTTCTTCAGGAGTGAACCGCTTGGTTTTGTTGATGGTAAAGAAAGATTCTTCATACTTACCTCGTTACTACCGTCAAGGTAATTTTATCTGTTGTAATCATATCACCGGATGGTACTTTAGGGCGACCAATGCTTATGCTGGTAATCTGCATCTTTGGTAGATTACCTTCTACTGCGTCTAGGAACTGAAGAAACTTCGCATATGAAACTGGACTTTGGATAGTAATGATCTCGGAGTAAGTTGGCTTTGTTGTCGTTACGGTACCCGGTGGGGCGGAGTCAATACTCGCAATGGATATACCCGCAGTACTAGCGTATTTTGAGATGTCTTTTAAAGCTTGAGTCTGGTAGGTGGCGGGCGTAGAAAAGATGGCATCGGCTTTTGCAACTAGTCCTTGTCCAGCGCTAAGTTGCTGTTGCAGTTGGCTTAATGCTCCAGTATCATTTTTGTTTGCCCGTGAGTTAGTAACAGCAGTCGTGACTTCCAGCGCGTATGATTGGATATACTGCAGTCCAAGGTAAAACCCGACGGCTGAACTAATAATAACAATAACAAGTGTCGTCGCTAAAACGTTACGAGTTGTTACCGCGTTCATTTTTTTACCTTTTTTCATTTTGTCGCTGCCTTTGTTAGCGTGAGTGTCATTGATACGCTGACAGGATATCCATCAATGCCGGTCGAATCAGAAACTGGGTTAAAAGAGACGTTTGTAAATAGAGGAGTACTTTGAAACTTCTGTCGCAGCGCCGTGGCACTATCGGGTGTTTTTGCATATGCCTTCAATGTTAATGGTGTGCCAGTGAAAGAGGCGGCATCCAGTGCAATACTGCTAAGAACGGTACCAGCAGGCATTTGTTGACCAATGTTGATTAACACGTTTGAATACAAGATTTCTTGATCCAAGATGGTTTTTGTTGTCGCCAAACTCGCATTCAGGGCATCAACTTGGGATTTAGTTGAGTTATAGGAGCTTGCTTTTGTGCTGTTCACAAGAATAAGGCGGTCGGCGCTTTGCTTGGTTTGGCGTAACACAATATATGAGCCTGCGAGCAACAGTACCAAAAACGCACATGCCAGAAGGATGATGATAATATATCTTCCAAGGATGGTATTCGTACGGGCAGCACGAATTTCCCTTTTGTCACTATCAGGAAGTAAGTTGATCATTTCCAAATTTCTCCTGGTTGAATGCTGGCAAGCCCGGCAACGGTAATATAGCGTGGACGAAACTGTTTTGGTGGTTCCTGGAGCTTTTCGAAGTCAAGCTTCTGCCACGGACTGGCAACACGAGCCGGCATCACGAGGGCATTGGTGAAATATTCGCCGATACCTGGCAGGTTGCTGCCACTGCCGACGACCAGCAGCTGTTCGAGCTTATGTGTCTGACTGATACGCTCATTGTAGTAGCGCATGACCTTTTTTACTTCAGCAAGAATACGTTCAAGACTTGGCTCTAATGCGCTCGTCAACTTTTGTTGCCGAGGACCAGCACTCAGACCGTTCAATACCTTGAGCTGATGGGCATTTTCCAGCTCAACATTGAGTTTTTTCGCAATATCAAGCGTAAAAGTATTGCCGCCAATAGCAAGGCCACCCGTCACGCGAATAGTACCTCTATCAAGAATCGCGATGTCAGTTGTTGCTGGTCCGATGTCGACGATAATAGTAGGCAAATCGCCACGCTCGGTCGCAGTTAAAACACGTCCAACCGAACAGATGCTTGGCTCTATAAGGACAGGTTCAAGCCCAGCAGAGGTCACACTGGTAAGGATATTATCAATAATAACTTTTGGGACAGCACTCATAAGCACGATAATAAATTGTTTCGTGCGCTCGATGATTTGATAGTCGATATACAGATTACCAGAGGGAATTGGAATATATTGGTCAGCCTCTAGGATGACAGCGTCTTGGAGCGCTTTTTCGGTTGCGATAGGCAGCGTAAAGGTTCGGGAGTAACTTCGAGCGGTTGGAATCGCAATAGCAACTCGTTTACTGATGATGTCACCAATCACTTTCTCTTTTAGTAGGGATTTGATATTGTCTGTCAAATATGTACTGTTTGCATCTTCCATCGCTTGTTTAACTTTGAGTGGTTCGAGGTCAATTGAGCCATAACCATGAACCAGCCATTTTTTTGGATCGACAGACATAATTTTGACACCAGTAGTACTGATGTCTAGTCCTATAATTGGTTTGTCTTCGTAGAATAATTTTGACATGATGCCCACATTGGTAACTACGCTGTATTATAGCATGAGCATGTTGGTCGTGAGAACGCTTAATCGTCTTTACTTAACATTCTGCGAGAGCTGAGCAATAGGGGTCATCACACTTGCGGCAATCAACCCGACCATGCTTCCCATGATAACGATCATGACTGGCTCGATGATCGAGCTAATTCCTTCAATTGCAAGGTCAACTTCTTCCTCGTAAAAATCAGCAACCTTGACGAGAACGGTATCGGTTTGTCCGGTCTCTTCCCCAACTGCCAGCATTTGACTAACGATGCCAGGGAAAAGTTCGTTGGCTTCGATAACCGATGATAATGACTTCCCATTTTTTACTTCGCGGGCAGCTTCTCTTAGTGCTTCTTGGAAGATGACATTACCCACAGCTCGTGAGGTCACTTCAAGACACTCCAACACTGCCACACCGGCACCCATCAGCGCCGAGAATGTACGGGCAAAACGAGCAACCGCTGATTTACGAATGATTGTCTTAATTCCAGGCACCTTAAGGAGTAGTTGGTCGAACTTACGACGACCTTTCGGTGTACGAATATAGCGGATAACACCATACACGACACCGCCGATGACTGGCAGGATGATGTACCAGTATGAGGTCATGATACGGCTGAGCCCAAGCATAAAGAGCGTAATGCCTGGTAGTTTTGCATCTGGTCCACCGAGGTCATTAAGAATCTTTCCAATTTGAGGGATGACGAAAAGCATTAGTCCAAAGAAGGCGAGAACGGTAATACCCATCAAAACGAGTGGATACGCCATGGCACTTCTAATTTTTTTGCGGATGGCTGAGCTTTTTTCCTGCTGGTAAGCCAGTCTTTTTAAGATATCATCCAGGATACCGGCTGCTTCACCGGCACGTACCATGTTCACGTAAATATCGTTAAAGATGAGCGGAAATTTTGCTAATGCATTAGCGAGTGAATTACCACCTTCTACATCCTTGATGACCTGTGCAAGGGTTTGCTTTAAGACGGGGTCTTCGGCATGTTTCTCAAGCGAAGTGAGCGAGCGGAGCAGTGGCACGCCGGCACCAACCATGGCACTTAGTTGGCGAGTAAAAATCACGAGTTGGTCGTTTTTTACTTTGGTTGGTTTGAAAAGATTATTAAAATCAATGCTTCCCAAACCCCTTTTTTCAGCCAGCACTTTGATGCTGACCGGACGCAGATTTTGCTTGGTGAGGGCAGCAATAACCGACGCACGATCGGGTTGTTCGGTTTCGCCGTTAATAGGTTTTTGTTGGAAATCAACCGCAACGTAGGCAAATCTAGGCATATTAATCTCTACTTACCCTTAGGACTTCTTCAATGGTCGTTTCACCGCGCAGAGCTTTAATCAGTCCGTCAATTTGCATGGTCATCATGCCATCTGCAATGGCTTGGGCTTGAATTTGGTCGCTACTACCATGGGTCATAATCAATTTCTTGACTTCAGGACTATTGGTAAGCACCTCATAGATGCCGATGCGACCCTTATAGCCTTCCTGTGCATCGTCGTCATGAAAGTCTTTATCGGCTCGCCATAACGAAACGAAGCCAGTCTCATTCGTGCTGAGCGGTGTATCGCCACCCAGCCCCTCGGCTGCTGCTTGCTTTTCAAGTTCGTGGATCGTCCGGAAGTCTTGTCCTGGCGTCAAACCGAAGAGCTTAATAATTTGTGCCTGTTCTTCGGCAGTTGGTATGAAGCTTTGTCGAGACGCATGGTGCAAACGTCTGACAAGGCGCTGCCCTACCACTGCTCGGATGGTACTGGAAATAAGGAATGGCTCGATCTGCATATCCAGTAGACGCGGCAAGGAAGTCGCTGCGTTATTCGTGTGGAGTGTGCTAAACACCATGTGTCCGGTGAGCGCGGCCTGAATTGCCAAATTGGCTGTTTCACCATCACGGATCTCACCGATCATAATAATGTTTGGGTCTTGACGCAGCAGAGCGCGAAGTCCGGTCGAAAAGGTCATGCCGGCTTTTTGATTGGTTTGTGTTTGGTTGACGCCAGGAATCTTGTATTCAACTGGGTCTTCGATGGTCGAAATATTAACTTCAGGGTGATTCAAGATAGACAGCATACTAAAGAGGCTGGTTGATTTACCACTCCCAGTTGGCCCGGTAATCAGGACAATGCCGTTTGGTTCGACCATTTCATGCTGCACATCCTTTAGCGCCTTGCCCCAGTATCCCAGCGATTCAAGGCTCACAGCTTCGTTCGACTCATCCAAGATACGCATAACAACTTTTTCACCGTCAGCAATCGGCAGTGAACTAACACGAAGCGCATATTGCTTTCCGCCAACTTTAATTTTAAAACGTCCGTCTTGTGGAACGCGGCGCTCGTCGATCTTGAGGTTTGCAAGGATTTTGATACGGCTAATAAGTGCACCCAGCACATTGCGTGGCAATCGGTTTACTTCTTTTAAAATACCGTCAACACGGTAGCGAATCTGCACAAAATCCTCACGGGGCTCAATATGGACGTCGGATGCGTGAGAACGAATCGCATATTCGAGGAGCAAGTTAACGGTCTGCGCGATTGGTGAATCTTCCGCAATATCTTCTTCGCTGACAACTTCCATGTCAGATTTTTCACTGTTGACACGTTGAACATCAATCACTGCGTTTAATTCTTTGTTGACATCGCCGCGGTAAGCTTCAAGAGCGCTCAGAATATTTTCGCGGGTTGCGATGTGAATGCGAGAGTTAAGTCCTATTTCTTTTTGCAAAAAGTTGACTGCTTGGACATCGTCGGGGTCTTCCATTGCCAGGTGACGAACGCCATCCTCATCAACCTGAAATAATACGGCGTTGTACTGTCGAGCAATGCGTTCGGGAATAAGCTGTAGTATATCGGTGGAAATCTGTTGCGGGTCAAGCTCGACATAGGGAATGCTTGCGTAATCGGCAAATAATTTGATAAGTGTCCGGTCATCGGTGATACGTTGATCGACGACAGTTTCCTGCAAGGTGCGCTTTGAACGAGTCGCCTCTTCTTTCAGGGACGTGATTTGCTCAGGTGTCGCAAGGTTTGCCCGCCCAAGCAACGTTTCCAGGATAGTATCGGAAATGCGCATAATGCTTACGCTCAATTGTAATGCACCCACCATAAAAGCACCAGCATAGAGTGGTATAATGTATCGGATGAGCACAGAAAAGATAATAGAGGTCGCAAGCGTCCAAGAAATGCAGTCATTTGGCGAGAACATCGGACGCCTTTTACAGGGCGGTGAAGTGATTGAGCTGGCCGGTGATGTTGGGGCTGGGAAAACAACTTTCGTCAAAGGTTTGGCGCGTGGGCTGGAAATTGATGAAGACGTGCAAAGTCCAAGTTTCACGATCAGTCGGGTCTATACCGCACGCAACGCTTTGCAGTTGGCACACTATGATTTTTACCGATTAAACGATGCCGGTATTATGGCGAGTGAATTGTCTGAGACGACGACTGACCCCAAGTCTATTACCGTGATTGAATGGGCTGAAATTGTCGAAGACATATTACCAGAGCATCGGCTGCGTATAACGTTTACAGCACCGACAGAAACTTCGCGAACATTAGTCCTGGATGGTCCAGAAATAATTTTGGAGAAGCTATGATTGTATTACTTGATACTTCTACCCCCGTATGTAAAGTAAGTTTTGTCGATAGCGATTGGCGGGTTGATGACCAATGGGAAGCAGGACGAACATTAGCAAAAGGACTTCTAGGTTACTTGCAAGCTAGCTTGAAGGAGAATGGCAAAACATGGGCGGATATTTCTGGCATCGTGGCGTTTAAAGGTCCCGGAAGCTTTACCGGGCTTCGTATCGGATTAACTGTTCTGAATACATTTGCTGATAGCGAAAAGGTATCAATCGTCGGGACGACGGGCGATAGGTGGCAAAAGGACGGGCTCGAGCGACTTGCAAGAGGCGATAACGACAAGCTCGTCATGCCAGAATATGGTGTCGAAGTTCACATTACGGCACCACGTAAATAAGCTTGCTTTCAGTCCTTCAGCAGAGCTACAATAGAAACAGTCCGCAACATTCTGTCTGGACTCTGAATAAATTTTTGAAAACTTTCAGTGCGACCTCTTATATTAAATGCGTAAAGCCAAGAAGCACACTTGGCGGGTTGTACTGAGAAAGGAAACAATATGGTAGAAGGAATTATTGCCGCTGTCATCGGGATTATTGTTGGCGTGGGCGGAACAACCGTTTATACACGTACAAAAGTAGCCGGTGGCAAGCATAAAGCCGATCAATTACTTGCTGACGCCAAGACAAAGGCGAGCAACATTGTCCTCAAGGCAAAAGACGAAGCAGTAAAATTTGCTGCAGATGCGAAAAAAGAAGAATCAGAACGCCGCAAGGTCTGGGATCGTACCGAAAGCCGTTTGGTAGAGCGTGAAACGTCGCTTGACCGCAAACTGGATGAGCTGGATAAGCGAACCGAAAATCTCCGTGCGCAAGAAGATGATGTCGAATCATTAAAAAATGAGATTCGCGATATTCAAAAAAAGCAGCTTGATAAGCTCGAAAAAGTAGCTGGACTGAAGAAAAAAGAAGCCGCTGAAAAGCTGATGGACATGACTGAAAAAAGCATTAAGCATGATCTGGTGGGGCTCGTTTCGAAACTGCAAAATGATGCTCGTGACAGCGCCGAAGAGCAGGCGCAACTGATTCTTGTGTCGGCAATGGAACGTATGAGTAGCGAAGTGACTGCTGAGCGAACCGTCACTGCGATTAAATTGACTGACGATGAAATGAAAGGTCGTATTATTGGGAAAGAGGGTCGTAATATCCAGGCACTGCAACGTGCGACTGGTGTCGACATTCTCGTTGATGACACGCCTGGGATGATCATTCTTTCCAGCTTCGATCCGATGCGCCGGCAGGTTGCTCGTATGGCACTTGAGATGCTGATGAAAGATGGACGTATTCATCCGGGACGCATCGAAGAAGTGGTTGCGAAAGCTGAAAAGGAAATTGAAAAAGAAGTCATTCGCGCTGGTGAAGATGCTGCCCGGGAAGTGGGCGTCGTCGGTATTCCAAAGGAAATGATTCAGCTACTGGGTGAACTAAAGTTCCGAACTAGTTACGGGCAGAATGTTTTGATGCATAGTACGGAAATGGCACACATGGCTGGTCTGATTGCCGAAGAAATTGGTGCGGATGTTCGAACGACCAAGATTGCGACACTGCTTCACGACGTCGGTAAGGCGGTCACGCACAAAGTTGAAGGCAAGCATCACCATATCGGTGCCGAGCTGGCGCGCAAATACGGCATGAGCGACGAAATTGTTCACGCGATTGAAGCGCACCATGATGATATTGAAGCGACCACGCCAGAAGCTTTGGTAGTTCGAGTCTGTGATGCACTGTCTGCCGCCCGCCCCGGTGCTCGTAACATTAGTGCCGAGAATTTTGCAGAACGTATGCGTGATCTTGAAAATATCGCTAACGGCTTTAAGGGAATTCAGAAGTCATATGCAATTAGTGCCGGACGTGAAGTCCGGGTGATTGTGACGCCTGAATCGATTGATGACCTATCAGCAATTAAACTGGCGCGAGATATCGCCAATAAGATTGAGAGCACCATGCAGTATCCAGGAACTATTAAAATTAACGTGATTAGGGAAACGCGGGCGATTGAATACGCGAAGTAATAAAGTGTATCACCACAAGCTGCTACGTTGCTGGTTCATAGAATAAAGACCATCTTGCGACGGTCTTTATTCTATGGTCGGGGTGAAAGGGCTCAAACCTTCGACCTCTCGGTCCCAAACCGAGCGCGCTATCAACTGCGCCACACCCCGATGTGATGCTTTATGATTATAGCATTGTTCTCTCATTTTTCTAGTGGTCGGTGAAAAAATACCTTAGCGATTTTGATAGTATTTTAAAGCAAGTGGAGGATAGTGAAGATGCTGATGCTGACTAATTTTTGAACGAGAACCGACATCAAAAAAACTTTTACTGCGCATCGGGTAGAAAACGCTTAGGTCAATAGCATACGCAATTGTTGCCAGGATGAACATCGTTATTGCTGTCCATTTCATCCATTGAGCTTTTACCCTTAGAATGGCTACCCAGCCAATGGTCACGATGATGATTGCAAATGGCCAGGCTCCGGTTGCTCGCAGTGAATGTGGTTGACCTTCTTTTGTAAGGGCGGAGCCAATCAAAGCAAGAATGTACCCAACGATTGCGATGAGTAGTAGCTTTGCCTCGGTGCTTTTTAAAAGCTTTGATGTACGATGCCGAGCCCGTCGCCATCCATATACCATGAGAACCACAATCGGAGCAAGTGCGCCAAGTCCGAGCGCGCCCTGGATACCAATCGATTGTCTCATATTGGAGTCACCGTAAATGAAGAGAAAGAAGGGATTACTGAGGAGGAACATATTACGGATAAATAACCCGATGGCTTGCATGAATGATGTGTCATGGAAAACACTGATTATCGATGCCCGGCCAAGCGTACCTGGGGTAATGATAAAAAATAAAAGTGGAATAAGCAGTACGATCATCGCGGTAGCACTGAAGATAAGGTGGCGTACGGTGATACGCTTCCATAAGAACAGTGATCCATAGGCTGCAATAATAAAGAAAGGTACGACCGCCCAATAGGGTGGATAGGCGTAGGCGACGAGACTGAGGCTTAGCGGAAGCCCGATGAACCCAAGCAACCGGCGTTTCGGTAGGCTCTGCGTTGCAAGGAGTGACCAGCTAAACATTGCCAGCGAGACAAAAAGAGGAACAAGAACAGGGTCCCAGGCAATGCTTCCTTGGAGCCAGCTCCACGGGAGAGCCAACCCAACGATCATAGCGATTGCGGCGGCTCGTTTACCCAGCCATAACCAAAGACAGAGCGCTACTACCAAAATTGCCAGGATTGTCACAAATTGTGAAAAAGCTCGAAGCGCAAATTCACTAAAGCCAAAAATACTTGCCCATAGAGCGAGAGGATATAAATATACCGGAGTTGTGAAGCCGCCCCCCAGCGCCCGAGAATAAAAAGGCCATGCCTGTCCAAATGCATTAGTCTGAGACTGAACCATGGTGATGACATGCGCACCAGAAACGGCCTCATCCATGTAAAACCCTGGTGGTGATACCGTTAAAAAAACGAATCGCAGGATGATAAGAACAATACTACTAATCAGCAGAAACAACATAATACGCTGACGGAAAAGGTTCAGGAGGTTCAAGCGGGAGAATGTAGGCATATAGGAACTGTACCATCTTTACGCAGGTCAAAAAAGAGTGCGTTTGTTATAATCGAGGTACTCATATGAACACGTTTCGCACCTGGTATGAAAAAAGAATTTTAACACTGCTTCGGCGGTTGCTTGATGCCTTGGAACGATACTGGATTGTTGTCATTATTATGGCCGGGCTGATAGTAGCGGCGATCACTTTTTTGATCGGCATCCGACAGAGTGTTTGGTTCGATGAAGCCTATTCACTCACCCTGGCAAAATTATCGGTGAATCAGTTGGTGGCGCTGACGTCTGTCGACGTCCATCCGCCGCTGTACTACCTGCTGTTAAAAGTATGGGGCAGTCTTTTCGGCTGGAATGACGGTGCGTACCGGGCACTAGGCGCTCTGATTGGAGGCGTATTGGTAGTCGTCTCGGCTCTTTTGGTCAAGCGACTTTTTGGACGCCTAATGATGCTGGTTGTCGTGCCCATTTTAGTCATGGCACCGTTTTTAATCCGCTATGATTTTGAAATACGAATGTACGCCTTGGCAGCGCTGCTTGGTATTATTGGGACCTATATCTTAACGCTTGCGGTGACAGTGAAGCGGCGTCAGTGGCTTGTCTGGGGTATCTATGCTTTGATCGTTGCCATAAGTATGTATACCGTTTACTACGTCGCACTGCTATGGATTGCGCACGTCGTATGGTTAGTGTATTGGTCGCGAACACATCATCAACCAATTTTCAGGCAGCCATGGTTACGAGCCTACACTGTGGCAGCACTCCTCTTCTTACCGTGGATGCCTACGTTTATCTCACAGCTAACGAATGGGGCGCTGGCTGGTATCGTACAGGCCATGACCATCGATAATCTGGTGAGTATTATTTCATTTAGTTTTCTCTATCGGCCCACCTGGCAACTAGGTGCAGTTGGGTCATTTGTGATGGTAGTAGTCCTAGTAGGCCTGACGATACTCAGCGTTACTGCCTACAAAGCAAGCACACAGCACGAAAAAAGATATCTGACACTTTTTGTGAGCATACTGATTATACCAATAGTAGTGGTTGCACTCATTTCTCTTATACGTCCGTTTTATGTCGAGCGATATTTAGTACCAATACTTCCTGCTGGATACATACTCACCGGACTTGTCATCGTCATTGCAGCCCGTCGTCGACCAATGTGGGCAAGTGTCGGGGGGATATTCCTCTTTGGGGTGCTCGTTGCGGGCGTGGTACAACTTGCAGAGGTAGGGAATTATAATTTTCAGCGGTTACAAATCCCGACAGTTAACCAGGCAGCAGCGTCAATTGGGACTTGTTCATCCGGTGACGCTATTCTTGCAGCCGATCCATACGTAGCCACCGAGTTGCAACAGTATCTTCCTGCATCATGTAAGCTTGTATTTTACGATCAGTCAGATGTGCTACGTGGTGGCTATGCCCCACTATCAAACAGTAATCGGCAAATAAAAAGTCTCACGGATTTAAATTACCTGACAACAATTCATTATGTTTATTACGGTCAGCCACAGCTTTCTCCAATGGCAAACTTTTCTGTTGGCTCAGAAAAAGTGTACGGTGCACTGCGTATTCAAACGTGGCAGAAGCGTTAACGTGGCACAATTTTAGCAACCAGAGGGATTTTTAAAATTCCCCAAACGACCAAGACGACGCCAATGCCTAAGAAAGTATTGAGCCAGATATTATCGTAGAGGGGAATGAAAAGTGAAAAAAGCATTAAAGGGATACCGTGCACAATATACACCGATAATGAGCGAGTACCAAATGGAGTAAGCAACCAATCGCCATATTTCTTTAGCCACGGTACTATGCGCCAAGTGATAATGAGCAAGCCGCTAAACCATAAAAAGGCAATTAAAATTCTTCCAATCATGAGTGGAGTGCGGTTGAAGGAATCACTGGCTTCGGGAAGGAGGTCTAACATTGAGATTGTAATTGTCGTTACTGTCACCATAACGATTGTTATTCCTCCAACACGTCGGATGATATCTTTTAGTGATAGCAGCCAGTGCAATATCTTTTCCAAATAAAAGCCAGCGGTTGCGGGAATAAAGAAGAGAATTTGCCACTGAAGCACCTCAATTTGTAAGAGAAAACCTATAAGCCACAGTAGTGTTGAAACTATCAAGATGAGCCACCAAAATGAACGACGTAAAAGCCAGATCACCAGCGGTGAGAACGCGAGGAAGATTGCATATAAATATAAGAAATGAATTAATATTGATGTGTACTGAAGGGTGATTGCTTGCTGTAACAACGTTGCCCAATCTCCTTGCGGAATAGGCACGTAGGCAACTGCACCTTTGAAACTTCCATACCAGGTAACGACAGTCAGGGTAATAGTCGTTATCACCTCCCAGACATAGAGAATGAGAGCGCGTTTTAAAACAATGAGACTGACACTTTTTAAAGATTTGTCGCGGTCTTTGAATCCTCGAATATACCCAAGAAGCAACCCAGATATAATCACGAACCCCTCGGCAGCAGATGACCAAAGTTCGCCGCGTCCACTGATCACCTCAAGAAAGCTTGGCCATCGGTTCAAATGATCAACAATAATCACTATGATGAAAAAACCACGGAGATAATCGAGGGCAACAAATCGGCCCTTTTTTTCAGGAATGACGGGCATCACTTTATTATACAAGTTTTTCTGACAGACAGTCCGGGAGTATAATAAAAGAATGAACAATCCTCCATACAAAGCACCAGATTTTACACTTCCAGATACCGAGGGGAAAGCCCACACACTACATGACTATAAGGGACAGTGGATCGTATTATATTTCTATCCAAAAGATGACACGCCAGGCTGTACGATCGAAGCTTGTAGCTTGCGTGATGCTCGTGACACGCTTGCTGAAATGGGGGCGGCAATTATTGGTATTAGTAAAGATGGTGCAAACAGCCACGAAAAATTTAAAGCAAAATATTCGCTTAACTTTACGCTACTCACCGACACCGAAGGAAAGACGATTGAAGCCTATGGTGCTTGGGGCAAAAAAATGTATGGACGTGAAGGCATTCTGCGTAAAACGTTCATAATTAATCCGTCTGGACAAGTCGTGAAAGTGTATGGACGTGTGACACCGATGGGTCATGGTGAGCGAGTGATGAACGATTTAAAGCATCTCCAAGAAAAGGCGTAGATGGCGACGTATATCGTGGCAGTCAGCGGGGGAGTTGATTCAATCGCGCTGCTTGATATGTTGGCGCGAACAAAAAGCTATGAGATTATTGTGGCGCATTTTGACCATGGTATCCGTGGTGATTCGGCTGACGATGCTAGCTTCGTTGAATCATTGGCTGCAAAATACGGAATGCGATATGAAAAAAAACGTGAAGCACTTGGACCCGATGCCAGCGAAGAGACAGCCAGAAATCGTCGCTACGCATTTTTGCGAAGAGTAGCTCAAAAATATAATGGTCGTATTGTCACCGCACACCATGCTGATGACATCGTGGAGACGATTGCCATTAATTTTCGTCGCGGTACAGGATGGCGAGGACTGGCGGTGCTTGATTCGGATGTCCTTCGCCCGCTGATTCACGTACACAAAGCCGATCTTATTGCATATGCGAAACAGCACAATCTTACTTGGCGTGAAGATAGTACTAATGGCAGTGACACCTATCTTCGAAACCGCGTGCGACGCCAAACTCAAGCATTAGACCCAACAGTAAAAAAAGAATTATTGGCGCTCCGAGCTCAGCAGGTAGCATCAAAAAAGATGATTGAGGAGCATATTGTGCAACTAGTTGGTGAAGGCCCATGGTACAGTCGTTACTTCTTTATACATATCCCATCACAGGTCGCACTTGAGTGCTTACGCTACATCACAAAGGCAACATTAACACGACCGCAAATTGAACGTTCCTTGCTTGCCATTAAAACGGCCAGGCCGAAAAGCTCGTATCAAGCGGGATCGGGAACAACATTCGATTTCACCACTCGTAATTTTTCTCTCTCACTGTTAAAATAAAGATAAGACAACACTGCTACCTACATAGAATATGCCCGAAAGGATGATTAACCATGGCTATAAAGTCCCCTATTCCAAAGAAACCAAATAATATGCTCAGACTGACGCTTTTTTGGGCAATTTTAGTGATTGTTGTCCTGTCAGTGATTGCTGTAATGACTCCACGCGATACCTTAAAGTCCGTCCCACTTTCAGAAGTGATCAAAGAAGCGAACGCCGGACAGTTAAAAAAGATCGAAGTGCAAGGCAATGCTCTGAAGATCACCCCAAATGATGCAGACACCCCAACCGAGAAATCAACCAAGGATGCGGCTAGTAGTTTACAAGAACAAGGTCTAAAAACCGACGCGAAAGTTGAACTGGTGATTAACCAACCATCAGATACCGGTAATATCCTTTGGAACTTAGCGATCATCATTATTCCTGTCATCCTGATTGCTGCATTCTTCATGTTTATGATGCGTCAGGCGCAGGGTCAAAACAACCAAGCACTTGGCTTTGGTAAATCAAAAGCAAAACTATATGGTGAAGATAAAACAAAAGTTATGTTTGCTGATATTGCCGGCAACGACGCGGCGAAACAAGACCTTGAAGAAGTTGTCGATTTTCTCAAGCATCCAAAGAAGTATGAATCGCTTGGTGCCAAAATTCCAAAAGGTGTTCTACTGGTTGGTAATCCAGGTACTGGTAAGACAATGCTTGCTCGCGCTGTTGCCGGTGAAGCGAATGTGCCATTCTTTAGTATTAGTGGTTCAGAATTCGTTGAAATGTTCGTTGGTGTTGGTGCCTCTCGTGTGCGAGATCTATTTGCAAAAGCAAAAAAGAACGCACCAGCAATTATTTTCATTGATGAGATTGATGCCGTTGGACGCAAGCGCGGCTCTGGTATGGGTGGCGGACATGACGAACGCGAACAGACGCTCAACCAGATTCTGGTTGAAATGGACGGATTTGAAACAGGAACAAATGTGATTGTACTGGCTGCAACTAACCGAGCTGATGTGCTTGATCCAGCGCTGCTTCGTCCAGGTCGTTTTGACCGCCGGACTAACATTACGCTTCCCGAACGCAAAGATCGCGAAGCAATCCTCAAAGTTCACTTCAAAAACAAACCAGCTGATTCAACGGTTAATCTTGATACGCTTGCCGCCAAGACTGCTGGTTCATCAGGTGCCGATCTTGCCAACATTGCAAACGAAGCGGCGATTATTGCTGCTCGTCGTAACTCAAAAAAGATCAGCAACAAAGATCTCACCGAAGCATTTGAAAAAGTTGCAATTGGTCCGGAACGAAAGAGTCGCGTCATGTCGCAAAAAGATAAAGAATTGACTGCGTACCACGAAGCAGGCCATGCCTTGGTTGGACATGTTCTACCTGATAGTGATCCTGTTCACAAAGTGACTATCATCCCTCGTGGTGGTACTGGTGGTGTCACCTGGTTCCTACCGCCTGAAGATACGATGTACACCAGTGTCTATGAATTTAAAGATGTTCTTGCCCGAGCACTTGGTGGGCGTATCGCTGAGAAGCTTATCAATGGACGTGATGGTGTGACGACTGGTGCAGGTTCTGATCTTCGCAAAGCCACCGAAATTGCTCGTGATATGGTCATCGAACAAGGCATGGGTTCAAAACTGCGTGACCAAGTTTTCCATGAAGACAATGGCGGTATGATGTTCGACCGCATGACACACGAACGCCCGTACAGTGACGATACTGCGAAGGAAATTGATGCTGAAGTCGCCCAGCTTATTAAAGAAGCTGCCACTCGGGCCGAAGTCGTTCTGACTGCTAACATGAAAAGTTTAAAGCAACTTGCTGATGCACTCCTCATTGAAGAAACACTTGAAGAAGAGGGTGTGGTGGCACTCCTAAAAGATGCAATACTTCCTAAGGAGGCCATGCTTTACTAACGCGGGCTTACTGAATGATCAGTTTTCGAACGACAATCTCCAAGCTCAACAAAAAGCTGCCGTTGCAACTAGCGGCAGCTTTGCTTGCAGGCTCGTCGCTGCTTGCCAGCCTTTTGGGTATTTTTCGGGATCGTTTGTTTAACAGTTTGTATTACATAACATATCCAACCGGCGCTGATGCGTATACGGTTGCGTTCACAATCCCGGATTTCATGTTTATTATTTTAGTCTCTGGTGCGCTAAGCGTCAGTTTTATCCCAGTTTTCAACCAGCGGCTTACAAGTGGTAACAAGAAATCAGCTTGGGAACTTTCCACCAGCATTATTAACTTGATGGCGCTGGCGACATTGGTGACGAGTATCTTAATTATTATTTTTGCTGATCCGCTTGTTCGTTACGTGGTTGGACCAGGTCTAGATGAATCGAGTCGTTCACTTGCCGTCAGTATGATGCGTGTCATCGCAGTCAGTCCTTTCTTGTTCGCCGTCGCAACCGTTATTACCAGTATGCAGCAGGCGGTCGGTCGTTTTGCTTTCTTCGCACTCGCACCGGCACTCTACAATGTCGGTATTATCATCGGGTTACTGTTCTTCACGAACGGTATTAAAATATTTGGCTGGCAAGTGTTTGATGGTGGAATAATGGGCGTGGCACTTGGGGTTGTCTTAGGCGCCATGCTTCAATTGGTTGTCAGTACCTTTGGTTTATTTGGTATGGGGTTCACCTACACATTCAGGATTTACTGGAAGAATAAAGGTTTTCGACAAGTTCTACGTTTGCTACCCCCACGCTCACTTGACCAAGGCATTGACTATGTCAATAGTATTGTCGAAACAAACATAGCGTCGCGGTTGCTAGCTGGGAGCGTCCGTGCCTACCAGCAGGTTCAGTCACTGACCTATGTCCCGATCAATCTAATCGGTGTTGCGATTAGTACGGCGGCATTCCCACGCATGACAGAACGTATGGCAGAAGGTCGTCCCGACTTATTTAAAAGTGAATTGCAACAAGTCCTGCGCGTTATTATTTGGTTAACATTACCAGTCACGGTGCTTGCAATACTCGGTCGCGGGTACATTGTCAACTTTATTGTCAACGGAGGTGACCCATACATGGCAAATATTTTGGCTGTGCTTGCAATTTCAATTATATTTCGATCGGTGTACTTTATATCCGCCCGAAGTTTTTATGCACAGCAAGACACTAGAACCCCACTTTATATTTCATTGTTCACCATTGCGCTTAATATTACCTTAGCGGTGTGGTTTACGCTTGGGTTGAGGATGGGTGTTCAAGGACTTGCATGGGCGGCGGTGATTGTCTCTATCATTGAAGTCTCTGTTTTGTTCACGATCATGTCACGACGGATTAAGGGTTTATTTGATGCGCCGTTTATTCACGCGATTGGACGCATGGCGAGCGCAGCTGGTTTTACGGCCATTGTTACTTACGCATCAGTAGCTGTCCTGCCACTATCTTCCACCGACCAACGATTGTTTGACTCAGCGCCAAAATTTATTCTCATTACGGCGATTAGCTTTACGGTGTACCTCTTGTTTTGTCATATTTTTAAGTTAAAGGAAGTGAGACCTGTCATATCACGTATTCAAAAAATTCTGTTTAAACGGCCGGAAATAAAAGATGAATCAAACAAGCATTCGTAATTTTTGTATCATTGCCCATATTGACCATGGTAAATCGACACTTGCAGACCGCATGCTGGAACTCACCGGTACTGTCGAGAAGCGTGATATGAAATCACAGCTGCTAGATAGTATGGACCTGGAACGTGAAAAAGGCATTACGATCAAACTTGCCCCAGTTCGTATGCACTACAAAGACCATGAACTAAATCTTATTGATACTCCTGGACATGTTGACTTCAGTTATGAGGTATCACGAAGCCTGCAGGCCTGTGAAGGTGCCATTCTTGTCGTTGATGCCAGCCAGGGGATTCAGGCGCAGACACTCGCGAATGTCTATCTTGCAATTGCTGCTAATCTTAAAATAATTCCAGTACTGAACAAAATTGATCTGCCGGCAGCTGATGTTCCGCGTGTCAGTGCCGAAATCATTAACCTTCTTGGCTGCAACGAAGATGACATTTTAAACATCAGTGCTAAAACAGGTGAGGGGGTGACTGATGTCTTGGATGCTGTCGTTGAAAAAATTGCTGCGCCACATGGAAATACCGACTCACCAACTCGAGCACTTATTTTTGACAGTTATTTTGACGACTATCGCGGTGTTATTTTATATGTCCGCGTCATTGATGGTGAAATTAAGAAAGCTGACCTAATCGACATGATGGCGACGAGTGCAAATGGTATTGCGCTAGAAGTCGGATCATTAAATCCAGCTATGAATCCAAGCCCAGTATTAAAAAGTGGCGAGATTGGCTACATAGTCACCAACCTTCGGACGACGCGTGATGCAAGGGTAGGTGATACGGTCACGATTCGCCGTCACCCTGCAGCTACAATGCTCCCAGGGTATAAATTAGTAAAACCTTTTGTATACGCTGGATTCTTTCCAGTCAGTAACGATGAGTATCAGGCATTAAAAGACGCAGTGGAAAAACTGAGTCTCAGTGATTCTGCCTTGCAGTTCGAGCCAGAGAACTCACCAGTGCTCGGCTTTGGTGTGCGTATTGGGTTCCTTGGGTTGCTCCACCTTGATATTATTCGCGAACGTTTAGAACGTGAGTACAACCTAGATCTTGTCATTACTAATCCATCGACCGATTACCATGTGAAACTTAACTCTGGAGAAGAACTTGATATTAAAAGTGCCAGTAACCTGCCTGACGTCACCCGCATTAAAGAAATTCGTGAACCATGGATAAAAGGCGAAATTATCGTGCCGGCACAATTTATCGGCGCAGTGATTCAGCTTATTATTCAAAAACGAGGTATGCAATCGAACCTGAGTTATATTGATGAGCGTGCCTTGATTGCATTCGAAGCACCGCTCGCGAATCTCTTGACGGACTTTTATGATCAATTGAAGTCAGTCACCAGCGGCTATGGGTCGTTTAACTATGAGCTTAATGACTACCGGGTTGAAGATCTCGTTCGTGTTGATTTTTATGTTGCCGGTGAAATGGTTGATGCACTAAGTGTCATGGTACACCGCACTGAGTCCCAACGTATGGGTCGAGAGATAACTAAAAAACTAAAAGAAGTTATTCCACGTCAGAACTTCCAGGTTGCGTTACAAGCTGGCATTAGCGGTAAGTTCATTGCCCGCGAAGACCTGAGTGCATACCGGAAAGACGTCACGACCGGCCTCTATGGTGGTGATGTTTCTCGAAAGAAAAAAGTTTTGGCGAAACAAGCAAAAGGCAAAAAACGTATGAAGCGCTTTGGTAAAGTCGATATTCCTTCGGAAGCTTTCATGGTGATGCTTAGGCGCGACTAGCACAGTATCTGCTAGACTTAGGTATGGACTTGGAACAATTGACGCAAGGCTATACGCCGACACCCGAAACTGTTGAACTTGTAAAAAACACAAAGATTACGCTACTCGTAGGTATTTCCGGTGCCGGAAAAGATACGATTAAACGCCAGCTTCTTCAAAAAGAAGGCTACTGTGATATCGTGTCACATACGACCCGGAAGCCGCGTAATAATAATGGAATTATGGAAATTGATGGTGAAGATTATCATTTCATCTCCCCAGACACGGCGCGGACAATGCTTGTCCGTCAAGCGTTTATTGAGGCGAAATTCGTTCACGACACATTATACGGTACATCTGCGAATGAGGTGCGATTGGCGCACGCCGCAAATAAAATTGCCGTCACCGATATAGATGTTCAGGGTGTCGATGAATACAAAGAACTATCTCAAGACGTCATCGCGATTTTTATTCTTCCTCCCAGTTATGGGGTATGGCGAGAAAGATTACAAAAACGATATGTGACTGTTGAAGAATTTCAGGCTGAGTGGCCAAAGCGCCGTGAAAGCGCCATTATGGAATTAGAAAAAGCACTCTTTGTGCCATATTACCACTTTATTATTAACGATGCTCTTGACCGTTCGGTTCGTATTGTTGATGAAATTGCCCAACACGGCGATGTGTTTCATCGCAAAGACGACGTGGCCCGACTCCTTGCCCGTGATATTCTTGACGAGATTCGCGCTCACAATTAAAGACAACTACTTTTTTAGCACTCATTGACAGAGAGTGCCAAAACACGCTAGAATGGAGCTATGACTGAGCGTCAGAGACAGATATTAGCGGCAATTATCGAGCAGCATGCCGAGATTGCGGCGCCGGTGGGAAGCGTTATGCTTGCCAAACTTTTTGGCGTATCGAGCGCGACGATCCGTAGTGAAATGGTCCATCTTGAAGAAATGGGCATGATTGAGCAGCCACACACCAGCGCTGGCCGCATTCCTACAGATGCTGGTTATCGTTTTTATGTCAACGCTTTAAACGAGGCGCATGCCCACGAATTACAACCGAGTTTACCCGATCGCAGTGCGAGGGCGATTGAGGCTCGGGTGCACACTCACTCGGACCGAGCGGACCGTGCAATCAGAAGTGCTGTTGATAGCCTTGTCGAGTTAACACAGAATATGGGCATCGCAACGATTGGGGATGAATTATATATGACAGGTATCGGAAACTTATTTTCACAACCTGAGTTTCATCAAGGAAATCACGCCCAGACGGTTGCACGCTTACTTGATGATCTTGAACCGTGGCTGCGTGAAGCAAAATTAAACGAGCCGCTTAACGTCTATATTGGTTCTGAGAATCCAATCGGTAAGTCAAGTGGTGCCACGCTGATTATCAGTCGTTTCCGATCGCCATACAGCGACAATAGCTATATTGGTGTGATTGGTCCCACCCGTCAAAGTTATGAAAAAGTAATGCGCCTGGTTCGTCATACCGGCGCAATGTTAGAGGAGATTTTATAAAAATGGCTGATGCTAAAAAAACAAAGAAAAATGTGCCGAGTGAGGATGCTCAGCAAAAAAAAGCAGTTGAGAATTTTGCTGATACACGGGTTGCTGAGTTAACACTTGATTTAAAGCGGACACGTGCAGACTTCGAAAATTACCGAAAACGGGTTGATGCTGAAAAAGTAGCTGCGCGTGAGTCAGGGCAAGCGAGTGCAATTCTGAAACTCCTTCCGGTGATTGATAATATAGAACGGGCAGTTGCGTACACACCAGAAGATTTGAAAGAAAATTCTTGGGTCCAAAGTGTTGCTGGGCTGGTCAAACACCTAGAGAAGTCTCTTGGTGCACTCAGCTTGACTCGTATCGAGGCAACACCAGGAACGACATTTGATCCAGAATTTCACGAAGCAATTCAGTTCGATGAAACTGCGACTGGTGATCAAGAGGTGATTGCCGAAGAGCTGCAGGCTGGCTATATCTTGAACGACCATGTGATTCGTCACGCGATGGTCAAAGTCACGAAGCAGTAACAGACGTCCGTAAAAAAGAAAGCACCCTTCCAAAGGAGGGGTACTTTTTAATTCAGGAAAGTTGAGCAGAAAGGAAAAGAGTCCGAACCGCTTCAACTTTCCTTGTTGTAGGAATGATTGAACGGTCTTCAGGACCACTCATCACCGGCGAAGTACTCGATCCGGTAGCTGATCCAGCTTCCGCCTACATCCTTCTCGTGGAGCTTGATGTGGTACTTGCCGTGTTGGCTGAGCTCGACGCGCAGTTCACTCAGTTCCTCTTCGGTGAGCTTTTCCCTCAGGGCCGAACGCTGCATCTTGCCTCTTTTGAAGCACAAGTACTTCGGAAGCTCGATGTTGTCGGCGGCGATGACAAAGATACGTTCGCCGCGGGTCGGGTGAGGAGTGAGGAAGCTCGGTCCACATTCTTTCAGGGTACGAGCGAGGTCAATTTTCAGCGCATTCAGTCGCGACTGTTTTGACCGCTCAATGACATCAGATGATGCGGAACTCGTGAGAGTCATGATGATACCTTTCTGCTCGAATTATAAAATCCGCATTAGTATCGACTAAAGCGGATTCACTTCTTGGCGGGCATTTCGTGTTAGTTTTTAGGCTGTATCGAACGTTTCCTCTAAGACTAAGTAATAATAGCCCTGAACACTGTAAAAATCAATAGGTTTAATGACGAAATAGGTTTAAATTAGCACTCTTGACATGAGACTGCCAAATTACTTATAATATGAATACTTGGCAATCTACATGGTAGAGTGCTAAAATAAAATAAGAAAAAATATTCCGTTGAATAACTAATAGGAGAAAATATATGGGTAAAATCATTGGAATCGACCTCGGTACCACCAACAGTGCTGTTGCATACATGGTTGCCGGTAAACCGGAAGTCATTGCAAACGCTGAGGGTAACCGAACGACACCAAGTGTTGTCGCTATCAATAAAACAGGTGAGCGCCTAGTCGGACAAGTTGCGCAGCGTCAGCGAGTGACGAACGCCAAGAACACTATTTATGGCGTCAAGCGTTTGATCGGTCGTAAATATGGCGACGCCGAAGTACAAAAAGACCTCGACATCATGCCATATGAAATCGTAAAAAAAGGCGATGGCGTTGCAGTAAAGATGGGCGACAAAGACTATAGTCCAGAGGAAGTTTCGGCGATGATCCTTTCAAAGATCAAAGCAGATGCTGAAGCCTTTCTCGGCGAAAAAGTCACCGAAGCGGTAATTACCGTTCCTGCGTACTTCGATGACTCGCAGCGACAGGCAACCAAGGACGCTGGTAAAATCGCTGGACTTGAAGTAAAGCGTATTATTAACGAGCCAACCGCAGCCGCACTTGCCTATGGTTTGGAAAGTAAGAAAGACGAGAAAATTGCCGTATTCGACCTTGGTGGTGGTACATTCGACGTTTCTATCCTTGAACTGGGCGACGGTGTCTTTGAAGTGAAGTCTACTAACGGTGACACACACCTTGGTGGTGAAGACTTTGATAACCGCATCGTTAATCACTTCCTCGATGTCTTTAAAAACGAACAGGGCATTGATCTTAAATCTGACAAGGCCGCAATGCAGCGACTAAAAGATGAAGCTGAAAAAGCCAAGAAAGAACTGTCATCTACTAATGAAACAGAGATTAACTTGCCATTCCTGACAGCAGATGCAGACGGACCGAAGCACTTTGAATATAAATTAACCCGAAGCAAACTGGAAGAATTGGTCAAAGATTTGATCAATGGCGTCGCAAAGCCGGTTGAAAACGCCCTTAAAGATGCTGGTCTCAAGACATCTGATATCAACGAGATTGTTCTGGTGGGTGGTATGACCCGTATGCCAGCCGTGGTTGAAAAGGTAAAGGCAATCTTTGGTAAAGAACCACTAAAGGGCGTTAACCCCGACGAAGTTGTCGCAATCGGTGCTGCAATTCAGGGTGGTGTGCTGGCTGGAGATGTAAAAGATGTGCTACTGCTTGACGTGACGCCACTATCACTTGGTATCGAGACGATGGGTGGCGTCGCAACTAAAGTTATCGACCGCAACACGACTGTTCCAACTAGCAAGTCTGAGACATTTTCAACGGCAGCTGATAACCAGCCACAGGTAGAGATCCATGTAACTCAGGGTGAGCGTGAGCTTGCCGCCGATAACAAATCTCTCGGCCGTTTTGTTCTTGATGGTATCGCACCTGCGCCGCGCGGAGTTCCACAAATTGAAGTAACTTTCAATATTGACGCTAATGGTATTCTTAATGTGACCGCAAAAGACAAAGGTACTGGTAAAGAACAAAGTATTACTATTTCTGATAGCGGCAACCTTTCAAAGGAAGATATCGAAAAAGCAGCCAAAGACGCTGAAGCTCACGCTGATGAAGACAAGAAAAAGCGTGCAGCAATCGATGCCCGAAACGGCCTAGAATCTGCCATCTACCAGGCAGAAAAAATGCCAGATGAATTCAAAGAGAAAATTAGCGATGACGACAAAAAAGTCATTGCCGATGCCATCGAAGAAGCCAAGAAACACAAAGACGCTGAAGACAAAGATGAGCTAGAAGCAGCCGCGAAGGCGCTGAACGATGCCATCATGCCTATCGGTGCAAAGATGTACCAAGAAGCAGCCAAAGATGATTCCAAAGAGGACGCACCTGCCTCTGACGACGCTGATAAGAAAGACGACGAGCCAGTCGAAGGCGAAATTGTCGATAAGAAGAAAAAGAAGTAACACCTTTTCCTGTTCATTAAAAGACCGAGCAATCGGTCTTTTTTATTAAGTTGGATAGTAAGGTTCCAACGATGAGCTTCTTCTTGCGCAAGCCATATATACTTATACATAAATAAAGTATTGTCAAATATTATGATAGCTGTTACGCTAGCAGTATGAACACATTTAATTCATATCACATTCAATTGATTGTCACAGGCAAGATGCTTGGCGGCTTTGATCGTGATATGACTTATCTCAACTCTTAATTGATACAACAATATATTGACGCAAGATAAGTCTCCAAGGAAGGAGACTTTTTAATAACACACTTGGAGGCTGATCTGGTCTCGAAATACGAGACTAATTAAAGAAAGGAGAGGGCTATGGCATTTGGTCCTATTATGCGGTTGTCGGTCGGAGAACTGCGGATCGAACTCGCGCCATTTACCAAAGCGGTAATGGGTGAGTTTATTGACCCGGGTATGAATTTGTATTCGGTCAATAAATTTCTGGCGCACCACGTTTCTCATACCCTTGAGGATGAGGAAGAGTACTACGATAAAGTGCGGAAAGATAACACCAGCATGGTCTGGGGTATCTGGTTGATTGAAGGTGACAAGCGAATGTTGATCGGTACGACAGCGCTTCACGACATCTTTATCAATGCCGCGCTGATTCATCAGGCAACGAGTGGTTCCATGATATTTCGAAAGGAATATTGGGGAAAAGGTATCGCCAGTGCCGCCCACAAGGCGCGTACGTGGTACGGTTTTCACCACATGGGGTTGCACCGGATTATGTCGGCGGTGATTCAAGGTAACGTCGGTAGTCGTACAGCTCTGGCACGTTCTGGATACACGCTGGTATATGTCGAACGCAATACCGTGTTTATCGATGGTGCATCGCGTCATCAGGACAACCTGGAGTGCCTAAATCCGAACGATCCTTTCTGGAGCCAGTGGTGGCATGGAGAGCGTCCGACCGCACGCTCGCTCGAAGCCCGCACGTTGACACGTAATGTGCTGACGTGGGCGGAGAAGAACGTCGAGCTCGCCTAAATCCACACAGCCCCGTCACATTCAGTGGCGGGGCTTAGCCTTATAACTCTTCGAAAAGCGCCGCCCATACCATACCGGGGTCGGCACGATAAATCGGCACGTAGTACCATGATCCATCAGGGTTAACAAGTTCAGGGTAGGTACCATGGCGTTCAATCAGTTCGGCAAATTTTTTATACTGCGCGGTGTATTCCGGGCGTTTGAAGCGTTTTAACATGTGTAGATAAAAGGTTGCGTGCCATGTCCAAATAGTCGTTCCGGTGTAGTTTGGCATCGCCCATGTACCCATACCTAGCCGGTGCTTAAATTCTTTATCTCTTTCGCCGTACTGCAAAGGGTAGACTGCATGAAGCTTCGCCCGGTTAATATAATCACAGGTTCGTTTAACCATATGGGAATCGTTGATGACATCAAGAAAAAACGGTATAAGGGCAGAGTCGGAACTATAAGCATCCGATGATCGATCGGCATTGAAATAGTTGCCATTCCAGTAATTATGTATCAGATCTGCTTGATATACTTGCGGATGAAAAGGAAATCCAGTCAGATGAAGGAGTTCTACGCAGCGCGCCATACGTGCAATCAAGGCAACACTGTAGGCGCTTCGATCATAGTGTACGGCATCACGCATCTCAGCGTAGCTACCTTTTTGTAATGCGCCAGTCAATGGATCAAGGTATGATTTGATGTATTTTACTAACTGCGTATCCAGGAATGTACGCTCGGCTTTATTGAGGTGATAATCGCTCACAACTAACGAATGCAGTAACCACGGCAAGGCATCGATACTTCGTTTCGCGGGTGCGTTAAATGTATTACCCGCATGATCGATACATAAAGTAATCGTTCCGGCTCGACGATACCGACGGAGCGCCCACTGCAGTGTATGGTGTACTTTTTCTTGGTGACCAAGATGAACGAGCGACTGCGCAACAGTACCGAAATCTCGCATCCAAAAAAAATTAAAATGTCCTAAACTAGTGCGGTAAAAATTCCCTTCCCAAAGTCGGTCGATGATTTGATGACAAATTTCCTTAGCCGAGCCATCAAATCGTTCAATCGTTCCAAAATAGCGATTATATAGTTGTCGTGACTCGGCATGGATGAGTCCCAGTATTTTTCCCACTGTCCTGATAAGAGGTTTCATGTGATGTCAGTATATAGCGCGATGAGGCGTATGTATATAACACTCGTACGCTTCGACTCAGTCACAGATGAATATTTAATGGCCTGTAGCTTAAAACAAGCGTATAATAAGAAGTACGAAACCATAAAAGGAGGAAGTCATAATGAACGGACTTGGAATTATTGGATGGATAGTACTGGGAGGTTTAGCCGGATGGGTTGCCTCAATGATCGCTGGCACCAATGCCCGGCAAGGATTACTCGGTAATATTATCGCTGGAATCATCGGTGCGTTTGTCGGAGGGTTCATCGTTAGCCTGTTTGGAGGCGATGGGGTGACTGGCTTTAATCTGTGGAGCTTCTTAGTAGCACTTCTCGGTGCTGTTGTTGTCCTATTTATTTGGCGCGCAATTACAGGTGGTCGTAAAACGACTGTGTAAATGTAACGCTATATAAAAAAAGAGCCTCATGACGAGGCTCTTTTTATTTTCCTAGTTACTAAAGAACTGGAACGACGGTGAGGTTGTCTTTCACTGTCACGTTTGTTGAGTTATTAGACTGGTCGATGTTATTTGTGGTGGTTGTCGTCGTCGATGGCGCTGTCACTGGCGAATTGCCGTTGTTGTTACCGTTGTGCTGACTAGTATTGGTTGTTGTGTTTACACTATTGCCATTGTCTTTGGTTGTCGTGTTGGTGGTTGTCGTGTTGGTTGTCGTGTTGGTGGTTTGGTTGTTGGTAGCAGTAGAGGTGTTGCCATTGTTCTGGCTCAATGAATTACCATTATTTTGACTCAGTGAGTTGCCGTTATCTTTGATAACAGTCGGTGCGTAGGTAGAAGTGTTGCCATTGTCTTTAGTAATGGTCTTGGTCGTCGTCGTGCTAGTGTTATAGGTGTTCGTATTAGTCGTGTTCCAAGTAGTAATGGTGCTGGTTGAGTTGGAATTAGTAGTGTTGAATGAACCGCTGACTGAACCCAGTGTTGGAAGGCTGGCAAATGTTGTAGCCCCAGCTGTACCATGGGTCGCAGGTGTCGTTGAGGTTGAACTTGTCCCAGGTGTTGCTGAAGTTGAAGGTGTCGTACAAGTGTTCACAGCGACGCCAGATTGGTTGTTATTATTCTGAGTTGTCAAGGCGTTTGCGGCGCTGTTACTCATGAGTGACATGATAATGACTGTTGAAAGGATCACGGCTGTCACGATTGATCCGAACATGACCATTCCGAACATAAGGAACTGATTATTTTGGTACGTGGGCTGGGCTTGGTAGCTCATAATGTATACTCCTATTCTCTCGCAGAGAAACTTATGTAATATGAGAACCCTCACCATTCCTTACCACTCATCGTACGCTTCCTTTTTAGCTTTGACAATACTTATTTTTAGCTTAAAATTGCTTATGGTTATATCACAGATAATCTTTAGCACTCTAGACAATTGAGTGCTAGTTTTATATACTAATAACAGATGAGTAAACGTGATTATTATGAAATACTAGGTGTTCCAAAAAATGCGAGCGCCGATGAATTAAAAAAAGCCTATCGTAAGGCTGCACTTCAGTACCACCCCGATAAAGATGGGGGTGATGAGGCAAAATTTAAAGAAGTTAATGAGGCATACGATGTCCTCAAAGATTCGCAAAAAAGGCAGCGCTACGATCAGTTTGGTCACGCTGGTGTCGGTGGTTCAAGCGGTGGTGGCAGCTACGGCGGAGGTAATCCTTTTGAAGGCTTTAGCAGCCAAAGTTTTGATTTTGGCGAAGGCCTAGGCGATATTTTTAGCCAATTTTTTGGCGGCGGCGGTCAGCGTCAACATACTCCGCAGCGTGGTCGTGATGTCGAAGTGACATTACAGTTGACTTTTGAAGAGGCTGTCTTTGGTATTCAGACGGCGATTGACCTCGAGATTGATGATGTGTGTCCCCACTGTCATGGCACAACGGTCGAGCCAGGGTACGAGATGAAGATCTGTCCTACTTGCCAAGGTTCGGGGCAGCAAACACGCGTCATGAATACAATGTTTGGTGCGATCCAACAGAGTGTGGTTTGTCCTACGTGTCATGGTCGTGGCAAAATTCCTGAAAAAGTGTGTACGGTATGTCATGGAAAAGGTACGCAGCGCAGAAAACAATCAATCAAGTTGAAGGTACCTGCTGGTGTTGACGATGGTTCAACTATCCGTTTGTCGGGTCGGGGTGAGGCAATTACCGACGGTCAAAAAGGTGATTTATACGTCAATATCCGTGTCAAAGCACACAAGAAATTTACGCGCGAAGGTGACATCATCCTTTCCGAAGAACATGTTGGGATGGTAGATGCGACACTTGGCGTCGAGATTGATGTTGAGACCGTTGACGGTGTAGTGCGTATGAGGGTTCCTGCTGGAACGCAGTCGGGGACTGACTTCAAGCTCTCTAATCACGGTATACCGCACCTCAATAATGCCGATAAACGTGGTCCGCATATCGTGAATGTGATTGTTGATACGCCGACGAAGCTGTCGCGGAAACAACGGGAACTACTCGAAACTTTTGACGATGGCAAGAAACGGTAATTGCACGGTTTTAAAGTGGTGGCGTATTGACTTTCTGTCACAAAGTGCTAAAATATATTAAATGTCAGAAATTAACGTATTACCAGTTGCAGAAGCAGAACCACAGCCTTCTATTGAAGAACTTTTTAGCCAACTAACAGGGATGGAGCCTAAGCCGATTGCCAATTTTGTGCCTACAAACGCTGCTGAACAAAAAAAGCTTTTTTTGAGTGGCGAAGTGCGCAATCCTGATCACCATTATAGTAAGCTTGCTGCTATTGATTTTGAGTCTAATCGTCAAAAAATTACTTCAATCGGTGAAAAACTGTCGATGCATCCAGACACAGAACAAAAGTATATAGATGTGTACAGCCAGTTCATTCAAAACTACTTGAACAAAACGAATTTTATGGAGCTTGCATCAAAAGTAAAGTCAGCAGGAACTGACGATGAAATAAAAGCTGCTAAATCTGAGTTTATGAAACTGAATCTTGAGCTATATGGCAAACCGGATCAGGCAACATACCAATCTCTAATTGGCGAAAAAATAGATCTAATTAAATCAAAAAATTTAACTGAAGTAGCACTGAAGATTCGAGACGAACTTATCGAACTTGTTGGTGATCGTGATTCACGAGTTGAAGAACGTTTTAAGCCATCCCAGGAAACAATTGATTGGGTGCACGATATTGCAGATTCCGAAAACTCTTTATATGGATCAATGCTAGAACACGTCCCTGATCAGGCAAGTTTTAATGATGAAGAAATCAAATCTATTTTTGAAGAAATTATTGTGAAAGAGTTTGAATTACAGCTTGCTAAATCAGAGGATAACAATAGTATTTTATGGCAGGTAGTAATCGAAGACGCTCAAAGTATCAACGTAAAGGCTGCTGAGAAGAAAATTATCGTACCAAAAGATAAGGAGCTGAGTCTTAAAGAAATGCGCGGACGTGTTGTGCACGAAATCGGTGTTCATTTTCTTCGTTCGGTTATGGGTGAACAAGCCAACCTCGAACCTTTAAAGTTGGGATTAAGTGAGTATTACGATACCGAAGAGGGACTCGGTGCTCTTATGGAACAAGCTATCGTTAGTAAGTACCGTGAAGCTGGCGCAGACCACTACATCACTGCAGGTCTCGCTTATTATGACGATAAAGACTTCAGGGATATTTTTGAAATCAAATGGCGTTTACATGTTTTAGGCACGTCCAAGGGTGATATAACAGAAGAAAATATTACTAAATCAAAAGGAATTGCCTACGGTTCTACAATGCGTATTATGCGTGGAACGGACGCACTTCCTTGGTTTAAGGACTTATCATATTACAACGGTGTGGCTGAAGTCTGGAAATATCTCGAAGAAATTAAGGGAGATGATACTGAGTTTATGCTTGTCCTACTCGGCAAAGCCAACTCCGCCAATAAAGACCATCGCCGTATCTTACTTGAAACCGCAACTGTATAATAAGAAAGCATCAAGATGAGTAAAAAACTAGATATCATCGGTAGGAACATCATGATCGATATTATAGGTCATATTAAGGGTGTTCCTGCGAAAGTTGATACCGGCGCTGATAGCTCCGCAATATGGGCTTCGAATATTACTGTCAATAAGGAAGGCGCACTTCAGTTCACTCTTTTTGCAGAAGGTTCAAAGTACTATACTGGCGAGGTGATAAAACGTAAGGCTTTCAGGGCAGCCGCAGTACGAAGTTCAAATGGACATGAACAGATACGGTATCGTGTCGAAATGCCTGTTAAAATTGCTGAAAGACGACTAAGAGTAGGATTTTATCTGTCCGATCGAACCCTTAACGATTTCCCTATTCTCCTTGGTCGTCGGTTATTAAATAAGAAATTCCTCGTTGATGTATCAGTGAAAGAATACAGACCAAAACCAAAGGAAAAACGGGGTATTTACGAAGAAATGATTAAAGATCCCTATGCATTCCATAAGAAATATTACCAAAACGATAAGTAAGGAGACAGTATGAAAATAGCCATTCTCTCGAACGGAAACGGAAATTATTCAACAAAGCGTCTCAAAGAAGAGGCGATAGCCAGGGGACACGAAGTGAAGGTTATCAAATATCGAGATTGCTACGCCTCAATTGAACAAGACAAACCAACGGTAAGCTATCGTGGTGAAGACCTTGCGAAGTTCGATGCAATTATTCCTCGAATTGCGGCAAATATGACTCGATATGGGACGGCAATTGTTCGTCAGCTTGAAATGCAGGGTGTCTATACTGTATCAAGTTCCATTGCGATCAATCGTTCTCGTGATAAGCTTCGTAGTCTACAACTACTTGCTCGCTCAGGCGTAGGGATTCCAAAAACGATCGTGTCGCGCAGTTCAAATGATATTGATGATCTGATTGAAAAGGTTGGCGGCACACCGATTATTATCAAACTAGCCCGGGGTACGCACGGTAACGGCGTTGTATTAGCAGAAACCAAGAAGGCGGCAAAATCTGTACTGCAAGCCTTCTATCTGACAAATGAAGACGGTACGAACGTGTTGCTGCAGGAGTACGTTAAAGAATCGGCTGGTACCGACATTCGTGCCTTCGTTGTTGGGGGACGGGTGGTGGCAAGTATGAAGCGACAAAGCCTTGACGATGACTTTCGTTCAAACCTTCACAAAGGTGGTGAAGGAACGGTCATTAAATTGACTGAGCAAGAAACCAAAATGGCAGTCAAAGCCGCGAAAGCGATGGGCCTTAACATTGCTGGGGTCGACCTCATGCGTAGCGCGCGTGGACCACTGGTACTTGAGGTAAATTCAAGTCCTGGCTTTGGGATTGAGAAGGTGACTGGCCGTAATGTTGCCGTACCTATCATCGAATATATAGAACAAAACGCAAAGCGCGGCAGCAAAAAAGACAAAGTCGGCGCCTAAGTACCCGTCCTGCACGGACACTGCTATACTATGCTTATGGTAATCTCTCTATCATGAGTAAATGGCGGCCTCATACAACTGGGATTGTTATCGGTGGGCTTGTACTGATTCTTGTTGCACTGGTTGCATCCTATGCGTCTAGAAATTTTCAACCGTCCTCAGATCTACGGCTCGGATCTGGTGTGTTTACTATCCAGGTAGCGACAACAGATGCAGCCCGTATACAGGGGCTATCAGGCGTTGATAGCTTAAATGCAAATCAGGGACTTCTCATGGTTTTTCCGAGCGATGATACGTGGGGGATATGGATGAAGGACATGAAAGTCCCACTTGATATTATATGGATGAATAATGAAAAAAAGGTTATCTATATGGTAACTGATGCATCACCCGATCTTGGTACGACAAAGACGTTTAAACCGAAAGATTCAGCGCGATACGTGTTGGAAGTTCCATCGGGTACAGTCAAGAATGCTGGCATTCAAGTCGGCAGTCTTGCGACGTTTACAGTAGTGGGGTCACAATAAAATGACGTTTATCGTGATTCTTTTGGTACTGGTGCTGGCTTTATTTGTAGGAGCTTTTTTGTCACGGCGTCGGTTCGGGGTGCTTGGGCTTGGCCTAAGTGCCGGCGCAATCATTAGTCCGATCTGGGGAGATAATGCGAGCTTTGTCGTCTCGGCACTGGGTCTGGTTGCCGAAGGCCCGCTCGTCAACGCGATCGCTCTTTCAGCAATCATACTGATTCCTGCAGTCCTATTTATGTTCCATGGGTATACCTATAAACATTTATTGGGGCGAGTCGTTGGCTCACTGCTCTTTACGCTCCTTGCCGCTGCATTCCTGGCCGGACCAATCGCAGCAGCATTGACCTTGACTGGACCGGTGGGAATTGTCTATCAGTGGATCGTCATGAATCGTGAACTCATTGTAAGCGTTGGGGTCGCCCTTGCAATTGCAGATTTTCTTGTTTCAAGGACTGTTCACAAATCTGAAAAGAAGAAGCATTAAGATTGACATGCCACCTCTGTTGAGGTATAGTGTTATAAGCTTTTATGCGCTACGGGTCCGTAGCTCAGCTGGTTAGAGCACCTGCCTTTTAAGCAGGGTGTCATGGGTTCAAGCCCCATCGGACCCTCCAAATAAAGAATTTCCCATAAGGATTCACGCCATCACAAGTTTGAAGCTTTCTAAATAAAAATCACCCTTCGTTTGCTACAACAGGGTGTTTTTTTATTTGGATTTCATTTTTGTTTTTTATAGTGGTTATATGCAGCTATGGCGATTACGGCAGCGAATACATGTGTCGTGGGTCATCGCGCTCGGCTGCTTGTTCTTTGTTGTTGGTGTGTGGTTGGCGCAGTATGTGCCGTTATCCGCCTGGTGGATGGTCGCAGCGGGTTTGTTGGCTGTTTTCGGGGTATGGCGGCGGCAGGTATTCATATTGCCGTGCATCGTCGTTGCGGGGCTATTGTTCGGAATATGTTATGGATCGATTATTTCTAAGGGCCTGGCTGTCTATAAACCCTTGATCGGAGCTCAGGTTCGTCTTGAAGGCACGGTCAAACAAGATCCTTCGACCACAGCGAAAGGATTGGTTGTGTTGCAGCTGGACCACGTTCGTTATGAGTCGAAGGATATGCCTGGCGTCATATGGGTCAGTGTCTTAGGTGATTCGGAAGCGAAACGAGGAGACATAGTTGTTGTTTCTGGCAAGGCAACCACTGGCTTTGGGACAATGGCGCTCACCATGTTCATGGCGAAAATAGTGTCAGTCAGGTATCCTCAACCTGGAGATATCGGTCGAGTTGTCAGGGACTGGTTTGCTGAGGCGATACGAAAAGGCATCCCCGAGCCCGAAGCAAGCTTAGGGATTGGCTATTTAACAGGCCAGAAAAGTGCGTTACCGCCAGATCTTGCGACTGCCTTACAAATTGCAGGGTTGACACATATCATTGTCGCCAGTGGTTATAATCTCACTATTCTTGTGCGACTTGCCAGACGTGCATTCGTTAAAATATCGAAATTCTTAGCGGTATTTTCGTCTGGGATAATGATCATGGGGTTTATCGCTATGACTGGATTAAGCCCCAGTATGACACGAGCCGGCTTGGTGTCGGGCCTTAGTTTATTGACTTGGTATTATGGCAGAAAGTTCCATCCTTTTGTGTTGTTACCATTTGCAGCGGCAATTACGGTCTTGTTTCAACCAAGTTATGCCTGGGGAGATTTAGGGTGGCAGTTAAGTTTTGCGGCATTTGCAGCCGTGATGATCGTCGGACCATTGTTCCAGAATTATTTTTTCGGCGAGAAGAAGCCTGGTGTGATTCGGCAAGTATTGGGTGAGACGGTTGCCGCTTATGTCATGACGATCCCAATTGTGGTGCCAGCTTTTGGGGTGCTTTCAAATGTCGCAATTCCGGCAAATCTATTGATTGTGCCGCTTGTCCCGCTGGCAATGTTGCTGACCTTTATTGTAGGCGTCACAGCCTTAGCTATACCACCGATTGTTACCTACGTTGGGTTACCAGCAAATTGGCTGTTAGAGTACATGACGTTTACGGCGCAGTATCTTGCCGGACTTCCGTGGGCGCAAACAAAAGTGAATCCAACGTGGTGGATGATAGCGGCGTATATAGTCGCTCTTGTCACAATATGTGTGTATATGCAGCGAAAAACAAAGTTTAGTTTACGAGGTGTGAATATTGTCGAATAACTATCGAGGACGTTCACTGGCTATGGCACGAGCCATATCTGCAAAATGGTCGTCAATGATGTCAGTACTAAAATCCCCATATTTTTTTGTCACTGCGGTGTGGATGAGGAAATCCGCAAGCTTTGGATTTTTCGGAAGAATCGATCCATGCAGGTAGGTACCGATAACATTTTTGAAACGCGCACCTTCGTGGCTATCTTTAGAATTATTGCCTGCACCTTTTATAACGGTTGCAAATGGTTCGGCATGTTGACCGAGGAAAGTTTGACCGCTATGGTTTTCGTACCCAATGATATCGCCAAAATCTGGGTGATTCGTCACGATATTGCCAATAAGTCGTTCGTGAGTCCCGATAGTTTCAACGTCTAATATGCCAATACCACGTAGCGTTTTTCCATTTAAGGTTTTAAAAAAGTTGCCAAATAGTTGGTACAGACCACATACTAGTAGCATGGGAACATTTTTTTCGGCCAGTATTTTTAGCTTCGGACCGATTTTCAGCAGGTCCGCATGTATAACTTCTTGTCCGCTGTCTTGCCCACCACCGCCAATAATAATATCGACGTCGGAGGGAAAGACATCACCAACATTGTAATGAATAATGGTCGGTTCATAACCATACCATTCCAGCCGGCGTTGGATAACAAGCAGGTTGCCGTAATCTCCATAGATGTTCATGTCTTTTGGATATAGCTGCAAAACGGTGATAGTTGGCTTGGTCATGAAATAACCTCCACTTTGGTGATTTTAGCGAGTTCACGGCGAAGGGCGAGCATCGCGGTGTAGGTGCAGTAAATACGTTTTGGGTTGTCGGCATTGATATCAATGAACTGACGCAGGGCGGTCGGAAGATCCCTTTCAATGTGTCCAATGGGCACTTCGTCATACTGCAGGCGCAGTGCCATATCGTAGGCGCGAATACCCGCAACTTGCGATACACCATCTTTACAAAGTGTTTCAAAATCTACGTCCCACAGCCACGACATATCACGTCCATCGGCGTAGTTATCATTAATGGCGATCATTGTTGCATAGCCCTCGGGCGAAAAAGATTTCAAACCAAGTCGAAAACCGGAGGGATTTTTGACAAGTACTAATTCAAGTGGCTTACCACCGACGGTGAGTGCTTCGCCGCGACCAAATGCCGGTGTGACGGAGGCGATTGTAGCAAGGATGGTGGCGGTTTCCATCGCTATATCAAGTACAGCGTGCGCTAGTGCGATTGCCGCCGCGCTGTTAAAAACGTTGTACACACCATTCAGTTTTAGCTTCGTCGAAAACTCGGTACCATTTATACTATAGGTCGCTTCACTACCAGAATATTTTTTTAGGATAACGTTTGCCTCTGGGCGCTGTTTTGTCTTTACGACGTCACTTCGCATATCGTCATCGCTTGGGAAATGGGATAATAACTCGTCGCTTAGTCCAAACAACTCAACTTTTTGATCTTGTAGTGAACCTTTAATAGCCAACACGCGAGCATCTTCACGGTTTAAAACGACCGTGTTGGTTGTCGCGATGGCAATCTTTTCAAGCATTTTAGCAGTGGCGTCAATTTCACCGTAGCGGTCTAGTTGGTCGCGCATGACATTTAATAAGAGGCTATATCGAGGCGGTATGGCTTGAACAAACTTTACGGCATGGGCTTCATCAAGTTCAAGGACGGCAATATCGGCATCCAGGTTGCCTTTCACGTCAATATCACCAAGCAGTGCCGCCGCTACACCGCGCGTAAAGTTACTGCCGGTACGGTTTGTGAATACCTTCAGTCCATGTGCTTCCAGCAGAGCGACAACCATTTTGGTCGTGGTTGTTTTTCCATTGGTACCACTAATCACAACGACGCCGCGCTGCAGCTGCCCTAAGGTCTGCCTGATGAAGTCGGGGCTGATTTTCTCAACAAATAATCCAGGGAGTGCTGATCCACCACCTCGAAGGCGAGTCACGTAGCGAACGGCTTTTCCCAGAACTATCACTAATGAACTAAAGTGTTGAGGCATATAGACCATTATATCGTATAATGAGGCTATGTTTCTGGTGGGAAAACTCTCTTGGTGGTATGGCGGCGGTTGGAAGGCGCAGGTACGTCGAGTTCGTGATCGGTTAGCGGCAACTGCTGGCTACTTTTCAATCGGTCAGTTATTGGCGACACTTTTTTCACCGTTCCGTCAGATATCCGCTGGAAGCGTAACTGGATCAGCTGGCGTCCAGCTCCGTGCCTTCTTTGATAAGACGCTTTCTCGCTTCATCGGTGCGGTCGTCAGATTGTTTACCATTTTTGCCGGCATTGTCGTGCTATTTTTCCAATGTATCTTTGAAGGTGTCATTTTAATTATTTGGTTGCTCCTTCCGGCATTTCCAGTAGTTGGATTGATACTATTCGTAGTTGGATGGGCGCCAAAATGGATGTAAGCTTGTTTGATTATAAAAGCCCGCGAGCGATGAAAGCTCGGCTCGGTCGGCAACTTTCGCCGTGGGCACTGACGCTTGAAATAAGCGTCGTATGTCTGATTGTTGGCGGTATTACGTTACTGGCGTTTGGATTTGCAATCGGTTGGCTAGCGATTGGACTTGCGGCAATTCCGGGCATGATTGTCGAATGGTACAAGTATGAGCTTCGAGACGTGCCAAGACTAACAAACGGCAAAAGAGTTGATGATCTCCTTGACGGTGAAATCCTCGGGCTTTTCACTGATCAACCCACTCCGCAAAATATTGCGACGTTGCTCTCAAGGTCAATCAGTGGGCAATTCTTTGCGGTTCGCTTTGGTATCAGTGGTGGATTCCTCGAGCAAATCGTTTCGTCGAATCGAGATGATACGAAGGCTGTATTCGAAGAAGCCCTGCATATTTCGAGTGAGGTGGGTAATAGAATCACAGCAGGGGTACTAATGCTGGCGTTAGTACGGCAGATTCCAGCCAAAGAAACATTACTCGGTCACCTGCAGCTAAGTGAAGATGATATTTTTCGTGGTATCAAATGGTACCATCACCTCCGTAATCTTATTGACTCGACAAAAGTGGCCGCTCGTAAGCCTGGCGGTATTGGGCGTGACTGGTCATTCGGATGGATTCCGACACTTTCTCATTTTGGACAGAATATTTCTGAGCTGTCAGTTCGACGAACAGACCTACGAATTGATACGATCAACCAGATTACAAAGGCGATTAACGGACGAGGAGTGGTCGCATTGGTCGGACTAACCGGTGTGGGGAAAACCCAAGTCGTATATGAGCTTGCCAGCGAATTAATGAGTGATTCAAAAGACGTGCCAAATGCGATTCGGTACCATCAGATATTTATGCTCGATGCAACACGACTTGTGTCGATGGCAAGTGGCAGAGGTGAGCTGGAAGGATTGATACAAAAGCTGTTGTCAGAAGCGTACACTGCAAAAAATATTATTATTTGTCTCGACAATGCGCAGGTATTTTTTGAAGAAGGAGTTGGGTCTGTCGATATGACAAATATGCTGCTTCCCATTCTTGAAGTGGGGCGTCTCCCGATCATCCTTACTGTCGATGAACAAAAATTCTTGCAGATCAGTAAGCGTACTCCAGCACTCGCTGCGGCAGTCAATCGTATTACTGTGCACCCAACCGATGAAGTACAAACGCTTGCCGTCCTCGAAGAGCAGCTGCCGACGATTGAGTTCAAGCGACACGTCACTTATATGTATCAGGCAATTCGTGAAGCCTATAAATTAAGTGCGCGCTACGTCTATGATATTGCGATGCCTGGACAGGCGCTGAGTTTACTTGACGCGGCGGCGGATTATGCCGAGTCCGGACTGGTGACGGCGCAATCGGTGGGAAAAGCTATCGAGAAAACAATTGGTGTCAAAACTAATATCGTTGATGATGAAAACGAACGGGACAAGCTACTTCATCTTGAGTCGCTCATTCACCAGCGGATGATTGGACAAGAGCGAGCAGTGAGTGTGATTGCTGATGCACTTCGTCGGGCGCGGGCGGGAATTCGTAATCAACAGCGACCAGTTGGCACCTTTCTGTTTTTAGGGCCTACGGGCGTTGGAAAAACAGAGCTCGCAAAGTCGCTGGCAGCTGTATATTTTGGAGGCGAACAGAATATCATCCGCCTTGATATGAATGAATTTGTTTCCACTAATGACGTGGCACGGTTGATTGCGGATGGTACCGAGGATGCCGGTAGTTTGACGGCACAGGTGATGAAGCAGCCGTTTAGCGTGATTCTTTTAGATGAGATTGAAAAAGCGCACTCCAGCGTGCTGACGACCTTGTTGCAATTACTCGACGAAGGAATTTTACGCGACGCTAAAAATAGGGAAGTCAGTTTCCGCGATACAATTGTCATTGCGACGAGTAATGCTGGGTCGGATCGAATCCAAGAATATTTGCACCGTGGCTATAACCTTGAACAATTTGAAGATACGTTTGTCGACGAACTGATTAGCAGTAATGTATTCCACCCTGAATTCTTAAATCGTTTTGATGAGATCGTCGTTTTTGCCCCACTTAATAAAGTAGAATTATTAAAAGTGATTGATTTGATTCTTGTCGATGTCAATAAAAACCTATCGGAGCAAAAGATCACTGTGACGGTTGCGCAGGATGCCAAAGAATATTTGGTGGAAGCGGGCTACGATCCACGCCTCGGTGCGCGTCCCATGCGCCGAGTCGTGCAACGTTCGGTAGAAAATACGGTTGCAAAACTAATGCTTTCCAAAGAACTACAGGCTGGTGGCTCGATTGAAATGACGCTTGATCAAGTAAAAGAGATTCTCGATAAAAAAAGCCAAGCCGACGACATCATTGCAAAATAATCGTATAGCTAGTGTCAATAAAATGAGTGCAAATAAAAACTCGGTTGAAAATCAGACCGAGATTTTATATGGGGCGAATGAAGGGGATCGAACCCTCTACCTACGGAACCACAACCCGTCGCTCTAACCAGATGAGCTACATCCGCCATGAATGCGTTAGCTTTGTTATTTTAACAGATGAGGCCAAAGAATAAAATATGCTATAATAGACCACATTCGCGGGCGTCGTATAATGGCTAATATACGTGCCTTCCAAGCATGTGATGAGAGTTCGATTCTCTCCGCCCGCACCAAGAAAGAAAGTTGTGTCTTTTGATACAACTTTCTTTCTTGCTCTCGAACTGAGGATCGAACTCTCATCGTAATTCGCTTTAGCGAATTGTATGAGTAGTTCGAAAACAAGGAGCAAGTCAGAAAAGTTTACTTTTCTGAATGTGACGAAGTTACGAAGTATTCTCTCCGCCCGCACCAGATAAAACAATGTAGACAGTTAGAACTTTCTAGCCGTTTTTGTTTATTATTATATTTGCGTAGCTTGGCGGGCTAGTTCGAGAGCGGCTTGCTCGGTGTATGTCACGGCTATAAACCTATTTATGTGACAAGATTGAACATCCTCTACTCCGGTTTCTCGGACGAAATCCTCGCCGGATAACCCTCCCCAGCTCTGCGGCAGGGGTTTACGCAAACTATCGAATGAATTGTTATTTTGAACGGTGCATAAAAGCCACCTGTCAGGCTTTTCTTGGCAAACTATATAGAGTAACTGGCCTGGCATGTCTCTAAGGTCGTGCACTGGTATGTAGTGGTCGATTGAGATGAAAGATTTGTTGCTCGATAGTTCAAAACTTTTAATAACTGATTTTTCTATGGTCAACTTTGATAAGATAGTTTTCTTGAATCGTTCAAGGATTTGTTCGGCAATGTCGGAAGCTTTGATGAATTGTTCGTCAAAGCTTTCGGCATCGACTGGATTAAAAGACCTTACTAACTCATCTATAGTAGGACGGAGAGCTTGGAAGTCGGTGCGGGTGTCGATTATCTGCCCGTTGTCGTCCGCATCAATAAACTCAACTAGTTCTTTGTCGATACGTCGGTGAATATCTTTATCATTATCACAATATTGGAGGCCGTATTCATTCCAAAGCAGACCAAAAGCAGAGTAGATTACCCCATTTGGTCTCTTTGCTGCTGATAGTACATGATGATCAAAACGCTTCATAGTAGAGTCTTGCACGCCACCAACATCAAACACTATGTCAGCTTTAGCTAACTTGTCGGTATCTCTGGTTCGTATAAAATCAGCGGTTGGAAAAATACTTTTTAGTAACACGTAACCAAAAACATCATCTGCATGAAAAGGACCGTCATGGGTAGCGATAATCATCTCCTTACTAGTCCTATCCTTTGATCCAGTCAGAGAAGATTGATAGGGCCTGTTTAGCGCCTTTTGTCACTTTGTCTCCAAGGTCGTCGATTTTAGAAATTTCTATCCAGTCGATAGTCTCGAGTTCAATAGGATCAACCGTAAAAGATATTTCAGCCGGGTCATCTATGAGTAATGCATATATGACAGTTTGTCGATTTAGGACTCCATCATCAAGCTTTTCGTAGGTACTGTACTCACCAACATATTGCAATTCTAGTCCCGAAGCGTAGACGCCAATCTCCTCTTTTAACTCGCGGATAGCACCTTCAAAAGCGTCTTCGTGGGCGTCTACATGGCCACTGGAACTGGTATCCCATGCGCCTGGCATGGTTGATTTATTAAGACTACGCTGTTGAAGTAGAACCGATTGATTATTACGAGAATAGATTATAACTCTGCCAATCTGATGGCGAAGACCCATGGGAACAACATATTCTCGACTGATACAACCGATTTCTTCGTTCTGGTCGTTAAGGATTTTGATGAACATATATTATCTACTATAGCCTATGGCGTTGAGCAAGCCTCTTAACTCGATAGCGTTGTCTGGTGAGTGTACCAGGTTGCGTGAATAATAGACATACTGATTCTTGGTGAATCTGACGTCTGGGTTGGTTTTTCGCTCTAGAATTGTAGGTAGCAAATCTTGATATAGACTCTCGTCTCCCGGTACGGGTAGTAGATCGCGCAAAGTTCCATCAGTGATCCGTCCCTTCAAGAGCCTCTCTATAGAGCGATCTCCAACTCGAGGCCCTTTGATTTCGTTGATTTCTTTCATTACCCCGGCTTCGTCAAGTGGTCCCTCGATGACAATACCCAGGTTTGGCCCACTAGCTAAGTATTCGGCGGCGTCACGAAGATCTTCGCCTGACAGCGCAGGGTATACTTCAACCACTTGACTGTAAGTTAATCCGCTTAAGAGTTTCTCAAAGACAATCTTACCACCAAATTTAGCAATTTTAGATCGTAGGATTTCCTTTATGGCGCCGACTTGATTTCTATCAAGGGCATCAGGTTTCAACAATATGGCGCCGACCGCTCTTTGGGCTAATCCCCGTTCAGCACGTGACAGAATATAACGATTCATATCCTCACCGACGATACGTCCATCAAGGCGGAAAGGATAGATGGTACTTTTACCGCTGGAGTACAAAATAGACGAAGAGTGGTCTGGTGATATCCATTGGTCATCACCGATTTGAGGGAACGGTTCACGGTCTAGAATATCGCCCTCCATCATTATCTGATCTGGGCGTAAGTTATAGACAGATTCTGGGTATGCGCGAATCTCTAAGAAGTCACCAGGAATAGTCTTAGAAGTAAACCTGTTCACTCTTTCGACAAAGTCAGGAATGTTTTCTAAGATAGCCGATTCCAAATGTTGTTTGAAGTTAGCGGCCATCCATGGGGCATCCTGAGGGTTAGCCTCTGCAAACCTGGCACTATAGAACTCTGGTCGTTTGTAGTAGCCGCCGAAAGCAGCTCTTTTTTTGTTGTGCCATTGACGAGTGCCACGTTCAACACTATGGTTAGCCAATTCTTCTACCAAGCTAATACCAGCGGTGCTGACAGCATACTCAGCGGCGGATGATTCAGGAGTGTCTTTTAAAGCCACCCATACATCTAAATCACTTTTCGGGCCAGGGAATAGCTTGCGACGCCCAGCATTGCGTACAGAGTCATAAGCCGCACCTAGTTGACCAGGAAGACGTTGCTCCAGGAAGCTAGATGGCGGTCGGAAGGTCTGGATTAGTGAACCGATGGCAAGTACGCCAGTAATGTCTGGGTAATCAACTGCGACCTCCTGTGTTTTTTCATTGAGAATAACCCACTCAGTAGGGTCTATAAGAGCCTGCATAGGCATCGTTTCCAGTCCGCGGCCTCTTAACATACTTATAATTGATATGTCAAGTCTACATTCGGGGTATTTATCTAAGTCGTTTCGATCAGAATAGTTCTTACATCGTTGAGAATCCCGCACCAAATGAACCATTCGAGACGTCAGAATTTTTCTGACCGTTTTTGTTATGGTATAATTACACTATAACGTCAACCTTGAGGGGCGATGGAGTATTGTAGCTTGTTACATGTTAAAGATCTTGGATATGAAGTCGACGGTCACGAAGTCTTTCGAAACGTCTCTTTTTCAGTTAATAAAAAAGATCGTATAGGATTGGTTGGGAAGAATGGTGCTGGCAAGACGACACTTCTCCGGGCTATGGCGGGTCAAGTCCTTCCGAATCATGGAATGGTCGTACGTGACAATGTTGAAGTGGGGTTTATGCCACAAAGTCTCGAATCGTGGCATGATGTCAGTGTCTTTGACTTTTTAGAATCTGTGACTGGTTTTAAGCAAGCACGACAAGCTTTTGTAAAAACGTTTCAACATCAGGGCTTTTTCGTATGATTTCTTCGTTATTCATTATTTAACTCCTTAAAATAATAAATTTATATCACATATTTTAAGAAAATGCTAGATGTAGCATCATTAATGCAATGACAAAAAAATATTTACCTGACGAACTTATGAAAATCGTGACTGACTCGTTTGAAGCAGAACGTACTAATAATGTTTCTTTCGGAAAAACACTTATTACTGATGACTTCGAACAACGAGGAATGTTCATATCAAACGGAACAACTTTCCCAATTTTCGCAGGGGGTGACGTACCCGTTAACCTAGAAGAAGCGTACGAGGTCGAAGGGCGAGAATTTCATATTTGGAACATTGCGGCCGACAAAACGACTCAAACGGTATTTGTTGAGTTGGCCGAAATTGAGCCTAGAGGCGATAAAAAAGTAGTCTGGCCATATGTGCTTGTTTGTAAAATAGAAAATGGCCGTATTAAGAGGTCTCGTCACTATGGTGACCCAGCGATCATTAAAGCCAATGTGTCACTGGAAGAAGTGCGACCAGCAGTGCAGTTATAGTTAATCAATTTTTATTCTTTTATTTATTGAATAGGAAGTGCGGTTCTTGCTTCGTAGAGAATCCTGCACCAAATATTTTTAAGGGACGTCAGAACTTTCTGACGTCTTTTACCAAGTATTACAGGCCTATTTCTTCGGCAACTAGTTTAAAAATTTAATAGTCTGTTTCGAGGTAGTAGCGCATAATTTCTAATACAACCGATGATGCCGTTCCGCCGTTATTCATATACGCATGCCAGGCTAAGAATGTCGTTGTTGGTGGTAGGTCGGTGGTGAGGGTTCCAGATGCTACGGCAGCGACATCTTGGCGTAAAACTCGGTATTCAACTTGGGTGGAATTAGGCGCTGCGAACAGAATTAGCTCGTACATGGCAGACGTATTGTTTGATGGAAAATCAGTGCCAAGATTTATTTTTGAGCATGTCCCTGACGCGTCGTTATACATAAGTTGCAAGGTGGTATCTGTGCTGTCGTTACCAACAAATATACAACTAGTGAGAGAGGATGGAGACTGGGTTGTGGAGATTGCAGCCGTCGTACTAAAGAGGCCGATCGCTGTTCTTTGGTTGGCAACAGCCGTACTCATCGCAAATCGAGTTGTCATGAAAAACCCTCCTTGACCTGGCGTATCACCGCGCCAACATGCCGCTGCTACTTGTCGCAACTCTGAGGCGGAGTTGGCAGTTGCGGCCGATGTGACAATCCCCCTTCGTGTTTGAGTTCTTAGTGAGCCTGAAGTAAGTACGGGGTGAGATAGGGTTCCGACAACAGTCGGCGAGGGCATACCAATTGTATTAAATGTTGTCGTTGTATTTGGTGATAACATTTGAATACCATTACCAAAAAGTGCAGGCTGAAGAATTGTATCTAGACCAGAGGGACCGACGAACTTTGGCATTGATCTACCACCGATACTTTTACCGTAAAATAATAGACTATTGGCACCTGGAGGTGAAGGGTCGCTTGCTTGGGCACTCATCAGAAGTGTTTGTACTTGAGGAGATAGTTGGCGATAAATCAATGTATTCCAGTTGTCAACGCCATTACCTATCTTATACGCAGACGTATCTGTTTCTAATCCTAATTCGCCATCAGCCAGAATAGGGTTAACAGACGTCCAGTTTGCTGAAGTGTCTCTTCTGAATTGGAGTAGTGTTGCCATTATGCAGCTCCTCCGTCAATTTTGATTGCCCCGCCGTACATACTTGAAGCAACACCACCATCTAAATTGTCTACCCCGCCAGATGCTACAGCTTACCAGGTGGGTAATCCCGAGGCAACAGTGAGTACATAATTATTAGTACCAATAGGCAGTCGTGTAAAATGACCACCGTTATTACGATAATACACATCACCGGTAGCACCAGATGCATCATCGAACGCTGCGATTACCTTACGTGTCGTACCAGTTGTTTGCGTAATATAAAGCCTGTCAGTATCAAACTCAACTGCCCCAACTTCGGCTACGGTCATCAATGACCCAGAGGTGAACTTTAAAGGCGCTGATCCAGCGCCTGTCGTACCTGCACGAACTGTTATGGTTTTATGCCCACCGTTGGCAGGAAGGTTTGTGCCAGTATTATAATGTTCTTTCTGAAGGAACTGGTTAAGTATGTCACCCCATTGACCGTCATCACCGTTCACTATTGGCAGTCGTTGTTCGGCCATTTAACTATCGTACCTTTTCGTTACGAAAAAAGCCCATGACGTATGCGTGCATTTCCTAAATGTATGGATTGTTGACTTATTCATTATATATATAGTTGTTTTTACAGCTTTTAAAGCACTTTATTATAATTATAAGCTAAACTAAGGCACTTTGCAATGAATCGATAGCTATGTGTTGGCTATTGTCAAAATTGGCGAGTAAAAACTGTGGCTAAAGAGTTCTTGAATCATTTTTTTGGCCTGTTGACGCACAAAGAGTGACAATTCCTATAAAAAAAGTCTTCGTGGTATGATCATAGTATGGTCGCAACCGTTATAAACCTCTGTAAATTAAGCTTATTCCCATGAGTGTATGGCTTCAACGTGCGGCTTTCCTTCTGCCACGAAACGGCACTACGTCTCACACGGTCAATCCGAACACGACGACCAACCTAATTTCTGGGGCAGTATTCAGTCGCAAAAGTGGTAATTATCTGCTTGCGATTCTTTGGGGACCGTCAACGAACCCAACCCCCACCGGATGGACATCTCAAGTTGTTGGAGCTAATACCGCTAACGGGACATTACGAGTCATCACTCGATCCGCCGCCGGTGCGGACACCTTTTCGGTGACACACGCCGTTACAAATATGCCAATGGTTGTAGAGATATTTGAGTTTTCGTCCACGTCAGCCTACGATACGTCAGCAACGCAAATTGACTACAATACCGTATCAACGATGCCCACGCTAACGCCTGGGACCCATACACTGCTTATTGCAGTGCAGTGTAATGATTATCCTGCTGGTTATGGTTATTCAAACTGTACGTGGGGTCCTGGAACCGGACCACTGGCATCCGAAATGCTCGATATATATACAGACACTGCCGGTGGAACACTGACGACGGGACTTTGGTATTCATCCGCATTTTCCGAAGACACGACTGCCACGTCATGGGCTCCAACTGTGACGAACGACTCAACGAGGGACAATCGCAACGACCTGGTGCTTTCAATTAATGCTCCTAATCCTTTCGCGAAGAGTAAATTGTCGATGATGGGCATTGGCATTTGATAGATAGTAAAGGAAATCTTATGCTGTTCCGTGTAAGATGGTTGTGCTAATAAGTACATTGATCGCCCACCACGAACAATCGTTTTTTAGACAATCCTAAGCTATAATGACACTCACGCCCCGGTAGCTCAGTGGACAAGAGCAGAGGACTTCTAAGCCTAAGGTCGCAGGTTCGAATCCTGCCCGGGGTACCAAGCTGATGCTTAGGGTATTGGCAGTTATGGTGAAACTTGACTGATCGGTAAGTTTTTCTCAATTGACTGAGAAAGCTGTATCACATCAAACACTTCGTTGAGGAGTGTTTTTTAAAATTCAAAAGTGTTAAAATAGAGAGACAAACCGTTAAGGGAGATCTAGTATGGTAGATGTAGAGCAAACTGAAGTCCGCGAAACAACAACAGATGTAGATGGAGCAGAGGTGCGACGCCGAAGCGTGACAAATACGGTACAGCCTTCTGGCGTTGTGGTTGCACAAAGAATTGTATGGTTTATTGTTGGGGTGGTTGATGCCTTGTTAGCAATTCGATTTATTTTAATGTTATTAGGCGCAAATCAGGCATCGGGATTTGTTGATTTTGTATACGTTATCACTGGCGGTCTTGTCGCGCCGTTCGTCGGTATTTTTGGACAACCGAGCTATGGTATGTTTATGTTTGACTGGAGTAGTATACTGGCGATTATCGTCTACAGTCTCATTGGACTTGGTATCGTAAAACTCATGACACTCGCTCGACCACACGAAGAAGTCTAGTACTACCCGGTATATCAATGGTGTGGCGTTTTAGTGTGATACTTATCCTTATGACTGTCTCGTTTTTTGCATTAGGACTAACACGTCCCGTACAGGCTCAGGCAAGTAATAATCGTCTGATTACAGTGTATGATCGCGGAACAAAGCAAGTTTTTCTGACGAATGCAACGACAATTGGTGAGGCGTTAACATCTAAAAACATTACGCTTGATGCGCATGACACGGTTGAACCATCAACAGCGCAAAAACTACTGGCATCTGAGTATAAAGTCAATATTTATCGTGCGCGACCAGTTGTCGTGGTGGATGGTGCAACGCGTGTAAAAACGGTATCTCCATTTCAAACTGCCGAACAAATTGCCAAAGACGTGGGAATTACGGTCTATCCCGAAGATAAAACAAAGTTGACGCCGCTTACTGATTATGTCAATGACGGTGCGGGCTTGGAATTAACGATCCTTAGGGCTAAAACTGTTAATCTCGATGTATACGGCAACGTAACGGCAATTCGTACTAGTGGTAATACGGTGGGCGATATGTTAAGGGAAAAGGGTATAACGCTTGGTCGCAAAGACTACGTATCGCCCTCAATCAAAACACCTATTACTGCGGGTATGGGGGTGCGCGTTTGGCGCGAGGGAATTCAGACTATAACGGTTGCTCAGCCGATCTCATTTTCTAATCGTATTGTGTACGACGCTGATCAGCCAATTGGCTATCGTGCCGTGCAAACTCCAGGTATTCTGGGAAATCGAAACATAACCTACCAAGTTGAAATAAAAAATGGAGTTGAAATTTCTCGCGTCGAACTAGCCACTATCGTGACACGTACTCCAATCAAAGAAACAGATGTGATTGGTGTCAGAAATGATGGTGCCGGCTTAACAAAATCTAAAGGCGCACAGTACTGGACAGACAGCAAAGGCGTCTCGCACCGCGAAACGTATTACGATTTAAATATGAGCGTTGTCATGCAAGCCTGTGGGCAAGGTGGCTACTATACAGTCCGACCTGATGGGGCGAAAGTTGATGCCCAAGGCTATATTATTGTCGCGGCAAACTATGGCCGTTATCCACGATGTTCGGTAGTAGAGACAAGCCTTGGCCCGGCAAAAGTTTATGACACCGGAGGGTTCGCGACTCGCTATCCAACCGGATTTGACCTTGCGACTGATTGGTCGAATCCAGACGGTATTTAGGCCTTGCGGCTTTTAACTCTCTTGCCATCGTTTGCAAACAATCGTTGAAATATATCCCCAACCCAAAAGCCAAGTACAAGCGTCACCGCTGCGACGTATAAGGGTACCGGTGCATCAGTCCAGACAGTTCCGAGACCATTAATAATATTCGTAAAAGGTGAAGTTTTCACGCCTGGTGTTGTCGAGCCATTTACTTGTACGACGGTTTGCAGGAACGAAGTGACTCCTTTTGCATCCGTCACTTTTATCGATACGCCAATAATACCGGCAGTGTTGTAAGTATGCTGGTAGTTGGTATATTCGGTCGTCAGGACTGTTTTTAAATCCGTCGTGCCGTCGCCCCAATTGATAAGGAGTGCGTACGGCGCATTTCCCCCTGTCACGCGAATAGGAAGGCTCACAGTATCACCAGTGAAAACACTGCGTTTGATACAATTAGCAATAATAGTCGGGTTCACCGGGTTTAAAGCTTTTGTTTTGGACATATCAAAACAGGGATTCACTGATGGTTGTGGAGCTGGTTCTGCAACAGATGGTTTTGGATTGGGTACGATGTCATTTGGTGAGGTTGCGATGGTTGGAGTACCATTACCGTTTGCGGAAGGATCTTGCATGCGCGTGATCCTTACCTGACTGGTTGCTGGGCCGGGTTGATTTAACCCATCATAATCTTGAGATTGTAGAATGTTTGTACCAACCACTAGTTGAATGACGGTTGCGTAGGTACTGTCGTTTTTACATATGGATGACCCAGCAAACATACCATTATTGTACGTAGCTACTAAAAGCTGTGCTGGGCAGGTACCAACTACCTGTATTTCAGGAGACCTAGTGATTGAATTATTCGTAGGATATGTAATATCAGCACCAGTAGACGGAGGATTACCTGCCACATTGACGGTAACTGTTGTACTACCAGAACTCTGTAGTCCAAACGCACGCAGTGCGCTTAGATTATTAAAGAGAAGAATGCCCGTGAGTAATAAGATGAGGATGAGGGCACCATGTGATGTATGTCGACGGTGAATCCTTCGTCCGGTGTGCGGATGCGGAGCAATGGAAACTAAGCTGGCGCCAATATGATAGGCAAGTAGTCCCTTTGTCTTTTTTTGTTTTGTCATAGGATTCCCCTATTTTTTCTTATGTGACTGTGCAATGATGTACTTATTATAGCGCTTGATGACGATTCGAAGAATATACACAAATGTGACAAGTAATGCCAGTCCGATGAGGATTAGTTTGTAGGGAATGACCCAGAATGAAATTGTCTCGACAATGGCTTGCCCTTGCGTGCCGTAGCTAACTGTCACCGTTGCTGTATAGCGTCCGAATAGCCATTTTTTATCTAGTACCGACTCGAATCGCCGTATGCTGGAAGGGAGGATGTTACCCTTGTCACTATTGACAGGCAAGGTGGCGACTTTATTGTTGAAAATGTCTGAAACGAGAATTGTCCCAGTTGGTTGGACATGAACGTTACCAGTGTTTTGGAAACGGGTGGTAAAAGTAATTGGTCCATTTTCAAAGAAGGCCGATGGTGAGTTGTTTTTGGAAGCGGTAAAAGTGGCAAGAGTAACTTTTTCGGTTATATTCCCAGCGACACTCACAAGAAAAAGTGTTCCAGCACTGGCAGAAAGTCCTACGCCAGCACCATTCAGTTGTGGTTGCGCTCCGCTAAAGCGAATGACACCGTAATGTCCGCCCGGTTCCGCGTTGATGGGAATGGTGATAATGGCATTAAGAGTTTTTTCTTGGCGGGCTTTTAGGGTAAAGTCGGGGATTGTACTGACCCATGTCTGGATAGAAGTTGGTAGTTTAGCTGCACTGTCTAATAGTATGCTTGGTGTACCTGTTTCGTCCTTTGCGGCAAAGTCGTTTACGGTGGTTTTGAATGAAAGGTCACTGCCAGTAACGTTCAAAACTTTTAGTTGCACTGTATACGATTTACCTCTTTCACCATTTAACTGCACTAATGCTGGGCTAATTTGCAGTCCATTGGCCGCATTGGTCGATTGTGCAGCGGCATCACGATGCAATAAGAATGCAGACGCGAAGATTGCCGCCATCAAGAAGGTGATGGCAAGTAAACGTTTTAGGGACAGCATTAAAGTCATTAGTAGTTAGCCGTGGCAACGTACGTTAGGTTTGATGTGTAAGCACCCGGGGGTGTGACGCCATCAATATTAGCAATATAGCTAACCGTGTAAGTGTTGGCGTTTGTTGGTGCACCAACGGTTGCTACCGTTTCACCCGACCCAAATCGGAACGTATTGGCTGTACCATAGTTAGTTGCAGCAGCTCCAGTACCGGAACCAGATACAGCTGAACCAACAGCTGGAGTTGTGTTGCCGACAAGGTTGATGCCAAACTGCTTTGTACCAACCGATGAAGTAGCACCACCAGCGAGCGCAGTAATTGTGTTAGAACCAGAGGTCAGCGTTGTCCCATTGACGGTGATTGAGTAGCCGTTTGATGCGTTCGTCGAAGCAGCAAGGACCGATGTTCCACTGGCTGTCGCAGTCGTAGAGGCGTTACCAAGACTGACTGTGCTACCAGAAATAGTTCCACAGTTTTGCCCAGTAATACTTGTACCGGCACAGAATGTCAGAGCTTCACCGACAGTAAGGGCGACCTGAATTTGGGTTGCAGTGCTTAAAGCCACGGTTCCTGAATCAATCGCTGTCGTCCAGGCTGAGTCTGAATAGGTCGTAATAATGCCGTAGAAAGTCGTGTTGGTCGCTGACGGGTTAGCGACGCCGTTCCAGCTAACAGAGACGGCACCAGAACTAGTGGTCGCGTTTGATGCGTTCACGATACGAAGTGAACCAGCCGTAGCCGCGTTAACAGTCCAGCCTGTCGTTGCGCCAAGTCCGGTTGGTTGGCTTGCAAGTGTCGAACTGCTTGATGAGAAACCCGCAGGTGTCGTACAGCTACCAGAAGCGGTCGTACAGAATTGAATCTGCATGGATTTTACCGCTGTTGTCGTTGGAAGTGCTGCGGTAGAAAGGGTATACGTGACACCAGTTGCTGAAGGTGCTGAACTACTGAGTGTGACCGATCGACCGGTAATCTGAGCGGCATTTGCCGTAGTGAAAACGCCAAGAAGTGGTGCAGTAATCAATGCAAAAATGCTTGCAATTATGATAAATCGATTGTGAAGAGATGCTTTTATCGGGCTGAGATTTTTTATGGATATTATTTTCATCATATTAGAAGTTGGTTGTTGCAATGTATGTCAGCTGTGTCGCATATGATCCAGCTGCCGTTGCACCGTTTATATTAGCAATATAGCTGGTAGTAAATGTGTTGCTATTGGTTGGGGTGGTGGCTGATGCAACGGTGTCTCCACTGACAAATTTAAACTGGTTTGCGGTATTATAGCCAGTCGCTGCCGTGCCAGAACCAGTCCCTGATACACCAGTTCCCACAGAAGGTGCCGTATTTGCCACAAGGTTGATACCAAATTGTGCTGTGTTCACTGTTGATGCGGTTGGGGAGGTAAGCGCCGCAATCGTGTTAGAACCGGAGGTGAGCGTTGTGCCGTTAACGGTGATTGAATAACCACTGTTTGCGTTCGTCGATGCGGTCATCGAAGACGTGCCAGAACCAGTCCCACTCGTCGTTAATGTTCCGAGAGGAACGGTTGCGCCCCCTAGAGTGAAGGTCACCGTCTCATCAACAGATGCCGTGACAGTAATCTGCCCAGCCGTTGAAGCGGCCACAGTACCTGTGTCAATTGCAGTGGTCCACGCTGCATCTGAGTAGGTGGTAATGCGTACAAAGAAAGTCGCGTTAGCAGCACTTTGGTTTGTGACACTGTTAAAGGTGACTGATTGGCTACCGCTAGGGGCAGTTGCATTTGATGAGTTGACGATACGTAGTGAGCCAGCCGTCGCAGTGTTGACTGTCCAACCAGTACCCGAGCCGAAGCCGGATGGTTGTGAAGCAAGAGTCGCACTACTTACTGAAAAACCAGAAGGAGTTGTACAGGCACCGCTCGCAGTCGTACAGGCGGTGAATGAGGCTGATTTAATAATCGTGACAGAAGGGGCAGTAAAGGTAAAGGCGTAGCTTGTGCTGGCGCTCGCAACGGAGCTACCAATTGTGAGCGTTCGGTTTGTTACCTGCGCCGCTGACGCGAGAGACGAGAATGATGCAAAAGTTACAACACAGATGGCGAAAAAGGCAAATAGCTGAAAATGTAATTTTTTAATTTTTGTTAATAATCGCATGGAGTTGTCATCTCACTTTCATATATGCAAGTTATTCTTTGTTTTTGGTATGATCTTACGGTATCATAACATAAACAGTATGAAAATAGTATTGCTTATATTTATCTTTCTTGGAATCGTCTTTATTGCTACGCCAACAAGCTATGCTTCACCGTATGGATCTGGTACATATAACGCTGCCGTACCATATGGAGGGCAAACAAGCTTGACGATTAGTTCAAGTGGTACTGTGTCAATTCCTATCACTCCGGGCGCATCAGCGGTATTAGGAACAGCCTCTGGGACAGTGACTATCGTCTCTACAGATGTGGTTGGATACAAATTGTATGTACGGGCGCTAGGTTCTGCTAATATGACTGCTGGTGCGAATAACATTCCGGCGTCATCTAATAGCAGCGCAGCGACGCTCGCGACAAATACGTGGGGGTATAATCTTGATGCCAGCACAAATTTTGTTGGTATGACAACCAGCGATGTACTGATTCGTACTGGATCAGGGCCATATGGTGCAGGAGACACGACGACAGTGACATATGGCGTGATGATTGATCAGGCAAAGGCAGCTGGTAATTATAGCACTACAGTAATATATACTGCCGTTCCACAAACAACTTAAACAGTCTATTTAGAAGGTTTTTGTCTTTTTGGACGAAACAAGAAGAAGATGCCAATAATTATCGCTAATACTAACAGTGATTGGAGTGGCGGGACATATAACATCCATTTTGTTGCTTGGTATGCGGCGACATCACCCAGACCTACCGTGTAGTCTAAACGGTATATGCCAAGAATATCGGGACGCGGAATCGATTGAGACAATAGACGTATGGACGACGGCAGTATTAATGAGTCGCCTTGAGCAGACTTTACCGAAGCGCCGCCAAAAACAGGGGTAACTGAGACACTATATATGCTGTGAAAATGAGTAGTGCCGCTATTTTGCACGGTTGCTGTCCATGTCGGGTCCTCAAATGTTAAAAAGGGACTATTGAGAGAGAGTAATGTGCCTGTCCGCGTCACGTTACCAGCAACAGTGATGTATAAAAGAGATGCCACGCGGTTAATTGCCGTCACACCCGTTGTTGCGACGTTTGTTTGACTGGAAGCGAACAGGCTAAGATACCGACCCCCAGGTTCAGCATCAAGTGGAACGGCGATTTTGTAAGAAACGGTTTCTGATGTGCCGGCCGCTACTGTGACTTGTTTGCGGCCGAATGTCACCCATGCAACTTCTTTCCCAGAAGGGTTAAATGAGTAATCGTACGCCTCATTAATAACAGAAAAAACTTCTGCATTCATTGTCACAGCTAGACTTTCTTGACCGCTATTTGTAAGAGTAAGTTTCCCATCAAATGAAGTACCGGGAGTAATGGTTAGCTCATTTCGTAGTGGGCTGATACCCAAGCGACGATCTGGTGTGGATACGGCGTCGACAGGAACCATTGCCCCAACCGCAAGTATGACCACTGCCAACATAAAGTACGTCACCTTATATTTCATACTCACAGCTTACCATAATTTATAGGGATAGTATGCGACCGCCGCCTGAGGTCATGGCTCTTGCTTATTTCAGATATATCGCTTATAGTTTAGTCAGTATTAAACGTGAGAGGAAACAATATGGGGTTTGGAAAAATAGAGATTATTTTGTTAATCGTGTTGGTTATCATTCTTCTATTTGTCGGCGCTAAAAAGTTGCCTGAACTAGCACGCGGTGTTGGTCAATCAGCAAAAGAGTTGAAAAAAGGTTTTAGCGAAGATCTTCCCGAAGAGGATCCAAAAAAGAAGTCGACTGCAACTGCAAAGAAAAAATAGTCCAAAAAAAATATTTTAGGGGTTTAGGGAAAAGGTGAGGAAGCGCACAAAAGCAGTACAAACCGACGGGCAAGTCCTGATGGACCATATCCGTGAGCTGCGTACACGTATTATTGTCTGCGCAGTCGTTCTCATAATCAGTGGCATCATTGGCTATATTTTTTATAGTCCTATCCTTGAATGGCTACGTTCACCACTTGGTACGAATCTTTATTACAGCACCCCGGCTGGCAGTTTTAATTTTGTCATCAAGGTAGTTTCGATGGTCGGTATTCTGGCGGCGGTACCGTTTGTTATTTTCCAGCTTATTATGTTCGTACAGCCGGTTTTTAAGGAACGGCTTTCAACCGCAAGGGTAATGACGTATACGATCCTCTCAATTCTTTTGGCGGTTACAGGTGCCTTGTTTGCTTTTTATGTCATTTTACCGGGCGCGTTAAAGTTCTTTGCTGGTTTTCAGATTGCCGGGTTATCGGCTTTGATTGATGCGAACAACTATTTGAACTTTGTGACCAATGCGATGGTAACATTTATCGTCGTGTTCCAAATACCGCTCCTTATGGTTATTATCGACCACATCAAGCCAATCTCCCCCAGTAAGTTGTTGAAGGCTGAAAAATGGGTAGTACTTGGAGGGTTGCTCGTCAGTTTGCTCGTACCGTTTGCACTCGATGTTACAACTAGTTTGTTAATCGCAAGCCCGATTATTATTCTCTATAACGTATCTGTCGCAATCATTATGATTCGTCATGCGGTGGCTCATCACAAGAAAGCTGAACGTCCAGTGACTGTTCCGCTTGGCAAAGAAGAAATAATGCTCAATAACCATTTTATCTCCGATTTTGTTGAAACTCCTATGTTTGCACACGTCGCAGCGTCAGAGGCTACAGCGTCGTCGCACATCAACTCAACGCCCATTCATATCGTCAAGGGACAGCGCACTGGAATACCATTACACGCCAAGCCACTACCTGGGGCAGTGAATATCGAACGGCTTCGTGCTGAGGCAAAAGCTCAACGCGAGCAAAAAATTGCCGAACGCGTGGCACGCTACAATCACCCGACTTCTTTTAGATTAATTAATGACATTCGGTAATTAATCAGTAATATCACGAATAATGGTGATCTTGGCACCAAGTGTATTCAATCGTTCGGCGAGATCTTCGTAGCCACGATTAATCGAGTAAATATTTCGAAGTGTTGATACGCCAGGCGCCGCCAGCATGCCAAGCATAATGACCACCGCCGGGCGAAGTGCGGGTGGTGTCACAATTTCAGCAGCTTTCCATTTAGTAGGACCGGTAATATACAGGCGGTGCGGATCGATTAACTGAACATTCGCGTTAAGGCGGTTTAGTTCGGTTAAGTAAATTGCGCGGTTTTCGTACACCCAGTCGTGGATCAGCGTACGACCCTCCGCTGATGCGGCAATAGCAGCAAAAAAAGGCAGGTTATCTATATTAAGACCAGGGAACGGCATTGCATGAATCTTGTCGATCGGCGCCTTAAGTTTGCTGATTTTTGTCGTGATATCAACCAAACGTGTCTTGCCATTAAGCGCAGTGTATTCATCGCTTAGCTCATATTCAAAGCCCATATTTTCAAGGAATTTCAGGTCGATTTCTAGGAATTCAATCGGGGCACGTTCAATCGTGATCTCTGATTTCGTGACGATAGCAGCAGCGATGAAGCTCATGACTTCAATCGGATCTTCGGCTGGAGCGTATTCCACGTTCTTGTTGATATCGCGCAGCCCGTGGATAGTCAATGTGGTCGTACCAATGCCTTCGATTTTTACACCTAACTTTTCAAGGTAAAAACAAAGATCTTGTACCATGTAGTTTGGACTGGCATTACGAATAATCGTGACGCCATCATTTAATGCGGCCGCCATGAGAATATTTTCCGTGACAGTATCACCACGTTCTGACAACACGATGGCTTTTTCTGGCTTGACTGGATTTGATACGGCATCGTAGTGACCAGTGACGGTATCAACAGACAGACCAAAGTATTCAAGACCACTGAGGTGAGGTTCAATGGTTCGTTCACCCAGCGTACAGCCACCAGCGTACGGCAGCTGGAATGTTTTGTAGCGGTGCATCAGTGGACCAAGAAACATAATGATGCTACGTGTCTTTTCGGCAGCTTCGACATCCATGCTTTCAAGTTTTAATTTAGCTGGAGGAATAATTTCGAGGTCATTATCACCGAACCAACGAGTTTTTACACCTATACTGTTCAGTACTTCGATAATACGGTTTACTTCCTCAATACGCGCGACGTGGCGCAGGATAGTTGTGCCGCGGTTAAGAAGAGAGGCACAGAGGAGCGCCACCGCGGCGTTCTTGCTGGTCTTGGCGACGATGTGACCAGATAATTTGTGACCACCTTCAATTCGGAAGTTGACCGATCCAGACTGATTAAGCGTCACAATTTGACTTGACAAAACATCGCTAATACGAGCTAACATATCAAGACTGATATTTTGACCGCCTTTTTCAATCCGATTTATTGCGCTTTGGCTAGTGTTTAACGCCGCTGCAAGCTGAGCTTGTGTCATGCCTCGGTTCTGTCTCGTCTCTTGAATGAGCGTTCCGATTTTGGATGTATAGGTTTTTGGTTGCATGCTGCCTACTATATATCATGTATGGTATATATTCAAGACATTTAGCCCTGGTGTATAATCAGAGGAAAGAGGAGGCTTTAGTATGTCCGAACATATCCCAACCATACAGCACGATGATAAAGTAGCGGCATATATCGCTGGTGAAGAGCAGCGCGAACGTGATGGATTAGAACTTATTCCAAGTGAAAACTATGTTAGCCGCGATGTGTTAACGGCGCTTGGAAGTATTTTTACGAATAAATATGCCGAAGGCTACCCAGGACGACGTTACTATGGAGGTCAGGAATTTACCGATCAAGTCGAGCAATTAGCCATTGACCGCGCCAAACAGTTGTTTCACGCTGATCACGCGAACGTACAGCCTCATTCAGGTGCCCCAGCTAATGAAGCGGTTTATAGCGCATGGCTAGAGCCGGGCGATACTATCATTGCAATGGATTTGAGTCACGGTGGTCATCTGACACACGGCGCACCAGTCACCAGAAGTGCCCAGCTGTATAATTTTGTCCGTTACAAGATGAAGGATGTTTCGACTGGTGAAATTGATTACGACGAGCTGCGTGCGCTGGCCTTAGAGCATAGACCAAAAATTATCCTGGCCGGGTTTAGTGCCTATCCGCGTGAACTTGATTATGATAAGTTTGCTGCGATCGGAAACAAAATTGGCGCGCTATTGATGGCTGATGTCGCGCACATTGCTGGGTTGATCGCCGGTGGAGTGGCAGAAAACCCACTTGATCATGGTTTTCATGTCATGACAACGACGACCCATAAGACACTGCGTGGTCCACGTGGCGGTCTTATTCTTTCAAAAGGTATCGTCAGTAATCCACTTCGCGCACCAGAGAGGACAATTGAAAATATCCCATCCCTGATTGACCGTGCAATCTTCCCTGGCATGCAGGGTGGTCCACACGAACACGTCATTGCGGCGAAAGCGATTGCTTTTCATGAAGCATTACAGCCTGAATTTAAAGAGTATGCAGCACAGGTAGTCAAGAATGCGGCTGTATTAGCTGATGCACTACAAACGAGAGGTTTCCATCTGATTACGGGAGGGACAAGCAATCACCTCATCTTGGTCGATGTCCATAAAAGTTTTGGTATTGATGGTAAAGTCGCCGAGGAAGCGCTCGATGCGATTGGTCTGACGCTTAATGCAAATACCATTCCTGACGATACATTGCCTCCATTCCGGCCAAGTGGTATTCGTTTAGGTACGCCCGCACTGACAACTAGAGGCCTAAAAGAAGTACATATGGAACGAGTCGCTGACTGGATGAAACAGGCGATTGGTGCACGCGAGGAGCCGGCAAGACTGAATGAGCTTCGTGAACAAGTAAAGGTTTTTTTGCAGGACTTTCCATTACCAAGTGATCGATAGTTAAAAGTTATCAAATCACACAACCATTCTATTGCCAATAACATAGCCTCGAAAAGCTATGTTATTACTAGCAGGATGGATATACTAAGATGCTATTTGTACGAATGTGTCACCGGCTTTGCCGTCACCAACGTAGATAACGGTTGTTGAGACAGCATTTGTACCAAAGTCCCAGTAGTTAACGCTTCCGCCAGTTGCGGTTGTTGCGCTTGCACCCTTGTACTTATAAACGATTGAATTTTTACCGTTAGATGAAGCTAAGGCCGTTGGGCTAATTAACACAGTGACACCACTAGGCAACTTCACCGTGTTGGCAGTTGCAGTGAAGTCAGCTAAAGTCCCTGGGTAACGATTGTTGTCGGCGTTGAAAGACTCCGCAACCTTCTGAACTGCCTCAGCGTTAGATGCAGCGTTCGATGTGTTTGCTTTTGATGTGACATTGTTGAAGGATACAATGGTGATTGCTGCCAAGATACCGATGACGACGATCACGATCAAGAGTTCGACGATGGTAAAACCGCGTTCTTCTCGCAATTTGGTTTTGATATTGTTTAAGCTCATTGTCGAGTTGCCCCCTATTTAAATTGTAATGACTCTAAAACTAATGTACTATGCAAATTGATTAAGCGCAAGCATTTTCTGGTGCATTTTTACCTCAGTACGATGCCTATGGCTCAGCCATATAGCGGATGTCGTCAAGCGCCAGCCATGTCGTCGAAGTGCCTTCCATAGGTAATACTTGACAACTTCTATCGGGCTGACGAACGATATCAAGACGTGCCCACGCGGCATTTGACGCGGTAGCTAGTAATGCACGCTCAGCAGGACAATATCCGGCAGGAAGAGTGGCGATAAGAGCAGTAGTTGAGCTACCACCTTTAATAAGTCCTTTCAACAGCACCACTCCATCCGTCCCTTTTGTATATTGTGGTGTTGAATACGATGGTCCGTAATATGTCCACCCGTTGACCATTGGCAGCGCGCACCACTGTGTTGTACAGTCTGTACCAGTCGCGCGACCTGCCGGATAGAACATTCCTTGAAGGGATGAATAAACTGCGCCGTATCCCTTTGCAAGAACATTACCACTACTATCAACGCTGATATGTCCTGGGGAGTTACCGTTGTCGTTCAGAATATGTATATATGCGTCGGGGCGATAGCCTGTCGGGAGAATTACCATCGAGCCAGAAGTAGCACCATTGCGCATCAACCCAGTTAACTGTACCCGACCTGCACCATCAAGGGCATAGCCAGCACCTTGCCACCGCGAGTCTCCACTGGACGGGCTGTAATTCACCCAGCCGTTATAAAATGGAGGTGTCGTAAACGTCGTACCTGCGGGCATAAACGCGATGCCATCGAGTGAGAACCAGGCGTTTGAACCCACCGACATGTAGATAGTCCCATCAGGATAGACGTCAAGTCGCCCACCAGCGCTTGTAGAGGAATTCTCAAATATGAGTGCCATAGCAGGTCGATAACCGGGAGGAAGTGTTGCAATAACCCCGCTTCCAGAGCGAACCAGTCCTTTGAGGAGAATCATTCCAGCCGAAGTCTTGGTATAGGCGGCACTTGCATATGGAGGTGCATAATCAAGCCAGCCATTTTGCAGGTTAAATGGAGTCCATAATGGAACGGTTACACTTGACGTTCCGTATCCAGAATTGCCAGCGCTGTTGATTGCCGTGACGCGGGCTTGGACAACGTCCTGGTGCGTTGCATTGGTGACAGTAAACGTTTGAGTTGGCTGATTGCTAAATCCAGTGCTCCAGCCGCCACCATTGATCTTGTATTCGAACGTGTATCCGCTTGCGGTATTTACTTTTGGCCAACTGAAGGTAACATTGGTCGGTTCACTAGTCGATGAACTGACTTGTGGCGCCGACGGAACTGTATCAGACGTCATAACTGCGATGCCGGATGCATTTGCATCAAGTCGTGAAACGCGTAGAATGGCAGCACGCTCTACCGCACGACCGGCGGCAGTTTGCTGGGCGGTAATTGAAACGGCAACAGTTGTAGCTGACTGTAGGGCAGTATTTCGGTCACTATTTGAGGCCGAGGTTGAACTGGCTGGAGTATTGACGGCAGTTGTAGCTTCTCCGTTATAATACTGAACACTAAAGTTAGCTGGCGAGACACCATCAACCAGTTGGACGTCTTTTGTTTTACAAAATACTGATCCGGATTGGGAGTCCATAAAGGCTGGTGAACAACTGGGTTGTTGCCATGGAGGATCGCAGACATTGTTGGTTGTATCATTATAGTTTGTCGGCATAATCGTCCGACGATACAGGGTATTATTTTTAATGAAATAAACAATATTATACGTGAATGGGACATTGCCTTGTGGCGCCGAGCAGTTATTCGGTTTATCCACCAAGTATACATACGAGCTACTTGCTGAAACGGGGTTGGAGGTAGTAGCAATTGCATTCAGGATAAGACTCGTCCCACTTGCACCACCAACGTTTGTAAAATTGGTCGCGTCGTCGTTGTAACCTTGGTTGGTTCCCAGCACATTATTGGTGGCGAGAAAACTACTACTCATTTTGACGTCTTGTTCGATGCGATTCAGTGCATCTTGGACGTTATACGTCAGGGTATTGGATGCTCGAGAGGCTAATACTTCACCAGTCATGCTAATGATAACCGTCAAAAACGCGCCGATTGCTAAAATAACAATTGGTGCGATAACCAACATTTCGATAAGGGTAAAACCTGCTTGGTCGGGACGTTTGCGAAAACGTTTCATCATTTGGCCCCCGCTGAATATAGAGCGAGAATATCTGATTGCGGAAGTGCGCGGTTGTAGAGACGGACATCATCGACGGCACCATTGAAATAACGATTGTTTGAACCAGAGGAGGTATGACCACCAATGTAGGTCATTGCGGAACCAGGCGCCGCGGGAGGTGCACCCGCGTAGGTGCCCGCAGATACACCGTCGATATAAGCGGTCGGGACGCCACTGCCGTCTATCACCATGACGATGTGATGCCAGCCGGTTCCGACATCTTTGCTGGTGACGATCCAGCGAACACCCTCGTATAGCATGATGAGTTTTGTTCCGGGAGATGCGTTGTCAAAGACTGTACTCCCAATCCCGATGCCGTATCCACTACTCCCTACTTTTACAAAAGCACCAGAATTCGTGGCAGTCGGGTTATATATCCATGTCGATATCGTCACATTGGAAGTCCCCAGACCAAAACTAGAACCAGTCGTAATTGAAGCATTGCTTCCATTAAATGCATATGCTGTGTCTGCATCACCCCTTTGATTAGTCGTCGACGTGGCATTGTTGATAACGCCGTTTGGACTTCCGACAGAATTATTCGCATCGCCATTTAATTTCCACCACGCAACCAGCCCGTTGGTGATATCTGCCGTGTTTGAGGATCCCGCAGAGCTCGTATAGGTTGCGTATGACACAGTTTGCTGAGGGTTGTTATAACTGATAGTAGCTTCAACCTTAGAGAGACTATTAATTGCATCGGGTAGACAGGTGACACTTACACTTATCGTGACATTAGAGAGCCCATCGACGCTAATCGGTGCATTGTTGAGGGGTGTCGAAGCCGTGCAAGGAATGGTTGTCGATGAAGCCCCATACTGGCGGAGATAATCATAAGCGACATTGGCAGCACGTGATTGAGAACGCGTTGCGCCACCATCTTTAATAATCAGGTTGAAAAGTTGATACGAGGCAATTAAAAATGCCGCTGCCACGAATAGCGTGATCAAAAGTTCGACGGCGGTAAATCCTGAGGCTTGCTTTCTCGTATTCATTACTGATTCTTGCTTGTCCACTTATAGACCGTATTATCTGTTTCAAGGCGGTAAAACAAATTGAACTTTCGACAGTCAATTTCACCTGATTGACAGACTGAACCATCAGATTTAATTGGTTGATATACATACTGGGCGATTGTCGGTTGTGGGAGTACGCCTGCGGTGGTTTGGATACTTGGTGAAGAGCCTGTGTTGGTTGATGGTAAGAATGTTTGCGATACATCGGTTGTCCCTGGCGGCAGGAATGAATTTAGGTTTGCATCACGGAGGTTTGTGGTAATGTTTGCGGCTGAGCCAGTGACACCAACTGAAGGATAGCGTGCAAAATCTGTCGAGTTGTTTGTCCCGGAGATATAAAAAGACTCAAGATTGCTGGCTATTGCCTCTATGTCTGACTTTCGGCTATCATCACGTGCCTTTGCCTGCGTGGTGCCAACATTAACCACCGCTAACGTCAGCAGAATACCCATAATCGTGATTGTGATAATCAATTCAACAATCGTGAACCCACGCCTGAACATAATCATGCTATTAGCATAAGGGGTTTAATGGTAAATCGCAAGCTATGCCAGTTCGAGGGGTTCTTGCTCAATCTGGATGCGAAATGTGTCACGAACAGCACCAATGATTTGGTCACGAGCGGCAGCTAGATCAGCATATCCGGTCGCCGATTCGTTAATGAGAACGAGGGCGTTTTTATCATGAACGCGCATACCATGAAGCAACTGGCCTTTTAGACCAGTGTGTTCGATCAGCCAGCCAGTCGGAACCTTCGATGTGCCATTACCCATATCAAAGACGGTGACATCTGGATATTTTTGTCGAAGTTCAGTCAGTTGCCAATTCTCAACGATGGCGTTCTTAAAGAACGAGCCGGTGTTTGGCGTGACGGTTGGATCAGGGAGCTTTTCCGTCCGAATCGCTATAACCGCATCACGAATGGTCTCTTGGGTAAAAATCTTGATGTTTTGCTGTTCGAAGTATGTCTGAAGCGCATCATAAAAAGGAGGCTGCGGCAGACTTTTTGATAATTTTAGCGTGATGCTGGTAATAATATAGCGTCCTTTTTGATCACGACGAAATATACTATCACGGTAGGCAAATCCACAGGCTTCATTTTGCAGCACAACAAACGTTTTTGTTTGCGCATCGTAGGCTTCTAGTGACACCAGCGTATCGGCTATTTCTTGTCCGTATGCACCAACATTTTGAACTGGTGCGGCGCCAGCTGTTCCTGGAATCCACGACATGGCTTCGATACCACTAAGGTGCATATCAACAGTTCGTTTCACGACACTGTCCCAGTTTTCACCCGCACCAATTTTAATGGTTGTGGTGTTGATATCGTCTGCAATAACGTCGAAACCAGGAATACGGATGCGAATAATCATTCCGGCGTAGCCTTCATCACGGGCAATCACATTACTTCCACCACCTAACACAAAGACAGGAATATGTTTCGACGATGCGTTTTCGTAGAGGGCTTTTACTTCCTCTGGCGTCCGGGCTTCTGCCATAAAACGAGCCGGTCCACCCAATTTCATCGTTGTGAAGTTTTTAAGTGGTATGTTTGTATGTACTTCCATGGTGGTATTAGTATACTAGCAATATGAAAACATTAGTATGGAAAGCGTACCTCACTGTGACGGCGTCCATACTCATTTAAACGCTACCACCTGAAAGGTAAAAAAATGTTTCAACAAAGTGATTTTTCCAGAAGTAATCTGACAAAACAAATGGTCGAGATTTTTCGACAACGGGCTGTGTACTTAACAGGAAAAACATGGGTTCTTTTTTGGCCACTTATTGTGTTTGTTGTTCTATTGTCGCTTCAACCACTCATGAAGGCATGGTCGCCATGGGTGGTGATTCAACCACTCCTATTAGTAGCGAGTGTTGCGGTTTTCTTTATCTATAGCTACCCAAGGTTTCGCTTGTTTAAGATCGAGGAGTTGTTATGGATAAAACGCTACCTCAGAAATAACGAAGTTATACCGGTTGAGGAAAGCCATGAATTCATGCAGCGAAATATCTCGCGGATCACCTCATATAAACAATATGTTTGGAATCGATACTTTCTTATCCCAATGATTATCTGCCTTATACCGATTTTTGGTGCGGTAGCCTCAGTTAGTCTTGCTGGTGTAACTAGCGGCGCCGTACGTGTTATCGTTGGCTATATCTTTTTGTATTCGATTCTTGCGGTACCTTTATGTGGATTATTCGCAATTATTTACTGGCTTGTAACCCGTGATATTCTGCGATACGTTTCCATTAGCTTGATTGAAGCGCTTGATGGTACAGAGCAACTCTCTAATCAACAAATACTAAAAAATGCCACTACAATGGCACATGCTACGAAACTCAAAGACACCTTGAGGTATGTCATGGAAGACTTTATTAACGGGAGTGTATCTAGTGCACCAGCAGGAGCTATTGATGCGGTGAGTAACCTTGCCCCAAAACCAGTTGCTGTCGTCGCCAATACCTATGCCGGGGCCTACTCGCTTAATGTGTATGTATTAATGAATGCGATTGAGACGTATGCAATGTACCTATCGGTGCAATCAAGGATCAACCAGAGGGGTGGTTAGTGATCGAGGTTGAGGCAGGTACTCATCCCACATTTATCAGTTATTTCTATTGTATCAGACTCAATCTATTTTAGATTCGTATTTGGAGGGCCAGGTGGGACTTGAACCCACGACATTCTGCTTAAGAGGCAGACGCTCTAACCAGCTGAGCTACTGGCCCATTCAGTTTGGTACACCCGGCAAGATTCGAACTTGCGACACCTGGTTCCGAAGACCAGTGCTCTCATCCACTGAGCTACGGGTGCATAGTAACAGAGGTAATTGTAACATAAATAGGATTGCTTTTCTAGCCTTTGGCGAAAATGCTAGCGGTGCTACATAAAAAAACGAGTAAGATATAAGGCTTGCTCGTTTCTATATAAAGATTACACTGGTGGTGTCGCAGCCGGTGGAGTGGCATTAGGATTGTGTTCAACTGCTCGACTCGGTTCGCCGAGTGAGTTATTCCACTTTGAAGTATCAACTGCTAGCCAGATAAGCCAAACGATGGGAAGGAAAATTCCTAATACAACGAAGGCACCCGATTTGCCGAACTTCAAACCAATATTGTACATAGCGATAAACGTAAACACGGCTGAAACTAGATTTACAAACGGGATAACAGCAAGAATCGCCCAGAAACCTTGCTGACCACCGATTTCAAGAAGTTTCCATGTGTTGTAAAAGGGTACCCAAGCGACCCAAGCAGGAACGCCGGCTTTTTTAAAAATCATTCCAAGGAAGATTGAGGTGACAACGTACGTGATTGCTATAGTGATGAAATAAAATAATAGAATACCTACGCTCAAGGCTGCGGCTATCGAAGGATCCGTGTTCGAACTTGTGGTTGTATACGTGTAATCATATGAACTTTGTGCAAGTTGTAATAAATTATTCATAGTTTGATTGTAGCATAGGTTTTGTTAAGCTAAAATGAGTGAAAATACTAAGCGGCATAGAACTGTCAGGATATATTACCGAACGTCAGGCGCGTCAAATCCGACAGCTTCGTCAAGAATATAAGGTTTTTCCAAAGCTGGCGATTGTTCAAACCATTGATAGCTTGGTGATTGATAGGTATGTCCATTTAAAACAACAATATGCTAAAGATATTCTTGCCGAAGTGGAAGTGTATAAAATTGATCAGGCAAAACTGATTGATACTATTCAACGCTTGAACGAAGACAATGCGGTGCACGGTATTATCGTTCAACTGCCACTTGCTGATACGTCTGAGACCGAACAAGCAGTTAATGCTGTTATTCCTGCAAAGGATGTTGATGGGTTAAGTGAGGATGCGATGTTAACTCCTGCTACGGCTATGGCAATTGATTGGCTCCTTGCTGGCTACAATGTTGAATTAAAGGGAAAAAATATTGCGATTGTCGGGAATGGTCGATTGGTTGGCGCCCCGCTTGCACGTTTGTGGGCAAATGCCGGTCTGAATGTCAGCGTTTATGATGATACAACTGAAAATCTGGCAAATGAAATCCGAAAAGCGCAGGTCATCGTGACTGCAACAGGGGTTCCAGGTTTGATTACCAGTCAAATGATCCAACCGGGAGCTGTGGTCGTTGACGCCGGAACAGCGTCAGAAAATGGCAAACTGATCGGCGACGTAGCGGAAGATGTCCGCAACCGCAGTGACGTCACAATAACCCCTAAAAAGGGCGGCGTTGGTCCATTAACAGTGACGGCGTTATTTGATAACTTGATTCAAGCCGCCCGTTCGAAAGCTGAAGAGCTTTAGATTAACTCTATACTTTTAAAGCTTCTTTGACGCGCTGAACAACTTGCCGCGGTGTCAGTTCTGCCTTGACGATATAACTATGAATGCCAAGCGAACGAATATTCTTGGGCACTTCCTCTTCACCAAGGTTTGTCAGAATAATAACTGGAATCGTCTGACCCCAAGTACTTTTACGAATAACTGCCAGAGCTTCTGCGCCGCCCATCTCGGGCATTTGGAGGTCCAGCAAAATGATGTCCGGGGTAAAGCTTTCGACCATATCAACACCGCGTTCCCCGTTGTTCGCAAGTTGCACATCAAAGCCGTCCGCCTCAAACTTCATACGGTACATTTGGCTAATAACCGGGTCGTCTTCGATGATAGCAATTTTTGTCATAGTTAAGTAATATAATAGCAGTAGAAACTGGTTATGACAAAAACAATCATTAAAGAAAGTCAAAGAAAGATCAGATGACATTCATCGAGGAGCGAGAATCGTTAAAACGTCTTCATGATGAAGTTGTTCCTATTGGTGAGGTTTCGGTCACGTTCGAGGCGCAGTCACGAGATACGTTCGGTCGACGGTATGAAAAGCGCAGTGTTATCGTGGGTGATGAAAGTGACCAGGACCCTGCACTGCGACAATGGTACTTTGAACGTACCAATCAGTTTGAAAGCATGATTCAACACAATCCTCAGTGGATGGCAACACACCTTGGCAATCCAAAACATGGTGAAGATCCTACGAAGCTTTATATTGACGAGAGAAATATACCAGCTATGGATTTGTACTATCAGGATGGACGGAAAACGCAGATGTTTGAATGGGGACATCAAATGAAAAAGGCAATTGCTTTGGAGCCGCTCCAAAACCTACATAAGGGTGGTCGATTTTTGACGCTTGGTCGTCTCGATCGAAGAACCCTCGAACGATTTACATACATGCCAGATGGCATTGGGTTACGTAGTCGCCAACATATTTATGCGGACTTACTGGTGAAGCAAGCAGAAAAGTCCGAAGGTGACGCTCTCCGAATCGTAAGCCTGGGAAGTGGTGCTTCGGTTCCTAATATTGAAGCATCTCAAAAAATCGAACAGCAAACGGGCAAACATGTAGACTGGCAGTTGTTTGACCTTGATCCTGAAGCATTGATGCACGCATATGAAATGACGAGTGAGGCAAAACTATCTTTATCAACTTTTGATTTTGGTCCATTAAATCATGATCCTCAAAAACCTGGGTTTAAAGGACGTAGTTATATTGAGGCGCGTCACGTTGAGCACGAGTCACTTGACGCGGTAGATGCGTTGGGGCTATGGGAATATCTTTCCGATAATCAAGGAAAGTCATTTTTACAAATGATGTACCCGAAGCTTAAGCCAGGTGCGGCAATGATCATTTCTAATATGCGCAAAAAAAGACCGCACCCACAATATAATATGGTAGCTGTGGGATGGCCAGATGTTATCATGCGATCAGACGAAGATCTTCTAGGTATTGTTGATAAGGCTGGCATCCCGACTGAACTAGTGCGTATTACGACACCAAGTGATGGGGTCTATGCGGTGATGGAGATTCGAAAGCCATGATTTTGGCAGTATTTCCATTTATCGCTGGATTGTTCTCATTCATTCTCGGACTCGTCGTCTTGATAGTCGGAGCGGACACCAAAAATAGCAAATGGTCTTTTGTGTTGTTTGCAGGTAGCGTGGGTGTATGGGCTGTATTTATTAGCTTGTTCATGATCGTGAAAAATGCGGTTGCTGGGGAAATATTTGTTGGGATATATTATGTTGCTGCTTTGCTTATCGCCTATGCATTTTTAGTATTCAGCCTATCGTACAGTGGGGTGAAATTGTCACACGCTACTTCCATTTTGGCATTATTGCCGTGGGCTATTTTATCGGGATTTATTGTTGTTCCAGGGATGTTTATTTCTTCGGTTGAAATAACAAACAAAACTGTGCAGCTCGAGTCATCGTATTACATTATTTATAGTGCAATTTTTGTCTTATACGTTTCGATCGGATTAGGATATATGGCAATTAAGGCATTCCGTAATCGTTACGGTGCGCATCTACGCACGCTGACGGTCGCGCTCTTTATTTGTATTTTAGGCGGTTCGTACTTTAATCTACTGATGCCATTGTTTGGTAATTACAGTTTGATCATCTTTGGCCCACTTTTTAGTTTTTTTATGGTATTTTCGGTTTTTTATTCGATCGCGAAACACGGATTATTCGATATACGTCTTGCATTCGTCAGGACGGTGACGTATGTCCTGTCTTTATCGACACTTGCCGCAGTATATGTTGTCGTCGCTTATATTATTTTCAATCAGATTCTGGGACAAACATCGACCATCAGCCAGATACTCATCAATGTTGGGTTGACACTGACTTTAGCCTTTTTATTTCAGCCAGTAAAAATATTTTTCGATCATTTAACAAATAGTTTGTTTTATAAGGACGGATATAGCGCTGATGATTTCTACGCGGCGCTCAACAAAGTACTTACATCAACAACTGATTTACGAAGTCTCTTAAAGCGTATTTCACATATGCTGTCGGATACGTTTAAAAGTGAACAGGCATTCATATTTGTTTTTACGGAAGATAGGGGATTTATTTCATCAGGAACGGACGATCATAGTAAACTGCCCTATCACGACGCCCAGGAGATTCGAAACTTGACGGAAATTATTTTGCCTGATTCACCGATTATTTCCAAAACAGTTCGTCGCATGATGATTAGCCATAAAATTGCGCTTATTATGCCACTGATTCGTGAACATGAATTGATTGGCTATGTCTGCCTCGGCGATCATCGAACATCAACCTACAGCCGCCGCGATCGTCGAGTGCTTCGGACGATTGCTGATGAGTTGGTCATTGCCATTCAAAATGCCCTATCGGTCCAGGAGGTGAAAGACTTGAACGCGCACCTTGAACAACGCATCGACGCCGCCACAAAAGAACTTCGTACCAGCAATGCGCAGCTACAGAAGCTCGATGAGGCGAAGGATGAATTTATTAGCATGGCAAGTCATCAACTTCGAACACCTCTGACGAGCATAAAAGGGTACATCAGCATGATCATGGACGGTGATGTGGGGAAGATTTCTAAAGATCAGAAACATCTTCTAGAAGAAGCTTTTATGAGCAGTGAACGCATGGTGCGATTAATCAGCGATTTTTTGAATGTCTCGCGCCTGCAAACCGGAAAATTCATCGTCGATAAACATCCCGTCAATCTAGCGAAGTTGGTGGCGCAGCAGGTCGATGCATTAGCGTCAAGTGCGGCGGCGCATAACTTAAAATTTATATACAAAAAGCCGAAGAATATTCCCGAAATCGAACTGGACGAAAATAAAATTCAGCAGGTGATTATGAATTTTTGCGATAATGCGATCTATTATTCAAAAGAGCATTCTAAAATCAACGTCGGCCTTGCGCTTATTGGTAACCAAGTAGAATTTACCGTCAAAGATACAGGAATTGGCGTACCGGTTACCGAGCAAGGGCAGCTTTTTACTAAATTCTTCCGTGCGACGAACGCTCGCAAACAACGGCCTGATGGAACCGGCGTAGGGCTTTTTCTTGCCAAAAAAGTAGTTGATGCACATGATGGAAAAATCGTTTTTGAATCAGAAGAACATAAGGGAAGCACCTTTGGTTTTATGCTACCAGTGAAGAAAGCATAAAAATGCTACTTGGACACGAGGCTGACAATTTGAACAATTAATATAATAATGATAGCGACAACGATCGCCGCAATAATAATCGGTCGTGCAATTCGTTTGTGATCAAACCACCATTGACTAACCGTATTGCGGTTGACGGCGCTAATCTTTGTGACGATTGGTCGAGTAATCGCCGCATCAACGCCGGTGTATGCTTTATTTCGTTTTTTCTTTTGCTTGTTTGCCATGTAGGATTATTATAACAAATAAAATAACCCCCGTTTAAAGCGGGGGCTATTTTTGTCTGAAGTCGCTTCAGAAATGTGAGAGCGGAGCGGTCAGACTCTAATTATTGGTTAAGCGCACGGCGGCTAGCGATGTAATAAGCAACGCTGGCGACAATGGCACCCAGACCAATAACGGCAACAATGTTTTCTGACATACCAGTACGTGGTAGTTCAGGCGGTGTTACAGGTGGAGTCACAGGTGGGGGTGTACCCGGGACACACTCTTTGGTAATAGTAATGTCAGCGCTACTTTCTTTGTATCCACCACTTGTGGTTGCACGAGCAGTGTTTGTAAAGGTGTTGACACCACATTTTAGGGTGTCGGCAGCTGGAGCCTTAGCGCTAAACTTGAAGAATGCGTTTCCGCCATTTGGTGCATATGAACCAATATTCAGTCCAGTGGTAGTAATACCATCAGACGTTGCTTCGTATTTACCAGAAGTCTTTGAGTTAGCTATCAAAGATGATCCCTGAACATACGTAACACCGGCAGGCAATTTGTCGCTTAGCGTCACGTTGTCTTGTTGCGTTGAGCCTGTATTTGTGTAACCAACTTTGTAAATAACGGTGCTTCCAGGTGTGGTAGCACCTGATTTTACGTACGTCTTACCACCGTCAACGCTGACCGTTTTTTCAACAGTAAAGTTAGGCTGAACAACAGTAAACTTGTAGGTTACATATCCGGCATATTGGTTACAACCAGGCAGGGTACCGTTGAGTGCGTCGTATCCAAGTGGCGTTCCTGTTGTCAGGAAGGCATCTGGAAGCGTCGCACCATTAACTGCACCATTGCTGGTAACTTTTGCTGAACCTGCAACGTACCGTAGGGCAACTGCGCCCGTGCTTCCGTTCTTTAGGTTTGCGCTATCCCATACTGATGTTGGGTTAGCATTCGATGAATTGATGAATCCATCAACTGTGTCAGATGCCCCTGCAGCGATGCTCGCAGGCATTTGCATACGAAGACTAACGTCTTTTGCGATACCTACGCCCGAAGCATTAAGGTTCGATGCAGCGTTGTTGTGGTAGTAGACTTCCACTTGGTATGTTTTACCAGGCTGAAGAGTAACGTCTTTGCCATAGGTAGTTGTTGTGCTATCTTCTTTAACGCGAACGAAATTTCGTTCGTCACCAACCTTAGGGTTGTTAGTGATTGAGTTAAAGGTGACATATGGAGCTGGGTTTTCATATGTGAATGTTGCTCGTTCTGGTCCATAGGCGTTAACAGCGACTGGAATGATAATTGCCGCAGCAACTATTGCAACTAGTGCGCTAAAACGCTTTGGAGCACGACGAACGAATGAGGTGAATTTACTCATGGTTTCTCTCCGTTCTTGATGTATCTCGCAGGATGACATCAAAAATTAATATTAAAAGTTGTGAGAACATTGTTACCGGATTGTTAACATTATCAAATCAGATCGTTATAAAGTGCATGTCCGAGTCCAAAAAGGACTCACGAAGAGTCAGACTCAAGCGACGGTGAACTAAATCACACATTGCGAGTAAGACTCCTCGGTAAAGCTATAGATAGACCATCAGTCCATCCGAGGGTGGCACGAAATGCATCGTGCCACCCTCGGTCCTTTCTAGCTGTCTGGATCCTTGATAGGGGTTCCGGGAGCTGTAGGGGTGGGCTGCTGTGGTGCGGGGATGCTCGGAGCGGGCGGTGCGGGAGGCGCAGGTTTTGCACCCTGCACTGGCACCAACGGTCCGGGATCTGCAGTCACAGGTGTGGTGGGATCGAGCGGCTTCGGCTTGGGCGTAGGCGCCGTAGGCTGAAGCTGATCACGTCCAAGCAGCGTCGTTCCCTGGGGGGGAGTAACGTCGTTCTTGGGATCCTTCGGCGTCAGGCACTTCGTCGAGGGGCAGACCGGAGTGCAGTTTGACTTGCACCCAGGCGTTTCACCACAGTTGCTCGTGCACCTGGGAGTGGGCGAGCCGCAGTTGGTGACGCAACCCGTCGGGGGCGTTACCGGTGGAGTCGGTGGCTTGGGGGTCTCACAGGCAAAACCCGCGAAACGTCCGTCACCAGTGTTGAATCCGACTTTTAGCCAACAACCCGTTTGGCCCTTGTACGTCAGCTGGACGGTTACGAACTTACCCACGTACTGGACGGGGGAAAGCTCGAACTCCTTGACCGCGTCGGGGTTGTTCGGGTTGACCGTCATCGCGCTACCAGCTTCGCCCACCACTAGGCGGTAGTTGAGGGAAGTAGCGCGAGTCTCGATCTTCTCGTCGCGGAGCTGCTCGAGGAGCATCACCACAAGAACGAGCTTCTTGGCTGCCACCAGCTGCTCGGCCGACGAACCGTCCATAGCAGCTTGTGCCCAGTCGTTGATACCGGCAGGGTCGTTGAACTCCCTGAGCCAAGGATTTAGCTCGAGGAGTGACTTGCCGCCCATGATCGTGGACTGCGCTAGCCCGCTTCCCACCTGAGCACCGTAGTCGGGCTCAGATAGGATGTTGGCATAAACGTACTCCATGCTCGTTGGTACCAGCGGGGGGCGAACCGCATCGGTCCACACCTTGCCGGGCTCATTCGAGCCGACCACGAAAACGGGGAAGGTGTCCTTCTTCAGCTTCTGAACTCCGTCGGTACCGTAGTACTCGGTGACGAGGTTCGTGTAGCGAGTCGGGTACTTCCAGGTCAGGTGACCCCAGAGTCTCTCATCGAGCGTGGCGGTCTTCTCGGCGTCCTTGACTGTCGGCTGCTTATTGCTGACCGTCTGAGTCGTGGGCGTCGAAGACGATGGTGCTGAGGCACTGGACGAAGCGACGGTTGAGGGCTCCGAAGAGCCCCCACCCAGCTTCAGGCTGCATGCCGCGAGGGTAAATGTAGCCACCAGTGTCAGTCCGATCAAGGGGACTAGCCTGTTCGTGCGGAGCATGGCTTCTCCTTACTTGGTAGACTTGGACTTGAGAATCCGCGAGATCTTGCCGTAAAGCTTGATCAGTGCGAATAGGACAGCGACGAGGACCGCGTCGAGAATGCCCCAGCCGAACTTGTCGACCTGGAACCCCTCTCCGGGCCAGAGCAGCACCAGCACCGTCGGTGCGATGATGAGATCGGCGACACCCAACGCGAAGCCAGGCCACTTCTTGGTCGTGGGGTGAGAGACCCACCACATGACGTACACGGCGATGCCGACGAAGTAGAGCACGACGAGACCGAGCCAGAAACTGGACTCGAACACGCCGAGATTGAAGCCGATGACCGTCGCCAGACCGATCAGGATGACCGCGATGAGCGTGAGCCCAAACGCGACAGCCGAATCGGTGAGGTGGAAGGTGTTGATCTTCTTGATAGAAGCGGTTGTGGACATTGGTAGTACTCCTTGTTCTCCCCTGGGATGTGCGCGCGGATGCGCGAGTAAACGTGCGTTTCCGCAGCTGCTGTCCCTGGGGGTCGGGAGCAGCGCGTCAACTCATCTCATCTACAAGGTGAGGTAGGCTGGCGCGCTGCTTCCGAAGGAGTGCTGATAAATCTATAGCTATAGTGTGTCAAAACATGATTAAAAAACACATTCAAGACATGCACTATAATGATCTGACTTGTTAATGACCTCCTCACCCTGGTTAGGCTCTCACACCTCACCCGTGAATGATGTTATGAATTTACCACATAAATCTAAAAAAGTCAATATCATATGCAATATAATCGCTAAAAGCACAAGCATTTTAAAGGATATCACTCAATGTACTACCCCACATATAGCGTTATTAAAAGTGGTGTGGCTCTAGATGTAATGGGGTTTGACACACCGCTTATAGGAGAGTATAGTCACCAGCTAAGTGCTACCCACCGATGGGACGGGGGGCATTTTGCTTTTTTGGAGCAAAAAGGGCGAAGTTGGACATACTGACGACTTCGCTACGGTAATGTATTACCAGGCACTAGTATCCCTGAAAGGGAAAAACATGGCATGCAAGCCAGGTAAAGCAATGGAGCGATTCCTCGGAAGGGAGGACTACTGGTTGGAGGCAAGAACACCCGATGAGCTGGCTGGAAAGCTGACTGGTCGTTACGGTGGCAACTTCGATGCGTGGCAGATGGAGGTGAAGGACGCCATCACGTGCAAGTCATTGATTCCCGAAACCAAGCAGGGAAAAAGGGGCTACCGCACGCAGAACAGCAATGAGCGCAGTCCTGTACTAACGACGCTGAGCGCTTCCCTCAGCGGCAACGTAGAGCTAGTGTTCTGATCAGCATTAGCTCAAAACCTGTGGGGGTCGCCGTCTTTGGACTGGCGGCCCTCACGGGACAATCAACTTTAGATCTGTGAGCCCCTAGTCAACGGAGGCTTTTTTTGATACAATTCTCCAGTCGAATAAGGATAAAACCTGCTTTTTTTGACACACTCACCTTCACGGTCTCATCGTCTAACGGTCAGGACACCAGGTTTTCATCCTGGCAATCGGAGTTCGATTCTCCGTGAGATCACCAAAGAAAGTGCCCCAAAAATAACCCATCGTCGTATGGGTTATTTTCTTTGTCCTCTCATTGTTTCACACGCTTTCTCGCAGATTGACAACCATACTGCTTGTGGCTCATAATACAGATAACTATACGAGGGTAACATAAGGTATTAGGACATGGCACGACTTCCAACACCTGGATCGGATAACGGCACCTGGGGAACCATTCTTAATGGTTTTCTATCGGCTGCCCACAAAGCTGACGGTACGATTGCTGATGGTGTCGTGCCACTCACTAGTCTGACGACAGCTGTTCAGACATCGCTTGGTAAAGCCGATACGGCTTTGCAGGCCGCACCAGTTACTTCAGTCTCTGGCAAAACTGGTGCTGTCACACTGGTAAAGGCTGACGTGGGTCTAGGAAATGTCGATAATACCGCTGACGTTAATAAACCGGTTTCAACGTCACAACAGGCAGGGCTAGACGGCAAGCTTGGCACCAACTTTGCGTTGAACGGATTAACTGGGGTGTGGATCGGTACACAGGCACAGTACGATGCGATCACGTCGAAGACCGCAACTATCCTTTATGTCGTAACGGGCTAAAACCAGAGGGGTGAAATGATCACATTTCGTTCTAGTGCGCAAACTCTGTATGGTGCTCGTGCCGATACCACCGTTACGAAACCTGCCGGGGTTGTCGCAGGTGATGTACTAGTATTTCATCTTTATTTGGAAAATGATGATAATGTCACTTATCCGACGCTTACGGCAGTTCCCTCAGGGGCGGTAGTGCAGGTTGACAATTATGCGTTCGCGCCAACTATCGGATCTGGTGAAAGGACCACGACTGAATGGGTCTACACACTAGTGGCAGGTAGCGCTGAACCTTCAGCGTATACATTCACGCATCCAGCGGTGTCGGCATCGAATTTAACGGTTGCAGCCTACACCGGCGTCGATCCTGGTAACCCAGTCGACGTGGCGGCTTCTACTGCTCGAGGGACGGGTAATACACTGAGCGCAGCTTCGGTAACGACGGTGACGAACAATGCTATGCTGGTGTGGCTTGGAGCCGACTGGAACACTTACATACAGGGAATACAGCCGCCCGGCTATACATCTCGTACACCAACAGGTCCGACGGTAATTTGTACTGCGGATGCTATTCAAGCGACTGCTGGAGCGTCCGGTACCGTTACGGCCACGATCACGGGGAATGACACCTATGGTTGGACGGCATTTTTGCTTGCCCTACGGCCTTCGACGGGTAACCAGCCGCCAATTGCCGGTTTTAGCGTGACGTCGTCCGGGCTTACGGCTACGGTAACTTCTACCGCATCAGACCCGGATGGGACTATCGTCTCCACTGTCTACAATTGGGGGGATGGAACGACAAATTCGTTGATCTCTCACACCTACGCTACTGCAGGTACTTATACGATTACCCAGACCGTCACCGATAATATGAGCAGTACGGGGACAGTATCCAAATCAGTGACAGTTGCTACAGCTGGGGGTGCTTCGTTCACGCGTTTCAAAGTGGGCACTACAAACGTTATCGATATAAAAGTCGGTACTTTACCGGTAGCGAAGGCCTACATCGGGACGACTGAGCTATATCCTAATTTAGTCACTGGCGCAGGCGAACCAACCGATACTGGTTCTGGTGCGGCCTTATCATCGCTATCTAATGAGGCCTGGTATGGCGGCCCGTCGTATCAGAACACGTGGTCCCGTGCGGTCGGCGCTGGGATGAACAGCACTAGTTTTTTCCCGTTCGCGGTTTTCTATGGTAAACCGGTTGATGGGCACCCGGCAATTCTTTCAGCGGCGGGGGTCAATGTGTTCATGGGAGCCGAACGACCGACAAGTGGCGGAAACCTGTCGGAAATGGCTGCCAGCAATATCTACCTACTTGCACAAGGTGATTGGACGGCTGCAGAAATAGCTGCTCAAGCCGGGAGTGTCGTTGGCTATCACCTTGCCGATGAGATCGAGATGAACAGTTCCTATGGTAATGATGCTGCCCGGCTGGCTGCACTACAGCAGTTAGCCTCGAATGCTCGAGCTTTGAACGATGGGCGCTTCGTCCAGGCAAACTTCGGCAACGGTGCCCTTGGAACCTACTGGGCACCGAATGGGAATATGACTAACTACGCTGCCGCAGTTGATAATGAATCGGTCGATAAGTATGCCTATACATCCCCCGCTGTCCGGTTCGAAATTCGCCGGTCATCCTATTGGCCAGATATTAATAATCCAGTAGAAAAAAATGGGTCACCAATCGGTGTTGATAGTGATGCCAAGAACGCTTGGACGTATTGGTGGCTGACTAAAATGATGCGGAAATGGGCGAACGACGCCCGTCCGATCTGGACGTTTGTTGAAACCGCCAAGCCTCTCCTGACTGAAGATGGCGCTACTACCATCACTCCCGGGCAGATAGAAGGTGCAGTGTGGGCGTCTATCATTGCTGGGGCAGCCGGTATTTCCTGGTTTCAGCACAATAACGACAACGTGAATGGCACGTATTCGATTGTTGATTCGCCTGATGCATCCGGTATTCGTACGAAATTGACGTCTTTGTCGGGAAGGGTTCGAGCTCTTGCGGCGGTTATCAATACGCCTAGTAAAGTATATTCCTTCGGCGTGGATAAGATAACCATGCTAAAAGTTCCCGGTGACGGATATGTGTATATCTTTGCCATGGCCTCTCCTGGAACTGGTGTCCGTACCTTCACTATCCCAGGTGGTATTTCAGGCACAACGGTAACAGTTATTGATGAAAGCCGCACCATATCCATTAGTGCAGGCAAGTTTAGTGACACGTTCACAAACGAGTACGATTGTCATATTTATAAGATTACTATATAGGCTTTACTTGTGCTTTAGTCTTTGCCAACGTTTGCGGTTGAACAAGATTGCGAGTAATAGACCAACGATAAAGGCAAGTATCACGAAAAACCACGGATTGATGACGACAATCTTTTCATCGGGTAATGTATTAACGTTACCGGCCACGGTCGCGCTTCGGTGAACGGTGAATATACCGATAAAAGCTTGCGGGTTCCAGGTGGCGCTTATTGTCCGCTCGGTTTGAGGGAGCACATATCGTTCTGTTTTTGCACTAAAGACTTGTTTACCGGTGATATCTGTGACAGTGTAGGTTGCGGTAGTGATAAAATGAGTGCCGCCCGAGTTGCTGATTTTGGTAGAAATAGGAATAGAGCCGATAAAGCTGACCACTGGTAGTGGGGTGGCGGTAAGGCTGCCACCGCTTTTAATAGGACCATTCACTGTTATATAGAGGATGTTACCGACGCGATTCTGTGTGACGACACCTGTTTTATTATTATCAGTGCTCGTGGCGGCAAAAATAACCGCATAGTAGCCACCCGAAGGGGTATTTTTGGGAACTTGAATCGTGTAAGGTACGGTGACTGTTTTCAAAGCAGCAACTTTTTGATTGGTGACAGAAAAAGTCACCCAAGCGGATGCGTCGACGGTGCCAGGAAGCTGTGTAAATTGCGGGTCATAGTTTGCACCTGAAACGTAATAAGGCGTGACAGACAGCGTGGCATTGAACGAGTCGTTACCACTATTAATAATATCGACCGTCTTGGTGAGAGTTCCGCCCGGATCAATTGAAACATCGGTAGAAGTCGGCGAAAGGGTGATTGCTTGTGTGCCGACCGATTGGGCATGGATTGTCGCTAAGGGTTGTAGACCGAAGGTGACGATAGCAGCGCCGATGATAAAAGCGGGAAAAAGTCGGCGAATGCGCTGTACCATGAATGACTCCTAGTTAGCAATTGCCGTATAGGTAACATTATTGGTATATGAACCCGATGGTGTTGCTGTGTTGACAGCGACGCCGTACCATACGTTTGTGGTGTCATTGGTAGCAGTTGACGAAGTTGTTTTTATTGTGTCAGGTGAAGCAGTGACCGGAACGGCTGCAAACTTAATTGAACCACTTATTGCCGCGTTTGAAACTGCAGAGGTTGGTCCGGCACCGAACGATCCGACGCCATCAACTCGGTACCCCCAGGTATTGACGGTTTGGACAATCGGTGATGCAAACGTTCCTGAGGTTGCCGGAATAGAATTACCACCCGATACAAGTGCGGTAGATCCAGCAGTTTCATTTATTTTTAGCGTATATCCAGCAGAATTATTCGTACTGACCGTTATAATATCGTTGGCAATTGTTTGGACACCACCAGCGGTTGGGGTGACATTCACCGCAACGGTGCCAGAGCTCGTGAAGACGCTAATGATAGAGCCAACCGTTGAGTTGACAGAGGTTGTGACCGCGTTTGCTTGCAAGGTCAAAAAAACCGCGACCAGTGCGACCGCTAGAAGTGGAATAGATGAGACGATAGTTATTTTTTTTATTGATTGAGTCATGTTTGTTTCCAGTTATCTTTTTATTATTTGTTGCGTATATTTAAGCATAAGGCAGATAAAACTGCAACGTTTTTTAAATATCCTAATGACAAAGTCCTGGGGTTTAAAAAACACTTTAAAAAGAGTACACTACCTTAGGTTATGGCAATTATATTTAAACGAACCAAAATCCTGGCAACACTTGGTCCCACGACGAGTACGCCTGAAATGATCAAGGAGCTGATCACGGCTGGAACCAATGGGTTCCGCCTTAACTTTAGTCACGGTGACTATGACGAGCGTGACGACCAAATCAATTGGATTCGCCAGGCGAGTAGACAAAACGGTAAACCAGTTGCAATTTTACAGGACCTGCAAGGTCCGAAGATCCGCCTAGGCATGTTGAAAGAAAATATGACAGTCAAAAAAGGTGATGAAATTATCCTTGACTATGGGGCTGAACATGAAGGGACGGTACTTCCTATTCAGTACAATCTTGCTGAAAAGGTCAAAGTCGGTGAACCAATCTATATCTTTGATGGAAAAGTCCGCACAACCGTGACGGAAATAACTTCTGCAACCGCGATTAAAGTACGTATCGAGAACGACGGAACCTTAATGAGCAAAAAAGGCATTAATTTGCCCGATACAGATTTTGGCGGTGATATCCTGACACCCAAAGACCTAAGAGATATCGACTATGGTCTGACCAAAGACATTGATTTTGTAGCGCTTAGTTTCGTACAGAGCGTGGATGACATTCACAATCTTCGCCAAATTCTAGTTGCTGGTGGTTCACAGGCGCAAATTATTGCAAAAATAGAAACTAAAGCAGCTATTAGGCCCGAGATCATGGAAGAAATCGTCAAGGCGTCTGATGGCATTATGGTGGCGCGCGGTGACCTGGCGGTTGAAGCTGGCGCCGAAGTCGTCCCAATCGTACAGCGAGAACTAATCGCCCTGTGCCGCAAACATGGAAAATTGAGCATCGTTGCAACCCAGATGATGGCAAGCATGGTGGACGCTCCGGAACCGACTCGCGCCGAGGTTAGTGACGTTGCCAATGCCGTCATTCAAGGAGCTGATACGGTGATGCTTTCAGACGAGACGGCAAATGGCTCGTATCCTCTTGAAACCGTCGCAGCGATGAAGCGGGTCATTCTTTTTACCCAGGAACATGCAGCAGTTTCTCCGCTACATGACTACGCAATTGCGAAAAACCTCCAACGTGATGCCATTAGTTCCGCGGCTGTACAGCTGGCCGAGCAGTTGAAAGTAGACGCAATTATTGCGGAAACAAAATCGGGTGCGACGGCAGCAAATATCGCTTCTCACCGGCCAAACCTACCTATTATTAGCGTGACAAGCGAGATGCGCTCAGCCCAACAACTTGGACTAAACTATGCAAACCGCAGCTATGTTCGCCCAGACGCCGAAGAGGCTGGCTTTGCTCTATTTAAAGAGTTGAAAAAAGATGGTTTGTTCGGCGAAGGTTCAGCGACAGTCATTATCGTGAGCGGACAACAGCCTGGTATTGTTGGCACTACTGACACAATTAAAGTCCGCATGCTAGAATAGACTCAAGCAAGTAATAGATAATCAGATGACAGGGTGGGTGAATAGATGGGCTTTTTTAAACTAACGATTCGTGATGTGCCGATCGACAATCACATCGTTTTGGTGCGGGCGGACTATAATGTTCCGTTAGATAAAGACGGTAAGATCAGTGATGATCTTCGTATCAAAGCCAATCTGCCAACTCTGAAGTACCTTCATGATCACGGTTGCAAAATCGTCGTTATCAGTCACCTCGGTCGTCCTGAAGGTCGTGATCCTAAATATAGCCTTGAACAAGTCGCGGTTCGTTTATCAAAATTGATGGATCACCACGTTGAATTTGTCGATGATTGCATCGGTGATAGGGTAACGCAAACTATCAAAAAATCTGGCGCACATTCAATAACGCTGCTCGAAAACCTGCGGTATTACAAAGAAGAAGAAGCTGACGATGAAGCTTTCGCAAAGAATATAGCAAAGTCTACTGGCGCTCGCTATTTTGTCCAAGATGGTTTTGGTGTGGTTCACCGTGCCCATGCCAGCACCCATGCCATAACACTTTGTATTCCCAGTGTGGCCGGGCTTTTACTGGAACGAGAATATGAAACCATCACTGGTGCAATGCAGCACCCGCAGCGACCGCTTGTTGCCATTATGGGCGGCGCAAAAATCAGTGATAAAATCGCTGTGATTGAGCGATTCGTTCATGTTGCCGACAACATTATCATTGGTGGTGCAATGGCAAATACATTTCTTGCCTACAAAGGCGTAGAGATGGGGGCAAGTATGCTTGAAAGCGATCAGACTGACACGCTCGATCGTATTTATCACGCTGCCCATGAGAAAGTAGGTGATGAGGTTGATACTTTTATCATATTGCCGCAGGACGTGGCGGTGGCAAAAGAAATTGCTCCAAAAGCAACCCGACGAAGCGTTGGTCTTGAAACTATTGAGAGTGATGATATTGCTCTTGATATTGGTGACCGGACAATTGAGCATATTGTCGCAACTGTTGCTAAAGCGAAAACCGTCATCTGGAATGGAACGCTTGGTTATGCAGAACTTCCCGAATTTGCGCACGGATCAGCGCGGCTGGCGTTAGCGCTGGCAACGCAGCCGCAGACGGCGTCGATTATTGGCGGCGGTGATACAGCCGATTTTGTCCTCAAATGGGATAACAATGGAGGTAAAAGCTTCACTCATGTTTCAACCGGCGGTGGTGCAAGCCTTGAACTGATGGCTGGTGATACATTACCAGGGATAGAGAGTTTGCTAGATGCTCGTAAATAAGCTACACTTGAATGCAATAAGCATAAACGGCATCTAAGAGAGACAATGGCACGAGATAAGACGCTCATTATCGGCAACTGGAAGATGAACCTTGGGGTTCATGATTCTAGTCTATACCTTCATAAACTTGCTAAAGTCGTTAAAATTCATCGCAATGTCGAGGTGGTGATTGCCCCAACAATCTTGGCGTTGCAGACCCTGAGTGTGCAGGTTAATCTACGTCAAATAAAACTGGCGGCTCAGAACTTTTATTACCGCGACCATGGTGCTTACACCGGTGAAGTATCAGCAACTATGCTTCGAGGGATTGTCCAATACGTTCTTGTCGGTCACTCAGAGCGCCGTCATGTTTTTCACGAGTCCGACAAAGATATTCGAGCAAAAGTTCAGGCAGCGATTCGAAATGACATTCGTCCGATCCTCTGTGTCGGTGAAACTGCCGGTGAAAAAGCAGCCGACGAAACCAAAGATGTGTTGTTTGATCAGTTAATTGGTGGACTTGCCAACGTCACGAGCGAAGAGCTGGAAAAAATAGTCATCGCCTATGAGCCTGTCTGGGCAATCGGCACAGGGAAAAACGCACTTCCTCCAGATGTGACGTTTGCAATTCAAGCAATTCGAAGCCAACTGAAACATCTATACGGCGCAAAAGCCGCCGCAAATATACAAGTGCTGTACGGAGGGAGTGTGACGGCAGACAGTGCGGCCGCATATCTTGAACTACCTGATGTTGACGGGCTTTTGATTGGTGGCGCAAGTCTCGATGCGCACATATTTTCAGGTATCATTGAAAAAGCGTATACAATTAAGAAATAAAGAAAGGGGTGGGCATGCAAGATATAGACTTTGACGAAATCGACCGAGCAGTCAACTCGCTGACAAATTCTGCTGCTGCGCCGTCAACACCGAATGTAGCAGATATATCTCCTGCTCCCAACCTATCAACTGTAGCAACTTCGCCTGAGTCATCCATATCGGTAGCCTCACCGTCGTTGCCTGTGGCTCGTCGTAGCAGTGGTCGCTTTATGGATGTGGTGCACCCTTCTTCGGACATGCGACCAACAATTCCCGAGCGCCCGGTTCCATCCGCACCAAATCTGCACCGCGAAGACGATGCATCGCGTAATGACATACCCGATCGACCAGAATCAACGACAGTACCCAATAGCGTGTTCCATTGGCCAGACCCTATTGATATTGCTGCATCGGCGCCAGCTTCAGCAGCAACATCAGAATCACCACTTCCCAACTCGACAGCCGACATTGCTGACACACCACGAGATGCTTTAGAACAAGAAAACCATCTTAACGACGACGTAGTAGCTGATGAAGGCACGACGCCGCTTGAATCGCCATTCCTTCCAGGCACAAAAGTAGACAAGCGACCACTCGGTGCATTTTCTGGTTCAGATGAAGGACTGCCGATGCGTGAAGATACTATTTCTCTCTCGACAGAGCCTAGTCAACACCCAGTTGAGGATGAGGTGACACCTGAAGTGGTGACTGAACATTCTGCTATCGAGGAACATGATACCCATCTGGAAGAGCTTCACCCGGATGTTTTAGCGCTTGATAGGCATGATATTGAAGAGCCGCTCCTAGAAGCAACCAATCTATCCGCCACAGCCCCAACAAAAGTTACTGACGATGTGCCCGCTGTCCCAACTTCGATTAGCCAGCAATATGTCGAGCAACCAAGTTCGACAGCGCAACAGTCTGGAGCAATCTTTGATACAGATGCTTATCATCTGCCGCTGACACATGCACCGAAAAAACATGCCGGTGTGTTGATTGTGGTCTGGATTCTGACGCTCATTTTGGTTGGTGGCGGCATCGGTGCCGGGATTTACTTCATTCTGCTTCCGACCTTACGATAGTTCATCCTAAAACAAGTATTTCTAGGCTATAATAAGTGTAATGAATGTTCTTGAGGGTTTAAACGAGGCACAAGCCACGGCGGTCAACGTTGTAAAAGGACCACTCCTTATTTTGGCGGGGGCTGGTAGTGGCAAAACCAAAACACTCACCCACCGGATTGCGCATCTAATTGCCAACGAAGCTATCTGGCCGAATCAAATTTTGGCGGTGACTTTTACCAATAAAGCTGCTAAAGAAATGCGGGAACGCTTGGGGAGATTGCTTGACCAGGACGGTAGCCGGCGTGACTTTATGCCCTGGATGGGGACATTTCACAGCATGTGTGTCAGGTTACTTCGACAAGATGGCCAGGCGATTAATATTAGTCGCAACTTCGTTATTTATGACGAGGATGATCGACAGTCACTCATTAAACAAGCCATGAAACAATTAGGCGTTGTCGATCGAGAGATGAAGCCGTCGCAACTAAGCGGTATTATTTCACATTCTAAAAACCAGATGATTGATCCAGATGAGTTTGAAGCCAGTGCGAGTTACCCATATCAGAAAAACGTCGCAAAAATATACCGCCAATACGAACAGATGAGAAATGATGCCAAGGCACTCGATTTTGATGATTTGCTTTTGGAAGGCGTGCGACTTTTAAGAGATGCACCGGATGTGCGAGCCAAATGGCGCAGTCATTTTAAGCACATTCTGATTGATGAGTATCAAGACACTAATGCCGCACAATATCAGATTGTCAAACTACTGATTAATGAAGATCAAAATATTTGCGTGGTTGGGGACGATTGGCAGTCAATTTATAGCTGGCGTGGCGCTGATTTTACCAACATTCTTAACTTTGAAAAAGACTTTCCAGGCGCTGTTGTTGTTAAGCTTGAACAAAACTATCGTAGCAGCGGCAACATTCTAGCAGCGGCAGCAAACGTTATCGAAAAGAACACGCAGCGAACCGATAAACAATTGTGGACCGCAAAAGGACCTGGGTCACCAGTGCAAGTACATGGTGTATATGATGAAGCCGAGGAAGCACGAATGGTTGGCGAACGTATTGCAACCCATGTGCAAATAAAAGCCAGAAACTATGGTGATTTTGCTGTATTATACCGAACAAACGCGCAAAGTTATACATTAGAACGGGCTTTTTTACAGCTACGAATCCCCTATCAATTGGTTGGTGGGATAAGGTTTTATGATCGAAAAGAAATTAAGGATGTGATTGCCTATTTACGTTTGTTATATCAACCAAATGATCGTATGAGTTTTACGCGTATTGCGAACGTTCCTGTTCGAGGCGTAGGTGCAACCAGCCTAGAGAAATTTTTGAATTGGCAATCCGAGCATGGTTTTGACATTATCACGGCGCTGGTACATATCGAGAATACCCAGGTTGTAACTGGCAAAGCAAAGTCTGGGCTGAGTGCGCTGGGACGCACTTTGAAACTACTACAGCTAAAAGTCGAAACGTCCACACCAGCTGAATTGATCGAGGCGGTGATAACAATGACGGGGTATAAAGACTATATACTCGATGGCTCACCTCAGGCAGAAGACCGCGAAGCAAACATTGGATCACTCCTTTCTGATGCGCAAACATTTACTGATTTGCCGGATTTTTTGGAGGAAGCTGCGTTGATGTCGAGTGCCGATACATCTTCAGATGGACAAAAAGTAACGTTAATGACACTCCATGCGGCAAAAGGACTCGAGTTTCCGGTTGTCTTTATTATCGGCATGGAAGAGGGGATCATTCCGCATGCCCGTGTCTTTGAAGCATCACCAGCAGACCTGGAGGAAGAACGCCGGCTGGCATATGTCGGCATGACTCGCGCCCGCGAAGAACTGCATCTCAGTTATGCTTATAGCCGTTTGCAGTTTGGACAACGCACTTACAATCCCCTGTCACGATTTATTAGTGACATGGGCGATCAGATTACATTGACACATTCTCAGCTGGGCATTATGGGTCAAAAACAAACCGATGAGCCGTTTTACAGTGATGAAATTGGTCTTGAGGTTGGTGATGGCGTTCGTTCGGCGGTATTTGGTATTGGCGAAGTGATTGATGTCGAAGGTATGGCGGTGACAATTAACTTTTCAAATGGACAGACAAAAAAATTAAACGCCGAATATGCTCACCTTGAAAAGCTCTAGCAAAAGCTTACGTTTTAATTCTAATTTCAAGTTTTCTTTGGTATAATATGGATACACACGAGTAGGGGTGTATTACTTATTCATGAGACGTATTATTAGTAAACCCACCACAATATGGGGCGCTAGCATTGCTATCGCTATTCTTTTGTTTATCTCACTCTTTGTTGTCTTGTATAGTCGGGCAAACGCACAAACTGGAACGGGCGGTCACCTCATTACCATTTTTGACCGCAATCAACAAAAAGTTGTTTTGAGTGACGCTGCCACAATCGGTGAGGCGTTAAAAAATGCCGGCATCACTTTAGATAGCCACGATACCGTTGAGCCAGCTGCAACTCAAAAAATTGTGGCGACCGAATATCAGGTAAATATCTATCGGGCTCGGCCGGTTACTGTTGTTGACGGTGCAATTAGACAAAAAATAGTCACGCCATATCAAACTCCTGAGCAAATTGCGAAAGATGCGGGAATCACGCTGTATCCGGAAGATAAAACGAAACTAAGTCAGTCCGATAATTTGATGGCAGACGGTGCCGGACTTCAACTTACCATTAGCCGTGCGATACCTTTTAACTTTACGCTTTATGGAACAACGTCCGTCGCACGTACACAGGCAAAGACAATTGGTGATATGTTGCAAGAAAAAAATATTAAGATTGGCCCGAACGATAAAGTTTCGGTTCCGCTTAATACTCCGGTTACAGCCAATAGCACCATACAAGTTTGGCGTGAAGGCAAACAAACAGTAACTGTTGAAGAGTCGGTTGCTTTTGATACGAAACAAATTAAAGATGCCGATCAGGCATATGGCTATAAAGCGGTTCAGACCCCTGGCGTTAATGGTAAGAAAAACGTGACGTATGAAGTAGAAATTCGTGATGGTAAGGAAGTTGGACGTACGGCAATTGCGTCCATTGTGACCGCTCAGCCAACCCAACAGGTTGAAATTATTGGCGCGAAACTTCCTACGCCAGCCACCCCAACCGAAAATCAAGCCCTGGGCTATAGCATGATGCTCAACGCCGGTTTTGGTGAAGATCAGTGGGCATGTCTTTACACGCTTTGGATGCGTGAATCAGGTTGGAGAACAACTGCTGGTAACACTTCATCGGGTGCATACGGTATTCCGCAGGCACTCCCAGCAACCAAAATGGCGACGTACGGTGCAGATTATTTGACCAGTGCCCAGACGCAGATTACATGGGGTCTGAACTATATCAAGGGTCGTTACGGTACACCGTGTGGCGCCTGGAGTGCTTGGCAAATAAAGAAGTGGTATTAAATACGTATGATCGGTCCAAAAAAATCGCTTGGTCAACATTGGCTGAAAGACCGGCGCGTACTGGCTGATATCGCCGAACTTGCCGACATTACTCCTTTTGATACTGTCCTTGAAATTGGTCCAGGCCTTGGGACACTGACGAGTGAATTATTGCGACGCGCTGAAAAGGTGGTTGCTATTGAACTCGATGGTGAACTGGCCGCGAAACTACCCGGTCAATTTCCAGGTAAGACGTTACAAGTGATTCATGAGGATATCTTGGATTTTGACCTCCACCTCCTTCCAAAGAACTATATTGTGGTTGCAAATGTTCCCTACTATATTACGTCTAAAATTATTCAAAAATTACTAACGAGTGACAACAAACCGAAAAAGACCGTACTTTTGATCCAAAAAGAAGTCGTCGTACGACTGGCTACTGAACCGGGCAACATGAGCATCCTCAGCATCAGCGCTCAGATATACGGTGAGGTAGAACTGGATCAAATAGTGCCGGCACATCTTTTTACACCACCACCAAAAGTGGACAGTCAAATTGTTGTCGTAAAGACGCGCTCAAACCGTTGATAACTCCTGGTGATGAAAAAAGATTTTTTAAAATCGTCAAGGCGGGTTTTTCTTCAAAGCGAAAAAAATTACGGAGTAGTTTGTCAGCTGGCCTTTCAATGTCAAAGCCAGAAATTGAATCAATGTTAAAACAGGTTGGTATCAATCCTGATGATCGCGCCGAGGCGCTGGCTATCAATCAATGGATTGACCTGATGAAAATTGTCGGCTGATATCGCTCATGCTAAAATGATGGCAATATGGCATATGTCACGGCGCGCCGACCTTTAGCTGGCTTTACGATAGTCGAACTGCTTATTGTAATTATAGTGATTGGTATTCTAGTGGCGATTTCGGTCGTTGCGTATAACGGTGTGCAAAGAGGGGCACGAGATAAGAGTATTATTTCAGATATTGATGGCATCGCAGGTGAATTGACTCGTTATGCAACCAATAATAATGGCGTTTATGGATCTGCTGTGGCTTGGTATTCACCCAGTGGCTCAAATGCCAATATTAGTTTTACGCCCTCGGCTGGTAATAAGATTGACGTGGTGACGAATACAAACGATTACTGTATTCGAGGTTATAGTAGTGGTTCAACCTATACCTCCATTTCAAAAGCTTATACAAAGGGCTCGTCAGCATATGCGTGTAGTATGCTCTTTGCTTCAGTAGCAGCAGGCGGGACTGGTGGGATGACAACGGGAGCTTGGCTACTGAATAGTGATGCGATCGACGCAAGCGGAGCAGGTAAAAATGGCACCATAACAGGCGCTACTTCAACAACTGGTGGAAGTGGTTTGGCAAACGGTGCGTATGCTTTCAATGGAAATGGTCAGTTCATTCAAACACCGGCGGTTCATAGTCCAGGCGCAGGGACGATGAGTGTATGGTTTAGATCGAGTGGTGTGCAGCCTGCGTCGCCAGGAAGTTGGTATATAGCATCTGTTCCTCAATCATCCGATAACAGTCGTATCTACCTTAGCTTGAACTCCTCAGGTACTATCGTATCAGCACGCATCGGGACTGGAACGATAGTTGGGACATCAACTATCAGTCCAGGGAGTTGGTATAACCTAGTAGTGAGTTGGTCGGGTACGACTGCAAAATTTTATGTCAATGGCAGTGACGTTACCAGTACCAGTACGTTTAATGGTCTGTCCTCCACTGGGGCGAATATGTACCTCGGATGTCTGAGTTCAGTAGGTTCGGAGTGTGTGAGTGGTAGCATTGATGATGTTCGTGTTTACAACACGGCACTTTCGTCTAGTGACGTTTCTACAATCTACAGTGCTGGAGCCCAGTAGCAATGAGCCAACCGTTAATCTGTTATAATAGCAACTAATGGAAAAGAAACTCTACATTGCAACCGCTATTCCCTATGTAAATGGGACACCGCACATTGGCAATGCCCTCGATTATCTTATTGCTGATATTTGGACTCGTTACCAAAAACAAAATGGTCATGACGTTCGTTTCCAGGTAGGAACTGATGAACACGGTAACAAAATTGCGGTAAAAGCGGCTGAGCTTGGGATGACGCCAAAAGCATACACGGACAGTAGTTATGTCAATTTCGAAGCGCTCATGAAAAAAGTCGGCACCAGCTACACAGACTTTGTTCGGACGACCGATGAGCATCACGTTGCATCGGTGCAATATATTTGGGAAAAGCTGCAACCCTTCATGTACAAAGGTTCGTACACCGGTTGGTACTGTGTTGGTCATGAGGCATTCTTTACCGATAAGGAAGTTCAGGCAACAAACGGTGTCTGCCCCGATCACCAGACCCCATACCAGCAGGTGAGTGAAGATAACTATTTTTTCAAGACGAGCGCATTTACCGACCACATCCGCACGGCACTAAACGATGGAATAATGCAGATCTATCCAGAATTTCGAAAGCTTGAGTTCCTTGAACTCATCAAGGACGGACTGGTTGACGTGAGTGTCTCACGTCCAAAAAAGAATCTGACGTGGGGTATCCCTGTTCCTGGTGACCCAGACCAGATCATGTACGTCTGGCTCGATGCCTTGGCAAACTACATCACAGTACTTGGGTATCCTGACCGTCCAGAGTGGCAAGAATATTGGCCAGCTGACGTTCAAGTGATTGGCAAAGATATTCTCCGTTTTCACGCTGGAATTTGGCCAGCAATGCTGATTGGGTTAGGGTTGCCGCTTCCAAAAAAGCTGTTGGCACATGGCTTTGTGAATATAGGCGGTGCAAAAATTAGTAAGACAGTTGGGAACGTGATTGATCCAAATGAAATTATTGATACATACGGACTTGACGCTTTCCGCTACTTTTTCTCTCGTCACATACCAACGCTTGACGACGGCGATTTTACTTGGGAAAAGTTCGAAGATGCTTACAATAATGAACTTGGGAATGACCTCGGAAACTTAATTCAACGGGTGGCAAGCATGATTATAAAATATCAAGCTGGCGTTATTGGCGAATCTCAGCAAACCGAACACGATATGTCGGCGTATCACGCAGCGATGGACGGGCTGGAGTTTAATAAAGCGATTGACGAAGTGTGGAACATGGTGCGGAGCCTGAACCAGTACATCGACAATGTCAAACCGTGGGACGTTGCCAAAGGAATTGGTAAAGATACAGAAGCCGAACCGCACTTAGCGGAAATATTGGCCCATTGTGCCGGCGCCTTAATACAAATTGGAGACTTATTAGTCCCTTTTCTTCCGACTGCCGCTACCAAAATTCAGGATATTTTTGAAAGTGGTGTCGTCAAACTCCCAGAAGGCGTGCTCTTTCCAAAAGTGTATATTCATACTACCGATCCACGTGCTCCAAAGGCATAGCTATGTTTATTGATACACATTGTCATATTCATGAAGCCGATTTCCCTCTTTCCATTGATGAAACGCTGTCCGACGCCAAAGACGCTGGTGTTGATACGATTATCTGCGTAGGCACGAGTGAAGCAAGTTCCCGGGCAGCCTTGACATTTGCAACGAGTCATCAGTATTGTTGGGCATCAATTGGCGTTCATCCGCATGACACTAAAGATGGCTATGCAAACATTGAAAGTTTAGCACATTCATCACAGAAAATTGTTGCTATTGGTGAGATAGGCCTCGATTATTTCTATACCAATAGTCCAAAAGATGTGCAAATAAAGGCGCTTGAAGACCAGATCAAAGTGGCAGTAGCTCACGATTTGCCCATCATCTTTCATGTAAGAGATGCTTTTGACGACTTTTGGCCTATTTTTAATAAATATCCTGGCATTCGAGGGGAATTACACAGTTTTACAGATACCAAAGCCAATCTCGATATCGCCCTTGAAAAAGGTTTATACATTGGCGTTAATGGCATCAGTACTTTTACGAAAGATGAAGCGCATAAAGAAATGTTCGATAGTATTCCTCTCGATCGTTTACTGCTTGAAACTGACGCGCCTTTCTTGACGCCCATACCATTTCGTGGTAAAGTAAATCAGCCAGCATATGTGAGGAATATCGCGGAATATCATGCCAAGCGGCGGGGTATTTCTCTTATAGAAATCGCATCTGCCACTACAGCGAATGCCAAAAAGCTATTTGCAATCTAGCACACAAGATTACCACCATGGACAATAATCAATTTCAAAAAAACGTCTATCAGGTTCCAGCGTCACACAGTGGCGAATCTTTGGATGTTTTAATGGCACCGGTTGAAGTTCCCATCTCCCAAGCCGAAGTTGATCAACGTTTTTCAACAATCGCAAGGGAAGAAGTGCTGCAAGCCTTCAACAAAATGACCCAGGATCTTGAGATGTCAGTCTCGGGATTTGAACATCGTACACAGCCCGAAATACAATTATCAGAACCTCACCCGGTTGCCATAGAAATCGGTAAAATCGCTGTCGATCTCCAACAGCGTCGGTATATATACCTTGAATACCTTTTGAGTCGCGCAAAAGAAATGGGGCTTGTCGAGCGAGCCAAACTGAAACTATTACTCAGTCCAAAAGATGTTGATTTTTACTTTCACCCAACTATCGATAAGATTATTGAGCGTGAAAGCCAAAATGGACACGAGCTATTTGAACACGATGCTGACGTAAAAGAAATAAAATATTTCCTTCATGAAAATGACTGGTTCCACCAGCAGGTATCAGCAAACAAGATGAAGAATTTTACGAATAAATATGAAGTGACAGATGATTATATTTTAAAAAGTTCAACATTTTATCACCAAGACATTGGTGCTGAAGTCATGCGAACCGTATACGTCGATGACGTTGAAGCGCAAAACCTTCTTATCGCTTCCAAAAAATACTACGAAAAAGTAACCGGCAAAGTATATATAAAAACGCCTTCACCTCGTTTTAGATTTGGTTCTAAAAGCGATTACGACCTCACGTCGTAATGATATAATTATTGGAGTGAATGACTCAGTAATATATCTTGATCATGCGGCGGCGACACCCATGGATCCAAAAGTAGTAGCTGCAATGCAGCCGTACTTTTCTGAAAATTTTTATAACCCGTCTGCGCCGTATGCGCCAGCAATTGTCGTTCGACGCGCCTACCAAGCCGCCAAGGATAGTCTAGGGCATACACTTGGTGTAAAAGGTGACGAGTTAGTAATGACGGCTGGAGCAACTGAATCGATCAATCTGGCTTTTCATAGTATTGGTGGGCATATTGTTACGGCAAACGTAGAGCATCACGCAGTCCTTGAGGCAGCAAAACAATATGAACATACGTTAGTCAAAGCCGACGAGCGTGGACTTATGACGCCTACGATGGTCAAAGCAGCCATTCGTTCTGACACGCGACTTGTCAGTATCGCAATTGCCAATAATGAACTAGGAACGATCCAGCCGCTGCGTGCAATTGCAGAAGTAATTCGCGAGGTGCGCAAAACACGCCTCGCACACGGTAATCACACTCCAATTTATTTACACAGTGATGCGTCGCAAGGCGTTGGGCAACTCGATATTAACGTTGCACGCCTCGGTGTTGATTTGTTAACTTTAAATGCTGCAAAAGTATATGGTCCAAAACAAGTTGGGCTTTTATGGGCTGCTTCTTTTGTGACGTTGAACCCCCAAGTACGTGGCGGAGGACAAGAAGGAGGCATTCGTAGCGGCACCGAAAACGTTGCGGGAGTGGTCGGTTTCGCAAAAGCTATGGAACTGGCATCGGAACACCGAAAATATGAATCTGATCGTTTGGCGACGTTACGAGACACTTTGCAAAATAAGCTTATGGCGGCGTTTCCAAACGCTGTCCTATCGGGTCATCAAAAGCACCGCTTGGCTGGTCATCTTCATATTTCGTTTCCAAATCTCGACGCAGAACGAGTGCTATTCGCGCTTGAATCACGCGGCGTTTTAGTGGCCACGGGAAGTGCTTGTGCTGCAAATAAAGGCACACGGTCACATGTTCTCACAGCGATCGGACTGCCACCTAAAATTGCTGATGGAAGCATCCGCATGACACTTGGTCATATGTCGAACGAAGAAAATATAGCACAAGCCACAATGCATATTATTGAGGAAGTAAGGCGTGAGTACGCTCGGGTCCAGTCATGATAAAATGGTTTTTCATTGTTCCAGCAGTAGTAGCAGCGATTATTGGAGCAATCAGTTTTTATTTGCAACCGAATGATTTTATAGGATGTGGTGATAAACCAGCAACCGGCACAGCACAGTGTGTGAAAGCTGACGCCATTGTGGTAGTGAGTGGCGGTGATACAATTGCCCGTACCGACGAGGGTATAAAGCTGCTGCAAAACGGGTGGGCGAATTCAATCGTATTTTCAGGTGCGGCTCAAGATAAATCCGGTCCGAGCAATGCAGCTACAATGCGACAACGTGCACTGAGCGCCGGTGTACCAGCCGCCTCAATTTATGTTGAGGAACGTTCGGCAACCACGGCCGAAAACGCCTTGAATACAAGCGCGATCCTTGCCAACAATAATTTTAACAATGTGATCCTCGTCACATCCGGCTACCATCAAAGACGATCTGAACTTGCTTTTAAAAAAGAAAATACAAAAATTACTGTGCTAAATCACCCACTCTTACAAGATAAAGACTGGTCATTTTGGTGGTGGCTCAGCCCACGCGGCTGGTGGCTTGCCGGCGGTGAACTGGTAAAAATCGCCATCTTCTACCTAGGAGGAGCTTCGCCGTGACAAAAGTATACGTTGGTATGAGTGGCGGTGTTGATTCAAGTTTGACTGCCGCGCTATTGAAAGAACAAGGCTACGACGTAACCGGTGTCTATATGAAAAATTGGACAAAAGATTTGCCGGGTATGAAGTGTCCGTGGGCAGATGATCTAGCGGATGCAAAGCGCGTTGCTGTACAACTTGGCATTGATTTTAAAGTCTTTGATTTTGAAAACGAATACAAGCACAAGGTTGTTGATTATATGATTGAAGAATATAAGCGTGGTCGAACACCAAATCCTGACATTATCTGTAATCAGGAAGTAAAGTTTAAATTATTTCTTGAGACGGCGCTTGAAGACGGTGCAGATTTGATAGCGACTGGTCACTATGCCCGGGTTGAAAACGGCGTGTTAAAGCAGGCGGTTGATACAAATAAAGATCAAACCTACTTCTTATACCGCGTCACTGAAAAAGCACTTAAAAAAACTCTTTTCCCGCTGGGTGAGTTTACCAAACCAACGGTTCGTGACATGGCAAAAGAGCGTGGACTATATACAGCAGCTAAAAAAGATAGCCAAGGCATTTGCTTTGTTGGTCAAATTGGTATTCGTGAGTTCCTTTCGCACTATGTCGAACAAGTTGCCGGTCCAATAATTGATAAAAAATCTGGTAAAACAATCGGGCAGCACGACGGCGCTATTTTTTATACGATCGGTCAGCGTCACGGTCTCGATGTGGGTGGCGGACTGCCATACTATGTTGTTGGTAAAGATATGGATAAAAATGAAGTGTTCGTCACAACCGATTTAAACGATAAGACATTATGGAAAACTGATTTGATACTTGCAAGTGTCCACTGGATTAACCACACCCCCACTGAAGGTATATGTAAGGTGCGTATCCGTCATCGAGCCCCTTTGACTCCTGCGACGCTTTCATTTAATAGTGACGGGGTGAGGTTGGTACTTCACAACGCCGAACGTGCTGCCGCAGCCGGCCAATCAGTTGTTATATATGACGGCGAGAATTGCCTTGGCGGCGGTGTTATCGCTTAATTCGCGGCTTTTGACACCTTTATGCTTGCTAGTACATTGCCACCAGTATGATGGTACGTTATAACTAGAGTAATGAATACGTGGGCATCAAAAAAAGGTTTTACGATTATCGAATTGATCGTTGCCATTACCGTCATCGCCATTTTAGCGGCCATCATGATCGTTTCGTATACCGGTATCCAGCAACGTTCGCGTGATTCTCAACGAGAGAGCGATACTATGCAATTAAAAATCGCAATTGAGAAATACCGGGCAGATAGAAGTCAATATCCTGACGCCTGTCCAGGTGGCAACGGAAATCCTTGTGCAATAAGCAATCTTACAACACCACTAACCCAGTATCTCTCAAAAATTCCACATGACCCCAGTCGTCCTGTTGACTCAGCGATGGATTATCAGTACGTGCGTGATGCAGCAAACACCGACAGCTATGGTATTCTCGTAAGTTATGAAGCAAAAGTAGTCTGTAAAACTGGTGTGAATATCAATCCAGTATGGTGGGGCGCAGGTGTTCCTAGTTGTTAGCTTTCGAGAAACAGCTCGTAACTGATATAATGAAGCCTTATGAACGCACAAGAAATCCGCAACTCATACCTAGAGTTTTTTAAAGAACGTGGCCACGTCATTATTCCACGTGCCAAACTGGTACCGTATAACGACCCAACGACGCTCTTTACAGGCAGTGGTATGCAGCCGCTCCTTCCCTACCTGCTAGGGGAACCACATCAGGACGGTGTGCGCCTGGTTGACAGCCAGACAGCACTGCGGGCTCAGGATATTGAAGACGTGGGCGATAATCGTCACACGACGTTTTTTGAAATGCTTGGTAACTGGAGCCTAGGAGATTACTTTAAAGAACAGCAAATTCGTTGGTTTTTTGAATTCTTAACTGAAAAGGTCGGACTCGACCCACACAAGATATATGTCACGGCGTTTATTGGTGATGAAGCGCATGGTATTCCACGTGATGATGAGGTCGCAAACATTTGGCAGAAAGTATTTGCAGAAAAGGGTATTGAGGCAAAAATTGTTGAAGTCGGTTCACAAGCAGATGGCAACGCCCGCGGCATCAAACCCGGCGAACGCATCTTCTTTTACGACGACGGTGAAAACTGGTGGTCTCGGGGTGGTGGCATTGATAAAACGCCAATCGGTGATCCATGTGGTCCCGATAGTGAAGTTTTTTACGATTTTGGTTCTGAACATCACGCCACAGGCTACGGCGCGGCGCACCCAGCTAGCGATAGTGGGCAATTCATGGAAATTGGTAACCAAGTCTTTATGCAGTACCGTCGCCTGGAAGACGGTTCATTTGAACCACTCGAAAAACAAAATGTTGACTTTGGCGGTGGTCTGGAGCGAATTGCCGCCGCAAGCATCAACAGTCCGGATGTCTTTAAAATCAGCCTGCTGTGGCCAATCATTGAGCAACTGCAAAAACTCTCTCGCAAAAACTACGAAAATAACACCTCCAGTATGCGTGTGATTGCCGATCACCTGCGAGCGGCCACTTTTCTGGCGGTCGATGGCGTCACACCTTCGAACAAAGAACAAGGCTACGTGATGCGCCGTTTGATCAGGCGAGCTATTCGCTTTGCCTTTGACCTTGGTATTGAACAGAATTTCCTCGAAAGTATCGTACCGGTTATTGCTGACATGTACGATAGTGATTATCCAGAAGTTGCCCTGAAGCGTGACGACATTATCGCGATTTTAGTCAAAGAAGAAAAAGTCTTCCGACAGACACTCCGAAAAGGCATTAACGAAATGACGAAACTGAAAGATAACGGTCTGACCGGCGCCGATATTTTTACACTATATGACACCTATGGATTCCCGATTGAACTTTCAACCGAAGAAGCTTTCAAGCAAGCTATTACCCTGTCGGAAAATTGGCGAGAGGAATTTGACGCCAACATGCAAGCCCAGCGTCAACGTTCGCAAACTGCCGCCAAGGGAACCTTCAAGGGTGGCCTAGGGGGACAGACTGAAATTCACAAACAGTACCACACAGCAACACACTTGATGTACGCGGCGCTTCGTCAGGTACTGGGTGATCACGTGGTGCAACACGGTTCAAATATCACCGAAGAACGACTGCGTTTTGACTTTTCACATCCTGAAAAAATGACACCCGAACAAATTCGTGAAGTCGAAGACATTGTCAACCGCGAAATTAAAAAGGACCTGAAGATTAGTTATTCGGAATACCCGACAAAAGTTGCCCGCGAAGAGATGGGAGCATTAGGGCAGTTTGGTGATCGTTACGGCGAAACAGTGAAAGTCTACCAAATGATTGCTGATAATGAAGACAAGCCGTTTAGCTTCGAAATTTGCGGCGGTCCCCACGTCGAGCACACACGTGAACTGATTCAGCCTGGTGATAAAGTTTTTAAGATTATGAAAGAAGAATCATCAAGCGCTGGCATTAGGCGTATTAAAGCCGTACTCGTTTAGTCGCATAATTGCGTCCATGACATCATCAATATGTCGTCTCGTTGGGAGCGTAACAGGGATAATCTTATCTCCAGAAAGTGTCTCGAACGACAGTTCAATAATTGGTGAAGCATTTCTACTAACATCAATAGAAAGATTGTTGCGCGTCACATCGACGCCCTTTATTTGACGCTGTATAGACTCTGATAAGTTCATACGCGTACCAAGAAGATGTCCCGATGGGTGAATAATAGTTTTTGCTACCTCCAGACTGAAAATGCTATCGTCAACAGTTTCTGTATGAGAAACACGTATCTTTGTAAGGTAATCGGCTGAATCATCCTCGAATTCGTAGACAGTGTAACTTTCTGGTGATAATTGGCTAATAACATCAACGGCGGTGTCGACAGTTAGTTTATACCTGACATTTTCAGGGAAAAGACTGTACAGCGTTTCTACAAATGCCGTTTGAGGAAGTGGTGATATTGAGTCACCCAATTCTTGTAGTATAATGCCATGGTCATCGCGTATGGTGATGGGTAGGGCATCATCTGGTACGATAATAATTTTAGAGACTCTGGTCTCGCCACCGTTGGCCCCAACCTCAAAATTCATACTACCTGAAATACCATTTGCATTCCGTGGAAGATTGAGGAAGTCTGGCAGCTGAAGGTTATCACGACTGTAGCCACTGAGTAGTGTTGACCAAGTCGTGGCTTTTTGTTTCACTTCTGATTCAAGTTCATAACGACCATCAATAAGGTCTAGAGCTAATTGTTGAAATTCTGCCCGTCTTTGTTCTTGGGGGCTAAGGTCGTCTGACAGGCTTTGTTCCATATTAATATATTATAGCACAAAATCAATAATTTTACAACCTTTAGGAGCATAAGCACCAATGTTATATAATGGACGGTACATATGGTATTAGAAAAATTTCGAAAAGCTCGCAAAAAAGCGCCAGCCGATGATTACATTGTTGCGCTCGACATTGGTACGGAATTTGTGAAGGCCCTCATTGCCAAAGTTGGGGACGAAGATCTTGAGATCGTCGGCGTCGGTCGTTCTCGTCAAGAGGTAAGCGATATGCACTCCGGTGCAATCGCCGATATTGCTGGGGTAGTGCGAAACTGCGAAGAAGCGTTAGCCGATGCGGAAGAGCAGGCCGGACTACAGGCCAAGAGAGTGGTGATTGGCATTGCCGGTGAGCTTGTGAAGGGTGTAACGGATACGATTCGTTATCGTCGTCCACAACCGGATCGTCCGCTGGATTCGTCTGAGATGGAATTTATTATCGAAAAAGTCCAGGAGCGAGCTCAAATTAAAGCGCAGCGACAGATTGCCCTCGAGTCTGGTAACGACGAAGTTGAGGTAAAGTTGGTTAACAGTGCCCTTGTCAGTATTCATATTGATGGGTACAAGGTCAGTAATCCAATTGGCTTTCAGGGTCGGGACGTTGCGGTACAGATTTATACGGCTTTTGCCCCAATGGTGCATATTGGGGCGCTTGAGCGGGTGGCGGATGAACTTTCGCTTGAACTCCTCGCTGTTGCAGCCGAGCCTTTTGCAGTCAGCCGATCGGTTCTAGGAAACGACGCCAGCAGCAACTTTACAGCTATTCTTGCCGATGTCGGAGGTGGTACCACAGATATCGCCGTCGTGAACGATGGCGGTGTTGAGGGTACCAAGATGTTTGGTATTGGTGGTCGAAGTTTTACGCAGACAATAGCCAGCGACATGGAGCTTTCTTATAAAGATGCGGAAAAACTAAAAATTAACATTGGTCATGACCAGATCAAACCATCGGTTGCCAAAGAAGTGAATGAGGCTATAGGTAAAACGCTCGAGGTCTGGATTGCAGGTGTTGAGCTAGCGCTGAGTGAGTTTGATTCGATTGATCATCTTCCGAACCGCATGTTGCTTTGTGGTGGTGGGTCAAGTCTTGAAAAGCTGGTAACAGCGCTTGAAGGTAGCGAATGGCGTAAGGAACTTCCGTTCACGAAACAACCTACCGTTCATCTTATCAGCCCTTCAGAAGTGATCGGCGTGACAGATACAACGAACGACGTCACGGACCATACCTTTATTACCGCAATGGGACTGCTAAGGGTTGGCTATGATACAATACTAGGGAGTGGAGAGGGTGATTCTATCAAGGAAAAACTTAATCGCCTTTTGAGAATTTAGCATGAATAAAGACGTCATTTACATCGATGTCGACGACGATGTTACTGCCATTATTGGTAAGATAAAAAAAGCCAACGAAAAGATCGTCGCCGTTGTTCCACCAAAACGAGCCGGAACACTCCAAAGTGCAGTCAACCTGCGCCTTCTTGATCGTATGGCAAAAGCTGATAAAAAGCAGCTTGTCTTGATTACTAATAACCAAGCATTGATCGCACTCGCGTCCAATGCGTTGATTCCGGTTGCAAAAAATCTTCAAACCAAGCCCGAGATCGCCGAAGTTGCAGCAATTATGGTGGATGACGGCGATGACATTATTGATGGCGCAGCTCTACCTGTTGGTGACCATGCCGGCAACCTAAAGATAAAAGATGCTACTCGTCCGACTAGTATGGGTGGGCGAAGCAACGTGATTGATTCGATTGACGTTGATCAAGATGATGTCACTAAACCACTGCCGGTGATGGCCGCAACGTCGTATGTTGTGGGAAAAAGCGCCAGAGCATCAAGCAGCAAAATAAAAATTCCTAACTTTGATAAGTTTCGAAAGCGACTTTTCTTAGGTATCGGTGCCGGTATTCTTTTGATCGCGCTCCTTATTTGGATGTTCGTCTTTGCGCCGGCAGCAACGATTATCGTGACAGCAGCAACGACACCAAGCCCAGTCAGTGCGACCGTTAAATTAGGTGGAACAGCGGCAACCGATTATAAAACTGGCGTCATACAGTCTGTTTCTCAATCTGAAAAAAAGGATGAAACGCTGACTTTTGATGCTACGGGAACAAAGGATGTGGGTACACCGGCAACAGGAACACTAAAAGTTTCAAAGTTGTCACAAAGCGATCAACCTGTTCCGGCGGGGAGTCGTTTTACAACCTCTAGCGGACTAGTGTTTACGACCGACAAGGATGTGGTTGTTCCTGCAAGTGTGCCTTGTTTTCCGACCTACTGTGCTCAATCGGTGAATGTCACGGTGACCGCACAAAATCCTGGGACGGACTATAACGACGTATCTGGTACGACGGCTGGTCCAAATGGAACGACAGGAACATTTACCGCACCGACTTCTGGTGGTACGAGTAGAATCGCAAAGGTTGTCTCACAGGCTGATATTGATCAAGCAACCGGTCAACTGATTGGTCAATCAACTGACGCAGAAAAAAAATTATTAACTGCAAAGTTTATGAATGGTGAAAAAGTGATCGATAGCAGTTTTACGGTTGAGCGTGCTCCAGCGGTATCTTCACCAACCGTTAACAGCGAAGCAAGTTCAGGTAAAGCGACATTGACTATCACCACGACATATACGATCTACGCAGTCGCTACTGCTGAGCTTGATAGTTATTTAAATAGCAGTTTGACTGCGCAGATAAAAGATGGCAACACCCAAAAGATTTACGATACTGGTATTAAGAACGTTGGCCTAAGTAATTTCACGAAACAAGGTGACGTCATGCAGGTCGCTATTACTGCAACAGGACAAATTGGGCCAAAGATTGACGAAAACCAGATCAAGCAACAAGTGAAGGGAAAAATTTATGGCGAAGTGCAGTCAACCCTTCAACAGATCAACGGAATTCAAAATGTCGATGTGAAATTCTCGTACTTCTGGGTACGGAGAGTTCCAAACGACCCTAACAAGATCAACATTCAATTCCAAGTCCAAAATGGCTAGTCAAACTCTTGTCTGTCTGGATGTTGGCGAAAAGCGTATTGGTGTTGCTGTTGCAGATACTTCTGTACGGATTGCGGTTGCTTTCGATACTATTGCTGTCGATGGCAATGAACTCAGCAAGATTGCCGAGATTATGATACGTGAGGGTGCAAAAACAATCATTGTTGGTTATCCACGCAATCAACTGGGAGAAACCACCGCACAAACATGTTATGTTGAACAGTTTGCCGACAAACTAAAAAATATTGCTGAGGAGATAGTGTTTCAAGACGAGTCCCTCACAAGCGTGATAGCAGAAAATCGTCTAAAAAATACAAAAAACCCCTATACGAAAGGTGATATAGATGCGCAAGCAGCGGCGATCATCCTTGAAGATTATATGGAGACGAAGTAATGTCTGGAAGTACAAAGAAAATTGTCCTCTTTAGTGTCTTAGGAGTGGTGGTACTCCTGGTTGTATTGGTAGCAGCTTCCTTGCTGTGGTATCAATCTCAGCTTAGCCCAGTTGGTTCTCGTCAATCCGAGCTTGTGAAACTGACGATTCCAACTGGCACGCCACCAAATAGTATCGCGACACTATTAAAAGAAAAAGGAGTTATCCGTAGTACACAAGCTTTCTCTCTATATACGCGTTTTACGAACACCCAAAACAAACTGCAAGCCGGAGACTATCGATTATCACCAGCTGAATCAACGCCTCAAATCGTGACGCATTTGGTAAATGGCAATACTGATGCTTTAACGATTACATTCCTTCCTGGCGCAACGCTTGCACAAAACCGGACGGTTTTGATTAAAGCGGGGTATAGTGCCCAGGAAGTAGATGCAGCCTTAGCAGCAACCTATACGACCCCACTGTTTGATGCGAAGCCGCTTGGGAGTGATTTGGAAGGGTATATTTATGGTGAGACATACAACATAGCGAGCAACGCGACTGTTAGCGCTATTCTTAATATGACCTTTATACAATACGAAAAAATTATCAAGGACAATAACCTGGTTGCTAAGTATAAGGCGCAGGGTCTCACACTATACCAGGGGATTACATTAGCCTCTATTATTCAAAGAGAAGCCACCTCTGGCAGCGAAGCGCAGATCGCCCAGGTTTTTTACCTTCGTTTAGCACAAAATATGCCACTGGGATCTGATGTGACCTATCAATACATCGCAGATAAAACAGGGGTAGCACGCGATCCAACGCTCGAATCCCCGTATAATACTCGTATTTACAAAGGGTTGCCTCCAGGGCCAATTTCTGTACCTGGTCTCGCCTCTTTGTTGGCAGTAGCTAATCCAGCGCCTGGGGATAACCTCTATTTTCTGAGTGGCGATGATGGAACGACCTATTATGCTCATACTTTAAGTGAGCATGAAGCGAACATAAAGGCGTATTGTCAGAAAAAGTGTAGTACAAATTAGCATATATTTTAATCCAGTATCACTAAAATTTTTACAAAAAAACCACAAACAAAATTGACCATAAAACCGTTTTTTGTTACAATTGTGAAAGCACATACGTGGTACTGTCTACTAGTGATATCTAAATAAGTTGTAAAAACTTATGAACATAAACGCATGCGAGTGGGGAGAACAGGACATGAATGAGCCTACCAAAACGGTCGCACGGGTACCGATATTTAAGAAATAATACTAATGACATCGGTCGACATGTACCCCTTTCCTGTGTGGAAGTAAGACTTAGTAAGGTAGTCGCCCTCGTAGTAATACGGTGTGGCAGGAGAACAACAATCCGTAATCACATCACTGGCAACACTGCCGACGGATCCGTTGTGGCCACGTCGCCGCAACCGCTCGTCCGAAAACGTTTTATAAAAGACAAAAGTCGAATTAAATCGTCCAGCGTTGCTGTCTACGCAAGTGTTTTTGCACTGCTGGTCGTACTTATTGCTATCGGTTACCGCGCACCACAGCAAGTCTCCGGACTCGCAAACACTGCACCTATTGCAACGACTACGACAACCCCGACAGATGCACCCGCCACCGTTAATGACGTCGTTGCTTCCAATATTGCGGCAAATGTTGCAAATACGACAAATCTTTCCGTCGCACCATCGGTAGTAAGCATGGCCATTTCCACCCAAATTCAAAGTGCGCTTCCAAGCTCTGATGGCTCTGCAATTTCAAAACCTCAGATTATCCAAGTTGCTTCAGCCAGCCGGCAGATAACCAGTTATACGGTTGCGGCTGGCGATACAACAGATTCAATTGCTGCAAAATATGGTATTTCAAAGCAGACCTTAAAATGGGCTAATAACCTTAGTACTGATACATTGATTGTGGGCTCTAGCCTCACTATTCTTCCTCGCGATGGTATCGCATACACTGTGAAGACTGGAGATACACTCCAGATTATTGCCGATAAATACAAGTCCGACGTATCACTTATCACTACCTATAACGACCTTGAAATTAGTGGTATCACACCTGGTATGAAAATCATTATTCCAAATGGTGTTCTTCCTAACAATGAACAGCCTGGGTACGTAGCGCCTGTCAGATACACCGCAAACACGAGTGTGACAGGTACTACTGGTGCTACAGGTTCTATGAGCGCTGGTATTGGGGGTGGTGCCTATGTAAATACCCGCCCGCCATCACCTGGTAATAAATATGCCTGGGGTAACTGTACATGGTACGTATACGAGCGTCGCTTAGCCTTGGGTATGCCCGTCGGAAGCTTCTGGGGTAATGGTGGTTCGTGGGCAATCAGTGGCCGTGCCGCTGGGTATGTGGTTGACAACACACCGGCTTTTGGAGCTGTCCTCGTCCAAGCGGGAAATCCTGGTCACAACGCTGTCGTTGAAAGTGTTGCAGCCGATGGAACCGTCGTCATCAGTGAGATGAATAACTGGGCGTATGGTGGATTTAACATTATAAACACCCGTACGATTAGCGCCGGTCAAGCAAGCCTTTACCAGTACGTTCATTAAATCTATTCGCACATCCTCATTCGCCTCTGTTAATTGACTATCAATTCAGAGGCGAATTTGTTATAATAATTATATATGTTTGTCGATACCGCCAAAGTATTTGTCCAAGCGGGACGGGGCGGTGATGGCGCCGTCTCTTTTCGGCATGAAATCTACATTGATAAAGGCGGTCCTGATGGTGGCGATGGTGGTAAAGGCGGTGATGTTATTTTTGTTGGTACTGAAGGATTAACAACGCTCATCGATTTTCGCTACAAACCTGAACTACGAGGTACGCCTGGGCAGGCTGGTGCAAAACGTGATCGTCGTGGTAAATCTGGCGAACAGCTCATCGTGAAAGTACCAGTGGGAACAACAGTCAAGCGCGATGGTCGAGTGATTGCTGATATTACCGCACATGGGCAACAAGCAGTGATTGCTCGTGGCGGTGATGGCGGGTTTGGCAATGCTCATTTCAAGTCATCGGTTCGCCAAACGCCTCGCATTGCGGAGAAAGGTGAAGATGGGGATGCGTTTGAAGCAGAACTTGAACTGAAGTTGCTTGCTGACGTTGGGCTGCTTGGCTTCCCCAATGCCGGAAAATCAACCTTCCTCAGTGTTGTAACCAATGCCCGGCCGGTGATTGCCGATTATGAATTTACGACATTAGCACCTCATCTTGGGGTGGCGGATATTGATGACGGCAGTTTATTGATCGCAGACCTTCCCGGTTTAATTGAAGGAGCAAGCAAAGGCAAAGGGCTTGGTGATGCTTTCTTACGTCACATTGAGCGAACTGCCGTTCTTTTACACATTATTGACGCCTATACGAATGATATCATCAAAGCCTACACAACGATCCGAAGTGAGCTGGTTGCTTATAACCAGGAGCTCAACAGCCGTCCTGAAGTCGTTGCTATAACGAAAATCGAGGGTCTTGATGACGATATCATCCATATGCAAATTGAAGCCATCAAAACAGTCGCACCGCAAGGGACGCAAGTGTTTGCTATTTCATCAACAGCACATACCGGTCTCAAAGAACTGCTGCGTGCGCTACATACAACCGTCACCACTACCCGTAAAGCGGAAAAAAAGGAAGCAGCCGAGGGTTTGCCAATTATATCGCTATCAACCGAGCAAATTGCGCATTCATGGCACATTAAAAAAATAAACGACGGTGACAAAGAAGTCTATGTGGTGACTGGGAATAAGATTGAGAAGTTTGCCCGCCGTACTCAATTTGAAAACAGGGAAGGTGTTGACCGCCTTCGCAACATCATGAAAAAAATGGGAATTATTCACGCTTTATATCGTGCTGGTGCTGAGGGAGATAGCAACATTCGAATTGGGAATGATATCTTTACACTTTTGGCGCAGCGCGACAATGAATAGAATACTTTCTAAATGACAAAATACCATTGACTTTTTAAAAACTTGGTGATATAATCAAAAAGAATCAGTCGAAGCATTAGTTTCCTGAGGAACGTTGATAGCTAGGTACGGTTAATTTGGTAAGTATGGATGTAATCCATATATTCCACATATTCCACATTTGTCCCGCAAGGGACTGTAATTTTAACGGCACTGCGCTATTCTGGCCCCGGCTGGATGGGCGCTTCGCCGTCAAACGTCACCACGGTCTTTCGACCGGCTCCTCCCCCCCAATTGGAGTTCGTGTTCCCCGTTTGATCGGGTGGCGAGTATGGTGCGGCGCGGCGTCCAGTCCGTTCCCACCTCCACGGAGGAGTGATGAAGTGGCGAGACTCCCCCCGAGCTCACTGCCCACCGCATATACTGCGGTATCACTCCTCCGTGGTTTCCAGACACCGTACCTAGCTATTCTTTTATTTTAATGAACTATTCTTACCTAGACGCGCCAGATGGCGTGTTTTTTGTTATGCTAGATATATGTCTCATACTTTCTTTTTTTATGACCTTGAAACTTCAGGACTGAGCCCGCAAGACGATCGGATCATGCAATTTGCTGGCATACGCACCACCTTGGAGCTGGAACCGATAGGCGAACCGTATAATATTCTTGTTAAATTAAACGACGATATCCTTCCAAGCCCAGATGCCTTAATGGTAACGGGTATTACTCCGCAGCAGACGCAAGCCGATGGTTACACCGAAGCCGAATTCTGCCGGTTCTTAATGGAAGATGTTTTTACTCCCGATACGATAACAGTTGGGTTTAACAATATTCGATTTGATGATGAGTTTATCCGACATCTTTTTTGGCGCAATTTTTATGATCCATATGAATGGACATGGAAAGATGGGCGATCACGCTGGGATATGTTGGATGTCACAAGGATGACCCGGGCGCTGCGACCTGAGGGTATTGAGTGGCCATTTATAGATGGTAAAGCAGTGAATAAGCTTGAACTTCTCACCAAACTGAATGGTATCGACCACCAACATGCACATGATGCACTCAGTGATGTCCATGCACTTATCTCGGTCACTCGATTAATAAAAGAAAAACAGCCACAGTTGTACCGCTATCTTTTCACTGTTCGGGATAAAAAAGAAGTCAAAAAGCTCGTGAACCTTGACGATAAACGCCCATTTGTGTACGTCAGTGGACGGTACGATGCCGAATTTCATAAAGCTACTGTTGCCTTCCCTTTAACCAGTGGTCGTCATAGCAACGTAATCGTGTATGACCTTCGCCATGACCCAACGCCATTTTTAAACCTCTCTCTATCTGACCTAGAAAAACGTATGTACGCGAGTTGGGAAGAAAGGCAAGCCGATGGCTTTATGTTTATTCCGGTAAAAGAACTGCAGTACAATCGCGCACCGGCGGTTGCCCCTCTAGGTGTGTTAGAGCAATCTGATGGCTGGAAACGCGTCGGACTGGATGAAGAAAGGGTCATAAAGCATCGGAATATGTTATTGTCCGTCCCAAGTTTTGCGGAGAATATCCGTACTATCTTTGAAAAGCGTCCGGAATTTACAAAATCATATGACGCCGAAGCGCAGCTATATGATGGCTTCGTTGAAAGCGTCGATACGTTACGGATTGAAAAAGTACGCAAAGCTGATGCGGAGCAATTGGCTGATTTACACCCCGATTTCAATGATGAGCGCTTATCACCACTTTTATTACACTATAAGGCGCGTAATTATCCACAAAGTCTAACAGAAGACGAAGTATTGTTATGGGAAAAGTGGCGAACTGAGCGGATCACCAAACAGTTACCTGGTTTTATCAAAAGATTACAAGCTTTAAGTACGACGATTGGTCATGAAGAAGAGGTTACGAACAAAAGGTTTGTGCTCGAAGAGTTACAACTTTGGGCAGAAAGTATCGTTCCAGCTGAAAACTACTAAACAACTAAATGTGACGAGCAGCCGAGCGTTTTTGCATGAGGTAATCAAACAGCGCAAGTACCGCATTATGACTGATTCGTGCCAAGACGAATCCTAATAAGAGAGCAAAGAGAGACATCATTGTATTTGCGCTAATCGACGTACGCGTGCCAGGAACTTCGCCCACAATATAAAACATCACAATGACTTGCCATGCATTAAAGCTATCAAGAATAATGATGGCTGCCAGCAGACTACAGATAATAGTGATGGTTTTTTTCATAATGCTCCCGGGTTTCTTGCGTTGTACGAACTATACCAACAGGGGTAAGAAGATGCAAGCATAAGCGGCAAAAGACATAGTCTCCTTAACTTCTTTACTGGTATGGGACTGGAAAGATTCTTCTAAAAAGCGTATAATTAAACGGTTATGTCAGAGGTTATACGGGTTGTTGGCGCTAGAGAACACAACCTAAAAAATATTAGTGTTGAAATTCCACGTGATAAATTAGTCGTCATTACGGGATTAAGTGGTTCGGGTAAATCGAGCCTTGCATTTGATACCATTTATGCCGAGGGTCAGCGTCGCTACGTTGAAAGTCTCTCAAGTTATGCCCGTCAGTTTCTCGGTCTGATGGAGAAACCAGATGTTGATCAAATTGATGGGCTTAGCCCGGCAATCAGTATTGATCAAAAATCGACTAGTCGCAATCCGCGCAGTACTGTCGCAACGGTTACTGAAATCTATGACTATCTTCGTCTTTTGTTTGCGCGTATCGGCGTACCGCATTGTCCTATTTGTGGCAAACCAGTCAGCCGGCGAACACCACAAGATATTATTGACGAAGTCATGAAGTTTCAAGTCGGAGCACGTCTGATGATTCTTGCACCAATCATAAAAAGCAAAAAAGGTGAGTTTGCGCACGTTCCGGAACAGTATCACCGGTTAGGATTTGCCCGAGCCCGCGTTGATGGAGTCGTCTATGCACTCGATGAATTTCCGGAACTTGATAAGAAATTTAAACATGACATCGAAATCGTTGTCGATCGCATCGCTCTATCCGAAGAGGTGCGTCCACGCGTCGCACAATCAATTGAGCAGTCGCTGGAGATTGCTGATGGCGTTGTGCAGATTATAGACGTTGATTCAGAGATGCACCATGTGTACAGTCAGCGCTACGCGTGTCCCGATCACCCTAATGAGGAAATTCCAGAACTTGAGCCTCGCCTTTTTAGCTTTAATGCCCCACAAGGTGCTTGTCCGGTGTGTACGGGACTTGGGAGTCGATTAGAGGTTGACCCAGAACTGGTTTTTAATGTAAATCTCACACTTTCTGAAGGAGCCATTCGTCCTTACAACCGAGTGAATAATGATGCCTGGTATATGAAGCGCTTGCAGGCGGTTGCTGATCGGCACCGATTTAGTGTGCGCGTTCCGGTTCGTGAACTTTCTGATGAAGCAATTAAAAAAATATTGTATGGAACAGGCACCGAGAAATATCATATTTCACTGGGTGATGGTCGAGCGTATGACGCAGCTTATGAAGGAGTCATACCTAATCTCGAACGTCGCTATAGAGAAACTGATAGTGATTTCATGCGCAAAGATATCGAACGATTTATGCGTGAGCGCGAATGTACTGCCTGTCACGGTGCTCGTTTGAAACCGGTTGTTCTAGCGGTTACGATTCATGGTTTAAACATTATGGACTTTGCCAGTCTTGGTGTCGATGCGGCGCTTGATATGTTTAACAACAAACTGATACTGAACGATCAAGAACAGTTTATTGCCGCACAAATCATGAAAGAGATTAAGTCGCGGCTTGGGTTTATGAATAATGTCGGACTAAATTATCTTGAACTATCACGTGCCGCTAACACTCTGTCTGGTGGAGAAGCACAGCGCATTCGCTTGGCAACCCAAATTGGATCTGGTCTTCAAGGCGTGTTGTATGTTCTCGACGAACCGTCAATTGGTCTACACCAACGTGACAATGATCGCTTGATCAACACACTGAAGCACCTCCGCGATTTGGGAAATACCGTCCTTGTCGTTGAACATGACGAAGACACGATTCGACAGGCAGATTACTTGCTCGATATTGGTCCAGGAGCTGGTGTGGCAGGTGGTCATGTTGTTGCGTCCGGAACCCCTGAAGAAGTGGGAAAAAACGAAGCGAGTATAACCGGTCGTTATCTAGCTGGAACGGAAAAAATTGAAGTCCCAAAGAAACGGCGAACGATTCAAAAAGACCGCATTCTTACGATAAAAGGTGCTCGTGAAAACAATCTTAAAAATATTGACGTGACGTTTCCGCTGGGCGTGATAACCGTCGTCAGTGGCGTCAGTGGATCGGGCAAGTCGACACTTGTCAACGATATCTTGGCGAAAGAATTGTCGGCACGTCTACACCGGGCGCATGTCGTACCCGGTATCCACGATAATGTTGAGGGTATCGAGCAGCTTGATAAAGTGATTGTGATTGATCAGTCGGCGATTGGACGAACGCCACGTTCAAACCCAGCAACCTACACTGGTGTCTTTACGCCGATTCGTGAATTATTCGCCAGCACGCCAGAAGCAAACATTCGCGGCTACAAAGCCGGGCGATTCAGTTTTAATGTCAAAGGTGGTCGCTGTGAAAACTGTCAGGGCGATGGGGTGATTAAGATCGAAATGCACTTTTTGCCCGACGTGTATGTTACCTGTGATGTTTGTCACGGAAAGCGGTATAATCGCGAGGCTCTGGAAATTAAGTACAAAAACGCGACTATTAGCGATGTGCTTGATATGACTGTCGAACAGGGTGCGGCTTTTTTCGAAAACATTCCGACGATTGCCAAGAAACTCAACACTCTTGTCGAGGTAGGACTTGGCTACATTAAGCTTGGTCAACCAGCGACAACATTTAGCGGTGGTGAAGCGCAGCGTATTAAATTAGCGTCTGAACTTTCGCGTCGTTCGACCGGTAAAACGCTGTACATCCTTGATGAACCAACAACAGGATTACATAGCGCGGATGTCAAACGTCTTCTGACGATTCTTCAACAGCTTGTGCAGGGGGGTAACAGTATGGTCATTATTGAACATAACCTCGATGTCATTAAGACTGCCGACTATGTCATCGACATGGGACCCGAGGGTGGTCTTGGTGGTGGAGCGGTGGTAGCTTCGGGAACACCAGAAGATATTACCAAAGTCACTGATTCATTTACTGGTGCTTATTTAAAAACTCTGCTGAAGTAATGACAATAAAACCCTGTTAGTCCTGAGATAGGATGACGAAATTATAATCTGCTAGTTCAATTATCAAGCGGTTATGTGCATCGGTAGTTATGATTGAGGTGTGTGTTTCATTAAAGTCTGGGCTGTAGCCTTTCCAGCTACTATTGAAGCGTGCGCGCCAGGTTCCAGGTAGAGGCAATATTATTTCATAACTTTTAAATCTTTGATCGCTACAATTAGCAATGACAATGACATCGTCGTGAACGCCACCGTTTAGCCAGCGATGGTAGGCAAGCACCCGATTTTCATTGTCTTGGTGAAAGACGTTGATACTAGGGCCTGTCAGTCCAGTCGTATTGCCATAGATATTCAACCTTAAGCCAATAAGATGCTGGTGGGCAAGAACAATGCCAGCAAACTGTTTCGTTTTCGCCCACTCCAGCATTTGCCAGTCATTAAAGTTACCTTCCTGCATAAACTCTTCACCCTGAAGAAGCATTGGAATACCCGGTGCAGTCAGCGTAACGGCGTTGGCAAGAAGGACAAATTGTCGGGCAAAAACACTTTCGGCGTTGCCCGGTGTAGCTGCTTCATTGATGCGGACAGAACCGTTCGCTGCGGTGTCGTGTGAGTCGCTAAAAATAACCTTTTGGAAACTCTGCCCGTTATAACGATGTAACAGTTGTTTCGTCAAACTGTCAGTACGATGTGCCCCCCCAATACGAAGCATTGAACGAATCGCATAGGGAAAACCAAGTCCCCACTGAGCATCATAACCTGCGCCACCTTCGGAGATAGGTTTGGTAATATAGTCGTTGCCTGAATTATCCTCGGCAATCATAAGTGCGTTTGGATCGATCTTGTGGGCGAGCTTTGCGATGTCTTGTAGTAATGACCAGGCATCTGGAATCTCTGTGTCCTTGCCACCGTCGGATCCTTTTCCATTTCGCATGTAAATCGTGGAATCAATCCGAAGCCCATCGATATGGTATTCAGTCAGCCACATTGTGACGTTATCTAAGATAAATTGACGAACTTCAGGACGACCATAATCTGGACGTTCGCCCCATGGTGTATCACCGCGCCAGTCGTTATAAAAATAGATGCCTCCACGATTATTTTCACTCCAGCCATCGTATTGCCATAGTTCTGTCTGGTTTGAAAAGTGATTATAGACAACGTCCAGGATAACACTGATGCTTCGCTGGTGGCAGGCTTTTACAAAGTCAAGGAGACCGCGGCGTCCTCCATATGAATTTTCAACCGAAAAAATATGGTTGGGTGCATAGCCCCAGCCATTACTCGTCGCCATACTAGTGACGGGCATGAGCTCAATCGTATTAATGCCAAGTGATTGTAAATAATCAAGCTTCTCAATAGCTGTATAGAAGGTTCCTGATGTGGCCGCATCAGGTCGATGAAAGGTACCGATATGAAGCTCGTAGATAATCCGCTTTTCTTTTGGGATAATGGGTGACACCGTGTCTTCCCAGTCGTATTCCGGGTCAATAATGACCGAGTCACCGTTATCTGAGACGGTTAATTGACGGGAACGAGGGTCATTACGATCAATCGTTTTACCATCTTGTGTAGTGAGCCGATATTTGTAAGATTTTCCTGGTTGCGCATCCTTCACTGTCCCTGACCAATAGCCATTTTCTTCGCTTGTTAATGGCGTCTCATGCCAATTAAAATCGTTAAGTATTAGGACGTGGACAGACTGTGCAAATGGTGCCCAAACCCGGAAATCAACGTTATTACCAGTGACGCGCGAACCAAGGAAATGTGTTGTTTGATGCCCCATTGTTAGCCATTAGTATGGAGGCATAAACAGTTTTTGACAACCCACTTACCTTTATTTGCGTTTACGGAATATAGATGCGAATCGACGTTTTACACCACTTTGTAATGCACCGCGAGTTTTTTTATCACGGAGAATGTGAATCAGTGGGGGTAGTAGAGAAACGATAATGATGGTCGCGACGATCGGCAAAAGCACTTGATCAATATCGAGACCCATCATTTTGAATGTTTTTCCTAATAGGAATCCGGCAGATGTCACACCAACGGTCCACAAAAATGCGCCAACAAGATTAAACGTCAGGAATCGCTTGTAGGGCATGCTTCCAGCGCCGGCAACGATAGGCGCAAAGGTACGAACGACAGGAATAAATCGAGCTAAGATAATTGTCTTTGATCCATTCTTTTCATAAAAAGTCTGGGCACGTTCAATATATTCATGTTTAAATATACGTGCGTCAGGTCGGCTAAAAATTCGCTCCCCCACGCGCCGTCCAAAGGCATATCCCACCGAATCACCCAGCGCGGCAGCAATGAAGAGTACCGGGATAGCAATGAAAAGGTTGATCGGTAAAATACCTGTATACATTAAGAATCCGGTTGTAAATAGTAAGCTATCGCCCGGTAAGAAGAACCCGATTAAAAGCCCCGATTCGGCAAAAATAACGAAAGCAACCCCTAGTAGGCTGACGGTCTGTATAAAGGAAACGAGGTCTACTCCGGGTATCATTCCTCTTATTTTAGCATTAAAAATGATATAATTGAAAGGTAACAATTATATTTCCGTAAAGGTATCTAACATCCAGTCGCTACGCGATAAAAGGATAGAGAAGGAGAGACATGGGAGATAAAATTAACCTATCATTAGATTCCCGGACACTACAAGGTAAGAAGGTGCGACAACTGCGTAAAGACGGGATTATTCCAGCCGTCGTTTACGGTGCAGGTGTTGAGCCAATCAACGTCCAGGCCCCACTGAATGTTATCAATAAAGTAATACGCGACGCAGGTAAACATACGCCCGTTCATTTGACCATAGGCAGTAAAAAAGAGATTGCCATGATAAAGGATGTAGAAACTGATGCAGTGCGTGGGCTAACGCGTCACGTTTCATTCCACGCGGTCAAGCAAAACGAACCAGTTAATGCCGAGGTGCCTATTCACCTTGTCGGACAAGGTGAAAGTCAGGCTGAAAAGGCAGGTCTCATCGTATTGCAGGCACTCGATCACATCGAAGTACGGGCGTTACCACTTTCGCTGCCTGAAGCACTTGAAGTGACGATTGCAAACCTCAAAGAAGCTGGTGACCAAATCACCCTTGGTGATATTACGTTGCCTGAAGGCGTTGTACTAGTAGAACACACGACTGGTCGAGAAGAAGATGATGAAGAAACGCCTCAACTGACGGATCTCGTTGTTGCAAGTGTCTATGAGCCGGCAGCGCTTGAAGCAGCAAATGATGCTGCGGCTGGTGAAGCGACTATTGATGATCCTGTTGAATCTGACAATGGTTCGGATAGTGACCAAGACTCACAAGCTGAGGAAAAACGTCCAGGCGGAAAAGCTCAGGATGATCCGAAGCAGTCGAATGTTGATGCCAACAAATAGGTAGTACAACGTTCTGATATATTCTCGCTATCATCGCGGGTATGTTTTATAGTGTTCTTACACACTAATAACACTGGTGGACGTGGTATAATACTATCTGTGCAAAAAATACTTCTTTATTACAAATTTACACCAATCAAAGACCCAGAAGCGATTCGTTTATGGCAAAAATCTTTGACCGACAGTTTGAATTTGCGCGGACGTATCCTCATTTCTCCTCATGGATTAAACGGAACGGTCGGTGGTGAGATGGCTGACTTAAAAACCTACATTAAAACCACCAAAGAACTGCCTGGTTTTAAAGATATCGTGTTCAAGTGGAGTGATGGTGGACGCGAAGCTTTCCCGCGTATGAGCGTGAAAGTTCGTTCTGAAATAGTTGCTTTCGATGCAGCTGATGAACTTCGAGTCGATGAAAACGGCGTTGTTGGCGGCGGTATCCACTTGAAGCCAAAAGAAGTCAACAAACTTGTGCAGGAACGAGGCGACGTTATTTTCTTTGACGGACGTAATGCCCATGAAGCGGCAATTGGTAGGTTCAAAAATGCGGTAGTGCCAGATACGCACACGAGCCGCGATTTTATTAAAGAACTGGAAAGTGGCAAGTATGACGACATCAAAGACAAGCCAATCATCACGTATTGTACCGGCGGGATTCGCTGCGAAATCTTAAGTTCACTGATGATGAATCGTGGGTTTAAAGAAGTCTATCAAATTGACGGCGGCATTGTGAAGTACGGCGAGGCATTTGGTGACGACGGACTATGGGAAGGCAGCCTGCGGGTGTTTGATGATCGTATGACGGTTGATTTTTCTGATCACACTGCGGTTATTGGCGAATGTAGTCACTGTCACCAAGCAACCAGCAATTACGAAAACTGTGCGTATGCGAACTGCAACGATCTTGTGTTGATTTGTGAAAACTGCAAACAGCATCCTGATCTTTTGTTTCATACTGAACTTTGTCGTGAGCGTGCAGCGCAAGTTGCGTAAGTACTATTATACTAAGCCGTCGACCGATATAATAGATGTATGGAGTCAAAAAGTAAGAAGCTTCAAGATAAATTAAAAACTTTGCCGCGCTCGCCTGGTGTTTATTTTCATAAGTCAAAATCTGGAGAAATTATATACATTGGGAAAGCGGCACTTTTAAAAAACAGGGTACGTCAGTATTTTCAAAGTACCCGTGACATGGACATCAAGACACGGGCTTTAGTCGAAGAGATTGATGATACCGATTGGGTCGAAACGGAAAGTGAAATTGATGCATTATTTCTTGAATCAGAAATGGTCAAGCGCTACCTGCCACGGTTTAATATTTTGCTACGTGACGATAAGTCACAAACATTTATCCGCATCGATATGAAAAGTCAGTGGCCAACCGTCAGCTTTACGCGTAACCCCATCGATGACAACGCAGAGTATTTTGGACCATATTATAACGGTTTTGCAATTAAAAAAGCGCTGCGCTATCTTCGTAAAGTTTTTCCGTACTACACGACGCCGCCAAAAGACAATGGTCGTCCGGATCTGGACGCGCATATTGGACTGAGTCCGCGACCGGGTACTTCACAGGCAGAGTATAAAGCCACCTTGAAGCGACTGATTCGGTACATGGAGGGTGGACGTAGTGCGATCCTGCGTGAACTAGAAAAAGAAATGCACCAAGCTGCCAAGATGCATGATTTTGAAACCGCCGCTCGTGTGCGTAATAACATCAACGACCTGCGGTCTTTACAGCACAAGATCATGTTTGGTGATCGCGAGTTCCTTGATATTAGCAAAGACAAAGCACTGACCAACCTCGCGACACTATTAGGACTTTCTAACATACCAGTCCGTATCGAAGGTTACGACATTAGCCATATGGGCGGAACGAATGTGGTTGCCAGTATGGTGGTGTTTACGAATGGCGTCAGTGACCGAGCAAACTATCGTAAATTTAAAACTCGCATCGAACAAAATGATGACTATTACAATATGCAAGAAACGCTGCAACGGCGCTTGAGTGAAAAGAATCTGAAAGCATGGGGCAAACCCGATCTGATTTTGATTGATGGTGGTAAAGGGCAACTCGATGCGGCGCTAAAAGCAGTCGAAGCGTATCATTTGAACATTCCAACGATTAGCATCGCCAAGCGAGAGGAAGAAATCATTGTCCATCGAACTCGATCTAATATTGGGACAGATACACTAATAGAATCTATGAACAACCCGACCGATGATATTGCGGTGACGATATCAGGTGAGTACTATATTATAAATTTACATGTTGGGCAGTTCAACGCATCGTCACACTCAAAGAATCTACGAGCGGCGACAAGTCATTCAAAATATACTGATGTCACAAAACTTTTCCAGCGGATTCGTGATGAATCGCATCGTTTTGCGGTCAGCTATCATACAGTGTTAAAACGTGCCAAACAAACAGCCAATGTGCTTGAGGAAATTCCTGGCGTTGGACCAGCGACCAGGCGAAAACTTATCCGCACCTTTGGCAGCATGCGCGGCGTACTATTAGCGGAAGAATCGGCGGTTATTCAGGCAATCGGTAAAAAGAAAGCCAAACTCATTTTGCCGATTATTAAACCGAGGGTATAGCTACCTTTATAAAGCTTGTGCTAAGGCAACCATCGCTATATTATGAAGGCAGAGTTTTCTATGGTGAGTACGCTACAAAGCAAGTTACGGTCTGGGTTTACTATTGTCGAGCTGATTGTCGTCATTGCAGTGATCGCAATTCTTGCTGGTGTTGTTTTGGTATCATATGGTGCATGGCGCAATTCTGTCGCGACGAATTCTTTAAAAAGTGACCTTGTTCACGCCGCTTCAGCCATGGAGTCGAGTAGAACATTTAGCAATGCCTATCCGATGACACTCCCGACCTCTTTTTCGCCGAGTGCAAATAACACAGTTGTGTTAACAGCTCCAGATACAAAATCGTTTTGTATCGATGGAACTACCACGCAGTCGGCATCGATTACATATTATATTGATAATGTAACGCAGGCTAAAGGCGCGACTTCAGGCACATGTGCAGCGAGGACAACAGTTCCAGTGCCAAGCGCGGTGAGTAATGTCAGCTTTACGACGAGTTCGACTTCAATTTCCCTGAATTGGACGCTGGCATCACCTAATTACGCAACACAATATCTTGCGCAGTGTGCATATGATCCTAGTTTTATTACTGGTTTACTACAACAAACCGTATCCGGTGGGACGACAACCAATGCCACCTTGTCAGGCGCAAATGCAACGACAACGTATTACTGTCGAGTGCGAGCCGTAAACGCAAATGGGCAAAGTGACTGGAGCAATACGAATAGTAGCGATACACAGTCACGTACATGTGCCGATTCAAACCAATACGGCACCTATCCGAATTGTTATGCGTATGATTCGATCCCTGTAGGTTCTTCGATAGCTGGATATTGGTCTAGTCCACCCGACGGGTATCTGATTGAAGATGGTTCGGCTGTATCGCGCACAACCTACGCTGATTTATTCGCTGCAATAGGTACAACCTATGGCGGAGGCGATGGTTCCTCAACCTTCAACCTACCCGACTCACGCGGGAGAGTGACTGTGAACTTTAATCCCTCTGATGTCGAGTTTAATGCTATTGGTAAAAAATACGGTGAAAAAACACATTTATTAACGATTGCTGAAATGCCGTCACATAATCACCAGCAATACGTCACTGCCAACTCTGGAGGCACTGCTATACGAAACGATTACAGCAGAGATGGCAATGGTGGCATTTATGCTCAAGGCGTACAAACAAATAGCAGCGGAGGTAACACGCCTTACAATGTGATCCAGCCATCAATGGTAAAACTATATGCCATCAAATACCGTGCCCCTTTTGGAACGACCTCTACAACTGCTGCTGGAACAACCCTGCAAGGCTATTGGTCATCAGCACCAACCGGCTACCTTGTTGAAGATGGTTCGGCTGTATCGCGCACAACCTACGCTGATTTATTCGCGGCAATAGGCACAACCTATGGTGCGGGTGATGGCACCTCAACTTTCAATCTTCCTGACTCACGCGGACGGGTGGGTGTAAACAGAAATACAGCTGATACGCAGTTTGCGACGCTGGGTCTAAAATACGGCGAGAAGACACACCTGCTGACAATCGCAGAAATGGCGTCGCATAGTCACCTACAAATTGTGACTGCTTCCGTAGCAGCCGGTCCTGGTATTCGAACCGACTATGCGGCTGATGCGGCAGGTGGAACCTATGACCAAGGCATACAAACTGGTTCACAGGGTGGGAACCAGGCACATAATGTTATTCAACCTTCAATTGTTAAATTGTCTGTCATTAAAGCAACGGCAAGCACCGGAAGTAATGACGATGTGGGCATGACGACAGGCTCAACGATTGAAGGATGGTGGTCAGCGGCACCTTCGGGCTATCTCCTCGAGGATGGTTCGGCTGTATCTCGCACCACATACGCAGCCCTCTTTGCCGTGATCGGCACAACCTATGGTGCTGGAAACGGATCTACGACCTTCAATCTACCCGACTCACGAGGTCGGGTGGCAGTAAATCTTAGCTCTATAGATGCAGAATTTAATATGATAGGAAAAAAATACGGTGAAAAGACGCATGTGACGACGCTTGCGGAATTGCCTTCGCATAGTCATGATCAATACGTGACCGCAAATAGTGGCGGAAGCTCAATTCGCATTGATTACAAATCCGACGCAAGTTCGGCAACCTACTCCCAAAATCAAACCACAGGCTCAACCGGTGGTGATCAAGCACACAATGTTATCCAGCCATCTATTACTAAGTACTTTGCAGTGAAGTATTAAGGAATTTGTATGCAGCCAACCACGATAACTATAGAAGAACCACAACAAAAACGTCATACTTTGCGTTGGATAATTATCGGCCTCCTCGCAGTGGGGATTATTGCGGCTGTAGTTTTTTTCATAATACAGCAGGCTCAACGCGTTAATCTGGAGAACAGTGTGAAAACCGAACTTATTCGACAGAATAAAATTATTAAGTCCTCGGCGATGAATAACCTATATAAACAAACACTACCATCAACCATTGCGTCTACTGGTATAGTAAAGATTGATGCAAAGGTAAGTGTCACTGGCACCTCGTATTGTATTTCGGCAACGAGTAATGTTGATTCAAAAGTCGCGTTCTATATGAACGAAAAGACGCCCGAGGACGGACCTATAAGTGGAAATTGCACATCTGGTAAAACATCAACCCTACCATCAGTACCTGGAAGTGTAGCAGTCTCTTCTAGTGGAGTGAATGATATAACACTTTCATGGATGGCTAGTCTTTATGCAACTGGGTATACTGTGCAATGTGCGAAAAATCAGAGTTTTACAATAGGTCTCAGTTCACAATCTACAATTAATCAATCTTTCAGAATCGACAATCTTGTAGCTAATACCTCGTACTATTGCCGGGTGGCTGCAACCAATCCAAATGGTCAAAGTACGTGGTCGTCAACCCTTCAGGCGCAAACAAATCTCTATTCACAGCCCCCTTTAAAAATGACGGCCACTATCGTATCGAGTACAGAATTAAGCTATTCATGGGACGCAGTTCCTGGTGCCGAGTATTACGTATTACAGTACACCACTGATATAAATTTTATGAATAATGTAACAGAGTTGCGCGTGATAACTACATCGGGTTTGATCAAAGGATTACAGCCGTATACTGGCTACTTCATGCGTGCCCAAGCAGTGACCGCTAATTTTGACCAAACGCGCGCGGCATTTTCTAATCCGGCGTTTGCGCGCACCAAAAAAGCAGAGTAGTTGTTTATCGACAGTACGTGTGTAACGTTCTACAATTGGAAATAATGAATCAGGATTTTTTCAGACGTAACCGGCGGGCATTATTTGACGCTGCACAGGTTGACGCTATTGCTATGGCTGGCAACATTTCTATGCAACGCTCTCACGATGCCTCGTTTGCTTTTGAACAAGAAGCAAACTTTTGGTACCTAACCAGCATTACTTATCCGGGGTGGTGGTTGATTATTAAAAAGGAAGCATCGTACCTTGTGGCACCTGATGTTGATGAAGTACGTCGTATTTTTGATGGCTCTTTATCTGACGATGAGGCAAAAGCAATCAGCGGAGTCGATGTTGTACTTCAACATGCGGAAGGTGAAAAACTCATTAAAACATTAAAAGAATCAGACATGAGTATTGCGACGATTGGGGAAGATCCGCGTACAGAACAGTATCATTTTGGGCTCAATCCTGGCCCCGTAGAAATGGTCAAGATGCTGCGAAGTACATTCGTACATGTCAAAGATATTCGTCAGGAAATGGCAAAAATTCGATCGATAAAAACTCCAGAAGAGATCGACATGATACGTCGTGCCATTCAGCTGACCATCAATGGATTTGAAACGGTTCGTAGCAACCTTCGTAACTATTCATACGAGTACGAAATTGAAGCTGATGTTAGCTATCAATTCCGAAAACAAGGGGCGATTGGGCATGCCTATGATCCGATTGTGGCTGCCGGTAAAAATGCTTGCACGCTGCATTATGTTAAAAATCAAGCCGCACTTGTTCCTGGCGAGTTCGTGTTGCTTGATGTTGGCGCGAGGTATCAAGGCTATGCAGCAGATATAACGAGAACATACGCAGTCGGTAAAGTTTCAAAACGACATATGGCCGTGCATCACGAAGTTGAAACCGCGCACCACAAGATCATAGGACTTCTTGGGCCTGGTGTGAATGTGAAAAAATATTTTCAACAAGTTGACGAGATTATGCGAGCCGCATTACATAACCTTGATCTTTTAAGAGAGAAAGACGATTATCGCAAGTATTTCCCTCACTCAGTAAGTCATGGTCTGGGCATTGATGTTCATGATTCGCTTGGCAGTCCGGAAACATTCCAGCCCGGTATGATTTTGACGGTTGAGCCAGGAATTTATATTCCTGAAGAGGGAATTGGCGTTCGTATCGAGGACGATATTTTAATTACGCAAGATGGCTATGAAAACCTATCGGCGGCGCTTCCGACCAACATGTAGCCACACATGCATGTTATACTAAACATAACGTTATGAAAAAGCACATCCTTATTTTTGTTGTCCGATGGGTACTTAACTCATTTGGTCTTTGGATAGCGTTCAGACTACTTGGAACGGGTATCCAAAACGTGGAAGTAACGGCTGGCATGGGGGGATTTCTTCTAGCTGGGTTAATTTTCTCTATTATCAATAGTGTTTTCAAACCATTAGCTGTCATATTATCATTGCCGGCGATTCTTTTAAGCTTAGGGTTGTTCGTTATTATTGTTAATGGCGTCCTTGTCTACGTTTCTATAGCTTTGACGCCAGGCTTTTCAATGTCATTTCTTAACTCAATTCTTACCGGAATCATTTTAAGTTTGATAAACTATATAGTAAGTGCCGCAGTTGAAATTCGTGGCGGTACATCAGGAGCACATTATGACCATTGATACAATTTTACAAATTATCACTATCGCATCGGCTGTTCTCATGATAGCTTCTATTTTGCTTCAGCAGCGAGGTGCCACGCTTGGTGCAGGGTTTGGCAGCTCGGGAGAATTGTACACAACACGTCGTGGTATCGATCGCAACCTATTTGAAGTCAGTGTTGTTTTTGCGGCAATTTTCGTACTTGCGATTGTGGTTGGCTTGTTGCTGCCGTCAAAATAATGACAAGCTGAAGGAGCATAATTGAAAGTGGCTGAAAACCAACCGAGTAAATGGCGTCGTATTCCAAAGTTAAGCTTTAACTCTAAAGAGCTTTCGCGCCGTATGAGAAAAGTTGAAGGCGCAACCGTACGACATGCCCGTCGTTTTGTTTTTAGACGTATGGACAGTATTCGGGAGGTGCGTCGACATATCATTTTATGGGTGCTTGCTGTCGGACTCATTATCGGCGCGAGCGGACTTCAGCTACTGTGGTATCAACAGAGTTATCGAACGGTTGCAAATGCCAACAATGGTACTTATGCCGAAGCAGTGCTGGGTCCGGTTACTACCTTGAATCCTATTTTCGCAAGTACAAGCGCTGAAGAATCGGCAAGTTATTTACTGTTTTCACGGTTATTGTCCTATGATACGTCCGGTAAGCTTAATTACGATCTTGCAACGAGTATGACGATCAGTAAGGATCAAAAAACATATACCGTGACGCTGCGACCAGACGCGAAGTGGCAGGACGGCGTCTATGTACGTGCCAAAGACGTCGTATATACCGTTAACGTATTAAAAAATCCGGCAACGCGCGCAACCATTACGGGATGGAAAGATATTACAGTAACTGCGGTTAATGATCTGACAGTTCAGTTTACACTTCCGGATGTCTATGCTGCTTTTCCTAATGCTTTAAACTTCCTACCTATCTTACCAGAACATATTTTACGCGATGTTGCCCCAAGTGCGCTTCGCGAAAATGCATTTAGTACCAACCCGGTGGGGAGTGGTCCGTTTACGCTGCGGTTGATACAAAATGTCGATACTACCACTGGACGAAGTATTATTCACCTAGCGAGAAACGATGCTTATTATCGTGGTGCTCCTAAACTCGACCGTCTTCAACTGCACGTCTATGCTAACACCGAGGCCATCATACGTGCTTTAAAGAATTCCGAGGTAAATGCGACTGCCGAATTGTCAGTTTCAGACACCGCAAAGATTACTGGTGATCGTTATGTGGTAGAGCGCAAAGCTATCAATGCCGGCATCTACGCGCTCTTTAACACGACCGTTGGTGTAATGTCGGACAAAACGGTGAGAAAAGCTCTGCAAATGGGTACTGATACCGCAGCTGTCAGAGATGCCGTCGGCAAGAACACACCCGAAATTTACCTTCCATTTATTACCGGACAAGTCACGGGTGACGTTCCCTCTAAAGTTGCCTACGATAAAACAGGAGCCGGAAAGCTGCTTGACCAAGCCGGCTGGAAATTAGAGGGTAACGTTCGCAAGAAAGATGGCAACTTGCTGCGTGTGAAAGTCGTGACAACAAAAAATAATGACTTTGAAAAAGCACTATCCAATGTAGTGGACCAATGGCGCGGATTGGGTATGACAGTGACGACAAGTGTGGTCGATCCATCTGATACATCGCAAAACGTCGCGCAAAATATTTTGCAGCCTCGTGCCTACGATGTGCTACTGTATCAGCTGACGATTGGTGGTGATCCGGATGTCTATGCATACTGGCATTCTTCTCAGGCAAGTAATGGCTTTAACTTCTCTAACTATTCCAATCCGATTGCTGACGAAGCGCTCGCCAGTGCGCGTACAAGGATTGAACCTAACATTCGTAACGCGAAATATATCACTTTTGCAAAACAGTGGATGGCTGACGCACCGGCGATTGGACTTTTCCAGGCGACAACTCAGTATGTGCGTAGCACGAGTGCCCAAGCGATGCCTGATAAGCAGGTGCTTGTTTCGGCCGCTGACCGATACGCCAATGTTCTATATTGGACGGTGGGCGATCGCTTAGTTGAACAGACACCGTAATCATCCGTATTGATTTAAGGGGTGAGGTACGATATAATTGCCTCCTATGAGGGCGCTTAGCTCAGTTGGCTAGAGCATCTCGTTTACACCGAGAGGGTCGGGGGTTCGAATCCCTCAGCGCCCACCACACAAACCATCCGTCAGAAATGACGGGTTTTTTGTCTGCGCAAGGCCAACTTTAACAGATGCAGAAGCGTTCAGCAGCGTTCCAATCGTGGTGACGCAGCGGGAAATCACGAAGTCTTTGACGACAAGTTCGGGAAGATCCCGTTCGACAACTCGGAGCTCAACACCCAGCCTTGGACGCGTAGCAAGTTAAAACTGGCGGCATACGCTGTTAAGTCGCTCATCCCCGGGGCGAAGCACGGTCATGGCGGTATGCAAAACGCAAGCAAATAAGCCTGTTCATCGCAGGCGGAGTCGAACTCATCGGAGCTCCTCCGCCTGCGTGACAGGCTTTTCAATTGATTTTTTTTGTATTTATCTCTATAATAACCGGGTCTGCGCGCGTGGTGAAATTGGTATACACGTAGCCTTGAGGTGGCTATGCCCTAACGGGTGTGGAGGTTCAAGTCCTCTCGCGCGCACCAACTATGATGAATAAAACTCCTAAAGAGTGGAGTTTTATTTTATTTCTGCTATTATTTTACAATGAAATTAGTCGAGGCGGAACCACTTGCGAAAGATCTTGAAAAAGGGCTTGGTGAAGTACATGACTTGTTGAGTGCGTTTAACCCTGAGTACAGACTCAGTATGGGTATTTGCGGCATCGTCACAGTTGCCTTATCTGAGAAGTTAGATCAATTAAGTGTCGAACACCACCTTGTTGAAACAACACTGGAAATTGATAGCGATTACCAAGAAGCCCATGATTTTATTATTCTCGAAGATGATACGATTCTCGATGCCACGTATACAAGTTTGTACAAGTATGTAGGGTTAACGGCGGGTTATTTATCCATGAGCGGAAGAGGAAGGCTTTTTCCTAAACAAAAAATTGTGACATTACCTGTTGGCGAACATGAGTTACTGGCGCGTCAAATGGGGCTGCAGGCACGTTATTTTATGGATCACTACATACCGATTGATGAGGTTCCGCAGGGTAGGATTATTTTTGAAGGAAAAAATGAAGAAGAAATTGCCGAGGCATATGCACCGGTTTGGGATCCGGAAAACTTCAGTGAATACGCACCAAGCAAGCCAACCATTGAAATTGGCACAAAACTTGCGCAGTTCATTGTACCCGAGCACATTAAACTGGTTGCGTAAAAGCCCGATCTGTGCTTTACTTACAGATAAGGAAGCCTCGCGTGAAAAGACGCTGGGCATATTTTTATGAAAGACCCAAAATACATTCGCAACGTTGCCATTATTGCTCACGTCGACCACGGAAAGACGACGCTGCTTGATGGACTGCTAAAGCAGAGTAATACGTTTCGTTCTAACCAAGCTGAAATGGATCAATCTTTAATCATGGATAGTGGTGACCAAGAGCACGAACGTGGCATCACGATTACAGCAAAGCAAACGGCGGTGTATCACGGTGATTACAAAATCAACATCGTCGACACGCCGGGACATGCCGACTTTTCGGGTGAAGTGGAACGAACGCTCAATATGGCTGACGGCGTCCTACTGATCGTTGATGCACAGGAGGGTCCAATGCCACAAACAAAGTTTGTCCTTTCTAAGGCGCTTGAACTTGGGTTAAAGCCAGTGGTAATTATTAATAAGATCGACAAACCATCACGTCGGATTGCACAAGTTGAAGACGAAGTATCTGAACTCTTTCTTGAACTTGCGATTGACGATAGCCAGTTGCACTATCCTGTCTACTATGCCATTGGACGTGAGGGAAAAGCATGGACATCACTGCCAGACAACCCAGAAGAGCATGTCGACTTGACACCAATTTTCGATGCGATTATCAACGATATTCCTGCCCCTGACGTCAGTGTTGACGAGCCGTTTCAAATGCTCGTCACTTCGTTATACTACGATTCATTCCTTGGAAAATACGCCATTGGACGTATTTCTCGTGGAAAGATCAGCAAAGCAACCCCTCTTGTTCTGATGAAGCGTGATGGCACACTTGTATCTGCAAAAATTGAAAAACTGTTCGTGTACCGCGGTCTGGTGCGCGAGGAAATTACCGAAGCCGGTGCAGGCGATATTATTGCAATGACCGGCATTGCCGACGCGCACATTGGTGAAACAATTGCTGATAAGGAACATCCTGAAGCACTGCCGGTGATTGATATTGAAGCACCCACAATTTCAATGTATCTTGGCCCAAACACCAGTCCGCTCAAGGGTAAAGAAGCAAAGTACAACACCAGCCGACAAATTGGTGATCGTCTTCGCCAAGAACTTGAAACGAACGTGTCACTACGCGTTCAAGAAGAAGGCATTGGGTTCGTTATATCAGGTCGTGGGGAGCTGCATTTGTCGGTTTTGATTGAAACGTTGCGTCGCGAAGACTTTGAATTTGAGGTCGGTCGTCCCCAAGCAGTCACGATCGAAGAAGACGGTGACATCAAAGAACCAGTCGAAGAGCTTTTGATTGAAGTCGGTGCTGAATTCCTTGGAGCAGTCAGCCAGGAACTAGGGACACGTCGCGCCGCGCCAATCAAACAGGAAACAACCGCCAGCGGCACGATTCGTTCTACCTATATCATTCCGACTCGTGCAATGATTGGGCTTCGTAACCTACTATTAACTGCAACAAAGGGAACGGTGATTATGAATAGCTTACCACACGGCTATCAACCACTCGGTGCCAAGCTGCAGCAGACACGTAATGGTGCGTTAATCGCAACCGAAGCCGGTGCAACGACCGCCTATGCCCTTGATGCGGCGGCAGCGCGCGGTGAGCTGTTTGTTGGTCCGGGAACGACCGTCTACCAAGGTATGATTGTTGGTATGTACAACCGTGGCGGCGACCTCGACATTAATGTCTGTCGTGGAAAACAGCTGACAAATATGCGTACGTCGTCGAGTGATGGTGCGATTCAATTAACACCGTACACAGACCTAAGCCTTGAACAGTCAATTGACTTTATCGAAAACGATGAGCTTTTAGAAGTGACACCTAAGTCACTTAGGCTTCGCAAACGATATCTAGATCCTAATCAGCGTAAGCGAAATGCTCAAAAGAGCTAGGTAACAGCAGGTCATTTAAAAACATGTACCACTATGTATGAAAAGGGTGGTACACTTCGTTTATGACAGAGTCGTTTCAATATGAAGATACCTCTTCAAATCGGGTGCAACTCGAAAATGGTCAAATCGAAGTTTTCTTTGACGGTGAAGGCTTGGAGAAACATACATCAATTATTCTTGATACGGCAGAAGAACTCACTGTCATCGAAGCAACGTCACATGGGGTGTTCGAATATGAAGAGCTCATTCTGCCACAGGGTAATATCCTCGTGCCAGCTGAGATGTCATTTGAAAAGCGCGTGATGGGATTTTACGGCTTAGTTGAACCAGTTATTCGATTTAATGCATCCTCGCTGCTTCGCACGACTGAATATCGCCGCGACATGCGTTTCCTTGATATCATCAGTAACGTTTCGACTGTGACTGAACGAAAGACGATACAACGGAGACTGCTTGAAAATGAAGAAGCCCGAATTCCAGATATTTTGACACAACAAAGGGAATTATTTGACTCTGACGAATCGTTAGAACTATGGCTGCGTCTAGAAGCAGTACATAACCCAGACAAAGAACTTGTTGGAAAGATAATCATGGCACGACTGGCATTTTTTATGAATCACCATACACATATTGGTATGACACCAATAATATATAATGCAGCAGGTACATTGACTCGTATTCCTCCGCAGCTTGAGATTCACGAAAACTGGTTGTACACCGAAGCCACGTAACATTATTCACTTTTTTCTTAAAAAGGTAGTGCATCCACGGCAGAGTTATCTATAATAGAAATTGTTAATAACTATATTCTTGTTACATCAAAAAATGTCAGCTAAAACATATACAAAACAAAACATCGATATTATAAAGTCTTCACTTGTCTCAGCGGCAGGAGTATTGATGAAATCGAAAAAAGGTCCTGACGAACTGCTGGGAGAATTGTTTGGCGACGTACAGACGCAGCAGATATATGCAGATGGGAAAACCTTTGTCGATCTGACGCCAAAAAACCGCATTCGATCCATCAAAGAAGAATATAAACTCCTAAAAACTGATCCACACTTCGATCTTCGTGAATTTGTGAGTCGACATTTTACGGATCTTGCACAGACTGTGTCAAAGAAAGACCCGTTTGCTGTCCACGACAGTGATACGGCCGAAGAACACATCACTCGCTTGTGGGAGTACCTTGAGCGTCGCAACCGAGTTGATCGCGGCTCCTTAATTGCACTACCTCACAAATATATTGTGCCGGGCGGTCGCTTTAATGAACAATTTTATTGGGATAGCTATTTCATCATGTTGGGACTGGCGGCACAAGGCGAATGGAAGAAGGTAGAAGACATCTTGAAAAATACTGCCTACATGATTCGAAAGTATGGCTATGTACCTACGGCAAACCGGACGTATTTCTTGAGTCGGTCACAGCCGCCTTTTTTCGTGATGATGATAAAATTACTTGCCGAGCATAAAGGCAAAAAAGTCATTCGTTACTACCTGCCACAGCTTTTAACGGAATATCGTTTTTGGATGAAAGGTCGCCGGAAGTTGGAAGAGACAGAGCATAATGCCTATCGCCGCGTTGTTCAGTTGTCCGATAAAAGTTTACTCAATCGTTACTATGACAACAAAGTCACTGCGCGGCCTGAGTCCCTTCGCGAGGATATCGAGACAGCCAAAGCATCAGGCAAAAGAATTCGTGATCGGTTGTTCCTTCATCTTCGTGCCGCCGCCGAGTCTGGTTGGGACTTTAGTTCACGTTGGCTTGCTGATCCAAATGATCTGAAGACAATTCACACTGCCGATATCATTCCGGTAGACCTTAATAGTTTGATGTACTTGATGGAGAGTACGATTGCTGATGGGTATAATTCATTGCTGCACCCACTGCAGACACGGCGCTTTAAAAAAGCGGCGGCAAAAAGAAAAGATGCTATTCATGAGTATCTTTGGGATGAAGACAAAAAGTTTTATTTAGATTACAATTTTCATCACCAAAAAAACACGACCGTTTTTAGTCTTGCTGGAGTCTTTCCTTTATACGCTGGTATCGCTGGTGAAGCTGAAGCGGCTGACGTTGCGGTGATGATTCAACGCGAATTCTTAAAACCAGGTGGAGTGGTGACGACACTTATTGAAAATGGACAGCAATGGGATAGTCCGAATGGATGGGCGCCGCTACAATGGATAACAATCCAAGGCTTACGTCGCTATGGGTACAACGAGCTGGCCGATATAATTGCGCACCGCTGGATTGAATTAAACGATGCAGTCTTTATGAAAACGCATCGCATGGTAGAAAAATACAATGTCATGGGCGGAAGTGGTCTGGGCGGTGGTGGGGAATACGTGTTGCAAGACGGTTTTGGGTGGACAAATGGCGTGTATTTGGCGCTAAAGAAAGAACTTAAAATTAGTTAAAAGATGTTCCTATCTTTTATTTCGTCAGGCAAAAAACCTTTTTCTGAGTGAAAGTCGGCTTGCCACCTGTAGTCTTTGCTGTAGTCGAGGTCCTTCATCAGCTTGGTTGGGGCGTTGCGAAGCCAAAGAGGCACGGCTGCGTCTGAGTATTGTTTTGCCAGTGCGGACGCTCGCCCCATGGCATCAGTCGTTTGGCGTGATTTCTCGCTTTTTGCTAGTGCGGTCGCGACGTGGAAAAGGATATAGCGAGATTCGGGCATGCCAATCCGTTCAACAGCTTGAAACGCATTGAGGGCCAGACCAAGCGCACCGTTACCAGCAAGACCGATATCTTCCGATGCAAAAATGACCATACGACGAGCAATAAACTTTGGATCTTCACCGGCATCAATCATACGTGCCAGATAATACAATGTTGCATCAACATTACTGCCACGCATACTTTTAATAAATGCTGAGATAACGTTATAGTGCATATCTCCCTTTTTATCATAGCCAGGCAGGCGTTTTTGAGCGGCTGTTTTGACCGTTTCGATCGTAATTTTTTTCGCCATTCCCATCATACTCAGGGCAAGCTCAAGGTTGCCCAGTGCAACACGGGCATCGCCTCCAGAAAGTTCAGCAATATACTCAAGTGATTTTGCGTCAACGCGTGAGGTCATTTTATCCAATGTTAGGGCTCGTTTTAAAATCGAAATAACCTCCGTTTTTTTCAGCGGCTCTAATACAAGCACACGGCTACGGCTCAGCAGCGGCGTAATGACTTCGAAGCTTGGATTTTCGGTGGTTGCACCGATGAGAGTAATTAAACCGGATTCGACATGCGGCAAAAATGCGTCTTGTTGGGCTTTATTAAAGCGGTGAATCTCATCAACGAACAGAATGGTGCGAAGTTGTAAATTCCAATTTTGCTTGGCATGTTCGACAATGCGCTCGACGTCTTTTTTGCCACTAGTCACGGCTGATATTTCAACAAACTCTGCCTTTACTTCTGTGGCGATAATCCGTGCCAAAGTTGTTTTACCACTTCCAGGAGGACCCCATAAAATAAGGCTAACAGGCTCACGGTTTTTAATGATCTGCCTTAGTATCTCGTGATCGCCTAAAAGATGTGTTTGCCCAATGACCTCATCCAGCGTTTTCGGACGCATCCGTTCCGCAAGTGGTATTCTTTGCATATTTCTATTATACTAGCCTTATAAAAAAGGAGCGTTATGGGATTATTTTTCTGGACAGTCGTCGTTATCGTGAGTATTTTTATTTTGAGTGGATTAAAGGTCGTTAACCAGTATCAGCGAGGCGTTGTGTTGACGCTGGGACGCTTTACCGGTATTCGCCAGCCTGGACTTCGGGTCATTATACCTATTTTTCAAAAAATGACACGGATCGATGTCCGTACAAATACGATTGATATTCCAAAGCAGGAAGTCATTACAAAGGACAACGTCACGGTCAATGTCGACGCAGTCGTCTACTTCCGCGTCGTTGATGCCGCAAAAGCCGTTCTTGAAACGACCAATTTTATTTATGCCAGCAGTCAGTTTGCGCAGGCGGCGCTTCGTGACGTGACCGGTAATATCGAGCTCGATTCGCTGCTGGGTAAGCGCGACGAAGTCAGTACGAGTATTAAAGAAATTGTTGATACGCAAACTGAAAAATGGGGCATTGACGTCGAAAGCGTCAAAATTCAAAATATTGAACTGCCAACCGACATGAAACGTGCCATGGCAAAGCAGGCTGAGGCTGAACGTGAACGTCGAGCCGTCATCATTACGGCAGAAGGTGAAAAATCTGCCGCGCAAGCCGTCGCCGATGCTGCGGCGATGCTGACGAAAATTCCCGGCGGTATTAGCATTCGTACGCTCCAAACGCTCGAAAAGATTGCAGTCGAGCCAAGTCAAAAAACCGTGTTTGTACTCCCTGCCGACCTCACCGATACCGTCTCTCGCGTGTTAAAGAAGTAGCCCATATTGTGTAATTAGCGCACCTCTAGTAAAATATACAGAGTTCACTGCTAGTGCGAGCGTGGCTCTTTAGCTCAGCTGGTAGAGCAGAGGCCTGAAGAGCCTTGTGTCCCCAGTTCGAGTCTGGGAGGAGCCACCAAACCGGAACCAAAACGGAAATTGTCGCCCGCGAGGGCGGCTTTTTCTTTGGTTTTGCGGAGCAAAACCCAGTGCTTTTTCTGGGGGGAGATTTGAAATTGCTCGGCCGCAAGGCCGACTTTTTGTTTTTCCATTTTCAGGTTCAAGCCAAAGATTTCGAGGTAAAGCGACTTTTTAGCTACCAAATCGTCAGATTTGGCTATTTCCCAGATAGAAACGGCAGTTTCTATCCATTTTTTCATTGGTTCAAGCCACGTATTTTGCCCAAGCAAAATACTGCCCATTTTCTCCTCTAGTGTTTTCTTTTCGCTCATAATTTTTGCTTTCTTTGCGAGATAGTCGGCGCGCTCAATGTCTTGCTCCAAGAAACTATCAAGCAACCGCTCCAGCTTTTCGGACAAGCTAACGATTTGCTGGCGCAAGTCGTTAGCTTGCCGCTCTCCTATACATACACTCTCCGCCTCGTCGCGCTCCAACCACGCCAGCAGTTGGCTCGCCCATGCTTTCGGCATGGCGTAGCCAAGCGCAAGATTTGCCAACTGCTCATCAAATAATTCACTCCGCACCGCAGGCTCTTTGCACCGCACCGTTTTGCTCTTACGCGTACAGTGGTAGTACACATATGCGCACGACGTACCATTTTTGTATCGCTTAACTTGCCGCTCGGCGGTAATCATCATACGACAAGTGCAACGCACAATGCCGCATAGTGGCATTGGTTCATTTTTCAGCTTTTGTCGTGCGCGACATCGTCGCTCCAATACCGCTTGTACTCGGTCAAATAGTTTTTTCGTAATCAACGCCTCATGCTTGCCCTCGTGTACTTCGCCGCCATAGCGAAAATGTCCATAGTACACAGGGTTTATCAGCATGAGCTTGACTTTATCTTTTGGCCACGGCTTGCCGCCTTTGGTTTTTACACCGTTATCGTACAAAAAGGCTGCAACGTCCTCAAAACGGCTCTCGTCCTTGGCGTATAGCTCGAACGCCTGCCGTGCAAGCGGTGCGGCAGGCTTGTCCACCGCCAACATTTTGGTTTTCGGGTGGTTGTAATAACCGAGCGGTGCAAGTCCAGGGAACTCGCCGCGTCGTACTTTTTGCCGCAGTCCGCGCTTGACGTTTTCGGCGAGATTATCGACATAGTATTTACTCTGGCTAAACATGATTGACAACATGAACTTGCCTTGGCTGGTGTTTTCAAATTGAAACATTGGAAATCGCAAGTAATTGAGTATTACTTGATCAAGTAAATAGATAATTTGTCCGCCGTCAATCGAATTACGTGCCAGTCGGTCGGGGTGCCACGCTAAAATCCCGTTTGCCTCGCCGTTTTGTATGCGCGCGAGCATAGCATTAAACACTTTACGCCCTGGAACTTTTGCGGTTTTCTTTTCTATTAGCTCGTCAATAACGATAAGGCCGTTATCTCGCGCATATTTGCGCAGCTCGACCATTTGCGCCTCTATGCTCAATACTTGTTTGTCCTCTACATCGGTAGATTTTCGCGCGTAGAGAATATATTTTTCGTCCATCTCGCCCCTCCCATAACTTAAATAGCCGCCTCGCTGGACACAACTTCCGAGAAAACTCAAAAATTGTACGAGGCGGCTATTAAAGCCGTACAAAAAAGCTCTCTCGGTTGATAAGTTGTGTCCGTCTTTATTTTACCACGAAGTGGCGCGACTTTAGCCGCGAGAAAACAAAAAAGCACCCCGACTTGTCGGGGTGGCAATTTCAAATCTCCCCCCAGAAAAAGCACTGGGTTTTGCTCCGCAAAACCAAAGAAAAAGCCGCCCTCGCGGGCGACAATTTCCGTTTTGGTTCCGG